>NZ_LKTM01000349.1 GCF_001417955.2 Mycobacterium gordonae | reverse complement strand
GCCGTAGAAGAGCGCGTACAGAAAGATCGGGACGAGCAGAAATCGCACCATGGTGAGGACATTCGCCAGATTCGCGATGCGGGCCTGACCCGCTGCCTGACCCGCCTGCGGTTGCCCCGACACGGCCTCAGAATAACGGCTGGCCAGCTCATGCGGTCAGCGATGTCGATACTGTTTCCCCGTGACCGAAAGTCGACGGGATTACCGGCCGGTGGTTCGGCGAGCGCGAACCTCTGACGTCCCCGCGATCAAACAACTCGTGGACACCTACGCCGGCAAGATTCTGCTGGAGAAGAATCTGGTGACCCTTTACGAGTCCATTCAGGAATTCTGGGTGGCCGAGGATCCGGAAATCGCCGGCAAAGTGGTCGGGTGTGGCGCACTGCATGTGTTGTGGGCCGATCTCGGGGAAATTCGCACCGTCGCGGTCGACCCGGATCTGACCGGCCACGGAGTCGGCCACGCCATCGTCAATCGGCTGCTCGAAGTGGCCCGGGAGCTGGAACTCGAACGGCTGTTCGTGCTGACGTTCGAGACCGAGTTCTTCGGTAAGCACGGGTTCACCGAGATCGAGGGCACTCCGGTGACGGCCGAGGTGTTCGAGGAGATGTGCCGTTCCTACGACATCGGTGTCGCCGAGTTCCTGGACCTGAGCTACGTCAAACCCAACATTCTGGGGAACTCCCGCATGCTGCTGGTGCTTTAGCCCCGCGAGCAGACGCGAAGTCGCATCAAAACCAGGGTTTTTGTGCGATTTCGCGTCTGCTCGCCGTCAAACGGGCTCGCCGTCGGCGCCGCTGCCGCCGCGGATCAGCGCCAGCGTGCCGGCCAGTTCGTCGGGCTTGACCAGCACCTCGCGGGCCTTGGAGCCTTCGCTGGGCCCGACGATGCCGCGCGTCTCCATCAGGTCCATCAACCGGCCTGCCTTGGCGAAGCCCACCCGCAGCTTGCGTTGCAGCATCGAGGTCGAACCGAACTGGCTGGACACCACCAGCTCCACCGCCTGCAGGAACACATCCATGTCGTCGCCGATATCGGGGTCGACGTCGGCCCGCTCACCATTGGGCTTGGCGGCGGTGACGCCCTCGGTGTACTCCGGCTCCGCCTGGTCCTTGCAGGCGGCGACGACGGCCTGAATCTCCTCGTCGGTGATGTAGGCGCCCTGCAGCCGGATCGGCTTGCCCGCGCCCATCGGCAGGAACAGGCCGTCGCCCATACCGATCAGCTTCTCCGCGCCGGCCTGGTCCAGGATCACCCGGCTGTCGGTCAGCGATGACGTCGCGAACGCCAGCCGGGACGGCACGTTGGTCTTGATCAGGCCGGTCACCACGTCGACCGAGGGCCGCTGAGTGGCCAGCACCAAGTGGATACCCGCGGCACGCGCTTTCTGGGTGATCCGCACGATGGCGTCCTCCACGTCGCGCGGGGCGGTCATCATCAGGTCGGCGAGCTCGTCGACGATCGCCAGGACGTACGGATACGGCCGGTACACCCGCTGACTGCCCAGCGGCGCCGAGATAGCGCCGGATCTCACCTTCTCGTTGAAGTCGTCGATGTGCCGCACCCGGGAGGCCTGCATGTCCTGATAGCGCTGTTCCATCTCCTCGACCAGCCACGCCAGGGCCGCCGCCGCCTTCTTGGGCTGGGTGATGATCGGCGTGATCAGGTGCGGAATGCCTTCATAGGGCGTCAGTTCCACCATCTTGGGGTCGATCAGGATCATCCTGACCTCTTCCGGGGTGGCGCGGGTCAGCAGCGACACCAGCATGGAGTTGACGAAGCTGGACTTGCCCGAGCCGGTCGAGCCGGCCACCAGCAGGTGCGGCATCTTGGCCAGGTTCGCCGAGATGAAGTCACCTTCGATGTCCTTGCCCAGCCCGATCACCAGCGGGTGATGGTCCCGGCGGGTCGACGGCGCGGTGAGCACGTCGGCCAGCCGCACCATTTCGCGGTCGGTGTTGGGCACCTCGATGCCGACCGCGGACTTGCCGGGAATCGGGGCCAGCATCCGCACGCTTTCGGTGGCCACCGCGTACGCGATGTTCTTCTGCAGCGCGGTGATCTTCTCCACCTTGACGCCCGGGCCGAGCTCCACCTCGTAGCGGGTGACAGTGGGCCCGCGGGTGCACCCGGTGACCGCGGCGTCGACCTTGAACTGGGTGAGCACTTCGCCGATGGCACCGGCCATGTGGGTGTTGGCGGCGCTGCGCTTCTTGGGCGGGTCCCCGGCTACCAGCAGATCCAGCGACGGCAGCGTGTACGGGCCCTCGACCACCCGGTCCAGCACCTGGGCATCGCGCTTGTCGGATTTGGTTCCGCGCCTGCGGGTCTTGGGCTCCGGAACGGTCGGCGTCTCGTCGGCGATGGGTTCTGCGAGTTCGGCGTCCGACGCCGTGGGCCAGGGCTTGGGCTCGTCCTCGGGGCGCAGCGGGGCTTCGTCGTAGTAGCCGTCCGAGAAATCCTCGGCCGGGGCGACCTCGACGGTGTCCGCGTCGTCACCGGCGAAGTCGTCGTACTCGTCGTCTTCGTACTCGCGCTGGAACAGCCTGGTGCCGAACATGTTTCGCAGGGCGTCCGGCACCTCCCGGATGGTGATGCCGGTCAGCAGCAACACCCCGAACAGCGCGCAGATGAACAACAGCGGCGCCGCGATCCACGCGGTCAATCCGTCCGAGAGCGGTCCGCCGATCGCGAAGCCGATGAATCCCGCTGCCCGTCTGCGCAATTCGGGATCTTCGGGTGAGCCGGACCACAGGTGGCGCAGTCCGAGAAACGACAGCGCGATGAGGCTGGAGCCGAGAATCAGCCGTGGCCTCGCGTCGGGGTCGGGTTCGGTGCGCATCAGTACGATCGCCGCCGCGGCGGCGACCAACGGCAGCAGCACCACCGCCGAGCCGACGAACGTCCGCAGACCGGCGTCCACCCATGCCCCCACCGGCCGGGCGGCGCTGAACCACGAACTGGCGGCGATGATCACGGCGATACCCAGCAGCGCCAGCGCGATGCCGTCGCGGCGATGTCCTGCTTCGATGTTGCGCGCCTGGCCGATCGAGCGCGCTGCACTCCCGGTTCCCCTGGCGGCCATCAGCCAACCCGCGCGTGCCGCCCGGCCGCAGGCGCGTCCGGTCAGCACCAGCAGAGACTGATTGCGACGCTTGGCGGGCCTGCTCACCCGCTTGACGGGCTTACTCGGGCGCTTCTTGGGCGCGCGAGGCGACGCACTCGCACGCCCACCTGCGGCGCCGGCCCGCGAAGTGGCCCCTGACCTGCTCGTTCGTGTTCCGGAGCGGGCTGCGGTCTTACTGGCCATGCCCGCAAGCGTAGTCGCTAGAACAACATCAGCACCACCCGCCACACTGGTAACGAAGGGTTTATCGGGGCTCACCCGTCTCGTTACCCAGCCCGTCCCCGAGGGCGGGCAATGTTCGCGGAACAGCCGCGCAGCGGGGCCGAGAAGAAGGCATTGTGGACGAATGTCGGAAAGTGGGCATCTCGACACCCTGGTCGGCGATGCGGAAGTGATTCGGTCCGTCTTCGACGCGCTGGACGTCATGGCCTGTTGCTGGCAGGGCCCGGAGCTACGTCTGGTCGCCGCGAATGCCGCCTTCCGTTACGTTGCCGGCCGGGACGACGTCATCGGCTGCACCGTCTCCGAGGTGTTCCCGGAATTGGACGGCCAGCTGATGAACCCCGTGATCGAGCGGGTGTACGCGAGCGGCCGCACCGAAATCGGCCGGGAGTGGCGGGTGCACTGGGAACACCCGGCGTCCAACCGGGTCGAGGAGCGATGGTTGAGTTTCGTCGTCACACCCCATCCCGTTAACCGGCAGTGGGTGCTGGCCTACGCGAACGACGTCACCGATCAGGTGCTGGAACGCGAGCTTGCCGGGCGGCGCGCGGCAGAAGCCCAGCGCCGTTACGAGGCGACCCGTGATGTCGTCGACGAACTGCAACGGGCCCTGCTGCCCCTTGAGCTACCGGTGGTTCCGCATATCGACATCGCCGCGCGCTACCTGACCGCGTCACGGGACCAGGCGGCCGGCGGGGACTGGTTCGACGCCCTACCGCTCGACGACGGCCGAATGGCACTGGTGGTCGGCGACGTGGTGGGGCACGGAGTGGCAGCGTCGGCGGCCATGGGTCAGCTGCGCGCCGCGCTGGAGCTGGCGCTGACCACCACCGCTGACCTTGGTTCGGCCATCGCGCAAGTTGACGCTTTTGCCGCGAAGAAGGCCCCACTTCGGGCCGCCACCGTCGGCATCGTCGTGATCGATCCGCGCACTGCCGATATGGAATTCTGCCTGTGCGGGCACCCGCCGCCCGTCGTCGTGGGCGCCGACGGCAACACCAGGTTCCTACACCAAAGCGGAAGCGCGCCACTGGGAGTCGGTCATCACCACGCCGTCGTCGGGAGGCCGCTGAAACCCGGCGATGTGGTCCTGCTGTACTCCGACGGCCTCATCGAGCGGCCGGGACGAACCATGGCCGAAGGCTACGCCGAGGTTGCGCAGGTGGCGGCCGACGCGGTCGCGAACCGGGTGCTGCCCACCGGCGCGGCGCATTCGCCGGCGGCCCGCGCGTGCCAGTTGACCGTCGAATTGCTCACCCGCACTGGGTATGACGACGATGTCACCACGCTGGCGGTGCAACTTGTGGCCGCACCCCCACCGGAGCTGACCGTCTCGACTCTCGCCGACGACAACGGCATCACCGACGCCGTCAACGGCATCCGAACATGGCTTACCACAATCGATATCAGCGACGAGGCTGCGCTGGCTATCGAACTGGCGGTCAACGAAGCGATCGCGAACGTGGCGGTGCACGCGTACCCCGACTGCGCCCCCGGACCGCTGCGCATCACCGGCAGGTTGCAGTCCGGCGGGGTTGTTGAAGTGTGCATCGGCGACGACGGGCAATGGCGTACGCCCGGAATCGGTGACATCGGGCGGGGGCGCGGCCTGGCGATGATGGAGCGGCTGCTCGACAAGGTGACGATCAGTCATGACAGCGCTTCCCGGCCGGCCCAGAAGGGGACGGTAGTGACGCTGCGGCACAAGGTTTCTCGCCCCGCCCTGGTTGTTTCCAGCGGACCCGGAAGCAGCCCGTCAGCCCGCACGCCGCACTTTTACCGCGCCGAGCGCCACGACGAACCCGGCAAGGCGACACTCACGGTGACCGGCGCGGTGGATGCGTTGACCGCCGACCAGTTCAACGTTGACCTCTCCGATGCCGCCCAGGGCGGCACGGTCGGTTTGACGGTGCTCCTGGACCAGGTCACCCTGCTGACGAGCCGGGGTGTGCGGGCCTTGTTCATGATGCGCGACCAACTGACGGCCCATCAGCGCCCGTTCACTCTGGTGGCCGCCACGGGCAGTCCCGCGGCCGTGGTCCTCGACCTGGTGGGGCTGAGTCGCAGCACCGATCATCAGTCAGGCGGCAGCTGAAACCGGCGCGCGCCGGCGGTGTGGGTAGGGTGACCAACAGTGCTAAAACCCACCCGCCACAGTCGTCAGGAGGCCCCAGCATGCCCGTAGTCGTCGTCGCCACGCTGACCGTGAAGCCCGAATCGGTCGACACCGTCCGCGACATCCTGACCACCGCGGTCGAAGAGGTGCACGGCGAGCCCGGATGCCAGCTGTATTCACTGCACCAGTCCGGCGAGACCTTCGTCTTCGTGGAGCAGTGGGCCGATGAAGAGGCGCTGAAGACCCACAGCACCGCGCCCGCAGTCGGCAAGATGTTCGGCGCCGTCGGCGAGCACCTGGCCGGGGCGCCGGACATCAAGATGCTGGCGCCGGTTCCGGCCGGGGACGTCGATAAAGGCCAAATCCGCGCCTGATGGCCCGACCCCTGGAAGGCAAGACGGCCTTCATCACCGGCGCCGCACGCGGTCAGGGGCGCGCCTACGCGGTCCGGCTGGCCGGCGACGGCGCGAACGTGATCGCCGTGGACCTGTGCGGCCGGATCGACAGCGTGCCCTACCCGCTGGGCACCGCCGAGGACTTAGCGCAGACCGTCAAGCTCGTGGAGGACGCCGGAGGGCGCATCGTGGCACGGCAGGGCGACGTCCGGGACCGTGACTCGCTGGCCGCCGCTTTGCGGGCGGGCCTCGACGAATTCGGCCGGCTCGACATCGTGATCGCCAATGCCGGGATCGCCCCCATGCAATCGGCTGACGGCTGGCGCGACGTCATCGACGTCAACCTCACCGGTGCGTACCACACCGTCGACGTATCGACGCCGACCTTGATCGAGCAGGGTGAGGGCGGATCGATCGTGCTGATCAGTTCGGCTGCGGGCCTGGCCGGTGTCGGGAGTGCCGACGCCGGGTCGATCGGCTACACCGCCGCCAAGCACGGACTGGTCGGCTTGATGCGTCTGTACGCCAATTTGCTTGCGCCGCACAATATCCGCGTGAACTCCGTGCACCCCTCCGGCGTCGACACGCCGATGATCAACAACGAGTTCATCCGCCAGTGGCTGACCGACCTGGTCAGCAAGTCCGGCCGCGCGCCCGGCATGAGCAATGCCCTGCCGGTGCAGATCCTGCACGCCGAGGACATCGCCAATGCCGTGGCGTGGCTGGTGTCCGACCAGGCCCGCTACATCACCGGCGTCACGTTGCCGGTCGACGCGGGTTCGGTGAACAAGCGGTAGCTCGTGGCCCGAAACCCCGCTGCCGGAACCGCGTTCGGACCGATGCTGCTGTCCGCGATCGAACAGCACGAACCGGCCGACCGCCGGCTGGTGGACGACGATCTTGCAGGGCTTTTTCTGCCCGCGCCGCTGCGCCTGCTCGTCGCCGCCACTGCGCCATCGCTGTTCCGCCGGGTGTTCATCAGCGCGTCGGAGCGGACCGGTCCCGGCTTGTGGGCGAATCTGGTCTGCCGCAAACGGTTTATCGGCGACAAGCTCGCCGAAGCCCTTGACGAGGTCGACGCTGTGGTGATTCTTGGCGCGGGCCTGGACACCCGCGCCTACCGGTTGACCCGCCGGATCCGCAAACCGGTCTTCGAGGTGGACCTGCCGGTCAACATCGCCCGCAAGGCCAGGACGGTCCGCAAGGTGCTGGGCGAACTGCCGCTCTCGGTTCGTCTGGTGGCACTGGATTTTGAGCATGACGACCTGTTGACGGCACTGGCTGAGCACGGGTATCACATCGACTACCGGACGTTCTTCATCTGGGAGGGAGTCACCCAGTACCTCACCGAGGACGCCGTGCGCGCCACGCTGGATGGCCTACGGCCGGCGGCGCCGGGCAGTCGCATGGTGTTCACCTACGTCCGGCGCGACTTCATCGACGGCACGAATCGGTATGGCTCCCGCACGTTGTACCGGTCGGTTCGGGGGCGCCGTCAGCTGTGGCACTTCGGCCTGCTTCCCGAAGAGGTGGAAGGCTTTCTGGCCGGCTACGGTTGGCGGTTGGTGGAGCAGTTGGGACCCGACGAACTCGTCGAGCGTTACGTCATACCCACCGGCCGCAGACTCCCGGCGTCCCAGATCGAGTGGTCGGCTCTAGCCGAGAAGGTCTAGATCTTCTTGTGCCGACCGTGAAACCCACGACGCCCGCCCGGCGGGTCGTGTCGTGAAATCCCCACTCGCGGGAGGGGTTTTAGACCTCAAGAACCGTCGGCACGATCATCGGCTGCCGGCGGAATGTCTCGCCCACCCATTTGCCGACCGTGCGACGCACACTCTGAGCGATCCGGATCGGATCGGTGACGTTGTTGGCGGCCAACGATTCCAATTCCGCCTCGACCTTGCGCACCACCGGTTCCAGCGCCTTGGGGTCCTCGGAGAAACCCCGGGAGCTCAGGTGCGGCGTCGCCACCGGCTTGCCGGTGCCCCGGTGCACCACCACGGTGACGGCGACGAAGCCCGAGGACAGAATGAGCCGCTCGCCCAAGGTGATCTCGCCGACGTCACCGGTGATCAGTCCGTCGACGAACATCTTGCCGACCGGTACCGCCCCGGCGATGCTGGCCTTGCCGGCCACCAGATCGACGCTGACGCCGTTCTCGGCCAACATGATCGCATCCTCCGGCACGCCGGTGCTGACGGCCAGTTTGGCGTTGGCCCGCAGGTGCCGCCAGGTGCCGTGCACCGGCATGACGTGGCGCGGACGCACTCCGTTGTAGAGGAACAGCAACTCACCGGCATAAGCGTGGCCTGAGACATGTACCCGCGCTTGGGCATTGGTGACGACGCGGGCGCCGATCTTGGCCAGCGCGTCGATCACGCCGTACACAGCTTCCTCGTTGCCGGGGATCAGCGATGAGGACAACACGATGAGGTCACCGTCGGTCAGGGTGATGCTGCGGTGTTCGCCTCGTGACATCCGCGACAACGCCGCCATCGGCTCGCCCTGAGTTCCGGTGGTGACCAGCACAACCCGGTCAGCGGGCATCTCCTCGGCCGCGGCGATGTCGATCAGGTCGGAGTCGGCCACCCGCAGGAAGCCCAGCTCGCGGGCGATACCCATGTTGCGCACCATCGACCGCCCGACAAACGACACCCGCCGGCCCAAAGCCACTGCGGCGTCGATGATCTGCTGGACGCGGTCGACGTTGGAGGCGAAACACGCCACAATGACCCGCCCGTCCGCGCCGCGGATCAGCCGGTGCAGCGTCGGGCCTATCTCGCTTTCCGACGGGCCCACTCCGGGGTGTTCGGCGTTGGTGGAGTCGCACAGGAACAGGTCCACACCGGCGTCGCCGAGGCGTGACATGCCGGGCAGGTCCGTGGGACGGCCGTCGAGCGGCAGTTGGTCGAGCTTGATGTCACCGGTGTGCAGGACGGTGCCGGCACCGGTGTAGACGGCGATGGCCAGCGCGTCGGGAATGGAGTGGTTCACGGCGAAGTACTCGCATTCGAACACCCCGTGCCGGCTGCTCTGCCCCTCCTTGACCTGGACGAACACCGGCTTGATGCGGTGCTCGCGGCATTTGGCGGCGACCAGCGCGAGGGTGAACTTCGAGCCGACGACCGGGATGTCGGGCCGCAGCCGGAGCAGGAACGGAATGGCGCCGATGTGGTCCTCGTGGGCGTGGGTGAGAACCAACGCCTCGATGTCGTCCAGCCGGTCCTCGATGTGACGCAGGTCGGGCAGGATCAGGTCGACCCCGGGTTCGTCGTGGGTGGGGAACATCACGCCGCAGTCGATGATCAGCAGCCGGCCCAGATGCTCGAAAACCGTCATGTTGCGGCCGATTTCGCTGATGCCACCCAGCGCAGTGACCCGCAGCCCGCCCGCCGTCAGTGGACCTGGTGGGGCGAGCTCCTCGTACAACGTCAGATCACCGTAGAACGGAGGCCGCGCGCATGTCCGCGGCCAGTGCGTCGAGTTGCTCCGGTGTGGCCGGGACCTGCGGCAGGCGCGGGTCGCCGGCGTCAATGCCCTGCAGTCGCAGGCCCGCCTTGGACAACGTCACGCCGCCCAGGCGGCTCATCGCGTTGCACAGCGGCCCCACTGAGTGGTTGATCTTGCGGGCGGTTGCCACATCACCGGAGTTGAAGGCGGACAACAACTCGCGCAGCTGGCCGGCCGCCAGATGGGAGATCACGCTGATGAATCCGGTCGCGCCCATGGCGAGCCAGGGCAGGTTCAGTGCGTCGTCGCCGGAGTAGTAGGCCAGGCCGGTCTCGGCGATGATCTGTCCCGCGCCGTGCAGATCGGCTTTCGCGTCCTTGACGCCGACGATGTTGGGATGCCCCGACAGCACACGCAGGGTGTCGAATTCGATCGGCACCACCGACCGGGGCGGGATGTCGTAGAGCAGCACCGGCAGGTCGGTCGCGTCGGCGACGGCGGTGAAGTGCGCGATCAGCCCGCTCTGCGGGGGCCGTGAGTAGTACGGCGTGACCACCAGCAGGCCGTGGGCGCCCTCGGCGGCGGCGGACTTGGCCAGTTTGATGCTGTGTGCGGTGTCGTAGGTGCCGGCGCCGGCGATGATCCGCGCCCGGTCCCCCACCGCCTCCAGGACGACCCGGAGCAGCTCGCGCTTCTCGTCGTCGGTGGTGGTCGGCGACTCACCCGTGGTGCCCGAAACGACCAGACCGTCGCACCCCTCGTCCACCAGGTGGGTGGCCACCCGGGCCGCGGCGGCGGTGTCCAGGGCGCCGTCGGCGTCAAACGGTGTCACCATCGCGGTCAGGAGGGTTCCCAGGCGCGCTGGCGCATCGAATCCGACGGTGCTCACGGTTCTCAAGGTTACCTGGCTCCGGCAAGCCTTTAAGCACCGCCGCGCAGCTCAGGCTTCGGTAGCTAACGGGCTGGTAGCGACCTCGCTGCCGTCGGCCAGCGTGGTCACTTCGAAGTCGGCGAATACCGCGGGGGCCACGGCGACGAGCTGACGCAGGCAGGCGATGGCCAGGCGCCGGATCTCGATGTCGGCGTGCTCGCTGGCCCGCATCGCGATGAAGTGCCGCCACGCCCGGTAGTTGCCGGTGACGACGATGCGGGTTTCGGTGGCGTTCGGCAGCACCGCGCGCGCGGCCTGGCGAGCCTGTTTACGACGCAGAACCGCGTTGGGCTGGTCGGCGAACTTCGCCTCCAGCTTGGCCAGCAGCTCGATGTAGGTGGCGCGGCTGGCGTCCGCGGCGGCGGTGAGGATGCCGCGCAGCTCGGGGTCGTCCTCGATGCCGGGCGGCAGCACGACCTGTGAGTCGTTTTCGGGCACATACCGCTGCGAGAGCTGCGAGTAGGAAAAGTGCCGGTGCCGGATCAGCTCGTGGGTGCACGACCGGGAGATGCCGGTGATGTAGAACGACACGCTGGCGTGCTCGAGCACCGAGAAATGCCCGACATCGATGATGTGCCTGATGTAGCCGGCGTTGGTCGCGGTCCGCGGATTGGGCTTGGACCAGCTCTGGTAGCAGGCGCGGCCGGCGAACTCGACCAACGCGGAGCCCCCGTCGGCGTCGGTGGTCCACGGCACATCCGGCGGCGGCAGGAAGTCGGTCTTGGCGATCAGTTGCACGCGTAACGGCGCGGTCCGGGCCACGGCGCTCAGCGTAGCCCGGTGACGATGCGCACCGTGCAACGGCGCGAGGAGGAGGCGGGCAATCTGGGCCAGCCCGGTGACGATGCGCGCCGTGCAACGGCGTGAGGAGGAGGCGGGCAATCAGGGCCGGCCCGGGCACTCAGGGTCTGGCCGGCGCGGTGTCCGCGATGTGTACCTCTCCGGAGATCAACAGCGGCAACAGTTCATCGCGATAGCTCGACAACCGCGTGATCTCGGCGCGGCGGGTCTGGCACAGCGCCCCCAGCTTCGTGATGGTCTGAGCCTGGTGGGGAGCCAGTTGCCGGACGTCGCGAACCCGCACCTCGAGCAGGTCGCGGTAATGGACTCGCTGGTGGCTGCCCGACGTCCCGACCACGCGTCGCTGCAGTGCCGTCGACACCTCGGGCTGGCGCAGCGCCGCCCAGAGCATCGACGTATCGATGCCGGCCGGTGTGAGGACCACGAACTCGCTACTGGCCAACGCCGGCTGCGCAGGCAGATCCACCACGTTCCATATCCGGGGAATGCGCGGATTGAGTTTGGCGACCAGGACGCAGGGACCCGGCAGCAGAAATTTTCCGCTCTTCACCGAACCTCCCCGCACCACCTTCGGACTCGCACCGTTGTCGAATGCGGGCAGACTGAAGTGCGCCACCCGGTCGGGAAAGTGCCGTGGGTCCAGGAAGGCGGACGAGCGAGTCGCCAAAGTCGCCAGAGGCACTCGGGCACCGGCCGATTGCGTCATACCGACCATGAGGTCCTCGGCGGCCCGTATCACGCGCTGGTTGGCGACGATCTTGTCGTCGACCGCCCCGAGCAGCGCCCCGATCTGCCGCCGGTCGCGCGCGGAGACGTCTGGGACCGAGATGTCATGCAGTATCCGCTGATTGAGCAGCGGCTGCCCAGTCCCGGACCGGTGATCGTTGAGACCGCAGGCGCGCAACGCGTAGTACCAGTATCGCGTCTCCTCGACGTCCTTGGCCCGGCAGGCCAAAGCATTGTCGGTGACCCAGACGTCGGTGTCGCAATAGCGGACGGTGCCGCAGTACGTTCCGACGCGGCCGATCACGATCACCGGGCCGGTGGCGTTGCGCTCGGCCGCGTAACCGATCGGTCCATTGGAGCCGTATACGGCAAACCGGCCCTGCGCCAGCCGTTGCGGCGCGCTGCGTCCGCTCCGGAAGTCGAGGTGGTCTCCGATTCTCATGTCGGTCGCACGCGTCCCAATTGGTCGCGGAGCACAATGTCCCGCCGATCGGATTCGTCGAGTGCCGACAGCAGATCTGCGGTCAGGCGCGCGATCTTGTCCTCGACCGGCTCATCACCGCTGGGCTCATGGGCGGCGCCGACGAAACGTCCGGGAGTGAGTGCGTATCCGGCAGACCTGATCTGGTCCAGCGTGACCGACGCGCAGAAACCTGAAACATCCTGATAGTCAGCATCTTTAGCGATCCAGCTACGGTACGTCCGCGCTATCCGGGAGACATCGTCATCCGTCAGCGCACGGTCGGCGCGGTCGACCAGGTATCCGAGCTCGCGCGCATCGATGAACAACACTTGGCCGGCGCGCTGGCCCTTCGCCTTGTCGAAGAACCACAGGCACACCGGTATTCCGGTGTTGCGGAACAGCTGGGCGGGTAGTGCCACCATGCAAGACACCAGGTCCGCGTCGACTATCCGGGCGCGTATCTCGCCTTCCCCGGCGGAATTCGACGACATCGAGCCATTCGTCATCACCACCGCGGCCCGGCCCGTTGGTGCCAACTTGAACAGGATGTGCTGAATCCAGGCGAAATTCGCGTTCGCAGCCGGCGGAACACCGAAACACCAGCGTGGATCGCGCTCGTCGCGGGCCCAATCCTTGATGTTGAAAGGCGGATTGGCCATCACGTAGTCCATCTGCACGCCGGGGTGCTGATCACAGACGAACGTGTCACCCCGCGCCAGGCCGGTGCCGTCGATGCCGTGCACAGCCAGGTTCATCCTGGCCAGCCGCCAGGTCTCCTCTACGCTCTCCTGTCCGTAGATCGTGATGTCGGCAAGTTCACCGTCGTGGTCGGCAATGAATTGCTCTGTCTGCACGAACATTCCACCCGAGCCACAGCAGGGGTCATAAACTCGCCCGCGCTCGGGTTGCAGCACCTCGACGATGACCCGGACCAGGCTGGGCGGAGTAAAGAATTCTCCACCTCGCCGTCCTTCGGCGCGCGCGAACCCGCCGAGGAAATACTCATACACCTCGCCCATCAAGTCACGGGCCCGAGACCCGTTGCTGCATTTGGCTTTATCGAGGAGGTCGATGAGTTCGCCGAGGCGCCGCTGGTCGACGCGGTGATAGTGGCGTGGGAGCGTGTCGGCAAGCGCCGGGCCGTAGGTCATGACCGCGTCCATCACCTGATCGACGAGTTGGCCGATGTGAGGCGAATCCACATTGGCCGCCAACGATTTCCAGTGGTCCGCGGAAAGGAACCGTAGAAACACCAGCCCGAGGACCACGTCCTTGTACTGGCCGGCCGGCAGGGAGCCGCGTAACTTGTTGGCGGCCTTCCACAGGGTGTCCTTGAGGTCCTGGTCCATCAACCGGCCTGCCTGACGGCCGCGCGCAACGCGGAGGCCAGGTCGCCCCGGCTCGACACGCTGACCCCGCTGAGGCCCAACCACGTTGCCATCGAACGTAACTCACCGGCCAGGGCCGCGGGGTCGCTGGCGCGCGCCGCGTCGGGCTCACCGAAGGCGCCCAGCACCTGCAGCGTGTCGGTGCCCCGGTCGGCCTTGAGGTCCACCCGCGCCACCAGTTCACCGTTGAGCAGAAATGGCCACACGTAGTAGCCGTACTGCCTCTTGGCCGCGGGCGTGTAGATCTCGATGCGGTAGTGGAAGTTGAAGATCCGCTCCACCCGAGGACGGAAGAAGATCAGCGGGTCGAACGGACAGAGCAACGCCGTGCCGCGATCGCGGCGGGGCACGGTCTGCCCGGCCCGCAGGTAGGCGGGCGCCGACCAGCCGTCGACCTCGACCCGTTCGATCTCGCCGGCTGAAACCAACTCCGCGACAGCCGGTTTGACCTGTTGCGCGGAAAGCCGGAAATAGTCGCGGATGTCGGGCTCGGTGGCCAGCCCCAGCGCGGTGGCGGCGCGCAGGGTGAGTTCCCGAATGGCTTCGTCGTCATCGACCTGCCGGCTCAGCACCTCGGCGGGAAGCACCCGCTCGGTCAGGTCGTAGTGTCTCGCGAAGCCCACCCGCGTTGCCGTGGTGAGCACCCCGGCGGCGAACAGCGCCTCGCACACCCATTTCGTGTCACTGCGGTTCCACCAAGCGCCTTTGGTCTGACGGGGCGCGGCTTCCAGATGTGCCTCGATCTGGCCGGCGGTACTGGGTCCCAGTTCGGCGACAGCGGCGACGATGTCGTCGGCCAACCGGGGATTGGCCTTGACGATGTGGGTGCCCCAGCGGCCGTGCCGGTACTGGCGCATCCGCCAACGCAGCAGTGGCCAGTCATCGACGGCCATGAGCGCGGCTTCGTGCACCCAGTACTCCGCCAGCAGACGTGCGTTCGCCGGACCCCAGGCGGCGCGGTCGACGATGTCGCGGTCGTAAGGGCCCAGCCGGCTGAACATCGGGGCGTAATGCGCGCGCACGGCCACCGACACGGAATCCAGCTGCAGCACCTGGATGCGCGATATCAGCCGCCGCAAGTGCGCACGGGTGACGCCGGCTCCGGGACGGGGATCGTTAAATCCTTGCGCCGCAACGGCGATCCGCCGGGCCTGTGCGGCGGTCAGCCTCGCTTTCCGGACGACCGACACGGCGCCGAGAATACCGGGCCGCGCAGGTCAGGGGCGGGACCGGCGCGGGTTATGCGGTCCTGACTTTGCGGTCCGCCGTCCCGTTGGTGGCCGTCTGGTTGAGTTCTGCGTGTGCCGACTCGAGCGCTGCCGGCACCGGTTCGAGGTCGCGGTAGACGCTCATCAGCTGCTCCAGCACATTGATTCGTTGCTGAGTCGCCTCGTCCACCGCACGGCGGGCCTGCTCGCGGTAGTGGTCTGCCTCCTGCCTTGCGTCGGCGAGAAGCTGGTCACGCTCCTGCTGCGCTTCCCGCCAGGCCTCGTCGATTCCCGACTGGGTGGCCGCGCGCATGTTCGAGAGCTCGGACTCCTGCTTTGCCCTGGTTTCGTCGTACTCGTCCTGCAGGGCTTTCAACCGCTCGGTCATCTCCGCCAGCTGCTCTTTCGACTTCTGCTGCTCGGCTTCAATATCGGCTCCGGCCGACGTGATCAGCTCCTGCGCCTCAGCGCGCGCCTCGGCCTGCATCTGGGACACCTCCTCGACCGCGCGTTGCAGCATCTTGGCCATCCGCTGTTGCATCGCGTGCGGTGAGGGTGAGGTCTCGGTGAGCTGGGCCACTTCCTTGCGCAGCGAGGCCACCTCGTCACCGGAGTCCCGCAGCCGGGCCCGCAGGCTCTCCACATCGTCGCGAAGCAGCCGCTGCTTGGTGCCCAGCACTTCAATGTGCGCGTCTACCGTGGCCGGGTCGTAGCCGAAGAACTTCCGAGAAAACGTCTTCACCGGTTCGGTTACCACTGTCAAATTCCCCCTTCTGGACATGCTTGATACCCGATGAGACCGCCCCCAAGCCGGGTATGTCAGGCCAATTGGTGGGCGCTCACGAGCGGAAGTAGCTGTGAAACCGGTAACGCAACCCCGCGCGGCTGACTTGCCACTCCCCTGTTTCACCATGCCACGTCTCGTCGAGCACCGGCGCCAGCGCATCCTCGTCGTCGCGCGGCAGGTCGATATCGACTTCGGTGACTTCGCACCTGCTGGCCTGCGGTAACGCCAGCGCGTAGATCTGGGCGCCACCGATCACCCAGGTTTCCGGGTCGTGGATTGCTTTCTCGAGTGTGTCGAGCACCTCAGCGCCGTCGGCCGTGAAGCCGCTCTGGCTCAGCACGATGTTTCGCCGGCCGGGCAGCGGCCTGAATTGCGCGGGCAACGATTCCCAGGTGCGGCGGCCCATCACCACCGTGTGCCCCATGGTGATCTTCTTGAAATGGGCCAGATCCTCCGGCACCCGCCAGGGTATGTCGCCGCCGCGCCCGATGACGCCGGACGTCGACTGAGCCCACACCAGGCCCAGGTCGTTTCTGCCTGTCATACAGCTACGGGCGCCTTGATCGCCGGATGCGGGTCGTAGTGCTGGACGACGACGTCCTCGTACCGGTAGTCGAAGATTGAATCCCTTTGCGCGAGAACCAGTTCCGGGTAGGGACGGGGATCGCGGGTAAGTTGCAGCGCGACCTGTTCGACGTGGTTGTCGTAGATGTGGCAGTCACCGCCGGTCCAGACGAACTCGCCGACGTCCAGGCCGGACTGGGCGGCCATCATGTGCGTGAGCAGTGCGTAGCTGGCGATGTTGAACGGAACCCCGAGGAAAAGGTCGGCGCTGCGCTGGTACAACTGGCAGCTCAGGCGGCCGTCGGCGACGTAGAACTGGAAGAACGCGTGACACGGCGGCAGCGCCATCTGCGGTATTTCACCGACGTTCCAGGCCGAGACGATGATGCGCCGGGAGTCCGGGTCGGTGCGCAGCAAATGCAGTGCGGCGCTGATCTGGTCGATGTGCTCACCGGTCGGGGTGGGCCACGACCGCCACTGTACGCCGTAGACAGGTCCGAGATCCCCTGTCTCGCTTGCCCATTCGTCCCAGATGGTGACGCCGTGCTCCTGTAGCCAGCTGACGTTGGAGTCGCCGCGCAAAAACCACAGCAATTCGTAAACGACCGACTTCAGATGCACCTTCTTGGTGGTCAGCAGCGGAAACCCGGCCGACAGGTCGTAGCGGATCTGGCGGCCGAACAGGCTTCGGGTGCCGGTGCCGGTGCGGTCGGATTTGGCCGTGCCCGTTTCGAGCACCTGACGCAGTAGGTCTTCGTACGGCGTCGCGATCGGCACGGGGCTAGCTTAGCGGCGATCGCACGCACGGCGAAGCCGGGCGCGGCGGGTCGCCGCCATCAACACCGCGGCGATCGCACGCACGGCGAAGCCGGGCGCGGCGGGTCGCCGCGGCGGTGCCGACGGACTCACCCCGTACGCCGCGGAGTAGAACGGAAATCATGCCGAAGATCACAGACAGTGTCACTACAGCCGACGGCAGCTGCCCCGTCAGCCTGTTCACCCCCGATGGCACCGGACCCTGGCCTGGCGTGGTTATGTTCCCCGACGCCGGCGGGGTCCGCGACACCTTCGACCAGATGGCGGCCAAGCTGGCGGGATTCGGCTACGCCGTGCTGCTGCCCGACGTGTACTACCGCGAGGGCGACTGGGCGCCGTTCGACATGACCACGGCGTTTAGCAACCCGCAGGAACGCGCCCGCATCATGTTCATGCTCGGCACCGTGACTCCGGACCGGATCACCCGGGACGCGACCGCCTTGTTCGACTATCTGGCCGGACGCCCCGAGGTCCGCGGTGAGCGCTTCGGAGTGTGCGGCTACTGCATGGGCGGACGGATTTCGGTGCTGCTGGCCGGCCGCGTTCCGGAACGCGTCGCCGCAGCGGCATCGTTTCACGGTGGCGGCCTGGTGAGCGACAACACGGACAGCCCGCATCTGTTGGCCGACAAGATGGACGCCCTCGTGTACGTCGGCGGGGCCGAAAAGGATCCGTCGTTCACAGCCGATCACGCCGAGCAACTCGAAAAGGCGCTCACGGCAGCGGGTGTGCGGCACACCATCGAGTGGTATCGGGCCGGCCACGGTTTCGCGGTCCCGGACAACCCGCCCTACGACCCCGCCGCCGACGAGCGGCACTGGGCGGCAATGACGGAAACCTTCGCCGAAGCCCTCGCCTAGGCCCCCGCGAGCAGACGCGAACTCGCACAAAAATTGACGATTTGGTGCGAGTTCGCGTCTGCTCGCGCCACTAGGTGACCGGCAGGTCGACGAGTTCCCCGAGGCGGGACCGGTGCCGATACGCGGTGCCGAACGCCAGCTGGTCGCTCTTGGCCCGCTTGAGAAACAGGTGCGCGGGATACTCCCAGGTCATCCCGATGCCACCGTGCAGCTGAACACACTCCTCCGCGGCATGCACCGCCACGCCACTGCAGTAGGCCTGCGCCAGGGACGCCGCGATCGCCGCGTCGTCATCACCGCGGGCGCTTGCGTCGGCCGCATAGCGGGCCGCTGACGTGGCCGAGCTGACCTCGAACCACAGGTCGGACAACCGATGCTTGATCGCCTGGTAGGAACCGATTGCGCGGCCGAACTGCTTGCGCTCCTTGGCGTAGGCCAGGGTGGTGTCGAAACACCACTGCGCCAGCCCGAGTTGTTCAGAGGCCAGTAACGCCGCGCCGGTGTGCAGCGCAGCCGCCACCGCCTCCGCGCCCGCACCGACCGCAGTCGAAACGGCACCCGAAAAGTGCACGTCCGCAAGCGGTCTCGTCATGTCCAGAGCAAGCTTGGGCGAGACCTCGACACCGTTGTCCGCACGCGAAACGGTATGGAGCTCGAGCCCGGTGGCGCCGGCGACCGGTACCACCAGCACGTCGGCTTCCGCGGCGCCCGCCACGCTGGTGACCTGTCCGCTCAGGCCGTCGGCGCCGACGTCCAACCCGACAACCTCATCCCAGGGCGCTGTCGACAGCGGCACCACCAGCGCCGCCGTGATCTGCCCGGAGGCCAACTCCGCCACGGCTTCGGTGTCACCCGCTCGCAGCAGGGCGACGGTGGCGAGCACAGCGCTGGACAAAAACGGCACGGGCGCAACGGCTCGGCCGATCTCCTCCATCACCACCGCAGCCTCGCGGGCACCTGCCCCGGCTCCGCCGAGCGACTCCGGGACCAACAGGCCCGCGACGCCCAGTTCTGCGGCGAGCGTGCGCCAGACACCGGAAAAGTCTTGTGGCGGTGCGTCATAACATCTCGTCACCGCCTCCGGGGGGCACCGGTCGGCGAACAACTGCCGAACACTGTCGCGCAGCGCGTCCTCGGTGTCGGAGTACAGCAGGTCGCTCATCGGGGCAGGTCCTTCCATGCGACGGCCTTGTCCACCCGGTGCTCACCGGGCAGGCCCAGCACCCGCTCGGAGACGGTGTTACGCAGAATCTCCGAGGTACCGCCCTCTATCGAGTTGCCCCTGGCCCGTAGGTAGCGGTACCCGGGCTCGCGGCCGGTCAGGTCGACAACGTCCGGCCGGCGCATGGTCCAGTCGTCATAGCTCAGCCCCGCCTCACCGTGCAGCTCGATCTCAAAGCCCGAAATCGCTTGCGCGATACGGGCAAACGCGATCTTCATGCCGGCGCCCTCCGGCCCGGGCTGACCGCTCGCGGCCTGCTGGCGCAGCCGCTCGCCGGTGAGGCGAAGGACCTCCGCGTCGACCCACAGGCGCATCAATTCGTCGTGCATGGCGGGATTACGCAGTGCCGCATCACTTCGCCAGGCCTTGGCGACCTTCCCGATGTGGCCGCTCTCGCGCGGGGTGCCGGCGCGCGAACCGATCGCGACCCGCTCGTTGTTGAGCGTTGTGGTGGCAACCCGCCAGCCGCCGCCTTCGGGTCCGAGCCGGTTGGCGTCGGGTATCCGGACGTCGGTCAGGAAGACCTCGTTGAACTCCGCTTCACCGGTGATCTGACGCAGTGGCCGTACTTCGACGCCCGGTTGAGTCATGTCGCACAGAAAATAGGTCAAGCCGGCGTGTTTGGGGACGTCGGGGTTTGTGCGTGCGACCAGGATCGCCATCTGCGCGTGCTGGGCCTGCGACGTCCACACCTTCTGCCCGTTGACGATCCAGTCGTCCCCGTCGCGCACGGCGCGGGTGGCCGCCGCGGCCAGGTCGGACCCGGCGCCCGGTTCGCTGAACAACTGGCAGTAGATCTGTTCGCCAGTGAACAACGGACGCAGGAACTTTCGTTTCTGCTCGTCGGTCCCGTAGGCCGCTATCGTCGGCGCTGCCATGCCCATGCCGATGTAGTTCTTCTCGGTGCCGCCGATGGGCGCACCCGCGGCGGCCAGCTGCGTGTGCACGCGTTCCTGCGCGGTCCGCGGCAGCCCCAGGCCCCCGAATCCGACCGGTAGATGCACCCACGCGAGGCCCGCGTCGTACTGGGCTCCCAGGAAGTCCCGTGGCGCGGTGGTGGCCGGGTCGTGCTGGTCCAGCAAGGCCCGGACCAGCACGTCCACTTCGGCTTCGGTAGTCACCGCCCGCCGCCGGACTGGAAACCTTGCGCCGCGCCCAGCAGCAGGCCGCCGTCGATCACCAGCGTTTCGCCGGTGATCCAGCTGGCCGCGTCGGAGACCAGGAACGCGACCGCGGCGGCCACATCGTCGGGCTCACCGATCCGGCCCAGCGCGATCGATGAGGCCAGCGGGTCCTCGTGGTCCTTCCACAGGGCTTCGGCCAGCTTGGTGCGTACCACGCCAGGAGCGATCGCGTTGACCCGGATGCGCGGCGAAAGTTCCAGTGCCAGTTGCTTGGTGACGTGAATCAGCGCGGCTTTCGTGGCGTTGTACAGGCCCATGGCCGGGGACTGGTGCATGCCACCGATCGAGGCGGTGTTGACGATGGCGCCACCATGCTCCCCCATCCCCGACTTGACCACCAGCGACGTCCACAGCAGCGGCGCCCAGAGATTGACGTCGAAGATCTTGTTGAAACGGGCGTGGTCCTGGTCGATCAGTGGACCGTAGGCCGGGTTCGTGCCGGCGTTGTTGATCAGAATGTCCACCCGGCCGAACCGCTCGAGAGTGAGATCGACGCAGCGCCGCGCGGCGTCCTCGTCGACGGCGTGCGCGCCTACGCCGAGCGCCCGATCGCCCACCTGCGCGGCGGCCGCATCGGCTGCTTCCTGCTTACGGGCGGTCAGCACCACGTTGGCACCGGCATCGGAAAGCTTCTGGGAAATCGCCAATCCGATGCCCCGCGAAGCGCCGGTGACGATGGCGGTGCGGCCGGTCAAATCCAAAGAGGTCATGTGTTACGCCTTCTGTTCGCGTGAAAAGAATGAACCCGCCTGGTGCCAGGTTTGAATATGGGCACACGTGGTATGCGACTGGAATGTTAGCGAAAATCAACCTCCTCAAACCACTGGTGGTGGCCGGGGCTGTCGCTACAGCGATCGCCGCGGCGCCGATGGCCGCGGCCGACGTTGTCGCGGCCGGGCCGAGCACTACCAGCACCGGAATCACCCACTTCATCCCCCTCGACCCGGGCGGCGGTGGCTGCGACCCGAACGGCAACTGCGGCTCCGGCGGCACCGACCAGGGGCCGAACGGCGGTCCGGGCGGACAGGGCTGCATCCCCGGCGTCGGCTGCGGCAACGGCGGTCAGTTCTGGGGACCGGGCGGCGTTCCCGGCGGCGAGGGCTGCCTCCCCGGCGTCGGTTGCGGTTCCGGCCACGCCTGACATTTGCCCGCGTCAGCGATCTCGGAGCCTGGTGATCCAGGCCCGGGAGTCGGCGGGATCTATCACGTCGTCCAGCTCGAAGGTGGTGCCGGCGCGTAGCGCCTTGCCGTGCTGGTAGGCAGCCGCGACAAGTTTGTCGAACAAGGCCTGTCGCTGGATTTCGTCCGGGGCCGCGGCGAGTTCCTTGCTGAAGCCAAGGCGCACAGCGCCTTCCAAGCCCATGCCGCCGATCTCCCCAGTGGGCCACGCGACGGTGAATTGCGGTGCGCGGAACGATCCACCGGCCATGGCCATCGCGCCCAGGCCGTATCCCTTGCGCAGAATGATCATTCCGAACGGCACCGTCAGTTGCGCCCCCAGAATGAACATCCGGCCGAAACGCCGCACCGCCGCATCCTTCTCGGCCTCCGGTCCCACCATGAATCCGGGGGTGTCGCACAGCGATATCACCGGCATCCGAAAGGACTCGCATAAGGTCAGGAAGTCGCCGACCTTGTCGGCCGCTTCCGCGTCGATCGCACCGCCGAGGTGGTGACTGCTGTTGGCGATCAGGCCGTAGGCCACACCCTCGACCCGGACCAGCGCGGTCACGACGCCGACTCCGTAATCGGGACGCAGTTCCAGCACCGAATCGACATCCACGACGCTTTCGATCGCCCGGTGTACGTCGTAGGCGCGCAGCCGATTCTGCGGCACCACATGCCGGGCCAGACGTGGATCGGGTGCTTCCCAGTCCGTCACGGCGCCTTGGAAATAGCCGAGATAACGCTTGGCCAACGACACCGCGTGGGCCTCGTCGGGGGCCACCAGGCTCACGACGCCGTTGCGCCGCTGGACGTCGATCGGCCCGATCGCCTCGGGTGGATAGACGCCGAGGCCACCGCCCTCGATCATTGCCGGGCCGCCCATTCCGATGTTGGCGTCCGGCGTCGCGATGATCACGTCGCAGACCCCGGCCAGCGCGGCATTGCCGGCGAAGCACCGCCCGGAGACGATCGATACGAGCGGGACTCGGCCCGACAACCCGGCCAGCATGCGGAACGTGGGCACATCCAGTCCCGCCATGCCCCCCACGTCCGTGTCCCCGGGTCGCCCTCCGCCGCCCTCGGCGAAAAGGACTACCGGCAAACGCTTTCGGCCCGCCAGTTCGAAAATCCGGTCGGTCTTGGCGTGGTTTCGCATGCCCTGTGTTCCGGCCAGCACGGTGTAGTCATAAGACACGACGACGGCAGATGCGGCCTGCCGCCCGAAGCGATCCGCACCGATGGTGGCCAGGCCGGCGACCAGGCCGTCTGCCGGGGTGTTGGCGATCAAGTCTTCGTCGGAGCGCCTGCTGCGCTGGGCGGCGATCGCCAGCGCGCCGTACTCCACGAAGCTGCCGGCGTCGACGAGGTCGGCGATGTTCTCCCGCGCCGTGCGGCGACCGAGCTTGTGCCGCTTGTCGACCGCGGCCGGACGCCCCTCGTCGAGAGTCATCCGGTGCCGTTGCCGGACCTCGTCGAGATCTTCGCGCGGACGGTCGAGATCGACTGCGGCCGAAATTGATTCACTTTCGGATCCGGATCCGCTCCGGGTGAACACCACCAGCGGGTCCCCGGTTCCGACCACCTGACCGGGGGTCACCAGGATGCGAACCGTGCACAGCGCATCCGGGGCGGTCAGGACGTGCTGCATCTTCATCGCCTCCAGCACCACCACCTGCCCGCCGGCGCCGACCTCGGCGCCGTCGGAAACCACCTCGACCACCGTGCCGGCCAGTTGCGCGCGTAGCACCTCCTCACCCGGGTAGAGCTCGACCGCGACCTGCGCCGGGTGCTGACGCCGGTGGGTCGCCGCCGCGGCGGTCAGCTGCGGAAGCTTGTCGTCGAGGAAGGTCGTCGACACCGCTCCCTGCTGAAATTCTTTGTCGGACAACAGCTCTAGCAGAACGGGAAGGTTGGTTCCGATCCCCTCGATACCGAACTCGCTCAAGGCGGTGTGTGCTTTGCGGACCGCCGCGCCGAACGTCGTGCCGTGGACGTGGGTGATCACCTTGGCAAGTAGCGAATCGAATCGTGGACTGGGCGCGAGGCCGGGCCGGCCGTAGGTGTCGACGCGTACGCCGGGTCCGGTCGGCGGGGTGAACACGGTGAGGGTGCCGGCACTGGGAAGCACCGAGCCGTCCGGCCCGAAAGTTTCCATGTTGACCCGGGTCTGGATCGCGATGCCTGCCGCTGCGGCCGCCTCACCACCGACTTCGGTTCCGTCCGCTGCTATTCCGGCGGGCAGCGGCAGTTCGCCGAACGAGGCGCCTTCGGCGATGGCCAGCTGGACGGCCACCAGGTCGATGCCGGTGACTGCCTCGGTGATCGTGTGTTCCACCTGGATGCGCGGATTGATCTCGAGGAAGACGAAATCTTCGCCATTGACCAGGAATTCGACGGTGGCCAGTCCGCGCAAACCCACCCCGGCACACAACCGGGCCGCCGACTGGTGCAGGCGGCGGCGCAGGTCGGCGGAAAGGTGCTGGGCCGGGGCGATTTCCACCAGCTTCTGGTAACGCCGCTGAATGCTGCAATCCCGATCGCCCAGCGCCAGGGCACGGGTTCGTCGTCCTGCCGATGCGGCGACGATCTGCACCTCGATGTGCCGCGCGCCGGGCAGCAGCTCTTCGGCGAACAGTGCCGAGTCACCGAAGCCGAGTTGTGCTTCCGCGGCGGACCGGCGGTAGGCGTCGTCGATCTGGTCGAGGCGATCGACCCTGCGCATGCCGCGCCCGCCACCACCGGCCAGGGCCTTGAGCATGATGGCACCGTCGCGGGCGGCGAAGAACGCGCGCACGTCCTCGACGCTGGTCGGCCCCTCGGTGCCGGCCAGCACCGGAACACCGGCGGCGACCGCCGCGGCCCGGGCCAAAGACTTGTTGCCGACCAGTTCGAGGACTTCGGCGTCCGGGCCTACGAACACCAAGCCCGCGGACGTGCAGGCGCGCGCAAATTCGGGGTTTTCGCTGAGGAACCCGTAACCCGGGTGAACCAGCGTCACACCCGACGTCTTCGCGGCGTCCAGAACGGCGGACTGGTCGAGATAGGCGGCTACGCCGTTGCCCCGCAGCGCAATTGCCTCATCGGCCGCGTGCACGTGCGGACTGTCGGCGTCATCCTCGGCATAGACCGCGACGGTCCGCGAGCCGAGTTCGGTTGCGGTGCGGATGATGCGGAGGGCAATCTCGCCGCGGTTTGCGATGAGGACATCGCGCGGTGGTGGCCGCATAGGGCACAGCGTACGACCCGGTTCAGACGATGCGTTGCCTGGGCATCACGATCGGCTTGACGCCGTATCGCGGACCCGGTGCGCCGGTGCCACCGGCAGTCGCGACCATCCCCGGTGCCAGCGGCACCGCCCCGCCCGATTCGTCGTGCTCGGGGACGGCCCAGTAGGTGCCATCCACGACCGTCCTGGCGGTCCTCACCGGTGCCGAATCGGACCAGCTTGCCGGCACGGACAGCTGACCGACCGTGTGCGCGCGGCCCAATCCGGCAGCCGTCGGAGTGGGTCGTACGGGATGCACCATAGCTGCCCGCTTGGCGACCGGGCCGGCGATCTCCTCGGCGTCGTCATCGCCACTGTTGGTGCCGATCTGACCGATGGAGTAGTCGTAGTACGTGGCCCTGTTGTGGTCGAACTCATCTGCCCACCACAGCTCGGCTTGATCGAATTCGACGAAAAGGTCGAGCAACGTCGTGCCGGTGTCCTCCACGGCCTCCGGGGCGGCAAGACTCTGGACGGCCGCGGGGCCTTGCGTGATCAGGCTGACGAGGCCTGCCTGCTGCATGTTTGCGATTCCGGCCGCGCTGGTGGTCGCAGACGGGCTCGTCAGCGGATCCAGTCGTGCCGCCGCGGCGGAGGAAGCCGCATAGCCGTACATAGCGGCCGCGTCACGAGCCCACATTTCGCTGTAACGCGCCTCGAGCACCGCGATGGCCGGGGTGTTCTGCCCGAAAGTGTTCGTTGCGGTCAGCGCGGCCAGCTCAGCCCGGTTGGCCGCCACCTCGGCAGGGGGAACCATCATGGCAAAGGCCGTCTCGTAAGCGGCCACCGATGACATGGCCTGCGTTGCCGCGCGCGCCGACGATTCCGCCGTGCAGGTCAGCCAGTCCACGAAGGGCCGGGCGGCGGCCACCATCGACAACGACGCGTAGCCCACCCACGCTTCACCACTCAGGCGTTGCACGACAGAGTCGAAAGAAGAGGCAGCGGTGCGCAATTCATCGGAAATACCGCTCCACGCAGCCGCGGCGGCCAACATCGGCGCCGGACCCGCGCCGGCGTATATGCAGGCCGAGTTGACCTCGGGCGGTAGGGCTCCAAAATCCAACAGCGAATCCTGTTTCGGTGTAAGTCCATTGGGCGTCCGACGACCTCCCAGACCTCGTCGGCAACCTGTTGGGTCAAGTTTAAACCGCGGTGAACATAACCGCTGACAGTGAACTCATCGTTCTCATAGGGAATTCCAATGATCAGACGACTACGTGCCTGGGCATGACAACCGGTTTGAACCCGTAGCGCGGCCCGGCGACACCACCCCCGCCTCTGCCCCCTACCGCGAACCCGGGCGCACCGGGGACACCTGCCACAGACCCCGCTTCCCCGGGCACCGTCCAACCACTGCCCTCGGCGGCGGTCGCGCCGACGGTGACGGCAGGCGCGGCGGTGGACCAGCTTGCCGGTACCGAGAGCCCACCGACCGAGGACGCGGCGCCCAGCAGCGGAGCGGTTACCGCGCCGAGCGGGGTCACCGCATTCGCTACCGCGGCGGCGCCTGCTGAACCGATCCCCGCGGCGGACCCAGCTGCGGGCAGGGTGTTCAGGGTGTGCTGCAGGAACACCGCCGTAGTGATCCCGGCAGTGGTGAACCATCCGGCGGTGTTGACGGCACCGTTGATGGTGTTCTGCACGAACGGGACGGCCAGCAGATCGGTGATGCTCTGGGTGACCGAGTCCAGAGCCGCGGCATCTGCCGCCGCCGGAGAGGCCAGGCCACGCACCGCGTTGGGGATGTCGCCGATCAGGTTGTTCAGTCCGGATTGCTGAACGGCCTGGCTGACCGCCGCGGCTTGGGCGGCCGGGCCGGCGGGGTTGGTGGCCTGGGCCGGCGGGGCCAACGGATTCAGCTTTCCCGAGGCCGCCGACGACGTGGCGTACCCGTACATCGCCAGCGCATCCTGAGCCCACATTTCGCCGTAGTGCGCCTCGGTGGCCGCGATGGCAGGCGTGTTCTGCCCCAAGACGTTGGTCGCCACCAGCATCGCCAGCAGGGCTCTGTTGGCGGCCACCTCGCCCGGCGGGACCGTCATCGCATGGGCCGTCTCGAACGCCGCCGCCGACGCGACAGCTTGCGCGCCCGCCAGCGCCGTCGCGTCCGCGGTATAGGACAACCAGGCCAGAAAGGGTTGGGCCGCAGCAGCCATGGACAGCGAAGCGGGACCCATCCACTGCTCGGTGGTGAGCGCAGTGACCACCGACTCGAACGAATCCGCGGTTGTGCTGAGCTCGACCGCCAGTCCGTTCCACGCCGCGGCGGCCGCCATCATCGGCGCCGGACCGGCGCCGGTGTACATGCGCATGGAGTTGATTTCGGGAGGTAATGCGCCAAAGTCGATCATTATCAATCCTTTCCGGAGTTCAGATACTCGCCGGGCGGGCTATGACGATGGGTTTGACGCCGTAGCGCGGCGCCCCGAATCCACTGCTGCTGCGGCTCGTTGACGCGATTCCCGGCATGCCGGGCAGCAGCGTCGTATCCGCCACGGTCGGCGGCGCCGCAGCCGACCAACCCGACGGTCGCGGCGTAGCACTGGACACCAGGGCTGCCGGGCCGGCCCAGACCGGCGGCGCCGACATCGCGGCTATCGGCGATCCGGCGAGCCCTGCCGCAACGGGTGCCTCCCCGGCGCCAACCGCCGCCGCTCCTTCCAGACCCGCGGCATCGGCCGCGCCTTCCACCGCGCCCTCTTCGAGAGGCAGCAACAGGCCGCCGTTGGCCAACCCCACCAGATTCGACGCCGCCGAGGCCCAGTTCCCGACGCCGATGTTGACGATGTTGGCCACGTCCGCCAACGGGGAATCCGTCAGCGCAGCGGGTAGTGCCGCGGCGGCCGAATTGGCCGACTCGGTGGCGGCATAACTCTGAGCACTGAGTCCGAGGGTATTGACGAACGCGTCGTACATGGCCGTCGCCTCCGCGCTGACCTGTTGGTACAGCGCTCCATACGCCGCGAACAGGGATGCCTGCAGCGCCGAAACCTCATCTGCGGCCGCGGGAATCATGCCGGAGGTCGTTGGAACAGCGGCGGCGGCGTTCTGGGCGCTCTGCTGAGCGCCGATGGTTTGCAGCTTGCCCGCTGCGGCGGTCAATTCTTCGGTCTGTGCGGTTAGGAAAGACATGTGCGTTGCTCCTGTTCTTCAGGCGGGCCGGGTGATCGGCACCCCCGTCGGGCAGATTGGCGCGGCCCCAAGCGGGTTCACGGCTTCGTAACACCGCCATATTGAGCGTGTCACTTTGTTGTGGTAAGCGCGCGAAAATCAAGCGCGCGGCGCGAGAATCTTGCCGGAAAGCAGGGCGGCGTTCAGCGCAACGCCGAACCCCACTGAACCTGTTCGCGGAGCTTGGCTTTGAGCAGTTTCCCACCCGCATTGCGCGGCAACGGCGTCGTCACTACCGAGACGTACTGCGGGACTTTGTAATCCGCGAGCTGCTCGCGGCAGTGTTCAAGCACCGCGGGTACATCGACCTGCTCCCCGAACAGCACCGCGCCGACCTTTTCCCCCATGACGTCATCCGGCACCGCAAGGACGCAGGCGTCCGCGACAGAGGGAGCAGCCAGTAATGCCGCTTCGACCTCAACGCTGGAGATGTTCTCGCCGCCGCGGTTGATGATGTCTTTGAGCCGGTCGATGATGTGCACCCGGCCGGCGTCATCGACGCGAACCACGTCGCCGGTATGCAGCCAGCCGTCCACGATGGTGCTCGAGGTGGCCTCGGGCCGGTTCCAGTAGCCGGCTGTGATGTTGGCGCCCCGGGTCACCAATTCGCCGACGAGTTGACCGGTCTCGCTCGGGATCACGCCGAGATCCACCGAGGGCACCGCGTAGCCGACCGAGTCGGCGTGTTCGATGGCCTCGGCATCGGGCAGCATGGTCATCAGCGATGCGGTTTCGGTCATGCCGTAGCCATTTGACACCGCGGCCTGCGGGAACGCCTTCTTCACGGACTGGACCAGCGTCGGTGCGATGGGCGCGCCGCCGTAGCCGACCCAGCGGACACCGGATACGTCGGCCGCGGCGAAGTCCTTGTGCCGCAGCAACAGCGCGTAGATCGCCGGGACGGTGACCATCACGGAGATGCGCTCGGCGGTCAGGGTGGCCACCAACTCGTCGAGGTTGAGCGTGGGCATGATCACCGCTGCCCCACCGAGTCGGAGGGCAGGCAAAAGCTGGGTGTTGCAACCGGTCACGTGAAACAGCGGCACCGAGATCAGTGTGCGCAGTTCCTCACCGATGTCGCGCGGCTGGTCCAGACACCGAATCCCGTTCTCCGTATTGGTCACAAAGGCTTCATGTGTGGTGGGCACCCCCTTGGGGTGACCGGTGGTGCCGGACGTATAGAACAGCGCGGCAACGTCTTTCGGGCCGAGGTGGTCGGCGATGTACGGCGGACCGTCCGGCAGCGCAGTGCCCGCGTCAAGGTCGATATGCACCCCGGCGTCGGACAGCACGAAGTCGACCTCCGGCTGCGCTGATCGCGTGTTCACTGCGACCGCAATGCCTCCGGCCATCACCGTGCCCCAGAAAGCCAGTACCCAGTTGATTCCCGCGGGGTACCGCAGGGCGACGCGGTCGCCCTGTTTCAGGCCATCGGCGCGTAGACCGCCGGCGACGCGCGATGCGCGGTCCCAGAGTTCACGGTAGGTCAGCCGATCTGAGCCCAGCTCGACCACGGCTTCGCTGTCCGGCCGGGCGGTGACCTGCTCGTCGAGCATGTCGAGCAAGGTGGCGGGCAGGCCGTCGTAGTGTGGGACGCCGTGTTGGTCCGGGTGAACGGCGGTGCGCGCGAATGGGTTGCTACTGCGCGAAATCTCCACTACTTCCGGCATCGCGTTCCTCACCTACCGTCGGCTACCTACCCACGGTAGGGGCAACAGCCCCCCTCAGGCCAGGGCGAATTTGGCGTAGCTGTCGACGTTGAAGGCATGAAACACCCGGCGCCGGTCAGCGGGAAGCAGTGGCTCGACAGTGGACGCGTCGACGACGTGCGGCCGCACCACGTGGTAGGTCTGCCCCTTGGATCTGATCGTCGCGGATCCGGCGGCACGCACGTTGCGCAGCCAGTCGACGTCCGAACCGTAGGGCAGGGGCACGACGAAGCCGTCGGGAATCGGGACGGCGACGACCGGGGTGGCGTAATGGTTCCCCGATTTCCGCCCGGTGTGCTTGATCACCGAGGCGTACCAGTAGCGGCGGCCCGCCAGGGTCATCATGGCGGGGTTGAGCACGTGCTTGTTGAAGTGTCGGACCGCGTCTCGAACGCGCGGCTTGGTGTAGGTGGTCATAGTCATCCAGCTTGCGTGGGAGGCGTCCCACGGGACAGGGGCCTTGGTCCACTCATGGTGAGGACTTCTGCCAGCGCCCGGACGTCCGCCCGGATGTCACTGTCCTATCGTCGTAGCGGTGACGATCCAGGAGCCTGCTGCGTTTTTCACCGTCGACGGTGATTGCTACCTGCCCGGACCGATGACCCGGGGACCATGGGGCGCAGCCATGGGCGGCCAGATTGTCGGCGGCCTGTTGGGTTGGGGGATCGAGCAGTCCGGCTTTGACCCGGAGTTTCAGCCCGCCCGCCTCACCGTCGACCTGTTGCGGCCGGCTCTGCTGGAGCCGGTGCGGATACTGACGTCGGTGCAGCGGGAGGGCCGGCGCATCAGACTCGTCGACGGCGCACTGGTGCAGGACGGACGCACGGTCGCGCGCGCGAGCGCGTTGTTCCTGCGGCGTGGTGAGCATCCCGAGGGCGAGGTGTGGTCAGACTCGGTGCAGATGCCACCGCTTCCGTCCGACAATGCGGGGTTCCCGCCCGAAATGCCCTTCCACATCTGGGGTTACGGGGCCACTGCCGAGGGCAGCCCGGGTATCGCGGCCGGCGAGTGGGAGCAGTCGCACTCCCGGAAGTTCGCTTGGACGAGGCTGTTTCGGCCGATGGTGCAGGGATATCCGTTGACGCCGTTCACCCGCCTGGCCTTCGTCGGTGACGTGACCAGCTCATTGACTCATTGGGGCACTGGCGGATTGCGCTACATCAACGCCGATTACACCGTCACCGCGAGCCGGCTACCGGACGGTGAGTACGTAGGTCTGGCCGCCCAGAGTCATCACGGCTCGGGCGGGGTCGCTACCGGGAGCGCAACGCTGTTCGATCAGTACGGGCCGATCGGCACCAGTTCGGCACTGGCACTGGGGCAGCCGGCGGATGCGTTTCAGCCGCTGCACACCTGAGCCGGGCCGATCAGAACGGCCAGATCGGGATGTCGAAACTCGTGATCGTGGTGCTCGGCAGGTGGATGCGCGGAATGGTCAACGCGGGAGTTGTCATGCCGCCCAACCCGATTGACGGAATCGTGAACGACGGCGTGGTGAGCGGCGGCGTGCTGATCTGCGGGAGCGTGAAGCTGCCGAGGCCGATCGAGGGAATCGTGAACGACGGCGTGGTGAGCGGCGGCGTGCTGATCTGCGGAAGGGTGAAGCTGCCGAGGCCGATCGAGGGAATCGTGAACGACGGCGTCGTGAGCGGCGGCGTGCTGATCTGCGGAAGGGTGAACCCGCCGACGCCGATCGAGGGGATCGTGAACGGCGCGGAGGTGGTTGCCGGGATGTTGACCTGAGGAAGCGTGAATCCACCTAATCCGATGGGGTCGACGGTGATCGGCGGGGTCGTGATCGGCGGCGTGGTGATCTGCGGAAGGGTGAAGCCGCCGGTGCCGATCGGGTCGATCGTGAGGGCCGGAGTCGTGAATTCCGGGATGCTGATCTGCGGAAGGGTGAAGCCGGCAACGCCGATCGGGTCGATCGTCAGGGCCGGAATCATGATCGTGGGCGTCGTGATCTCCGGGAGGGCGAAACCCGCGACGCTGATGGGCGGAATGCTGATGGCCGGCGTCGTGAGGGCCGGGAGGTTGAACCCGTTGATGTTGAAGGACGGGATATTGACGCCGATGCCACCGATGGTGCCGGGACCGACAAGGGCATAGGCGGGGGGTCCGCCGGTTCCGGAACTCTGTTGGACGCCCCCACCGATCTGCGGGTAGAGGCCGATGACGGTGGTTTGGAAATTGACGAGGTTATTGGGAATGAATATGACGAGATCATTTATCTTGAACTGCGGCAAAGTGACTGTGACAGTGCCGAGGTTGATATTGGGTGTCGTGAAGGAGCCGGCGCCGATTTGCCCGATCGGTATCGACGGGATGGTGAGCGCAGGCAGGTTGAATCCGCCCACCGTGGTGCCGGCGGGGATCGTGATCGGAGGGATGAAGATCGGCGGCGTCGACAACGGGGGCAGGTCGAAGGCGCCCAGAGTGATTCCGGCGGGGATGGTGATTCGCGGAATGGTCAGCGACGGGATGCTGAGCTGCGGCAGGTCGAACGCCCCGATCGTGGTGCCGGCGCCGATCGTTAGTGAAGGAACGGAAAGTGACGGGATGCCGAGCGTGGGCAGGTTGAACGCTCCCACCCCGATACCCGCGGGAGTGGTGAACGCCGGTATCGATACCGGCGGCAGCGTGATCGGCGGCAGACCGAACCCGCCCACCGTGATCCCCGCCGGCGTGGTCGAGGCCGGAATCGAGATCGAGGGCACCGTGATCGGCGGCAGGCCGAACCCGCCCACCGTGATCCCCGCCGGCGTGGTCGAGGCCGGAATCGTCAACGACGGCAACGTGATCGGCGGCAGACCGAACCCGCCCACCGTGATCCCCGCCGGCGTGGTCGAGGCCGGAATCGTCAACGACGGCACCGTGATCGGCGGCAGACCGAACCCGGGCACCGAGATCGCAGGGATCTCCAATGCCGGCAACAACAGATCCGGGGAGTTGATCGCAATGTGCAAACTGCGCGGGGCCGCCCCGGTGTGGAACGCTCCGTAGTTCAGATCACTGGTGTTGAACAGACCTTGATTGAGGTTTCCGGCGTTGAACGCGCCGGCGTTGAAATTGCCGGTGTTGAAGCTGCCCATGTTCGACGAGCCCGGGTTGGCGATGCCGGTGTTGAAATTGCCGGTGTTCAAGATTCCGGTGTTGCCCAGCCCTACGTCGAACAGACCCGAATTCCACGACCCGGCATTGAACAGCCCCGCGTTGCCCACCCCGGTGTTGCCGATCCCGACGTTGCCCGACCCCGAATTGAACAGCCCCAAGTTGCCGCTGCCGGAGTTGAACAAGCCGACATTGCCGCTGCCCGAGTTCAATCCACCCAGAGCGAACCCTTGGACCCCACCGGCCGGACCGAGGGTGAGGTAGGTGTCTCCCAGTCCGATGCGGTGATCACCGGTGAGCCCGAAGCCGATGTTGTTGCTGCCTGTGTTGGCCAACCCGATGTTGTGGGCACCGATGTTGCCGGCCCCGAGGTTGAAGTCGCCCAGATTCGCGGTGCCCACATTGGCACTGCCGAGATTGCCCACCCCGACATTGCCGGACCCCACATTGGCCAACGCCCGGTTGAGCCCCGCGCTCAACGACTCCGGCGACATCGCGGTGTGCACCCAGCCCGAGACCGCGCTGCCCAAACTCACCACACCCGTCCCACCGGCATTACCGGCCAGCTCAGCCACATTCGAGTTCAACCACCCCGACAAGCCTGAGCCGTAGTTGCCGAAGCCCGAGTTGCCGCCGGCGCCGGAGTTGAAGAATCCCGAGGACGGCGCGGTGCTGGTGTTGAAGTAGCCCGGCCCGCCGGGGAACGCCAGCTCGGCAATGACGCTGCTGGGCAGGTGGATGCTGGGCACGGTCAACGCCGGTGTGGCAAACGCCCCCAGCCCGATCGAGGGGATGGTGAACACCGGCGTCGTCAACGCCGGCGTCGTAATCTGCGGCAGTTCAAACCCACCCAGTCCGATCGACGGGATGGTGAACACCGGAGTCGTCAACGCCGGGGTGCTGATCTGCGGAAGTTCAAACCCACCCAAACCGATAGACGGAATCGTGAACAACGGGGTGATCAGTTCCGGGGTGCTGATCTGGGGCAGCTGGAACCCGCCCAGTCCGATTGAAGGGATGGTCAGTGCCGGGGTGGTGATTGGCGGGGTGGTGATCGCCGGAAGGATGAGGTTGCTCAACCCGATGGGATCGATCGTGATGGGCGGTGTGGTGATCGGCGGGGTGGTGATCTGCGGCAGCGTGAACGCGGCCGCCCCGATCGGGTCGATCGTGATCGGCGGCGTCGTAAATTGGGGCGTGACGATCTGCGGCAACGTAAACCCTGCCGCCCCAATCGGATCGATCGTGATCGGCGGCGTCGTGATCGACGGGGTGGTGATCTGGGGTAGCGCAAAGCCGGCGACGCCGATGGACGGGATGTTGATCGCGGGTGTCGTCAACGCGGGAAGACTGAATCCACTGATGCTGAACGACTCGACTCGGATCCCAAGGCCATTGATTGTGAAGGGCGGCAATTGGATGTAGGCGCCGGGACCGCCGGCGCTGGGGGTGTTCTTGCCGGCGATGTTGCTGATGACGCCCCCGCCGATCTGGGGGAAGACGCCGGCGGCGCCTGTCTGGAGGTTGGGGATGTTGTTAGGCAGGTACGCGACAAACGGAATGTTGACCGACGGCGTACTGATGTTGACGCTCGCGATGTTGATAGGTGGTGTGGTGAAGCTGCCGGTGGTGATGCTGGCGATGTTGAGTGAGGGAATGGTGGTGGGGGGCAGGTTGAATCCGCCGATGGTGGTGCCGGCGGGAATCGTGATCGGCGGGATGGCGATCGGGGGGATGGACAACCGGGGCAGGTCGAAGGCGCCCAGGGTGATGCCGGCGGGGATGGTGATCGAGGGGACATTGATCGCGGGAATGGTCAGTTTGGGCAGATCGAAGGCGCCCAGGCTGGTGCCGGCCGCGATGGTGATCGACGGGATATTGATCGACGGAATGCTCAACGTGGGCAACTCGAAAGCACCCAGGTTGATCCCGGCCGGAATCGTCAACGGCGGAATCGTGATGGGCGGCACCGTGATCGGCGGCAGGCCGAACCCACCCACCGTGATCCCCGCCGGAGTGGTGGACGCCGGAATCGAGATCGAGGGCACCGTGATCGGCGGCAGGCCGAACCCACCCACCGTGATCCCCGCCGGGGTGCTCGAGGCCGGAAT
>NZ_LKTM01000348.1 GCF_001417955.2 Mycobacterium gordonae | reverse complement strand
AACGGGCCGACCGTCGCTTACGCATGGTGTCCCACCACTTCTTCTTGGGCACGAACAGTGTTCAGTCATACATAAGCCGAAACCCTCAAAGACTCCTGGCGCAACCCGGTGACAATCAACCACTGGTCACACCACGTGACATGCGGCGACTACCTCAAATGGCTGGCTGCCAACGGCTACACCCTGGCTCCCGTCGAAGAGGTCATCGCCGGTGACAAGACCGCCGACGAAGTCTACGACCTGCACCTTGCTGAAGTCGCCCAGAAATAACCCGTCCGTGGTGGGGTCAAGCGCCGCAGTCCTGGCCCCACCACAATCAAATATCAATGGCCAGCACCCCCACAGATGAACCAGCGAACCAATGGCGTAAAGGACCACCGATTTTACCTGGCGCTACAACGCCCTCATGCCGGTCTTGGATCGTGCTGCCGCACGGCAAATAAAATAGATGTCACACGGGAAAGGATGACCATAGTCGGTATGCATTAGGTCGATGTACAGACACCACGTCACGATTCATTGTGATTTGTTATTTGGGAGAGACGCGATCACCGGATGCATTCCCCGTTTGTCCACTTTGCGCGGGAATCAGCGGGCCTGGACAGCCAACCGGGACCGCGGGCATCGGATGAAAGATGCTGGCAGTCAACGGACTGCAGGTATACCGGCCTGCTCACTCAACAGGCAACTCCGGGGTGGAATCCATCGAGGAAAGCCGTGACAAAAGTTCGGCAAATTTGTTTCTCACCGATGTGGCGCCAGCCAAATTGGCCCGATAATATTGATTTATCGATAACCGATCCCGAATTACTTCCAGGGGGCTACCAATGTCTACACTCACCGTGTACACCAAACCCGCGTGTGTGCAATGCACTGCCACATTCCGCGCTCTCGATAAAGCAGGCGTGCATTACCAGAAAATCGACATCACCGTGGACGCCCAGGCCCGCGACTATGTGATGGCACTCGGTTACCTGCATGCACCCGTGGTGGTCGCCGAGGACGCGCACTGGTCAGGTTTCCGCCCCGACCGCATCAAGGCTCTGGCCGCTTAAGGCCCAACCCAAAGGACAACTGTCATGCACACTTTCGCCGCCCTGGACCACGACCTGCACGACATCAGCGAACTCGACCATCTTGAACGCATCGGTGAAACCCGCAGGCAACTGCTGGCCCACATCGCGGCCGGCATCGAATCCCTGCAAAGCGCCGCCGACACCCTGGATCGTTTGTGCAGCAACACCGTCTACGACGCTGACTTCATCGACGGCCGCGACGGCCGCGACGTCGCCGCGTTCCTGGACGAAACCATCCGTAACGCCCGCGCCACCTACGCCGTCGTGCACGCCGTCATCGACAACGGGGTCCCGCGATGAGCGCCGCACACCACACGTGCCGACCCCGTGGTGCATTCGAGCACGTCCACCAGGCGTTCGAGACCGCCGGTCACCACATCCGCCCCCGTGGGACCGACGCCTTCATGGCAAGCTGCCCGCTGCACACCGACCACAGCCCGTCGCTGTCAGTCACCTGGCGGCCCACCGGGCGCGGCGAGCAGGGGGGCGCGGTGCTGATGCACTGCTTTAGCTGCCAGGCCAGCATTGCCGACCTCGCCGCAGCCCTTGGATTGCGGGTGGCCGAGTTGTTCGACGCCCCCGCACCGGCTCCCACGAATCACCCCGCCTGGCACCGTCGCACCGCCGCAGCGCGGCCCGCGCTCGTCATGGGTCCGCTGCCCGCGCGGATCACCCCAACCGCCGACCCTGTCGACCACCAGTGGACAACGGTGCGCGTCTACACCTACACCACCGACCGCGGACTGCCCCACCAGCAAGTGCTGCGCCAAGAATGCAGTTGCACCGGCCAGCCGCATAAACGATTTCAGCAACGCTACCGCGACGGCCGGCGCTGGGTGTATCGCAAACCTGAGGGATTCAGCCCCGTGCTCTACCGCAGTACCGCGATTTGCACCGCGGCCGCCACCGACCAGTGGATCTGGATCACCGAGGGCGAGAAGGACGCCGAAACCCTCACCCGCGCAGGCTGTCTGGCCACCACCAACGCCCAAGGAGCCGCCAACTTCGGTGACGAACTGCTCGCGCACTTCGATGGGCTGAAGGTGGTCATCGCCGCCGACCGGGATCTGGCCGGCTACCGGCGTGCGCTGGACCTGTACACCCGGCTGCACCGACGCGCCGCGCAGGTCGTCATCGTGCTGTCCGCACTACCGGCCGAGAAATCCGACGTCACTGATCACATCGCCGCCGGCCTGTGGCAACCGGGTGAACCGTTCGGCGGGCTCACCGTGGTCAGCCTCGACGAACTGCACGCCATGGCCCTGGCCGCCACCGCCGCCGCCGCCGCTGACCAATGCAGGACCGCGCTAGCCGAGGCACGCGCCACCGTAGCTCGGGCGCACACCCACAGTCGTTGGCTGGCCGAAGCCGCCCGCCAGCTGCGCGCCGTGCACCACCAACACCAACAGCTGACCAAAGTCGTGCGCCACAAGCGTTCAGCGACCGCCGAGGCGGCCCTGCGCACCGTCACCGCACTGCGCACCCGCGCCGCAGCCGACTACCGGCGCAGCGCCACCACCCAGCCCGGCCTGCAGGAGTCCGCATGAACACCGGCATCGAAACCCTCGTCACCGCCCAAGTCACCACCGCCATCACCGCGGCCGCAGGCCGCACCGGCGGCCCGGCCGCCCACACTGCCCGCGCCTGGATCGACGGCCTGTGCGCGCGTGCCCAACTGCGCTCCGAACGACACCTCCGCTCCCCCCGCCCGCACTCCTCGAGGTAACAACCCATGCACATCACCAGCCGAGCCCGCGCCGCCCTGACCGCCCTGACCGCCCTGTCTCTTGCGATCATCGCCGTGGCCGGATCAACCCCGGCCCGAGCCGACATTCCCACGGTCAGCCCCGGCGACCGCATCGAATACCTCAGTCCCACCGCCGATATCACCATGTTCTGCACCGTCGGCTACGTCTACACCGGCCACGACCTGCACACCTACGCCGTCACCGCGGGACACTGCCGCGGTAAAACCGCGGGCTACGCCCGCGCCACCCGCACCGGATTGACCGGAGACTTCACCCGCGCCATCGTCGAGCCGCCCTACCAGGGCGGCCCCGACTACGGCCTGATCGATTTCGGTATCCGATCACTGCCGCTGGCCTACATCGGCGACACACCCACCACCAACCGTCACCCGCAACCCGAAAAAGGCCAGCAAGTCTGTCGCACCGGAGTCTCCAGCGGCCAACACTGCGGAGCCATCACCGGATACGCCGGCAAAAACCAATACCTCACCACCGGGATGCCGTCGAGCATCCCCGGCGACTCCGGCGGCCCCGTCTGGCTCACCACCGCAACCGGATCCGCCGAAATCATCGGCATCTGGCTCGGCGAAAAAACCACCACCAACGGCCAAGAACACGGCCGATTCGCCTCCCTGGCCGACGGACTGCAACTGCTGAGCTGACCGTCCTGTCGTTTTAGGGCGCTGTGGTCAATAGGTGAACAACTGGTCGGGGAACGCTACATCGCAACGCAACTGCGGTGACGGCCACTCCCCGCTGACGACCCACTCCATGAGCGGCACCGGCACTTGACCCGTTGAATCCACCATCAATCGCCACAACGCCGTCTCAACCACACCCTTTAGATTACTGCGCGACGGTGACCGATGTCCCCCGTCGCACGCTAGATGAGGGTGAACTCCATGTCCTCGCCGTTGACAGTCACCGCCAGACGAGTGTTCGCGACGCCCACGGCTCGCATGTAGTCCGCCAGCGTCGACAACAGCCAATCCTGCTGACCCTCAATCTTTGACACCGAGCCTTGGCTGATCCCCAGCCGTGCGGCCAAGTCGGTCTGTGTCAACGCGGCAGCTTTGCGAATTGCGGCGAGATTGATCGCGTACCGGCGATCCATCTCGCGCATCCCCTTGCTGATCGCGGCAACCCGCGCCCCCCGCTGCAGATCGGCACGCATGTTCTGCAGGCGTTGATTGCCTCGGTCTCTGGCCATTTCGTTCCACCCAACCATCGAACTCCGCTGGCCAAATCGATCAACACCGCCCGACTATATAGCCTGAAAGCTATACATATTGCAACGCATATCACACGAGCTGTGATGCGGAGTGCTCACCGAGACCCGTAGCCCCTCGACATTTTTGCCTGTCAGCGGGCGGCAAGTATGACCGGTGAGGGCCCCCGTCGCTGTCAACCCACGCCCGGCGGGCTCGCCCGTTCTGCGCTCCCACCGCCCTGGCGGGCGGCTCCCGCTGCGCCCGTGCGGCACCGGCGGCATGGCCGCCTCCTGCTGATCCGCCGGCCTCTGCGGGGTTGACACCGCCACCCCACCGGTCCCCCCCAAGCCCGCGCCACCAGGCGCAGATCACCACTACCGCAAAGGAATCCTGACCATGAACACCACCGAGCACACCATCGACCCGTGGACCAGCGCCGACCACGACCCGCACCAGCCGCCAGCTGTGGGCAGCGACGCCGATACCGAAAACCTCTACGCCGACTGGGATCTGGAAATCGAACACCACCGCGCCCAACTCGTCACCAGCCTCAACACCGCCCTGAGCGCACTCACCGGAGCCCACACAGCGGTCAGCGCCCTGCTCAGTGACCAGGTCTACGACGTCGAGTTCAGCGAAGGTACCAGTGGCGAAGACGTGGCCGCGTTCATCACCGAAAGCCTGCGGCTCACCCGCGCCGCCTACGCCCTGACCCAACACGTCACCGACCGGTCCTGACCCGGCCACACTCCTAAAGGACCAATGATGAGCGAGTTCTGGGAACAATGGGCCGCCACCTCCGCCGCGCCGATCCAGTGCCTCAAACGCCGCGCCCAGGTGGCCTTCCGCAAAGAACGCCACCTCGGCCTGGTCATCCGGCGCCGCTGGATCACCTTCCCCGATGAAATCAACGGCGCCCCAGTCATCGTCGAGATGCCCGAGAACGCACCGACCAAAACGTGCGACCAGGGCCGCCACGATCAGTGCGGGCATCGCCTCGGCGGCCCCCACGAAGGCGGCATTTTGCTCAAGCTGTCCCTGCCCGGTTTCTGCTGGCGCTGTGGCTGCCCCTGCCACAACGACCCGCACCGCGCCGGTCGCCTGTTCTAACACCCGGGCCCGGCCAGCTCCCCCACCACACCGGGGGTTGGCCGGGCCCCCTTTTTTGTTCCGGCCAGGGCCCCGGCCGGCTGCCGCGCGCAGTGCCGGTCACCCCCGCCCGTGGCGCCGCGTAATCCGTAGCCGCTCAACTCTATTGCCGTCAGCAAAGGGGCAAAGCGTAATCGGCCGGGGGCCCGAGCAGTCAACCCACGCCCGGCGTCGGCGCCGGCGGCGGAAGACATTTTCGGCCCTACCCAGCTCGCTGCGCTCGCGGGCCGAAAATCCGCCGGCACCACCACCGGACTCTTCGGGGTTGACCGCCCACCCTCACCCGATTGACGCCCACCCCTTAGCGCTGACCGGCGCAGCCAATCACCTTCACCGAACGGAGAACATCCATGACCACCTCGGCCAAGCCCAACCACCTCACCCCAGCCGCGACCATCACCCATAGCATCGTCACCGTCAAAGGCCAACAGCACGCCGAGGTGTCCGCCCACCACGCGCGCACCCCGGACGCCCGAATCTCTCTGGCCTGTGCTGGTATTCACATGATCTTCTACAGCTGCCATGCCGTGCAGGGGCTGCTAGAGGCGTTCACCGCCGCCCGCACACAGATGCTGGGCATTCCCCACCACATTCCGACACTGCGGCGCGACCCGCACGAGATCGAGGCCCGTGTGGCGCTCAGCGTCGAGTGGACGCGCCGACCCACCTACGCCGTCGTCACCCAATCCGCGCTCAACCGGTTCAAAACCGCGAACGTCAACTGGATCGACCTCTACACCGGCCCACTGACCTGGCAGCTTCGCGACCAAGCCGGACTGCTGTCCATGATCGAACTGCTGCGCCGCACACATCAGACCGCGATCGCGATCTTCGCCGACGGCCAGCAATACGACGCAGACCCCACCAGCTGCGATTACCGGATCGCCTAACCGCGCAGGTCGGCCTGGCCAGCTCCCCCGCCACACGCAGGGCTGGCCAGGCCCATTTTTTCTTCCGACTCACAACCCCGCCGGCTGCCAACCGGCTGCGCTGGTGCCCGCCCGTGGCGCCGCGTAATCCGTAGCCGCTCAACTCTATTGCCGTCAGCAAAGGGGCAAAGCGTAATCGGCCGGGGGCCCGAGCAGTCAACCCACGCCCGGCGTCGGCGCCGGCGGCGGAAGACATTTTCGGCCCTACCCAGCTCGCTGCGCTCGCGGGCCGAAAATCCGCCGGCACCACCACCGGACTCTTCGGGGTTGACCGCCCACCCTCACCCGATTGACGCCCACCCCTTAGCGCTGACCGGCGCAGCCAATCACCTTCACCGAACGGAGAACACCATGGAGAACGTCAACGCACTGCGCACCCCCGCCGACATCGTCGCCGCCGCACCCGGCCTGCTCGGATTCGTCCCGACCAACAGCATCGTGGTCTACCTGCTCCAGCAGCACCCCACCACCGGTCTTGGGGTGCGCTGCGCGGCCCGCTTCGACATGATCAACAGCACCGACCAAGCCACCAACTTCCCCGCCACCTGCAACCTGCGTGCCGGGAACTTCGCCGCCGCGATCATCCTCGCGGTCTGCGACCAACCCCACGACATCCACGCCCGCCACCTGGTCGAGGCAACCCGAGACTCCCTGCGCGCCATCAACATCGAGGTGTTGCGCTGCCTGCACACCCGCGACGTCACCGAGACCGGCCAATGGCTCGACATCGACACCGGCCAGTACGGACCCACCTACCCCTACACCGACGCCGTGCTCACCGCCCAACTTGTCCACCGCGGCCACACCATCCGCGCCCACCGCAGCGAAATCGAGGACGAATTCAGCCCGCTGCCCCCCGCACCCCCGGCCCAGATCGGCAACCACGCCCGCCTCGTCGCAGCGACCGTCGAGGAGATCACCGCCGCCCTGGCCGGTGGTCCCATCACCAACCCCACCTTGGCCACCCGCGCGGGCATCCTGATCACCGCACACCCCGCCCTGCGCGACGCGATGATCGGGCTGGCCGTCGACACCCCCGAGTACGCCGCGGACCTGTGGACCCACATCGCCCGCCGACTGCGCGGCGCACCCCGCGCCGAAGCCCTCACCGTAGCGGCGGCCTGCCTGTGCCTGAACGGGGACACCGTACGCGCCGGCATCGCCCTAGACGCCGCGTTCGACGAAGCCCACACCAGCCACACACCCGAGCCGAGACTGGCCGGTCTGCTCTCGGCCGCACTGCGTGCCGGGCTCTCACCGGAAAAGATCAGCCAAGCGCTCATCGCCGCCACCGAACCCCGCACCCCCGACACCGACTGATCACCACCAAGCCGGGACCGGCCAGCTCCCACCGCACGGGGGTTGGCCGGTCCCCCTTTTTCTTCCGGCCAGGGCCCCGCCGGCTGCCGCGCGCAGTGGCGGTCACGCCCGCCGGTGGCGTCGCGTAATCCGTAGCCGCTCGACTTTTTTGCCGTCAGCAAGGGGGCGCAGCCTAATCGGCCGGGGGCCCGACCTGTCAACCCACGCCCGGTGGTGGCGCCGGCGGCGGAGGACATTTCCGGCCCTACCAAGCTCGCTGCCGCTCGCGGGCCGAAAATCCGCCGGCGCCACCACCGGACTCTTCGGGGTTGACAGCCCACCCTCGACCGATTGACCGCACCCCCAGCGCTGACCGGCGCAGCCAATCACGTTGAGCGAACGGAGAACACGACCATGGAGATCTCAGAATTCGAGCACGCCTTCAACCTGTGCGACGAGGCCGCGGGCCGCATCGCCGAGCAGGCCTACGGAATCACCCGCATCGCCGCCCACAACCACGGTGACATCGCGCTGACCACCGTGCACGAACGCACCACCACCGGCGGACACCGCCTGATCCTGCTGGCCACCGACGACCACGGCCAGCTCGCCGCCGTCGAAGCCACCACACCGGACCTGCGCACCCGCCCGGTGACCCGGATCCTCAAAGTCCGCGCCGGCGACCTCACCTTCCACGCCCTGCCCACCAACACGTGGGCCTGGTCCGCGACCGCCGCCGGCCACACCTACCGCCTGGCGGGCGCCACCGGCGACGAACTCCTCGACGCCGACGACCCGCTGTGGACCACCACCATCGACGACCGCCGCCCGATCGACTACGACGCCCTCGACGACGCGATCGAACACCTGCTGGACCACCACAACCGCCACGCCGCCTAACAACCCACCACCACTCCAGGCCGGGGCCCGCGACCCTCACCGCGCGGGCCCGGTCTCCCCTATTCGCACCACCTTCAAGGAGACCCTCATGCCCGACATCGACTACGGACTGGCCCTCGACTTCATCGACCCGCCCGACAACATCACTTACCAGCTCCGGTTCCAACTCAACTGGGCACCCCCCGGCGACCCGCGCCTGTTCGACGGAACCGGCCAACTCGTTGCCGTCGTCGACGACACCCGCCGCCCCGACCACGGCCGCACCCAAGCACTCACCCGCCCCGGCGTCGCACACGCCGACGTCGACGCAGCCCTACGCGGTTGGGAAGCCTGGGCCATGATCAGCGACACCGTCGCCGCCCTGGCCGCCATCCGGCGTGCCCTGTGCGCCGCAGGCCTGACCTGAACCCGAGCTACCCGGCCCGGCCAGCACCCTTCACACCGGGGGTCGGCCGGGCCCCCCTTTTTTCTTCCGGCCCCACCCCCGGCCAGCCGCCGTAGGAAGTCCCTGTCGCTGCCGCCCGTGGCGTCGCGTAATCCGCAGCCCCTCAACCTTTTTGCCTGTCAGCAGGGCGCACAGGGTAACCGGGTGGGGACCCGTCCGCTCAACCCACGCCCACGGTCGGGCATCGCCGTAGCCGAGTGACCGTTTTCGGCCCTATGCCAGCCCGCCCCGAGGCGCTGCGCGCCGGGCGGGCGCGGGCCGAAAACCCGGCGAACACCCGCCGCGGACTCTGCGGGGTTGACCGTCCACCCCCACCCGCTTGCAAGCACCCCTGCGCCGACCGGCGCACCACAACACCGTTTCCCGAAAGGAACACCTCTCATGGCACACGAACTCGACATCACCAGCGGCATCGCCTCCTTCGCCAACTCCCGCAGCGACCACTGGCACCGCCTGGGCCAAACCGTCGGCCACACCATGACCGCACGCGAAGCCCTCGACGCCGCCCACCTGGCCGGCTGGAACGTCCGCAAAATGGCCTTGCAGGTGCCCCAGGAGCCCGTCATCGACGAAAACGGCGTCACCGCACCGCAACCCCTGCCGGTGCCCGATTTCTACGCCACCGTGCGCACCAACCCCATCAACGGCCGCCTGGACGTCCTCGGTGTCGTGGGCAGCAAGTACGAGCCCGTCCAAAACGAAGCGTCCTGCGAGCTGCTCGACGCCCTCGTCGACGAAAGCGGGGCGCACTTCGAGACCGCCGGCGCGTTGCGCGGCGGGCGGGAAACCTTCGTCACCATGAAGCTGCCCGAGGCCATCGTGTTCGACGGTCGCGACGGCACCAAAGACCGCACCGAGCTCTACCTGGCCGCGCTCAATTCCCACGACGGGTCCTCGAAGTTCACCTTCCTGGTCACCCCGATCCGCATCGTGTGCGCCAACACCCAATCGGCCGCACTGCGAGATGCCAAGGCCAGCTGGGGAATCCGGCACACCGGCGGAGCGCGCGCGGCCATCTCCGAGGCCCGCAACGCACTCAAACTGACCTGGCGCTACGCCCGGGCGTTCGAGGCCGAAGCGGCCGCTCTCTATGCCCGCGAGATGGACACCGATCAGGTCCGCGACTTCACCCACCACCTGTTCGAGGTCGACGCCGCGACCAGTACCGCCACGCGCCGGCACCGCCGCGAACGGGCCAACGGCATCGTGAAGCTGTGGATGTCCTCGCCGACCATCACCCCGATCGCCGGAACCCGGTGGGCGGCCTACAACGCCGTCACCGAATACCTCGACCATCACGTCCCGGTCCGAGGTGCCCGCACCAGCAGTGACGCGGCCGCGGCCCGCGCGCTGCGCAACATCGCCAGCGCGGCCAGCACCAGTTCGCTGAAAGCCCAAGCCTTCCGGATGCTGCAGACGCTTTAACCCGACCCACCCGGGCCCGGCCAGCACCCACACGCGGGGGTTGGCCGGGCCCCTCTTTTTCTTCCGGCCTAACCGCCGCGCCTGGCGGCGCGCAACGGCCGCCGCAGCGGCGGCCATCCGTCCACCACTTACCTTGTTGTGCCGCTCGACGGGGCGCACACGCTAACCGGGCGGGGGCCCGAGCTGTCCACCCACGCCCGCCGGTGGCGCCGGCGGCGGAGGACATTTGCCGCCTACCAGCTCGCTGACGCTCGCGGGCGACAAATCCGCCGGCCCCACCACCGGACTCTTCGGGGTTGACAGCCCACCCTCACCCGCTTGCCCACACCCCGTGCCGACCGGCACACCCACCCCGCGTAAGGGCTTTTGTAATGACCATCCTGCGCACCACCGTCTACCTCAACCACGCCGCCGGCAGTTCCTTCGGTTTCGATCAGACCATCGCTTCACTGCGCATGGCCGAAAGCTTCGACCTCGAGCTCGCCGAGCACCTGCACAGCCCAGCGCTGATCGAGGCCGCGCGCGAGATCGTTTTCGAACAGCTCAACATCGACGAGCCCGAACACATCTGGGCACTGCGCTACCGCCTGGCCGGGCACCGGAGCCTGTCCGTCGGCGACGTCGTCGTCACCGGCGAAACCGCCTGGGCCGTGGAATCTGTCGGATGGAAGCCTGTCTCCGCCGACGCCATGGCCGCCGGCATCGGTCGCTGACCCCCCGACACCGAAAGGAGCCGAGCTCATGGGCGAGTACTTCACCCCGATCTTCCTCAACACCGCCGGGCACATCGTCTGCGCGCTGGACCCCGCCGACTACGGCTCAGGTCTCAAGCTGGCCGGACACACCCGCGCCGACGTCCCGCTGATGTCTGCGGTGCTGACTCTGCTGGCTCTCGACGGCGGTCTGCGCCTGGTCTGGGCCGGTGACTACGCCGACCCCGACCCCGGCCACCAGGCCAACCTGTACTTCCTTGTCGAGGACCGCCATTTCGTGCGGCTCAACGGACTCGTGGCTGACGCCGTCGCACCGAACACGCCGCTGGGCCAGGCAGCCGCGTCGACCGCCGCAGGTTATCTGTGCAACCTCGACAAGCGCGAATACATCGCCCACCACGATCTTCCCGTCGACCACACCGGGTGGCGGCGCATACCGCTGCCTTCGCTGACCGTGGAATCCGAACGCACCACAGCCAATTCGCAGAACTTCGGGACCTGGGCGCGCGACCGCCTCCACTACCGCCCCAGCCACCCCGGGCCCGACTGGGCCCCGCGCCATTAGCCTCTGCGGGTAGGTGCCCGATCGACTCCCCACCGAAATAGTCGGGCACCCCTCCTGGGAGGTGCTCCGACGAAACCTCACCACAGCGTCGGATCACCCGATCCCAGCAGCGCCGCGCTCACCGCTTCGGCGTCCCACCCGTGGCGCACCGCTTCGCGTAACGCCACCGCCCGCTCGCGGCGCGCGCGAAGACCGTTGTCGCCCTGCCGGATCGGCACCCTCCCGCCGCCGCGACCGGCCCGGGCCATCATCACCATGTTGTCGCGCTGAGTCCCGCCCACGATGTGCAGCAGACCGACCTCGCCGGGCAGGCTCACCCGCACGCACGCCGGGTTGTCGCAGCCGTGCAGAGCGCGCACCCACGGTGCCAACGGTTCGCCTTCCAGAGCGGCCGCCAAGGCATACCGGTTCGGGCGCACCATGATCCGGTCCGACCCGCGGCCGACCCAGAACCTGCCGTAGCCGTCGGTTCCCACCGCGCCGGTCCAGATCGCGCAATCCTCTGCTCCGGGGCCGCGCACCACGTGGGTTTCAAAGCGCGCCAGCTCTTCGGCATGCGCGACCGGATCAACGACCAGCTGTAGCGGTTGCGAACGTCCCATGACCCCACTGCGTTTCGATGCCTGCGCGCGGCCCGGTTGCCGCACCCGCACCCATCCTCGCCGCGGGCACCGACATCGAAGCTTCTCAGGCCGTCGCCGCCGACGACGCCAGCCCCTTCACAGCGGCCACGCTTCGGATCGCGTCTGACGCTGCCCCGTTCGCCTCGACGGCACCGCCCGCAGGGTCAGCGACCGGTTGTGCCGCCGCATCGTTAGCGGCCGCATCGTCAGAGGCCGGCGGCTGCGCCGCCGTTGCCGCCCCGTCCTGCACCACCGGCCCGTCATTCTGAGCGGCCGCTTCGGCTTCCAGAATCAGTTCGCGGACTTGCTTTTCGGATATGGCGGCCATCCGCGCGATCTCACGCAGACTCTCCCCCCGATCGCGCATCGCGGCCAGCGCCTGCCCGCACACCACACGCTGCGCACCGCGGCGACGCTGCGCATCCTCGCGCAACACCTGCTGGCGCGCCTCAAGCCACCCGTCCACGGCCTCAACCCGCTCCCGCGCGGAGAAAAACCTTCCCAGATCCTCGACGTTGGCCCGGGTGCGGCGCACCACGTCATCCTGGGCGGCGCTGGCGGCCTGCCGCGCTGCGCGGCGGGCCTGCTTGCTGATCACTGTGTTCGCCATGAATCACACGCTAAGCCCCACCAACCCCCCAGCGCCGCAACGCAAGCCAAGAATCTTTCCGACCGCACCCCACACCAGGCTTTGCACCCGATCACTCACCGCCCACCCGAACGGCACTTAGGGTGCCCTAACTTTTCCCTAGCGCCGAACATCACACCTCTTGCACTCAGGTAACGGTTCGGTAACGGCCGTTATCTGGGGGCGGGGGCGCCCCTAGTTTCAGGTTCAGGTGATGACGCAGTGATGGGCTTACATAAATTGACCGCCGGCGACGGCTATCTCTATTTGATCCGCCAAGTCGCCGCCTCTGATGCCACCGAGCGTGGCCGCCCCACTTTGGCGCAGTACTACACCGAAAAGGGGGAATCCCCGGGCCGGTGGATGGGCCGCGGCCTGGCGGCACTGGCCACTCCGCTGGCCCGCTACGCCTGTGATCCGCTGGTCGCCAAGTACTGGGGCGTGCCGGCTGGCTCGCAGGTCGGCGAAGAGCAGATGAAGGCGCTGTTCGGTGAGGGTTTACATCCCAACGCCGAACAGATCACCGGTCTTCTGACGAAGCTGGGCGCCGGTGCGGCCGGGGCGAGTATGGCCGCGCGGCTGGGCCGGCCGTTCCATGTCGACGGCAAAGAAAACCGGTTCGTCACCAGGCTTCGCGAGGTTTACCGCGACTACAACCTCACCATCGGTGCCGACGTTTCAGCCAGCATCGCCCCCGACATCCGGGCCCGGCTGCGCACTGCGGTCGGGCAGGAATTGTTCACCGAAACCTACGCTCGCCCACCGGCGGACGCGCGGGAACTGTCCGGTTTCATCGCCGCCAATTCCCGCGCCGCCTCCACCGCGGTAGCCGGCTACGACCTCACCTTCACCCCAGTCAAATCGGTCTCCACGCTGTGGGCCATCGGGGCACCGCCGATCGCCGCCGCGATCGAGGACTGCCACCACCAGGCGGTGGAGGAGACCCTGGAATTCCTGGAAGACAACGCCGCGTTCTCCCGCATGGGAGCCGGTGGCATCGCCCAGGTCGACACCACCGGTTTGATCGTGGCCGCCTTCGATCACCGCGACTCCCGGGCCGGGGACCCCAACCTGCACACCCACGCCGCAGTCAGCAACAAGGTCCACGTCATCGGCCCCGACGGAATAGGCCGGTGGATGGCGCTGGACGGCGCGACACTGCACCGTGCCGCGGTCGCGGCCTCGGAGTTCTACAACACCCGCATCGAAGCGTTGCTGGTCGAAAAACTGCGGGTGCGGTTCACCGCGCGGCAGTCCCGGCGCGGTAAACGACCGGTCCGTGAAATCGACGGCATCCCCGAGGAACTCAACGAGAAATACTCCTCACGCAGCGCCGCCATCGACCACCGGGTGGGCGAGCTGGCCAAGGGGTTCCACACCGAACACGGCCGCGAACCCACCGCCGTGGAGATGCTCGCCCTGACTCAGCAAGCCACCCTGGAAACACGGCAAGCCAAACACGAACCCCGCTCCCTGGCCGAGCAGCGCCACACCTGGCGCGTCCAAGCCGTCGAGGTCCTGGGCAGCCAGCGCGCGCTGGGCAACATGGTCGCCGCGGTCACCAATCACGCACCGGCACACCACGTCCCGATCAGCGACAGCTGGGTACACCAGCAGGCCGCTCACGTCATCGACACCGTCTCCGAGCATCGCGCCACCTGGACCATCAACCACGTCCGCGCCGAAGCCCACCGCCAGCTGCGCTACGCCGATCACCCCGGCGGACCCGAACTGGTCGACCGCATCGTCACGGCCGCCCTGCGCGGGCACAGTCTGGTCCTGACCAGCCACGCGGACACCGACAAACACGAACCCGCCGCCCTGCGCCGCGCCGACGGTTCCAGCGTGTACACCCGCCACGACACCACCCTGCACACCAGCGAGGCCATCCTGGCCGCTGAGCGGCGCATCCTGGCCGCCGCCGCCCGCACCGACGGCCGTGTCATCGACGCCGACAGCATCGAAGTGGCGCTGCTGGAAGCCCACGCCAACACCGGTGTGGCCCTCAACGACGGACAAATTGCCATGGTCCGCGAAATGGCCACCTCCGGGGCCCGCGTACAACTCGCGCTCGCCCCCGCAGGCACCGGCAAAACCACCGCCATGGCCGCCCTCGCGGCAGCCTGGCGCACCAGCGGCGGCACCGTGATCGGCCTGGCCCCCACCGCCGGAGCGGCCGAAGTCCTGGCCGAAGACCTCGGCTCGGACACCGACACCCTCGCCAAACTGGTCCAGCTCACCGGCACCCGGGCAGACCAACCCGAAGCCCCCCACGACGACCCCGCCCGCCGATGGTTCGACACCATCAACGCCGACAGTTTGCTCATCGTCGACGAAGCCGGAATGGCCTCCACCGCCGACCTGGACACCCTCCGCGCTTGTGCCGAAGCGCGCGGTGCCAGCGTGCGCCTCATCGGCGACGATGAGCAGTTGGCGTCGATCTCGGCCGGCGGCATCCTGCGCGATCTGGCGCAGCGCCACAATGCGGTCACCCTGAGCACCGTCGTGCGCTTCACCCACCCCGAAACCGGGCACGCCGAAGCCGCCGCCAGCCTGGCCATCCGCAACGGTGACCCCGCCGGCATCGGCTTCTACATCGACCACGGCCGCGTTCATGTCGGCGCCGATCAACACGCCGCGGACATGGCCTACGACGCCTGGGCCGCCGACCGTGCCGCCGGGCGCGACTCGATCCTGTTGGCTCCCACCAACGAGCTAGTCGCCCAACTCAACGAACGCGCCCGACTGGACCGTCTCACCGCCGCCGGCACCGACGCGAGCACACCCAAAGCCGCAGCGACCGTCACCCTCGCTGATGGGCTGACCGCCTCGGCCGGCGACATCATCGCCACCCGCAAGAACGCCCGCTGGATACGGACCACCAGCCGCGGCGGCTGGGTCAAAAACGGGCACCGCTGGACAGTTCGCACCGTGCACGACGACGGCTCGTTGACCGTCGTCCCGCTGCGCGGAGCGGCCAGCCCGGTGCGGCTACCCGCCCGCTACGTCACCACCAACACCACCCTGGGCTACGCCTCCACCATCAACGCCGCCCAAGGCATGACCGCGGGTGGGCGCGACGTCGAAGGCACCTGCCACACCGTCATTTCCGACCGGCTCACCCGCCAGCAGCTCTACGTCGCTGGCACCCGCGGACGCACCGAAAACCACTTCTACGGCTCCACCGCCGAATCCGACCCGCACCGCATCCTGGCGCCCAAAGCCACCCACCCACCGACCGCCGTCGACGTGCTCACGACCATTCTCGGCCGCGACGGCGCACAAATCTCCGCTCACACCGCCGCCGCACTCGACGCCGACCCGTTCACCCGGTTACACCAAGCGTGCGCGATGTATGCCGATGCGCTCTCTGCGGGCGCCGAACACCGCGCCGGCACCACCGTCATGGCCGCCATCGACACCGCGGCCGCGGGCCTCGGAACCCGCGTCACCGACGCCCCGGCCTGGCCGGTGCTGCGCCGCAACCTGGCTCTGCTCGCTCTGAGCGGAGGTGACCCCGTCGCCGCCCTGCAGCACGCCGCGGCCACCGGACTCGGTGATGCGGTGGATCCTGCCGCCGTCCTGGATTGGCGCCTGCCCATCTGCGGCGAATCCACTGCGCCACAACCTGCCCCGCTGCACTGGCTCAACCCCACACCGGCGGTCCTGAGCAACGATGACGTGTGGGGTCCGTGCCTGCGCGCGCGGGCTGAACTGGTCACCGAACTCGCCGACACCGTACGCTCCACCGCCCGCGGGTGGGGGGCTGCCACCGCACCGGCGTGGGCCCGCCCACTGCTCGGCCAGCGCGACTCTCTGATGGCCGAAATCGCCGTCTTCCGGGCCGCCCACGGCGTCGATCAGGCCGACACCCGCATCACCGGCCCCGAACAACACCCCAACCGCTCCAAGGTCTTCCAACAGCTCATCAACACCCGCCTCGACGCCGCCCTGACCCGAGCCAACACCGACGCCGCGCGTTGGCGCCAGCTCGCCGAAAACCACGACCGACATCTCACCGCAGACCCGTTCTGGCCGCGCCTGGCCACCCACTTCAACGACGCCGCCCAGGCCGGCGCCGACATCGACACGTTGCTGCGCGACGCCCTAGCCGCGCACGGCCCACTCCCGTCCGAGATGCCCGCCGCCGCCCTGTGGTGGCGTCTGGCCGGCACCCTGGCCCCGCCGTCGCTGGATCGCGCCGACACCACCCTGCGACCGGCCTGGGCCGCGGCGCTACACGGTCTGTTCGGCACCGTCGTCGCCGAAGCGATCATCACCGACTACGCCTGGCCGTCCCTGGTCGCCGCGGTGGCCGCCTGTGACTGGCCCCCGGCTGATCTGCTCGCCGCCGCCGCGGAACACCTGCACGACATCAACGCCGAAAAGCCTTTGCGCCCCGACCAGTACGCGCGCCTGCTGACCTACCGCGTCGAGCTGCTCACCCACCACGCCGCCACCCTCGACCCCGACGTACCGCACCCCGCCGACACCCAGCACACACAGGCGGTCGGCGACCAACTCGACTTGTTCGCCACCGGCGACTACGGGCTCGAGGAGCACCTGGGCGAGCCGCCACCCGACCCCACCGACTTCCCCTACAGCTTCGCCGAAGAGGACCTCGCCGGCCTGGACTTCGACGACCTCCCCCACCACCGGCCCCTGCGTGCTGAGCTGGCCGAGAACACTGACATCCCCGCTCTGCGCGCCCGCCGCGACGCCGCCTACCGCCACCTGCGCCAGCTGGAAAAAGCCATCCTGGGCGGGGGCGGTGGACCCGCCGAACACGCCGCCGCCGCCGAACTCGCCGACCTGCGCCGCCGCCACCACCAGCAGCGGCCCCTGCACCAGGCGCTGGCCCACGCCCACACCCGGTGGGTGCAGGCCGAAGACGCCGCCGCGCTGCACGCCACGCTGCTCGACCAGCTCGACGCCGCCATCACCGCGGCGACCCGCCGCGCCGATCACGGTGCCGCCGCCCGCTACCGCGCCCACCGCGACCAGGTCACCGGAAACACCGAGCGCATCACTGTCGCGCTACACACTGCGCGCACCCGACTCGACGACACCCGCACCACCCTGCTCGACGCCGCCGGCGGCCCGCACGGCATCGTCACCGAACACCACATCCACACCCGCCGCACCGCGGCCATCACCACCGACACCGCCGCCCTCAACGACGCCCGCCGAAACGCCCGCACCCTCGATGACCAACTCTGCCGCGCAGAAGCCGGGGCGGCCCGCGCCCTGGCGCAGCGCCCCACCCACGCCTACGATCTGGCGACCGACATCGACCAATTACGCGCCGAGGTTGCTTACCTGCAGGCCGCCAGCACCGTCAGCCCCGGAGCCCTCTACTACCCGCCCGAAACCGCGCTCGGCGACCTCGACGACACCCACCGCCGCGTCGTTACCGCGATCACCGCCAACATCCACACCGTGCAAGCACTGCACCTACACCCCGGCGCCGACAAGCACGGTGCCCTGGCCGCGCTCGTGGCAACCGCACACGACCAGAATCACCGTGTGCTCGCGCTGACCGCCAGCCCGGCAGCCCGCGATTACGCCGCCCACCACTGCTACGCCGACGCCAGCGGCCACATCGACAGCGCCCGCACCACACTCGGCAAGACGCCCCTGAAACTGCCTCTGGGCAGTCTGATCGTCGTCGACGACGCCGACCACCTCAGCACCGACAACCTGCACTGGCTCACCGCGGCCGCCACCGCCACCAACACCAAACTCATCCTCATCACCACCGGCGACCACCACCACCGACCCGCCCACACCCTGATCGCCGCGCTGCACCACAACTCCACCACCACCCACCAACTCGGCACCCCCGAACCCGACCCAGACCCGGCCCCGCGCACTGCCATCGAACGCGCCGAACACCACCTCGCCACCACCAGCGCAACCAGCGCCACCCGTGACCAAGCCGTCGAATTACTACGCCAACGCACCCAGATCGTCGACCGCCTACGCGACATCGCCGAGGCCGCCGCCCACATCGACAACCTCACCACCCCAGACCGCCACATCGACCGCGGCTACGGCATCGACCTCTGACCGGAATCTTGGGCGCAAGCCTCGGACTTCAGTCCGGGGTGAGCCCATCCCGTTTGTCGGCGGGCGTAGCCCGGCGTTCAGAGTGGTCGGGCTTGTCCGTCGATGTATTGCTTGATGATGGACAAGGGTGCGCCTCCGCAGGAGACGGCGAAGTAGGACGGCGACCAGAGGTGTCCGCGCATGCGAGCGCGGACACACGCGCCGGTGTACTCGCGGCGCACCGCGTATGCGGTGCGGCCCTTGAGCCGCTGAACCAGCGTGGAGATCGCCAGCGTGGGCGGGTGGGAGACGAGCAGGTGCACGTGGTCGGCCTCGCCGTTGAAGGCGACCAACTCGGCGCCCAGGTCGGCACACACCTCGGCCATGGTGTGCTCGCAGAAGGTGAGCATGTCGTCGGTGAACACTTTCCGGCGGTATTTCGTCAAGCCTCGACTCACCCGTCGATGGCCGCAACACCCACGCTCATCGTCACCATGCCGTGCAGGACGACGTAGAGCAACCACAGAGCTATCACCGTGGCGGCGATCAACCCGCTGAGCCAGGGGAACCTGCGTGCGTCGTTCATCGTAATCCTTTGCCTCGTAGTACATATCGGTCGGAAAACACCATCGGGTGCCTTCCCGCGCGGTTACCGGCGCTGCGTCTCGACCCGCTGGATCGAGGTGGGTGCATGGGCCGGCGTGCGATCCTCACCGCAGCGGTGAGGTCTGGCTCACCGGTGGCCACGTCGGACGGCGAGCACTGCACCGCCGCGCGGTGCACATCGTGGATGCTGATGGCGCGCTGCGATCCGTCGCGATACCAGCTACAGCACCACGGCGCACCGCTGTGGGTTGGGCAGCCCTGTCGGTACCGCGCTGCGGCTGCCAGCAACGACGATGGCGCGCTAGCGGCCAGCGCTAATGCGGCACTGCGGTGCGCGTCGTCGCGCCACGCTGCGCCGACATGTTCGCCGCACTCGCTCAGGACAAACGCAAAATCGTCAATCTCGCTCTCACTCAACGTGTTACGCGGATTACGGGTGGAGGGCCGGTCAGCGTCGCTGACCTCGACGACCACCGCCGGGCGGCCATCGAACCCTTCCGGGGCGAATCTCAGTCTGCGGTTGCCGACGGAGTTCAACGTCTGGCCGCGCGGGCAGATGAGTGCTCCGGCTGGTTGTTCGGTGTCCAGCAGCCACCGCAGTCCGATCAGCAGCAGCGGCAGATGCGCCGTGGCCTCCGCAGGTGTGCCGGTGTGCGGGCGGGTCATGGTTGCCGTCGGTAGGCCGCAATGAATACCTCGGGCTTGCAGGGCCAGGCCGCCCCGCCGGAGAGCTGCACGACGTAGTCGCCGAGGTCGGCGCGCACATCACCGATCGGCGTCGGGATCAGAAGATAGCCCGGTTCGTCGGCGCCGGTGGCCGGGTTGACCCCAGCCGGAAAGCAGCACCGGTCAGCAAGTCCCAGCCATTCGACGATGGTCGCTGCCGACGCCGAGGTCAATTGGAGCGCTTCGGCTTCGACGGTCGCGATATACCTGTCCGGCTTAATGGTTTCTGCCTGGTCGAGCGGGCCCACGCCGGCACCGGCGTCAGCGGTTGTCTCTGTTTTATCGTTCACGACATCCCTCCGTGTTGATCGAAATCCCCGCCGTGACAACACAGCTACGCACGCCGGCGGGCCCGCAGACCTGCCCCGCGGGCATTGGCCATGTCGTCAGTTCGTTCTCACCAGCGGCGATGCAGCTGAAAATCAGCGTCAACACCACAACCACCAGGGCGTCGACTGCGACGATCCACATGGCCTCTCCCGCAACAGCAGTAGATGTGGCCGGCTTACGCTCATCTGCCCAGACGTGGGTGCTCATCGACTTGCTCTGCTCGTGGCTGAGCGTTGTGTGTCAGCTCCCAGTGGGACAGCCGGCCTGGCTGGTCGTGAACGCGGCGTACTGCGCCGTGGCGTTGCAGGATCAGTAGTGCCCGGTAGACCTCTTCGGCAACTACCGGCCGCACCCGGTCGCCGGCTCTTTGGCTCAGCGCGCTACGCGCCGCGCTGGTCGTCATCGGCTCGTGCGTGCCGGCGAGGACCTCGATCAGTTCTGCGCGCAGCTGTGCCGCGTTCATCGTTCTCCTGCTTTTTTTGCGCGCCGGTGGCGCGCGACTACCCATTCCCACGGTGTTTGTGGTTTGACCTGTGGTGCAACGCTTTTGAGTAGGGTGTCTATGGCGTGGTCGTAGCGGCGCACAAATTCGGGCCAGTCGGGCAGTTCGGTGGCGATGCCGGCGGTGCCGCGGTGCAGCAGCCGTGCGTGGCCGACGTTTTGAGGGAGCAGCCTGCGGTAGTCCAGACTCGGGCCTAGGTGCGAGGACAGTGTTTTGGCGCCGCTGGCCTGATCGAACGATTCTTGGCGGCGGGTGGTTTCGCGGGACCATTGTTCGGCGCGTTGCAGCATCTCCATTTCATCAGCGCCGTACATGATCAGGGCTGCGGGGAACGTGGCGCGCAGCTCCCGGGCATAGGCGCTGCCGTAGACGGTGTCGAACTGACACGAGGCCTGCACCGAGAGCAGTAGGTTGACTCCGAGGCCGCGGCCTTCCGAGACGTGTCGGCGCAGTGCGGGCATGGGGGCGACGTTGGCGGCCTCGTCGACGGTGATCAGTAGCCGGTGCAGCATTTCTTTGCGGGTAGTTTTGCCGCGCCAGCGGCGCACAAGGTGCTCGAGCAAGGTGACGGCGGCGCCGGCGATCGCGCCTTCAGCGGGGGCGAGGATGAACAGCGTGGCATCAGGCTGGTCGAGGAATGTTTCGTCGAACGAGGGATCGGTGCTGCCGCGCAGTGCCAGGCGCATCCACGGTGTGACCGCTTTGCGCATGGTCAGCGCGATGCTGTCGCGCATGCGGGCATCCATGGCCAGGGTGCGCGTCAGCCCGTTGCGAAGCAACGGGAGGTTCTCGACTTGGCGTGCGGCGGCGTGCCAGCCCGGCGTGTCGGGCTTCTTGTCGTCTTTTTCCATGTTGTCGGTGGCTAGCAGCACCCAGCCGATGCCTTTGCCGTTGCCGCACGGTGAGGCCGCGTACAGCATCGCGGCCAGGGGGGCTTCGGTGTTGTTCTCCCAGAGCCCGGCGTCGGAGACCTGATCGATGCCCGAGCCGGTCCCGACTGCGGCCATCTGCATCATCGTGTTGCCGACCGTCACGGCTTCATCGGGTGTGGTGATCAGCGCGGTAGGGTCAAACGAGCGCACCTGCACGTCCGCGGGGTAGGCCGCGGAGTAGTCCGGGCGTAGGTCGATGACTTGCTTTGGTCCCCAACGGCGTTGACAGACCAGCCACATCAGGTCGTCTTTGGAGGACACGCAGACCGCTGGCCCGCCCCACAGGACGGCGGCCGGGGCCAGCACGGCGCGGGTTTTTCCGGTCTCGGTGGGCGCGGACACCAGCACGTGCGCCGCGCCGGCGGCCAACGACAGTTTGTCTTCTCGGCGGTGAAAGCCGCAGTACGGGGACGGCGAGCGGAGCGACATCAGGGTCTCCTTCTAGGTGGGCTGGGGTCACCCGGTGGGTCATCTTCACCGGTGGGGAAGATCCCGGGCCCGGTCATGTCGTCGGGTCCGGTGAACCCGAAATCGATCTCCTCGGCTTCCTCGGCCGGGCTCATCGGCCACCAATCCCGGGCCCCGTCGACAGCCAGCCAGCCTTCGGCGATGCCATAAAGGCCGGCGATGAGCAGCGCGGCCGGGATCTGGGCGGCAAGCCACGGCGCCAGCACCGCCGAGGACAACGACTCCCCCGGCTCATAGATCAGCGGCATCGGGGCACCGATCAGCGCCGCGGACCACAGCAACGCCGCCACCGGGTAGGACCGCAGCTCATCGGGGATTAGCTGCACAATGGCTTTCGATAACGCTTTACCGACCGGCCATCCGATCGGTGCCAATACCGCGCCGGTCATCAAAATAGCCCAATCCAGCATTGCGTACGGTGTTTTCACCGGCCGCATATACCACGGATGAATAACGTCATCATCGGCCGTATCGACACGGGCGCCGGTACGTTGTGTATCGCGGTCCCTAATTTGGCGCGCCAACAATTCGGCGCGCCTTTTCTGGAATATAAATGTCCGTTGGTTACGGGCGATCCACTTGCGGCGGATCTCGTCGAACCTGTCAGCGGGGACGGACATCGGGGCCGCCCTCCGCGGTGGGTACAGGTTCAGTGTAAAAGCCGCTCAGCCTTAACGCGACATCGTCGAGGAACTTTTTCAACTCCATCGCATACCGCCCCACCAGGTAGCGTTCGCTGTCGGCGAGCGCCGCCTCCATGCCCGCAGAACACGAGTTGACCAGGTCTGATATTCGCACCGCGGGACTTGAGCCGGCCATGATGGCTTCCGCGGAGCCTTCTTGCCATCCCAGGGCGAAGTCCAGTTGCGCCAACGTCCGCGGCGCAAACAGTCCCTCGCGCAGCCGCGCTTTGCGCAGCGTCGAGGGGGCTGGGCCGCCTGCGGCAGCCAGGTCCTGGCGGGTCCATCGCAGCTGTGCCAGACGGTCCTCCAGAAAGAACATTAACCGCTCGATCCCGTCGGCAGGTATTGCTTTCACAGAAAAGACCGTAACAACCCGACCAAGTATTTCGCTACAACTGTCGAATATGAGTTAGTGCATCCCTTAGGCTGAGCCAAGAAGAAAGGGATACGGCCGATGGTGCACAATGTTTTCAGGGGTGTCGGTTCCGCCACGATGTGCGGGTGGCGTCCGGGGCTTCGCGTCCTGCGCATCGTCACACGACAGTTTGCTGTGATAACAGTGATCGCCACGGCGTGCGCCGCGACGATGCCGATCGGGCACCGGCGATGACCGGGCCATCCACCGACGACGATGTCCACTTCGTGGACCGCTCCCTTGACTTCCTCAGTGATCTTGAGGTTGACGACTCCGGAGTCGGTGTCCTGGCGCACCCCGACGATCCCGGTGCCCTCGACCCGCCCGACATCGACGACGCCGGACCCGCCGAGGACCCCGGCGACCAGACTCCTACCGGTTTTGCAGAATCTGCGGCGCCGCGCGGTTCATCGCCCGCCGGCATCGGCGCAACCACCCACTATGGGCATGACCACGTCGATGATCCGCCGCAGGAAAACGATTCCAGCGCAGTCGATCTGGCCCCCGTCGATCTGGATTCACCCAAGCCGGACAACGACATCGACGCTGACAGCGGCCCCAACAAAGGGGACACCGACGCGCTCGACAGCCCCGACGCGTGCGCGGCGCAGCCCACCGGCGACGACCTCGCGGTGAGCGATACCAAAGACACCGCGGCGCCGGCTGCGGCGCGCTACAACAAGAAGATCGCCGCCGGCTTCGTCGGGGCGACCGCGGTCGCGGCCCTGGTCGCCAGCGGAGCGCTGATGGCCATGCGCACCGAGCCGCACGTCGCCGAGACCGGCCAGGCCGGCGGGCCCACCACCCACCTCAGTGTCGTTGCCGCCCCCACCACCATCGCCGGGGCCGGGGAGCATGACTCGACGATCCCTTTCACGGCGACCTCGGTGGGCTGCCTTCCTGGCTCGACGGCCGCCCAGGCCGCGGCCAGCCCTGACCCCACTCAGGCATGGGTGTGCGTGACCGGCGGCAACGCCGGTGAATTCGTCGTGCTCAACCTCGGGCGCAGCATGCTCATCACCGCCGTCTCGCTGACGCCGGGCTGGGTCGGCACCGACAGTTCCGGGGTTGACCAGTGGCACCAACACCGCGTCGCCACCCGGGTGCAATGGAGCTTCAACGACAGCCCACCCACCGCGATCTCTCAGGACACCGGCAGTGTGCACGGCGAAGCCACCAAAGCCCTGCCCGAGCGCGGTGTGCTGGCCTCCCGCGTCATCCTGCTCATCCAGGAAACTGGCCGCGCCCCCGCCGACGCCGCCCCCACCACCAGCCCCGCACCCGGTTCCGGCGGGCTGTTCGGCGACGTCCTCGGCCCGGCCGCTACCGAGCCGCCACCGGCGGGCAGTCCCGCGGTGCTACCTGGATTGACCGGCGAGCCCGCCCGCACCGACCCCGCCGACAACTCCTTTGCCATCTCCTCGATCAAGATCTTCGGTCACCCACCCCAATAGGAAGGCGCACCGCCATGCTGACCAATACTTGGCGCCACCGACTCGAGGCCAGCGGCACCGGCCTGCGCCGCGCTGTGGCTGCCGTGGGCTTGAGCGCCTGCAGCGTCGTGGCCCTATCCACCATCTGGGGCTGGATCACCGACGACCCGATCGACGTCGACGGGCCCGCCCGCAGCGCGGTCAACCGCACCGCCCTGGTCGGCTCCTACGCCCAGGACTGCGTGACCCGCTGGCTGACCGCCACCGCCGCCCGCCAGCAGTCCCTGCACGACTGCTGGTCACTGCACGAACCGCTGCGCCTGCCCACCACCCCGGCCGTGATCGTCAGCTCCCCCGCGGTCTCGGCGGTCACCCTGGTCAGCGATAACGACACCACCCAGCAATGGAGCGTGGTCATCACCGTGGCCGAACGGCCCTTTGAAGCCGCCACCCCCCACACCACCTACTACCGGCTGCCCGTCCTCTACACCCGCTACGGCGTGCGGGCCAACGCGCTACCCGCCCGCATCAACGGCCCCGGTGTCGGCGCGGATGCACCCCTGGGCTACCCCAGCGCCCTGGCTGCCACCTCACCGGCCTTCGCCACCGTCAGCGGCTTCGTTAGCAGCTTCTTGACCGCTGCGCCGGGGCTGGAACGCTACGTCACCCCTGACTCCGGACTCCTGGCCGCCGCGGACTACCGCTCGGCCCAAGTCACCAAACTCGTTGCCAACCACTCCGCACCCGAAGACACGGTGCCCGCCGAGGGCACCACGCTGCATGTGCTGGCCACCGTCAGCGCCGTCACCGCCCAATTTGCCCCCGTGCAACTGGACTACCCGATCGCGCTGAAAGTCACCTCCGGCCGCTGGAGCGTCACCGGCCTGGACTACGCACCGCTACTGGCCGCGGGCGCCGAACTGACCCCCGTCATCCCCGCCGCGGCCGCAGCGCCGCGCTAACATGCGACACCCAATTCCCCACCCACGAAAGGAAATTCACCAATGTTTCTCGCTACCACCGCCCCGACCCTGCTGGCTGCCACCGACCTGGTCTCTGGCAGCCACTCGCTCTACACCATCGGTGTCGGCGTCCTGGTCATCTTGATCCTGCTCGCCGGGGGCACCCGCGCCGCCGGCGCCTTCTTCGGCGGACGCATCGGCGAAACCGTCGCCTGGGCCCTGGTCGCCGTTGTGGTGGCCGTCGTCGTGGGCTCGGGCTACGCCATCTACACCTCGGCCAAACGCACCACCGACCGCACTGGCATCACCACCGGCCAATTCGGCCAATAACACCCCATCGCGCGCAACAACCCCCGACACACCGCACCCGACAGCGGGTTCAGGAGCCTTCCCATGACCGAATCAGCACAGCTGTTCAAAGGTGTGCACGACATCCCCGTCTACACCAACATCTTGTTCAACAAACCGCTGCGGCTGCCGGTGGCTATCAGCCTTTACGGCGGTGCCGTCCTGACCGTGGCGCTCACCGTGGCGATGCTCGACTCCGGGCACGCCCGCGCCACCCTGATCGGCGGGGCACTGATCACCGCCACCGCCGCCGGTGGCGCCGCACTGCTGCCACGTGGGCGGCCCAGCCTGCTTTTTCGCCTGCACAGCCTGTGGCGCACCGTGTGCCCGCGGCAGGTCACCAGCACCGGTGATCCGCTGCTGGCCCCCCCGCACACCGTGATCGGCAACCTCAGCTTCACCCGCCACGGCGTCTACGCCCACTACCTGCTGTCGGGTCTGCCCTACTATCTGCAATCGACCAAACGGCGCACCGGGGTGGCGGACCGCCACCAAACCCTGGCCCGTGAAATCCCCGCCGGGACATGGATTTACGGCCTGTCCGTGCCCCAAAGTCAACGTCAGCTGCTGCGGGCCATGCTCGCCGGGCACCGCGACAAGCCGCAGTGGATCAACTCGTGCCGCCAGATGGCGCCCGTGCTCGCCGAGCAACGCCCCCGCACCCGCATCTTCTGGCTGGCCATCCCCGTCGACGCCGGCCGCGCGGGGCACAGCCCCATGGGGCAAGCCGCCAAACTGCGCGACTGGGCGATTGGCCGTGACAAAGACTCTGACAATTCGGTGGCCGCCTACCAGCGGCTGTCCCACGACGTCATCACCGCCCTGCCCGAAGAATTCACCCCCGTAGCGGTTACCGAAGACATGACCAACTGGTTTTGGCGGCACAACGCCTGGCGTGGGGTGTTCGACAACCCCATGCCGCGCCACCACAACGCGATCGGTCGCCTCGAGGGCACCACACTGCCCGAGGCGGTCTTCGACACCGGTGACCAGCACCACCACCGCGGGCGCGCGTTGCCGCTGCACCTGGGCGCGGCCATCCTCGGCGTGATTGCCGCGGTATGCGCCGTAGCCGGGCTGCCCGCACTGGCCGCGATCACCGCCACGGCGGCCGTGGCCGCCGCCGGCGCCTGGACCGCTGGTGTGCGCCGCATCCCGTCGACGGTGAAAACGCTGCGCGTGGCCAGCCCTGATGGCCTCTACCCCGACAGCTACCAGGCCATCCTGCCGGTCGTCGACATGCCCAAGGCCGGCATCGTGTTCCCCGGCTCGGAATTCCTGCAAGCCCTCGACGACCTGGACACCGGTGCGGTCTTCGACTTCGCCGTCAACCTCGTCACGCTGAGCCGCGAAATGGAATCGGTGCGCAACGACCGCGCCAAAGGCAACCTCGACGACCAGTTCACCCAGCGCCGCGACGTCGCCAACGGCGACGCCCAACTGCTCACCACCGCACACCAACTCGCCGAATACCGCCGCCAACTTGACGCCAACATCGACGAACGCCCCCTGCAAGCCGCCTTCCTGATCGCCGTCGGCGCCCCCGACCAAGCCACCCTGGACTACAGCGTCAAACGGTTGCGCGAAGAACTCACCGGCTCCGGCCAAATCGCCATCCGTCACTACCGCGGCGCCCAAACCCGGCTATGGGCCGCCTTCAACCCCGGCGCACCCCACCACAAAACCGGCGCCGACCAATTCAGCGAACCCACCACCACCCGCAAATGGTCACGCTTCGTGCCGATCACCTCCTCGATGGTCGGCAACAGCACCGGAATCCTGCTCGGATTCACCCGACACAACGCGATGGGCAGCGCGGTCCTGCTCGACCTGCCCGGCACCGCGCGCCGCAACCGCAACCCCTGCCTGGTCTGCAGCGGCGCCCTGGGCTACGGCAAATCCTATGCCGCCAAACGCATCACCCGCGCCGAAATCCAGCGCGGAGCACAAGCATTCATCATCGACCCCGGCACCGAATGGGAAAAAGCCCTCGCCGACGTCCCCAACAAAGCCGTCATCGACATGGCCGGTGACCAGTTCAGCTGCGACCCGCTGCGCACCTTCCCCGCCGACGTCGCCGCCGCCTACTGGCTGGACTACATGCTCCCGATGATGAGCCTGGACCGCCGCAGCGTCGCCGTGCAACGCCTGCGCGCCATCCTGCAAGCCGACGTCGCGGCGGCCCTCGACATCACCAGCACCGCCGCTCTCATGAGCTACATCAGCCGCATCCAGGCACCCGCTACCGGGCCCGACGACCGCGCACCGCAGGTCATCCGGCTCGCCGAGGACCTCGCCCCCATCCTGGCCGCCCTGCAATCCTGGGCCACCTACGACTTCACCCGCGCCATCTTCGATGACACCCTGCCCGTGCCCGACCTGGCCACCCTCGATGTCACGGTCTGGCTCACCGGCAGCCTGGACCTGCCCACCGCCGAGGAAATGAGCACCCCGCACCTGGCCGCCAACCTGTCGGACCGCAAGCGCGCCTCAGTCGCCATCTACGGCATGCTGGTGCGCCTGGCGCGGGTCACCTTCTTCGCCGACCCGCAGCGCTTCGGGCTCATCGTCCTCGAGGAAGCCGCCGGGCTGCTCAACAGCCGCGCCGGCGCCGATGACGCCCACCTGATCAGCCGCCGCGCTCGCAAGCACTACACCGGATTGCTGATCATCACCCAGAACCCCATCAAAGACCTCGCCCTGATGGGCGACGAATTCATCACCCAACAACTGATCATGCCGTTCGAAAACGACGACCTCGCACGACAAGTCGCTGGCAAAGTCGGTATCCGCGCCGACGACTACGGCGACATCGAAGAATTCTTCCTGGCCCAACCCTGCGCCCACGAAATGCGCGACCCCACCACCTTCGACAACCACGACGAGAACACCACCGCAGGTGACGCTCACCGCGGCCAGCGGCAAGGCTACGGATTCTTCGTCGACGAATTCCGCCGCAAATCCCCCATCTGGGTCGCCGCCGAACCCGACACGGGCGTGCACCGCGCCTACGACACCACCCCAGGCCAAGCCGCATGAACACCACCCCCGCCGCACCCACCACCACCGCCGGACGCGCCGCCGAATACCTCGGCTACCAACTGGCCACCCGACCCCGGCTGCGCCGCGCCGCCACCGTGTGGTTCACCCTGCACTGGCTGGCCAGCTGGTCGGTGGCGGCCGCGCCGCCGGCCGCAGCCTCCACCATCGGCGGAGCCCTGAACTGGACCGGCATCACCGACAGCTACGGCGTCCCCGTCGGCAACTACTACCTCTCGGTCGTCTCCACCAGCGAGGCGATCACCAAAGCCGGCCCCGGCCTATCCGCCGACCCCTCCAGCTGGGCACGCTGGCTGGCCAACGCGCTCAGCACCGGCCTGACCCACGAAGCCGTCGCCGAGCTGCTCTCCGCCCAGGCCGCCGCCTACATCTTCATGATCACCCTGGCGCTGTGGCTGATGCGCTTCGCCATGTCCAACACCTGGCTCTACTGGCTGACCACCTGGCTGCGCCCGATCTTCGAAACACTACGCACCATCCTGGCCGACCTGTGGGTCTTCCCCATCTGCCTGACCCTGGGCCTCGGGGTCGGCGCCTACCACCTGCTCTGGCACGGCCGCAAAGGCTTCGGTGCCGGAATCATGTTGTCCACCACGGCCGTCGGCATTCTCGGCACGATGCTCACCGGTGACCCCTTATCCGACCTCTACCGCGAAAACGGGCTCCTGACCCAAGGACGCAACCTCGCCTTCACCGTCGCCCAAGCAGGCCTGAACAACGGCGCCATCACCCCCGGCGGCGGCGGAGCCCAACTGCAACACCTGACCGGGCTCATCGCCGATGCCACCGTGCGAATGCCGTTGCAGCTGATGAACTTCGGCGAACCCATCGACAACATCGGCGGCTGCGGCCAGGCCTACACCGCCGCGATGCTCACCCCGCACGACCCCAGCGACCTGGCCGGGCCCGCGCACGCCATGACCCGCTGCGGAGCCCCGCAGGCGCTGAGCTTCGCCCAACACCTCGACGGCGCCAACCTGGCCCTGGGCCTGTTCTACAGCCTGCTCGGCGCCATCTTCACCTTGTTCATCTGCTACGTCACCTACAGCTACGTCATGGCCTGCTGCGCGGCCCTGCTCAACGCGCTGCTCTCCGTCGTCGCGGCCGGACCCGCCATGATCCACGGCGCACCCCGCCGCCGCGCCGCCCGCCGCCTCACCCTGTTCTTCAAACACGCCGCGCTGCTGTTCGCCTACACCCTCTACATCTCCGTAACAGCGCTCATCGTGCTGAAAATGGCCGCCCGCGGCGGCTACGCCGACCAAGTCGGCATGACCCACCCGCTGGCCCGACTCATCATGATCTCCCTGTTCTCAGCAGCCGCCATCGGCGCCTTCCGCTGGCTCAAACACCAACTCGGCGACCACAACCGCCACGAACTCACCCACGCCGTGACCGAGCTTGCCCGCCACGGCCGCGACGGCTACCAACGCGGCCGCGACACATACGACCGCGGCCGCGACCTAGGTGCCCGCGCACCCTGGAACACCAGTACCACCTCCGACGGCGACTCCGGCAAACCCCTCACCGGAGCACCCGCCGGCGGCCGACCCCCCGGCGGGCGGCCCCCCACACCTGGGCGCGGCCGCAAACCCCACCTGCCGACCCCACCCAGCGGTCCCACCCCTACCGCCGCCTCGCCGACCACCACATCCGCGGCCCCAAGCACCACCGCTGCTGCCCGCACAGCCAGCGCCGGCAGCACGACGGCACGCGCCGCCGCAACCGCAACCACTGCAGGCGAGGCTGCCGCCACCGTGGCCGCCCCCGAAGTCGTCGCCGGCGCCGCCGTCGCCGCCCACGTCGCACACAAACTGCACCGCCCCCACGACAACAAGCCCGACCACGGCCAGCCCCGCCCCGCGGCATCACGCGCTACGCCGCCCAAACCCAAATTTGAACCAGCACCGGCCCCCGCCAACGGACGCCACCCCAGGCACATCCCACCACCTGCGGCGGCACCCGACACCGCCACACCGGGCGGCCCCGCACCCGGCCAAACTCCGGTCAAAGGCCGCTGACCGTGAAGCACATCGATCAGACGAAACATCTCGGCACAATCGATCGGACAGCCAATCGGCCTGTGTACCAACAGATTGCGGCCTTGCTTTCCGCGGCCATCCAACGGAGAAGGTACGTGCCCGGGGATCGGCTTCCCTCCGAAGCCGCGCTCGTGGCGCACTTCGGCGTCGCGCGTATGACCGTGCGGCACGCCATCGAACACTTGCTCCGCAGCGGCCTCGTGCGAGCAGAGCATGGGCGAGGAGTATTCGTCGTCGGTCAAGATCAGAGCGTCTCGCCCATCCAACCTTGGGGCACCAGCGACGTCCTTGCCGTCGTGGCGCTCATCGAGCACCTCAACGGCCGTGTGTTGAACCAGGACCAGTACGCGGCGCTCCAAAACGTCTATCGTGCGGCTCGTGCCCGCCGCACGTGCGGCCCGGCCTAGAGTCGTCATCCGGGGCAGACAGACTTCACGACGGTGCGCGACGCCAAAGTTTATGTCCGGATAACTGCGTTGACGCGGCGGCCCGCATACAGCTCGACGCCGAGATGATCACCCGCGCCGAACAAGCCCCGCGTCTACCAGGATCGGTTGCAGCGCGTCGAATTCTCCATCGAGCGGGCCGAAGCAGAATACGCCAGATACGCCAACTCATCACTGCGTTCGGATAGCCGGTTCCTCCGGCTTGTCCGAAAGGTGTTGGCTACTCGCTTCTTTTCTCCGACACCGCAGCATGTAGCCCTTCGGCCAGGTCCTGCGCGGTCAACTCGCGTAATCGTTGCAGCTGCTCGTCGGTGATGTCGAGGTCTTCGGCGGCCAGCAGCTCGTCGAGTTCGGCGTTGTCCAGGCGGTCGTTGCGGTGATCGCGCGCCTTTTCCACCAGGTTGCGCACGAATCCGGCATTACCGAGCACGTCGATGCCGCGGATGAGATCACCGTCCTCGGTGAGCTTTTCGTCGGTGTAGAACCGTTCGAAGTCGCCGCGCAGCACCTCCACAGCCGCGTCGGTGGTGGTGTCGTCGTCCTCGGCGACCATCAGTTTGGTCAGTTCGACCAGCTCGGGCGGGGTGTAGCTGTGGAACTCGATCACCGTCGAAAACCGCCGTCGCAGACCCTGATTGACTTCCAGCATGCGCTGGGTGGCCTTGGCGTAGCCGGCGCCGAACACCACCAGCTCGTCGCGGTGATTCTCCATGTAGAGCAGCAGCGTGTTGATGATCGCGTTGCCGTACGGGTCGCCGGTGGAGTAGCCGCGTTCGTGCAAGGTGTGCATCTCGTCGAAGAACACCGCCCCACCCAGGGCTGCCTCCAGCATCTCCTCGGTGTTCTTCTCCGCATCGGCCATGAAGCGGCCCAGCAGTTTGGCGCGGCTGGTCTCCACCACCAACGGTTTACGCAGCACCTTCAACCCACACAACTGCTTGGTGAAAGACCTTGCCACCGAAGTCTTTCCGGTGCCGGGAGGACCTAGCAGCAGCGTGTGCCGTGAGGTCACCGGCACCCGCAACCCCACCTTGGCCCGGGCCAGGTTCACCTTCGTCGTCGAACGAATACGTTTGATCTCGCCCTTGGCCTCGGCCATACCCAGCATCGCGTCCAATTCAGCCTGGCCCTCGGCCAGGTATTTGGAAGCTTTCTCGGCGTCGCGGGCCACCTCGGCATCAACCCGGTTCGGGGCGCTGGCGGGATCCCACGGATCGGTGCGCGCCTCAATGGTTTCGGGGTCGGTCAGCACCAACCGGCGCGTGGAGTCGTCCATCGCCTCGCGGGCGGGCGCGAACTTCGGATCCCGCGAGTACACCCGGCGCAGCAGCTGCGCGGCTTCCTCCTCGCGCCCCAAATGGCGCATGCACATCGCCTGGGTGTAGAGCGCCACCGTGGCCGCCGCCGGCACCCGGTCATCGCCGGCGGCGCTTTGCCCGCGCCGAAACGCATCCTCGAACACTCCCAGAGACGCCAGCGCGGTGGTGGCCATCGCCGTGGCCGCGCACTCGTACTGCGGTAGCATCCAACGTTTCTCAACCGGGAACAGGCGCAGCACATCGGTCCAACGCTGAGTGCGAAAGTGCAGTAACCCCGCCACATAGGTGTGGGTGTCCGCATCGAACGGGTCAGCCGGTACCCGTGCCGCGGTGAGCAGCTCATCGGCCTTGCTGTAGTGGTGGGCGCGGATCAGCGCGGCGGCATAAGCGCAGCGCAGCGCGAACACCGAAGACACCGGCAGCTGCAAAAACAGCCCATCGAATGCGGCTGGCCGGAAATCAGGACCCAGCACTCCGAGGCGGCGCACTTCCCAGCCGAAGGTTTCCGCGGCCGCCCACGCCCCAGCCAGCACGTCGAGGCTGTCCTCACCGGCGAGCAGGCGCCCCAGCCAACCGTCACACACGCCGGGATCGGCCTGGGTCGCTGACCGGAACATCTCGGCGGCCACCGCCGCGTTGTGGCTGGGCACCAGCCCACCGACGGCGATACCTGAGGCCAGCAGCCCGCGCCGAAAAGCGTTGCGTACCGTAGTCTCTGACCCCGTGGTTGTCATCGTGGCTCCCGCGATGGTGGTGATAGAGGTTAGGCTGCGCGCCTGGGCCGAGCGGTGAGCAGGCGGCGCTCGTCGGTGATGTCGATGTGCAGCCGGTCAGCGATCGCCCAGGTGCGCAGGAGCGCATGATCGGGCCCGTCCTGCTTGAGGTGAACATCAGCGCTGCTAGTCGAGTCCGCCGGCACCGTGTAGAGCACGACCGTAGCGGCCCTCGGCGCCGGCTCGTCGACGTCGTCGAAGACAACCATGACACGCTGGCCCGGCGACCAGGAGCGCTGCGCGAGCGCCGCGGCGTCGATGACCTGTAGGCCCGCGGCAGTGACTTCCTGCCAGCGCTGTGGGTGCGAGGTGCATACCAGCACATGCAAGCCGGTGGCGGCCGCGCGGCGCGCGATCGCCACCGTCAAGGCCGGCTCCCCGGCGATCGTGACCGTGGCGGTGGCGGTGGGAACGCTCAGATCGACCAGCAGCGGATGGCCGGTGGCCGTGGCGCCGATAATGATGCCGGTGGCGCCGATCGGGGCTCGCAGCTCTTCATCGGCAGACACCCGCCGCGCGGGCACCTTGACCGGACAGGCCGCGACGAGCAATCCGGTGTCCAGTGCGAGGTCGTGGCGGCCCGTCCACGGGTTCAGACCTGTCAGCGGCGCCTCGGCCAACGGGTAGCCGGTGTGATAGCGCACCGCCACACCCACTGTGGGGTCGCCCTCGGGAGTCAGCCGCAGCTGGATGCTGACGACCGTCGCCTCGCTATCCGGAGCCCACAACCGGTCGATGTTGGTGGTGGTGATGTCGTGCGGTGACATCCAGTACGTCTGCACGTAGCCCCCGGAGTGACGTAACCGACGCCACCCCGGATGCAGCGCTGCTGCTTGGACCCCGGCCAGCAGCGCCTCATCGGCAGCCCGGATGTGCTCGGCGGACAGTACCCGAGCGCCGATGCGCACCCTGCCCAGCTCGTGGACCAGCGACTCCGCCGCAGCCGCCAAGGTGGCGGCTACCGATTCCCGCCACACGATCGCTCGCGCGCTGGCCGAGGCGTCGATGCGAATCACCAGCCAGGTCTGACGCTGCCCCACCGCGGGATGATCACCGACTTCGCTGGAATATGCCTCGGCATAGGGGTGATGGGTTTTACCCGCGCGCCGCGAACCTGCGCTCAGGACGTCGATGCCCGCCAACGTGACGTCGAATTGGCGCAGCGCGTCGGCCACCGTTGCTAGCGGCAGCGATGTCATCGACACCACGCGGGGATAATCCAGCACCGAGGGACTGTGTGGCTGGCCGTCAACGGCCACCACAGCAACCAGGTGCGTTCCTACGGCGCGGATTCCGACCGGCCCAGCACCGAAGGTGCGTTCGTGATCATCGAGCTGCCCGGCCGGGACGCCTAGGTGGGCGCGGTGTGCCCGCAGCGCCCGCCATCCCAGGGTCAGCAGGGGGGCTCCGCGCCAGCACACCAGCGCCGCTGCGCTGAGCAGCACTGCAGCCACCAGGGCTGTCCACCAGCCGGGCCGGCCGGCAGCACTCACACCGACACCCAGAAGCGCCATGTCGGCGACGAAAACGCTGACCAGCCGAGCCCACCCCAGCGCCAGCCCCAAGGGAAAGGTCGCGGTCACGGGCGTTGTCCTTTGCGGATCAGCGCCGCCGAGCCCAGGATCACCGAAGACAGCATCGCGATGCCACTCACTCCGGCAGCGGCCACCCATACCGGGGTCATGTCGCGGCCCACCGCTGGTGGCGGAAGCACCAGCGGCGCTGATAGTCGTTGCGGCCCTACAGGTTCCCCCGCAGGAATGTCGAACGTCAGCGCGGCTACCGGGTCGATGATGCCGTGACCGACTTGGTTGTCGACTCCGCGCGCCGGTGCCCGGGCGGTAGCCAACAGCCGGTTGATGATCTGATGGGCGGTCAGCGTCGGGTATTTCGCGCGCACCAGTGCCGCCACACCAGAGACGATCGCCGCCGAGAACGAGGTCCCCGCCTGCGGCACCAGCGAGTTACTTCTGCCCTCCAGGGCATTCATCAACCCGTCATCGCGCGCCGAGAGGCTTTCGATGTCGGTGCCTGGCGCGGCGATCGACACCCACGGCCCGGCCACACTGGATTGCACCGGAGCGCCACTGGAATCCACCGCACCCACCGTCAAAACGTAATCGGAAAACCACGCTGGGCTGACCACCGTGGTGACCTGCGCCCAGTCGCGAGGATCGTTGGGAGTCAACGGGTTATAGATGGGGTTCTGCTTGCAGTCATTGCCACCCTCCTCCCCGACGTTGCCCGCCGCGGCCACGATCACCGCGTTGCGCTCTACGGCCGCATAGCGGATCGCCGCACCCAGATCGCGCTGGTCGATGATGTCGGTAGACGGCATACAGGACACCTCGGAGATATTGATGACTTGTGCGCCCAGATTGGCGGCGTGCACGATCGCGCGTGCCATCGTGCGGATATCCCCGGCCTTGCGCCGGGTAGCGGGATCCTGACTGCCCGAGAACGCCTCCTTGGGGCTGAACGCTTTCGAACTCTGCCGGATCGAGATGAGCTCGACCTCGGGGGCGATACCAGAAAATCCGTCCGCCGCCGCCGCCGGTGGTGGCGGTGGTGGAATGGGCGGGACCGGGGTCGCCGGGTCCTGCGGGGCCCACGGCGCCTGCGGGGTGGCGGGCGCCGTGCGGGTACCGGCACCGGCCGGCACGACCGTGCGGCCCACCGCGGGCGCCTGGCGCCAGGCGGCGCCTTCGGGAGGCGGTGGCGGGGCTGGCAGCTGTAGCGTCACCGTTTGCG
>NZ_LKTM01000347.1 GCF_001417955.2 Mycobacterium gordonae | reverse complement strand
CGCCGCTGCCTCCCGTACCGGCGGGCTGGCGACCGCCGGTACGGGAGGCAGCGGCGGACACGGGGGCAACGGCGGGTTGAGCGGGCAGATCGGCAACGGCGGAGCGGGCGGCGCGGGCGGCAACGGAACGTCCGCCACCGCTGCACAGCACGCTGGCGGAACCGGCGGTGCCGGGGGTTACGGCGGTGACGCGAAGCTGTCCGGCAACGGCGGCGCGGGCGGCGCCGGCGGGTTCGCCGGCGATGGCAGCCAGTTCGGAGGAATCGGCGGCACCGGCGGCGGTGGCGGCAACGGCGGACACAGTGGACTGCTGGGCAACGGCGGCGCCGGCGGGATAGGCAGAGCCGGCGGCAAAGGCCTCATCGGCGGGACCGGCGGCGACGGCGGTGACGGTGGCGATTCCATCGGCTTCATCGGCGACGGCGGCAACGGGGGTGGCGGCGGCGCCGGCGGCGCGACCGTAGCGCCGGGTTCGGGTCAGGCCGGCCCCGACGGCAGGGGCGGCAACGGCGGCAGCAAAGGCTCGCTGTTCGGCACTCCCGGGACACACGGCTGAGCCCCTGCCCATCCGCCCCGCCCTGCGCTAGCGTGGGAGGAGCCCGGCGAGCTGGGCAAGCCCAATAAATCACGCGGGAGCGCAAACCCTCATGCGCTGAGAGGACGGCTGGGGCCGTCGACCGTACGAACCTGACCGGGTAATGCCGGCGTAGGGAGATAGAGATGACTGTCACCATCGAACCGTCCGTCACCACCGGCCCCATTGCGGGCAGCAGCAAGGTGTACCGCGAGCTGGACGGGATGCGCGTCCCCTTCCGGCGCGTGCACCTGTCCACCGGCGACCATTTCGACCTGTACGACACGTCCGGGCCCTATACCGACGCGGACGCCGTGATCGACCTGGCCGCCGGCCTCCCGGCCCGGCCGGGTGTGGTCCGTGACCGTGGCACCCAGTTGCAGCGGGCCCGCGCCGGGGAGATCACCGCGGAGATGGCGTTCATCGCCGCGCGCGAAGGCATGCCCGCCGAGCTGGTGCGTGACGAGGTCGCGATCGGCCGCGCCATCATTCCGGCCAACCACAACCACCCCGAGAGCGAGCCGATGATCATCGGCAAGGCGTTCGCGGTCAAGGTGAACGCCAACATCGGCAACTCGGCCGTCACATCCTCGATCGCCGAAGAGGTGGACAAGATGGTGTGGGCGACCCGCTGGGGCGCCGACACCATCATGGACCTGTCCACCGGCAAGAACATCCACGAGACCCGCGAGTGGATCCTGCGCAACTCCCCCGTACCGGTTGGCACCGTGCCCATCTATCAGGCGCTGGAGAAGGTCAACGGCGACCCCACCGAATTGACCTGGGAGCTGTACCGGGACACCGTGATCGAGCAGTGCGAGCAGGGTGTGGACTACATGACCGTGCACGCCGGGGTGCTGCTGCGCTATGTCCCGCTGACCGCCAAGCGGGTCACCGGCATCGTGTCGCGGGGCGGCTCCATCATGGCCGCCTGGTGCCTGGCGCATCACCGGGAATCGTTCCTGTACACCAACTTCGAGGAACTCTGCGACATCCTGGCTCAGTACGACGTCACCTTCTCTCTGGGAGACGGATTGCGGCCGGGCTCGATCGCCGACGCCAATGACGCCGCGCAGTTCGCCGAGCTGCGCACCCTGGGCGAGTTGACCAAGATCGCGAAAGCCCATGGCGTGCAGGTGATGATCGAAGGACCCGGGCACGTCCCGATGCACAAGATCGTCGAGAACGTGCGGCTGGAAGAGGAGCTCTGCGAAGAGGCTCCGTTCTACACGCTCGGCCCGCTGGCCACCGACATCGCACCGGCCTATGACCACATCACCTCGGCGATCGGCGCGGCCATCATCGCCCAGGCCGGTACCGCGATGCTGTGCTACGTCACCCCCAAGGAGCACCTCGGCCTGCCCGACCGCAAGGACGTCAAGGACGGCGTCATCGCCTACAAGATCGCCGCGCACGCAGGCGACCTGGCCAAGGGCCACCCGCATGCACAGGACCGCGACAATGCGTTGTCGCAGGCGCGTTTCGAGTTCCGCTGGAACGACCAGTTCGCGCTGTCGCTGGACCCCGACACCGCACGGGAGTACCACGACGAGACGCTGCCGGCGGAGCCCGCCAAGACGGCGCACTTCTGCTCGATGTGCGGGCCGAAGTTCTGCTCGATGCGCATCACGCAAGATGTGCGGGATTTCGCCGCCAAACACGGCCTGGAGACCGAGGAAGACGTCGAGGCGATGCTGGCCAGCGGCATGGCCGAGAAGTCCCGTGAGTTCGCCGAGCACGGCAACCGGGTGTATCTCCCCCTTACCCAGTGAGTTTCCTGCCGCTTCCGGCGCCGGGAACGACGCCGCTGCGGGTGCTGACCATCGCCGGATCAGACTCCGGCGGTGGTGCCGGCATCCAGGCCGACATGCGCACCATCGCACTGCTCGGCGTCCATGCCTGCGTCGCGGTCACCGCCGTCACGGTGCAGAACACATTGGGCGTCAAGAGCTTTCACGAGATTCCAGACGACGTGGTGGCCGGGCAGATCGAAGCGGTGGTCACCGACATCGGCATCCAGGCCGCCAAGACCGGGATGCTGGCGTCCGCGTCCATCATCGAGGCGGTGTCACGCACCTGGCGCGGGCTCGACCTGACTGTGCCGCTGGTCGTCGACCCCGTGTGCGCGTCCATGCACGGGGACCCGCTGCTCGCCGCTTCGGCACTGGATTCGCTTCGTAGCCAACTGTTTCCGATGGCGACCCTGGTGACACCCAATCTGGACGAAGTGAAACTACTGGTCGGAATCGATGTCGTCGACACCGACACCCAACGCGCCGCCGCCAAAGCGCTGCACGCTCTGGGCCCGCGCTGGGCGCTGGTCAAAGGCGGACACCTGCGCTCGTCGCAGCGCAGCAGCGACCTGCTCTACGACGGCGAGGAATTCTACGAGTTCGACGCCGAGCGACTGCCGACCGGCAACGACCACGGTGGCGGCGACACCCTGGCTGCGGCCACGGCGTGTGCGCTGGCCCACGGATATCAGATGCCCGATGCGGTCGCTTTCGGAAAGCTCTGGGTTACCGAATGCCTGCGCGCCGCCTATCCACTGGGTGGAGGGCACGGCCCGGTGTCCCCGTTGTTCCGGCTCGGCTCATGAACCTCGACGACATCGCCGGCATCGCGCACGAACCGGTGGGCACACCCCAGGGCGTCGCGGTGCTGACACACGGCGCCGGAGGTAACCGCGATTCCGCTCTGCTGCAACGCATTTGCGACGAGTGGGCACGCCGGGGCTGGCTGGCGGTGCGCTACAACCTGCCCTACCGGCGACGACGGCCCAAGGGCCCACCGTCGGGCTCCGCCATCGCCGACCAGGCGGGTGTCGTCGAAGCGATCGAGTTGTGCCGCACGCTGGCGGACGGACCACTGATCGCCGGGGGGCATTCCTACGGCGGCCGGCAGACCTCGATGGTGGTGGCCGCCCTGGAGGTGCCCGTGGACGAGTTGACGCTCTTCTCCTACCCGCTCCATCCGCCGGGCAAGCCGGAGCGCCCGCGCACCGAGCACCTGCCCCGCATCACCGTGCCGACGGTCTTCACCCACGGCACCTCGGACCCGTTCGGCACCATCAGCGAATTGCGCGACGCCGCGGCGCTGATCGCCGCACCCACCGAGATCGTCGAAATCACCGGCGCGCGGCACGATCTGGGCTCGAAGACTCTCGACGTCCCCGCCCTGGCCGTCGACGCGGCGCTGCGCCTGCTGCCGCCGGCGGCCCGAAAAGCCTGACCCGCCTGACCCGGAGCCGGGAGATCAGCCCGGGTAGCGGGAGTAGCACCCGTCCATCTCGCCGCCCACCCCAGAGCGGAACGCGGCGATACGGGTGAATCCGGCGGGGACGCTGATGCCGTCGGCGTCACTGGCGACCATGTGGTTGGTCAGGAGTCCCGCGACGGCTTCATCGAGGTCACCAGCCGTCAGCACCAGGGAGTTGCCGGAGGGCAACTCGATGTTCTCGGCCATCTTGCGGTGCGCGACGCCGGTGAGGCATGCCGTGCGCAGCGCGGTCCACGGGCTCTGCATCGCCAGCCCACGCTCGTGCTGCACCGCGAGCGCGTACCGCGACATGACGATCGACAGCGCAGTGTCGTCACCCTGCGGCAGGCTGTGTTCCTTCTCGCCGGCGACCTTGCCCATGGTCGCCAGTGCGGGCAGGTCCACGTTGATCGTGTTGGTGGCCGGGCAGTAGGACGCCGGCGGACTGGGCTTGGCATCCGAGCAGCCGCCCGCCTTGAGGACCAGTGTGGGCGGGCTCTTCGGCGAGAAGATCTTGCCCATCAACTCCATCAGCGTCTTCAGCGTGTCTTCGGTGATCTGCACTTCGCCGGTCTCCGGGTCCCCGCCGGTGTCGACCCGCAGTGTGGTCGGTAGATCGCCGCGCCGCTGCTCCACCTCGGCCTTGTTGATCCCCGCGCACGCGGAGGTGCCGGTGATGAAGCCCATCTGGAAGGCGCTGACCCGGTCGAGAGCCGAACCGTGCTCGTCGTCGTTCTGGGAGTCGGCGTCCATCACCGGGTCGCGCGTGGTGATGATGCCGGCCAGCACGTGGTCGAGTCCGTCCGCGGTGCTGATGTTGAAGCGCGGCGACTTACCGGCGGCCACGTTGTACATGTACACCCCGGCGAAACAGTCGGCCTGCTGCTCACGCACGATGGTGGGGTCTTTGCGGGTGACCAGCTTGGCCATGGTCTGCAGGGCGTGCCCGAATTCGTGAGCCAGCACGCCGTTCACCGACATGTCGCCGAAGTATTTCTGCGCGACTGCCATGAAAACGCCACGATCCCAGGCGATCATGTTGCACCGGGAGGTGTAGAAGGCGTTGACCAGATCGTAGGTCTCGTTGTGGCAGACGATCGGGCTGTTCGGGTCGTTGGAGTCATACGACACCAACTTGTCGACGGGTTTAAACGAGCCCTGCAAGGGTGCGATGTAGTTGTTCTTCCAGAATTCCTCGATGTCGTTGACCGACAGCAGTGACAACTTGTCGATGGGCCCGTTGTTGGTGTTGAGCACGGTCCCCGTCGGCGCCGGCCCGTTCGGCTTGACTCCGCTGGGCCCGTCGGTGGCCGGCAGCCCACCCACCCGGAACGGATCGTTGAGTACCGACACGGCGCGTCCGTTGACCATGGTGGTACAGCCCGCCACCACCAACACCGCAGCCAGACCAGCCGTCAGGGCGCGTGAGGACGCGACCACCCTGCGCGAGCGCAACTTCATTCGATCAACCCCGTCCCGAGCCTGCACCAAAGGAAACTCATTCTAAATGGGCCACACCCGATAATGAGCACTTTGTGCGGCGGGTGCCCCCAGGCGGCTGCGCGGGGCGAAAACGCTTGCTGCCCAATCAGGGTGCCATTCTCAGGAAACCCGTGTCCGATGGCGTTTGTCGTGCGGTGTGACGCCGTTGACGCCGCCGATCGACTCCGCGTAGGTGCCTACCGCGAACGCGACCCCGGACCCCATCACCGCCAGCGCGTCGCGGTTGACCGCATCGACGGTGTCGCGGGCGCCCTGATAGTTCGGATCGAAGGCGGCTCCTGGTTGTCCGCCCCAGAGCCGGGCCTGCACAGTCGTTTTCGTCTGGGACGCGCCGGTGTTCATGCCGCCCACCGGCACGCCGGCGACCAGGAACGGGTGGTAGTCGGTCCGGGTGTTCAACGGCATGTCGGCCGGCCGCTTGCCGGCCAGGTTCAGATAGCCGGCCAGGGTGCGCTCGATGCCGGCCGACCCCTCCGGAATGTCCGATGCCGCCACGCCTGGTCCGGCCGGGCCGGACTGGTCCCCGTCGTCGGTGAAGAAGCCCGGGTTGGGGGATCCGAGCATGTCGAAGTTGAGGTAGAGGGCGATGTCGTTGAGCGCGTTGTTGTCCAGACCGAACACGTAGTCCATGGAGCCGTCGAGCCCGTTCTCCGCGGCGCCCCAGAAGGCGAAGCGGACCGCGTTGGACACCGGCGGCAGCGGACCCAGCTGCAGAGCGGTCTCGAGCACCGCCGCGACTCCGGAACCCGCATTGTTGATGCCCGGGCTGTCAGCCGGGCTGTCCAGATGGGTGCCGACCATCACCACTTCACCGGCCGACCCGGTTTTCGTCTGCGCCACCACGTTTCGCGAGCTGACCTTGACGTTCTCGGCGTCCAGCACCAGCCGCACCGACGCGGTGGACCCCTTCAGCGCGGCCGCCCCATTGGCCCCCACCACCGCGACCGGCACCGTCAGCTGGTTGTAGTAGCCGGGGTTGAACAGGGTCGGCGGCGCGCCCTGACCGCTGGGCTGGCTGGTCACGATCACCGCCGCGGCGCCCCTGCCGACCGCGGCGTTCTGTTTGTCGACCACCGAGCAGCGACTGTCGTCGACCACGGCGATCGCCCCTCTGGCCACCGCGGCCGGATAGTCCCCCGCAGCGCAGCCGGCGGCTTGGGCGGGCCGTATCACCTGGCCGGTCAAGCCACCGGGCGGCGTTCGCACCAGCAGCGAAGCCTGGTCCACCGGGAAGCTACGGCCGCCGACCGTCAGGGTGGGCTTGCCCTCGGACACGTTCCGCATCCGCTCGAACTGCGGCGTCGAAACGTCGAACCCCTTGCCGCGCAGGGCTTTCACCACGTAGTCGACACTGGCGTCATAACCCGGGGTGCCGGTCGTCCGATTGCCCTTGTTGGCGTTGGCGATCTCCTGCAGCGCGCGCAGGTGCACGAACATACCGTCCGCGGTCACCTTCGCGGCCAGCGAACGGCCCGGGTCGGGTGCGGCGGACGGCTGCCGGGCCGGCGGGTGGGTCGCCGCGCAGGCCGCGATCAGCAGCGTCAGCAGCAATACGGCGAGCGGCCGCGTCATGGCTTGGCGAGCACGTGCCGGACGCGGTCCTCCATGACCGGAACACCGTTGCGCCCGCCGAGATCCTGGGCGTAGAGCGCTACCGCGTAGGCGACACCGCCACCCTGGATGCCCAGCGACGTCCGGTCGATGTGCTCCAGATTGTCGCCCTTCTGGTGATAGTTGGGGTCGAATGGCTCGTCTGCCTTACCGCCCCACAGCTTGGCCTGGTCCTGGGACATCTTGACCTCGGCGCCGGAGAACAGCCCGCCCGACGGGATGCCCGCCAGCGTGAATCCGTCGTAGTCGGAGCGACCGTCGAAAGAGGTGTCCTGGGCTGTCTTTCCGGCCTGCTTCAGGTAGGCGACCAAGGTCCGCTCGATGCCGGCCGACCCCTCGGGCACCACCGGCTGGCCACGCGCGTCCATCGGCAGCGACTGGTCACCGTCGTAGGTGAAGTAACCGGGATTCGGCGATGCCAGCATGTCGAAGTTCAGATACAGCGCGATGTTCTTGAGGCCCTCGGCGTCCAGCGATTCGACGTAGTTGCGCGAACCGATCAGGCCGAGCTCCTCGGCGCCCCAGAAAGCGAACCGAACCGCGTTGTGCACCTGTGGTGAATTCCCGAGTTGCACAGCGGATTCCAGGATCGCCGCCACTCCGGAACCGTTGTCGTTGATGCCAGGGCCTTCGGGCACGCTGTCCAGATGCGCACCGGCCATCACCACGTCGGTCGGCGATCCGGTCTTGGTCTGCGCGATGACGTTGCGGGCCTTGAAACTCTGGGTGTTGGCGTTGAGTTTGATGGTCACCGGGCCGGATTTGGAGCGCAACTGGAACCCGACCGACCTGGTGACACTGACCACCGGAATCTTCACGTCGGTGTTTGCTCCGAGGGTGCCACCCATCGATTGCTCGTCGACGTTGTCGATGACGATCAGGGCCGCCGCGCCCCGCTGGGCGGCCGCGTCTTCCTTCTGGGCGAACTGGCAGCCGCCGCGATCCACCACGGCGACCGCGCCTTTGGCAGGCAGTTTGTCGTAGTCGCCGGGCGAGCATCCGGGGTTCTCGCCGCTGGGTGCGAACAGCAGCGGTCCGGTCGTTCCCTCGGCCGGGGTGGGCAGGCTGTATTCGAGTGCGCGGGCATCGGCGGTCAGGTCGCCGGCTGACACCGAACCCTTCTCGGAGTGGAACACCCGGGCCGAGAACTCAGGAGTCTGCACGTCAAAACCGCTCTTACGCAACGTCTCGACGACATAGTCGACGCTGGCTTCGTAGCCGGGAGTACCCACGGCGCGCGTGCCGTTGTTGGTGTTGGCGATGTCCTGCAGCTTGGTCAGGTGCGCCATCATCGCGTCGGTGGTGACCTTGCTGCGGATCGTGTTCGCGAACTCGCCCGCCGCCTGGCCGCCGCCACTGGACCCGGCCTGGTTGGCCCCGCGCCCGCAGCCCACCCCCAGGAAAGCGACGATCGCGCTGAGAGCCAGCACCACCGGAACCGTCTTCAATTTGTGCACCATTGCGCCCACGTTAGACCAGATGCGAAGGCGGCACTTTCAGACGTACAGCATCAGACGTACAACGCGCTGAACGGAGCAAAGGGCAGATTTCGCACCACAAACCAGACCACCACCAGTGACAGAGTCACCATGGCGGCCCAGCGATTGTGCTGCCAGCCCCGGACCCGCCGGCCGGCCACCCGGCCATACGTCCAGGCCAGGTAGGCCCAGACCAGGAGCCCGACTGCCACCAGACCGAGCGCGTTAAATCTGGCGGCCGCCAACAGATCACCGTGCATCAAGCTGTACAGCATTCGCATGCTGCCGCAGCCGGGACAGTCGATACCCAGTAATGCCTTGGTGGGGCAGGTCGGCAACGGGCCGTTCGGGGTCGTCGGGTCACCCAGCCAAATGCCGGTACACGCCACAGTAGAAGCTGCGGCCACGAGCACTGGGGCGCTCAATCGCGCACCCAGTTTCGCGGGCACCGACCCTTGGCGGGTCACCATCGGATCAGCCCAGGCTCAGGGCATCGACCATCATCATCGCCGCCGAGCTGGTGTCGGTGTTCATCGCGCCCAGCGCGATGATGACGCCGTAGATGACGGCGCCGACCACGCCGGCGATGACGGAATACTTCACGAATTTCTTGGCACTGTCGGCAGCGGCCTGCGCCTCGGCGTACTGGCCCTGCGCCCACAAACCACTGACCTGCGTGGACTTGACGATCGCCACGATCCCGAGCGGAAGACAGCAGAACAGCGTCGCCAGGATCGACCAGACCAGGTAGTTGTCCGGCTGCTGACCTGCCGGCGGCTGCTGCGGCGGGTAACCGGGAGGGGGTGGTTGAGTCATGGATTCTCCAGATCGAAAGAGTTAGCTGGCGTGAAGCGAGGCTTACCATACCGGAGAGCAGTCTCGACGGCATCACCAATCTGAAATTGCTTGCCGGGCACCTCCACCGCTTGCGCGGCTATCTGGGCACCCCCACCCGACGGGCACCCCGGACAAGCGCTAAATCCTCTGATACACAACGTGTTTCGGAGCATTACGGTCCTGGAATCGATGCCCAGACAGACAGTTGCCAGCGGAATGTGTTGGACCGCTCCGGAGTAGCCCTACGATGCCTATTGGCATGAAAGCCCTGTTCTACGGGGAGTTTGAGAAATACACTCACCGATATCAACGCGGCCGCATATGTCGGTCCGCCGATTAAGGAGCCAGGAGTTGTCTCACCTCAACACGGTGCTGCGAGCCGCAACCGCGGTAGCGCTCATGGGCGGCTTTGCCCACCTGGGCACCGCCACGGCGAACGCCGACCCCAATGACACGCTCGCCGCTTCGCTGTCCAAGGGCTACTCGTCGAGCAACTGCACCCCCAAAGAGCCTCCCGCGGGAGTGGCGGCCGCGATCAACTGCGGACAGAACGCGGACGCGAACGGACCCGTCAAAGCGACCTATCTGCTGTACAACAACACCGGCGACCTCAACGGCGGATTCACCGCCAGCATCAAGGATGAGAGCCTCACCGCATGCGGCGACAGCGGCCAGTCGCCGACCACGTGGCACACCGGCAGTGCCGGTGCCACCGCGGGACAGGTCGCCTGCGGTACCTACCAGGGCGCCGCGGAGGTCATCTGGACCACCGAGGCCAAGAATGTGCTGAGCTACATCCGCGGATCCACCACCGACGTCCAGGCGCTCTACCAATGGTGGCGCACGAACGGCTGATTTTGTTCGGCCGCAGGGACTTCCAGTGTGCCTGCGGAGCACTTCCCACAACCAACAACCAAACAACTAAGGAGCTGAAAATGACCTACCTCAGGAACGCGGTGCGTGGCATCACGACCGCGGCGCTCGTCGGTGGCTTCGCCTGCGCCGGCGTGGCTACCGCATCCGCAGACCCCACCGACGCGTTCGCCGGCTCGCTGTCGAAGGGTTACTCCTCGAGCAACTGCGGCTCACAGGCGGTTTCCGAGGTGCAGTCCGCTTTCCCGACGGTGCAGGCGGTACTGGCCTGCGGCCAGAACGCCGACAGCAGCGGACCGGCCTCGGCGAAGTACTTCCAGTTCCCCAACAGCGCGGACCTGGCCAGCGCGTTCACCAAACTCATTGGTAGCGACCAGCTTACAAACTGCGGGGACGCCAAGTCACCGACCGTCTGGCACCAGGGCAGCTCCACCGACTCCGCCGGACAGGTGGCCTGCGGGACCGATGACGGCAAGGCCGAGGTCATCTGGACCGTCGACGCCAAGAATGTGCTGGCTTTCGTCCGGGCATCCGGTGGCGACACCTCCTCGCTCTACCAGTGGTGGCGCACCAACGGCTGAGCCCCGCTACAACCGGCTCACGATCAGGTCAGCGACCGCTTGCATCCCGGCCTCATTGGGATGCAACGGAGCCGGACGACCAGGTAGCGGCACAACGACTTTCACGGTCCAAGGGTGCCGAGACCACGCATGATGATCGCGGCTGGCCGCCGCGGCCGACACGACTTCACAGTCCGTCGCCGCGGCGGCCTTTGCCGTTAATTGCTCGAGGGTGGCGGCCACCTGCCGGCCCAGGTCGGCGTGCTCGTCGGACAGCGGCGGCGCCGGTTCGCCTGACGGCGGCAACAGCGTCAGATAGTCGACGAACAGCACCCGGGCGCTCGGCGCACGCCGGCGAATCGACCTGCCCACCTCGCACAGCGAGTCGAACACCCGGCTCAGCGCGTGCTCGCGCGCGTCGCGGTCCAGCAGCTCACCGATTCGGCCCCCGATCAGCGGCAGCCGCCGCGTGATGGGTGGCAGTGAGGCCGCCATCAGCAACGGAACGTAGCCGACGTCATTGCCGCCGATGGTGACCGTGACCAGCGCCTCCGAACCGTCCAGCGCCGTGAGCTGCGGCGGTGCACCGTTCTGCCGTTCGGTCAGCACGTGGGCGGTGGTGGCCCCGGAGTAGGTGACGTCGACCAGCTCGAGCCCGGCACGCTCGGCGACCAGATGCGGATAGTTGCGTGCCGACCGGCCCGACCGAAACGGCGCGCCCTCGGCACGCGGTTTGATCCCGGGGCCGGATGCCATCGAACTACCCAGCGCGACATATCTTTTCATCTGGAAGGGCTCGATGCCTGCGCCCAGAAGCGTTTCGGGATCCGGCCGGCGCGACGCGCCAGGAACCCGGCGTTGACGCCGGCGGCCATCGCCGCGGCCATGGCCGGCGGGTCGGCGGCGCGGGTCACCGCGGTAGCCAACAGCACTGCGTCGCAACCCAATTCCATCGCCAGCGCCGCATCGCTGGCCGTTCCGATGCCCGCATCGAGCACCACGGGAACACCCGCCCGGGCGACGATCATCTCGATGTTGTGCGGGTTGGTGATGCCCAGACCCGTGCCGATCGGTGACCCCAGCGGCATCACCGCCGCGCAACCAGTGTCCTCCAGCCGCCGGGCCAGCGCCGGGTCGTCATTGGTGTAGGGCAGTACCACGAATCCGTCGTCGACCAATTGCTCGGCCGCTCTGACCAATTCGATCGCATCGGGCAGCAGTGTGCGCTCGTCCGCGATCACCTCGAGCTTGACCCAGTTGGTGTCCAGCGCCTCGCGGGCAAGCTGCGCGGTCAGCACGGCCTCGGCGGCGCTGCGGCAGCCGGCGGTGTTGGGCAGCGGTGTGATGCCGAGCCGGTTGAGCAGATCGAGCAGTCCGGTGCCACCCTCGGCGTCGACCCGGCGAATCGCCACGGTGGTCAGCTCAGTTCCGGAGGCGACCAGCGCCTCCTCCAATACCGACAGGCTCGTGGCACCGCCGGTACCCATGATGAGCCGGGACGCGAAGCTGCGATCCGCGATCGTCAGTTTATGGTCAGCCACCCTGCACCGCCGTCACCACCTCTAGTCGCGCACCGTCGAAAAGTTTTGTGGCCCAATCCGAACGGGGCAGCACCGCGTCGCCCATCGCGACGGCGACACCGCGCTCGGGGAAGCCGAGCGAAGCCAGCAGCGCGGCCACCGTGGTCGGTTCGTCGACCTCGAGCCGTTGCTCATTGACCATCACGATCATGACTGGGCTCCCACCGGAACAAGTTCTGAGACAACCCTTTCGGCGGTCCAGGGCGCCAGCAGAAAGCCCGACCGGCCGTGACCGGCGGCCACCACGGTCCGCTCGTCGAGTCGTCGCACAATGGGCAGGTTATCGGGCGTCATCGGGCGCAGGCCAGCGGCACATTCGGCGAATTCGTACTCGCCGAGCGCCGGCATCACCGCACACGCATCCTCGAGCAGGTCACGTATCCCCGACACCACCGGCGCGGTATCCCTGCCGTGCTCGTACTGGGTGGCTCCCACCACCACCCCGTCGGCCCGCGGCACCAGATACACCTGGCGTCCGTGCACGCGGGCCCGAACCACCCTGCCCAGCAACGGCATACAGCCTTTGCGCCAGCGCAGCCGCAGTACCTCGCCCTTCACCGGTCGCACCGGCAGGCCGGGCCACAACGCGGGCGCGTCGATCCCGTTCGCGATCACCGCCGTGTCACCGTCGGCGGCGCTGAGATCGGTGACCGGCGCCGCCCAGCGCACGCCGAGCCGCTCACAGTCCCGGGCCAGCGCGTCGACGACGCCGCGGTTGTCCACCGCCAGCTCGGTGGGCGCCCGGAAACCGTGCCGGATGCCTTGTGCCAGTAGCGGTTCGACGTCGCGGGCGTTCGACTCCCAGACCACCGGGTGGCCCTGCCGGGACAACCAGTCGGCGACGGTGCGCAGGTCGGCGACATCGGCCCGGTCGACGGCCACCACCAGGGACTCGCGTGCGGTCACCACCGCCGGGTCCAGCCCGTCCAGGAACCCCTCGCGCCACAGCCGCAGCGACTCCAGACCCAGCCGCAGCAGGCGTTCCTCACCCGGCCAGCCTTCGCTGTGCGGAGCGAGCATGCCGCCGGCGACCCACGAGGCTCCCCGGTCCTGAGTGCGGTGCACCGTCACCGACAACCCGGCCTGCGCCGCGCGGCGCGCCACCGACAGCCCGATGACGCCGCCACCGATCACGGCGACCGAACCCGACATCCTGTGCTCCCTTCGCCGGCATGACCCGGATCAGGTGTGACGGTAAGGACAGGTCCAAGTTGCTGGCAGTGCCCACTCTCAGCCCCGCTGGTGGCCCGGGACTCCCGTGTGTTCTTCAGCCTCCACGCTAGCGCGCTAACGTCGCGGTGTGCAGGACCCCCTTTCCCGGCTCGCCCAGACACGGCTGTACCTGTGCACCGATGCGCGCCGCGAGCGCGGCGACCTGGCCGAGTTCGCCGACGCCGCGCTGGCCGGCGGAGTCGACATCATCCAGCTGCGCGACAAGGGTTCGCCAGGCGAGCGGCAGTTCGGCCCACTGGAAGCGCTCGACGAGCTGGCCGCCTGCGAGATCCTGGCCGACGCGGCCCGCCGGCACGGGGCGCTGTTCGCGGTCAACGACCGCGCCGACGTCGCCCGCGCTGCCGGAGCCGACGTCCTGCACCTCGGTCAGCGCGACCTGCCGCTGGACGTCGCGCGGGACATCGTCGGAACTACCACCTTGATCGGCCGATCCAGCCACGACGCCGGCGAGGCCGCGAAGGCGGCCGCTTCCGCGGCCGATTATTTCTGCGTCGGCCCCTGTTGGCCCACGCCCACCAAGCCGGGCCGTCCGGCGCCGGGCCTGGACCTGGTCCGTACCGCCGCGGCCCTGAAAACCGGCAAGCCGTGGTTCGCCATCGGCGGCATCGACCTGCAACGGCTGCCGGAAGTGCTCGCGGCCGGCGCTCGCCGCATCGTCGTGGTACGGGCCGTCACCGCCGCCGCCGATCCACGGGCGGCGGCCGCCGAACTCAGCGCGGCGCTTGCAGCAGCGCGCTGATCCGCCGGCTCAGCGGCGAATGCGCCAGGTCCGCGCCTCCCGGTGTGCACCAGAAGAACTCCGAGTCGATCTGCACGGTGCGTGGCAGATCGTGCCGCAACTCGTCGCCGTGATCCAGCGGCACGGTGGCCGGCGCGGTGCGCAGCCGGTCCCAGCTGGCGGCGAAGCCCGGATGCAGCGGCAACCCGGCCACCTCGTCCTCACCGACCCAGCGCAACTCGGCGCTCTCCCGGTTGGGCACGGTTTGCAGCAGCTCACCGGCGTCGGCGACCACGGTCGTGTAGCTCCACAGCGTCCCACCATTGCCGGCGACTTCCGCCGTGACGACCTTCGCCCGCACCGTCAGTCGCTCGGCGACCAGACCCGCTTCCTCCTGGGCTTCGCGCACCGCGGTCTGCTCCGGAGTCTCGTGACTGTCACGCGCGCCGCCCGGCAGACCCCAGGTACCGCCCTGATGACTCCACACCGCGCGGTGCTGCAGCAGGACCGCAGGCGTCCCGTCCGGCAACGGAGCCCGGAGCAACAGGCCGGCCGCGCCGTACCTTCCCCAGTAATGGGCGCCGCGCCCGGAGATCACCCACCCGTCGCCGTCGCCCTGCACGGATTCAGGATATGCACGCAAACCCGGTTAGGTAATTCGTCACGCCTCCCCCCATCCGCCGCGAGATGCTCTTAGAATTCGCTTATACGGGTTCGTAATATGGCCGAGATGAGGTCCGAGCAGACGTGACGGTTGAGCTGGCGCACCCGTCGACCGAGCCGATGGGGTCGCGCTCGCCCGCAGAACCGGCTCATCCCCGCTGGTGGTTCATCTCGACCACGCCGGGGCGCATCCTGACCATCGGCATCGTGCTGGCAGCCCTGGGTGTGTCGAGCGCGTTCGCCACCTCGACCACCATCAACCACCGCCAGCAGGTGCTGACTACCGTGCTCGACCACACCGAGCCGCTGTCGTTCGCGGCCGGACGGCTCTACACCACGCTGTCGGTGGCCGACGCCGCCGCTGCGACCGCGTTCATCGCCCAGACCGAACCGCGTGCCGTCCGGCTGCGCTACGAGCAGGCCATCACCGACGCCGCGGTGGCGGTGACCCGGGCATCCAGCGGGTTGACGGACGAACCGCTGGTGCAGCTGCTGGGCAGGATCAACGCAGAACTGGCCGTCTATACCGGGCTGGTGGAGATCGCCCGCACCAACAACCGGGCGGGCAATCCGGTCGGCTCGTCGTACCTGTCGGAGGCTTCCGGGCTGATGCAGTCCCGAATCCTGCCCGACGCCCAGCAGCTCTACCAGGCGACCTCGGCCCGGGTGGACAGCGAGACCACGGCGTCCACGCAGATCCCGGCCCCGGTGATCCTGGTCGTGACGACCACTGTGGCGTTCGGCGCGTTCGCCCACCGCTGGCTGGCCCGGCGCACGCGGCGGCGGGTCAATCCCGGGCTGGTCGTCGGCGGGCTCGGTATCCTCATCATGGTGGTCTGGGTGGGTACGGCACTGACGATCTCGACGACGGCCAGCCGCAGCGCCAAGGACACGGCGGCCGAGTCGCTGCGAACCGTCACCAATCTGGCCATCACCGCCCAGCAGGCCCGCGCCGACGAGACGCTGTCACTGATTCGCCGGGGCGACGAAGAGGTCCGCAAGCAGGCTTTCTACCAGCGCATCGACGCCATGCACCACCAGCTCGACGCGTACATGGCGCGCCGCGACGCCGTGGACAAGCCGGACCTGCAGGGAGCCGACCAGCTGCTGGTGCGCTGGCAGCAGGCCAACGACCGGATCAATGCCTACATCTCGGTCGGCAACTACCGGGCCGCCACCCAGGTTGCCCTCGGAAAAGGCGAGGACGACTCCACCCCGGCCTTCGACAAGCTCGACGAAGCCCTGACCAAAGCGATGGAGCAGAGCCGCAACCACCTGCGTAACGACGTCCTGAACGCCAAGCGAGGGCTGGCCGGCGCGCAGGTCGGCGCGGTGGTGCTGAGCCTGGGCGCGGCCATCGCCGTCGCGCTGGGCCTGTGGCCCCGGCTCAAGGAGTACCGGTGAGACCCCGGCGGATCGCTGCGCTGGTCGCCTCGGCGATCCTGCTGGCCGGCTGCGGGCACCCGGAGACGCTGAAGGTCGAGGTGACGCCGACGCTGCCACTGCCTACGCCCGTCGGCATGCAGGAACTGCCGATGGAAGCCGCGCTGCCGCCGGACAGCACCAGCCAGGACTGCAATCCGACCGCCAGCCTGCGCCCGTTCCCCAACAAGGCCGACGCGGACGCCGCGGTGGCCAACATCCGCACCCGGGGCCGGCTGATCGTCGGCCTGGACATCGGCAGCAACCTGTTCAGCTTCCGCGACCCGATCACCGGCGAGATCACCGGCTTCGACGTCGACATCGCCGGCGAGGTGGCCCGAGACATCTTCGGCGGACCCTCGCACGTCGAGTACCGCATCCTGTCGGCCGACGAGCGCATCACCGCGTTGCAGCGCTCGCAGGTCGACGTGGTCGTCAAGACCATGACCATCACCTGCGAGCGGCGCAAGCTGGTGAACTTCTCCACGGTTTACCTGGATGCGAACCAGCGCATCCTGGCCCCGCGGGACTCGCCGATCGCCAAGGTGGCCGACCTGTCCGGCAAGCGGGTCTGCGTGGCCCGCGGCACCACCTCGTTGCGCCGCATCCGCGAGATCACGCCGCCGGCGGTGATCGTGTCGGTGGTGAACTGGGCCGACTGCCTGGTGGCCATGCAGCAGCGCCAGATCGACGCCGTCAGCACCGACGACTCGATCCTGGCCGGGCTGGTGGAAGAGGATCCCTACCTGCACATCGTCGGCCCCAACATGGCCACCCAGCCCTACGGCATCGGCATCAACCTGGACAACACCGGACTGGTCCGGTTCGTCAACGGCACTCTGGAACGGATCCGCACCGACGGCACCTGGAACACGCTTTACCGCAAGTGGTTGACGGTTCTGGGTCCCGCCCCGTTGCCGCCCCAGCCGAGGTACGTGGACTGATGGGCAAGCCAACACAGGAAGATCAGCAAGAGGACCGGGAAGACCTGTTGGACGGGGACCCCGGCACCCAGGCGGCCGCCCCGCCGGAAGAAAACGCCCAGACCGGCGCGACCGCGACGACCGGCCGGCCGCAGGCCACCCAGGCGTTGTTCCGGCCGGATTTCGACGACGACGATGACGACGACTTCCAGATCTCGCTGGGCAGTATGGACACCCAGCCGCAGGACCGGATGTCGGTTGCCACCCGGGCGCTGCCGCCCGTCCGCCAGCTGGGCGGCGGCCTGGTGGAGATCCCGCGCACCCCCGACATCGACCCGCTCAAGGCGTTGATGAAGAACCCCGTGGTCCCGGAATCGAAGCGGTTCTGCTGGAACTGTGGACGGCCGGTCGGCCGGTCCGGCTCCGAGGGGAAGGGCAGCTCTGAGGGCTGGTGCCCCTACTGCGGCAGCCCGTATTCGTTTCTGCCGCAGCTGAATCCGGGCGACATCATCGCAGGCCAATACGAGGTCAAGGGCTGCATCGCGCACGGCGGCCTGGGCTGGGTCTACCTGGCGCTGGACCACAACGTCAACGACCGCCCAGTGGTGCTCAAGGGCCTGGTGCATTCCGGTGACGCCGAAGCCCAGGCGATCGCCATGGCCGAGCGCCAGTTCCTGGCCGAAGTGGTGCACCCGTCGATCGTGCAGATCTTCAACTTCGTCGAACACAGCGACAAGCACGGCGACCCGGTCGGCTACATCGTCATGGAGTACATCGGCGGGCAATCGCTCAAGCGGGGCCGCGGCGAGAACCTGCCGGTCGCCGAGGCCATCGCCTACATCCTGGAAATCCTTCCCGCACTGAGCTATCTGCACTCCATCGGCCTGGTCTACAACGACCTCAAGCCGGAGAACATCATGCTCACCGAGGAGCAGCTCAAGCTGATCGACCTCGGCGCGGTGTCGCGGATCAACTCGTTCGGCTACCTGTACGGCACCCCGGGTTATCAGGCGCCGGAGATCGTGCGCACCGGGCCTACCGTGGCCACCGACATCTACACGGTCGGACGCACGCTGGCCGCCCTGACCATGAGCCTGCGCACCCGCAACGGCCGCTATGTCGACGGGCTGCCCGACGGCGACCCGCTGCTGGCCCAGTACGACTCGTTCGCGCGGCTGTTGCGCCGCGCCATCGATCCCGATCCGCGGCGCCGGTTCACCAGCGCCGAGGAGATGTCCGGGCAGTTGATGGGCGTGCTGCGGGAAGTGGTGGCCCAGGACACCGGCATACCGCGGCCCGGGTTGTCGACGATCTTCAGTCCCAGCCGCTCGACGTTCGGGGTCGACCTGCTGGTCGCGCACACCGACGTGTACCTGGACGGCCAGGTGCATTCGGAGAAGCTGACTGCCAAGGAAATCGTCACCGCGCTGTCGGTGCCGCTGGTGGACCCGACCGATGTCGCCGCCCCGGTGCTGCAAGCTACGGTGCTCTCGCAGCCGGTGCAGACGCTGGACTCGTTGCGCGCGGCCCGCCACGGCTCGCTGGACGCCGAGGGCTTGGACCTCAGCGAGTCGGTGGAGCTGCCGCTGATGGAGGTGCGGGCCCTGCTCGATCTCGGGGACGTCAGCAAGGCCACCCGCAAACTCGAGGATCTCGCCGAACGGGTCGGTTGGCAGTGGCGGCTGGTCTGGTACCGGGGGGTGGCCGGACTGCTCACCGGCGATTACGAATCGGCGATCAAGCATTTCACCGAGGTGCTCGACACCTTCCCCGGCGAGCTGGCGCCCAAGCTCGCGCTGGCCGCAACGTGCGAACTGGCCGGCGAGCCGGACGAGCACAAGTACTACCAGACGGTGTGGGGCACCAACGACGGCGTGATCTCGGCCGCGTTCGGATTGGCCAGAGCGCGTTCGGCTCTGGGCGATCGCAGCGGGGCGGTGCAGACTTTGGACGAAGTACCGCCCACCTCAAGGCATTTCACCACGGCGCGACTGACCAGCGCGGTGACCCTGTTGTCCGGACGGTCGCAGAGTGAAATCACCGAGGAGCAGATCCGTGACGCCGCGCGCCGGGTGGAGGCCCTGCCTCCCACCGAGCCCCGGGTGTTGCAGATCCGCGCCCTGGTACTCGGCGGTGCGATGGACTGGCTGCAGGACAACGAAGCAAGCACCAACCACATCCTGGGGTTCCCGTTCACCGATCACGGGCTGCGACTGGGTGTGGAGGCCTCGCTGCGCAGTCTGGCGCGGGTGGCCCCCACCCAGCGACACCGCTACACCCTGGTCGACATGGCCAACCAGGTGCGGCCGACCAGCACCTTCTGACCTGTAGTCCACGCGCGCAACAGGATTGAGAAAATTTCCGGCGGGGGATCTTGCGTTCGCGCGACCTCGGTGGTAAATCAAATGTATGCCTCTTGGCATACATTTACTTCGTCTTTGACACCACATTAGGAGTTGGAGGTGGCGACGATGCTGATGCGAACCGATCCGTTCCGTGACTTCGACCGTTTCACCCGGCCGGTGTCGGGGACTGCGTCCCGGCCGTCGGTGATGCCGATGGACGCGTGGCGCGACGGCACGTCCTTTGTCGTGGAATTCGATCTGCCGGGCATCGATGCAGAATCCTTGGATCTGGACATCGAGCGCAACGTGGTCACGGTGCGTGCGGAACGTCCCGAAATCGATCCCGGCCGGGAGATGCTGGCCAGTGAACGCCCTCGCGGGGTGTTCAGCCGTCAGCTGGTGCTGGGCGACAATCTCGACACCGAAAAGATCGAGGCGTCCTATGACACGGGAGTGCTGACGCTGCGAATCCCGGTGGCCGAGAAGGCGAAGCCGCGCAAGATCGCGATCGGGCGGAGCAACGGACACCAGGTCATCAACGCCTGATCGGACGCGTGATGACCAGCCTGTTGACTCCGGCTGAGCTGGACCTGGACGCCCTGGACGCTGACGTCGCCGAATTGCTCGCCGAGGCGGAAGCCATCCTGCGTGCGGCCGTTGCCGCCGCCCGCAGGCCGCCCGCGCCGCCGGTGCGGGCCGGCGCTCTGCTCAGCGCCAGGCAGGGGCCGGCGCATCAGGTACGCGCCGTCCAGCGCAGCCCTCCGGCTTCCCCGCGCACACGGTCCCCACTGAGCAGTGAAAGGCAGGTGATGACATCACAACAGACCTAGCCGAGCGGCCCGCACCCCGGCCAAACGAGTGAGCGCGCTCTTCCCTCAAGCACGCCAGGCCTATTCAGGCGCTGAAGGCCGAGGCGGGCGCCGGCCGCGCTTTACCGCTTTCCCTGTCCATCGAGTGTGCGGCTACCGCCGAAATTCGGGTAGATTTCGGCGGTAGCCGCACTATCAAAGCAGCAGGCGCACAGTCAAACTCGGGAGCGGTCCGCGGCTGCCTCTTCGGCTTCTCGGACCTGACGTTGAGTGTGCGCCTACTGTCGAAATTCGCTCACATTTCCGCGGTAGACGCACTATTAAAGCAGTAGGCGCACAGTCAAACTCGCGATCGCTTCCCCGCCGTCTCAAGGGCAGCCCGGACCCGTCGCACAATGGTGGCTGGATGGTTCTCGGCGACCACCCGGACGATGATCCAGCCCATCCGTTCGAGCATCTCCAGACGCTGGATGTCTTTAGCGAATTGCCGGCGGTCGGTCCGATGCTGATCGCCGTCGTACTCGACCGCGACCATGGATTCCTGCCAACCCAGATCGAGGTAAGCAAGCGGAATACCGTCGGCCCCCAGCACCGGGATCTGCGTCTGCGGCCGGGGGAAGCCAGCGTCCATGAGCAGTAGCCGCAGGTAGCTCTCCCGCGGGGACTGGGCTCCGGCATCCACCAGCTCGAGCGCCGTCTCCAGCCGCCGCAATCCGGGCGTCCGTGGATGACACTCGATGCGGGCTAGCACGTCGTCAACCTTGAACCCCGTTGCGCGCGAGAGTGAGTCGAGCCGAGCCACCGCGGAACGCACCGCGCCATGCCGGCCGATGTCAAAAGCGGTGCGCTCGGGCGTGGTGACGGGCCGCCCGTCGATGACCTGGACTTCGCCGTCCAGTAACACCTCGCGTCGCGTCAACACTCCCTGGGGCGCCCTGGCATTGGCGTGCACCAGTTCGATCGGCACGTCGTCGGGGACCCACCTCGCGCCATGCAGGGCCGCCGCTGCCGCGCCCGCAATGGTGCCCCTACGGCGCGACCACAGCCAGGCCGCAACAGTGCGCTGGTGCAGTGACGGTTGCAGGCCTTTCGGTAGGTAGACATTCGGAAATACCGCGCGGTACTGCTTGCGCAGCTGATGCCAGTTGAGGGCACCGGACGCCAACGCCTCACTGCCGACGAAGGGTGCATCGTTCACGGAGCGCACAATTGCATGACAACAGCCTGCGGCGCTTACCCCCATCCACAGCCACACTCAGCGAAAACATAGGTTTGCGCGCGACAGTGGTGCACTATGGCCGGGCAGTCGCCTCAGTGGATCATGACGGCCCGTGTCCTGCGCAGGTGCGGGTTCGGAGCCACCGGCGCCGAAATCGACGCGGTGGTGGGCCGTGATTGGCCCAGCTACGTGGAGGCCGCCCTGGCCGCCGATCCCGACGCGGACCGCGGCGCACTGGCCACCCCGATGCCGTCGCTGCCGCCCCCGCAACCGCCCGGCAGGGGCGCGACGACGGCGGCACGCACGCAGTACCGCCGCCACCTCGCCGAACAGAACGACGAACTCACCCGATGGTGGCTGCGCCGCATGGTGGCCGCCGAGCTGCCTCTGCATGAGAAGCTGACGTTGTTGTGGCACAACCACTTTGCCACTTCCGCACAGAAAGTCAGGATCGCCGCGCAGATGGCGGCGCAGAACCAGAAGCTGCGCACCCTGAAGCTGGGCGACTTCCGCACGCTGGCGTACGCGATGCTCACCGACGCCGCGATGCTGCGCTGGCTGGACGGACAGCTCAACACCGCCAAAGCCCCCAACGAAAACCTGGCCCGCGAGTTCATGGAGTTGTTCACCCTCGGCCACAACAACGGGTACACCGAGGACGACGTCCGTGCCGGCGCCCGCGCCCTGACCGGATGGACGATCAACGACGGCCGGGCGGTGCTGGTGTCCCGCCGCCGCGACCCGGGATCCAAGACCCTGTTCGGCGTCACCGATGACTACGACGCCGCCGGATTCTGCGATGCGGTCCTGGCCCGGCCCGGTGCTGCGGCCCATGTTGCCGGGCGCCTGTGGCAGCAATTGGTGTCCGACGAACCGCCCTCCCCGCCGGCCCTTGAGCGCATTGTCGCCGCCTACGGCCCCCGGCGCGACCTCAAGGCGCTGACCCGGGCCATCCTCACCGACGACGAGTTCACCGGTGGCCACGCAACGGTGGTCAACACTCCCGTGGAGTGGCTGGTCGGGGTGATCCGCGCGCTCCGCCCTGCCGAGCAGCACGACAAGCTGGTCGAGACCACCCTCAAGGCGCTGGGCCAGCGCCCGTTCTTCCCCACCGACGTCAACGGCTGGCCGCACGGCCAGGTGTGGTTGTCCACCGCGTCGGCCACCACGCGGTTGCGCACCGCCGCCAGGCTCGCCCGGTCAGCGGACCTGTCGACGATCGACAGCACCGGCCCCGGACAGCGGATCGACGCGGTCGGATACCTGATCGGCGTGGGCGCGTGGACAGACCGCACGGTCGAAGCCCTGCAACCCCTGGTGCGCCAGCCGCAGCGGCTGGTGACCGCAGCCGTCAACACACCGGAGTACCTGACCTCATGAACCGCCGCAAGTTCCTGATCGCCGGCGCCGGGGTGGGCGCGGCCGGCCTGTTGTCCGGCGCGTTGGCGGTCGACTGGGACGACCTGCTGCGGGCCGCGCAGGACCGCCCGCTCGCCGCGGGCGACGGGGTGCTGGTGATCGTCACCCTGTACGGCGGCAACGACGGTATCAACACGCTGATTCCCTACGCCGACAACGCCTATCACGACGCTCGCCCGGAACTGGCCTACGCTCCCGACGACGTCTTGCACCTCGACGACCACCTCGGGTTGAACCCCGCGATGCGCGGCCTGAGTCAATTGTGGAACGATCGGCGACTCGCGATCGTGCGCGGCGCCGGGTATCCCAAGCCCGATCACAGCCACTTCCGGTCCATGGACATCTGGCAGACCGCTTCGCCGGACGCACCGGTGCCGACCGGATGGATCGGGCGCTGGCTGGACGCCACCAGTGACGATCCGCTGCGCGCGGTCAACGTCGGCAGTGTGCTGCCACTGCTCGCGGTCGGCGAAAGGCAGACAGCCGCAGCGCTTTCCACGACACAGATACCGTCTGCTCGCTCGGACCTGTTCCGGGCGACGATCGAAGCCCTGGGTGTGGACGACCCCACCGATACCCCGGCCATGGCCGCGGTACGCCAGTCCTATCGCGCCGCGCAGTCGACGGACGCCGCGTTCAAGAACGTGACAGGCACCGAGTCGCCCAACGCCCTGGCCAGTCGGCTGAGCGTGGTGGCTGCCGCCATCAAGGCCCGGGTTCCGACCCGGGTCTACCTGGCTCACCTGGGCGGCTTCGACACCCACGCCAACGAACGCGGCACCCAGCAGCGACTGCTGCAGACCTTCGACGAAGCCGTCACCGGATTCCTGCAGCAGGTGGCCGGCGCCAACGTCGTGGTTCTGGCCTACTCGGAGTTCGGTCGCCGCGTTGCGGCCAACGCGTCGCAAGGAACGGACCACGGCACCGCCGGACCGGTGTTCGTCGCCGGCGTGCCGGTCAAGGGCGGGTTCTACGGCGAGGAACCGAGCCTCACCGACCTCGACCACGGAGACCTGAAGTACACCACGGACTTTCGCGACATCTACCACGAGCTGCTGGTACGCACGCTACGCACCGACCCCACCCCGTCGGTCGGCGCCGGCCGCAGCAGCCTCGGTTTTCTATAGCAGGCTGGCGCAGTCGCGGGCGATGGCCAGTTCCTCGTTGGTCGGCACCACCAGCACGGCGATGGGCGACCGGTCACTCGAGATCCGGCGCGCACCGGAAGCCGCCGCGGCATTGCGGTCTTCGTCCAGCTCGATACCCAGCTCCCCCAGGCCCGCCAACGCATCCCGGCGCACGGCCGCGTCGTGCTCACCGATTCCGGCGGTGAAGCTGACCACGTCGGTGTGCCCGAGCACCGCCAGGTAGGCGCCGATGTACTTGCGCAGCCGGTGGATGAACACGTCGTAAGCCAATTGCGCTGCGGCATCGCCTGATTCGATCATGCTTCGCAGCCGCCGGAAGTCCCGCTCGCCGGACAGGCCGAGCACCCCGGACCGCTTGTTCAGCATCGACTCGATCTCGTCGACGTCCATCTTTGCGGTCCGCCACAGGTAGCTGAAGACACCGGCATCGATGTCACCGCTGCGGGTGCCCATGACCAGGCCCTCCAAAGGAGTGAGGCCCATCGATGTCTCGACCGGGCGGCCGCCGGCGACCGCGGACGCCGAGGCGCCGTTGCCCAGGTGCAGCACGATCTGATTCAGCTCCGCCGAGGGACGGCCCAGGAAGGCCGCCGCCTGACCGCTGACGTATTCGTGCGAGGTGCCGTGAAATCCGTACCGGCGGATCTGCCATTTATCGGCCAGGTCGCGGTCGATGGCGTATGTCGCCGCCGCGGCGGGCAGGTGGTGGAAGAACGCGGTGTCGAACACCGCGATGTGCGGCACCCCGGGCAGCAGCTTGCGCGCCACCTCGATGCCCTGCACGGCGGGTGGATTGTGCAGCGGGGCCAGCGGCGAAAGCTCGTCGAGCTCGCGGACCACCTCGTCGTTCAGCAGAGTGGGACGGTGAAAGCGGTTGCCGCCGTGCACTACCCGGTGTCCCACCGCCGCCAGCCCGCAGTGCTGCAGGTCGATGCCGTCATCGTTCAGCATCTCGAAAGCGCGACGCAGCGCCGCCTCGTGGTCGGGTACCGACGACGACGGCTCCCCGATCTGTTCGACGGTGCCACCGGCCCGCGAGGCGCCGGAATCGGGGTCTATGAGCTGGAATTTCAGCGACGACGATCCGGAATTGATCACCAGCACCGAACGGTCACTCATGCGTGCCCTGTGCCTGAATCGCGGTGATGGCAACGGTGTTCACGATGTCCTCGACCAGCGCGCCCCGGGACAGGTCGTTGACCGGTTTGCGCAAACCCTGCAGCACCGGGCCCACCGCGATGGCGCCCGCCGAACGCTGCACCGCCTTATAGGTGTTGTTGCCGGTGTTCAGGTCGGGAAATATCAGCACGGTGGCGCGGCCGGCCACCGGCGAGTCGCGCATCTTGGTGGCCGCGACCGACGGGTCGACCGCGGCGTCGTACTGGATCGGTCCCTCGACCAGCAGCTGCGGGTCCCGGGAACGCACCAGTTCGGTTGCCTTCCTGACTTTTTCGACGTCGGCACCGGAACCCGAGTCGCCCGTCGAGTAGGACAGCATGGCCACCCGGGGGTCGATGCCGAACTGGGCGGCCGTGCGCGCCGAGGAGATCGCGATGTCGGCAAGCTGTTCGGTCGTCGGGTTGGGGATGATGGCGCAGTCACCGTAGGCCAGCACCCGGTCCGGCAGGCACATCAGGAAGATGCTGGACACCGTGGAGACGTCGGGGACCGTACGGATGATCTCCAGCGCCGGGCGCACGGTGTGCGCGGTGGTGTGCACGGCGCCGGACACCATCCCGTCGACTTTGCCGTTGTACACCAGCATGGTGCCGAAATACGTTGCGTCGTTCATGATCTCACGGGCGTGCTCGAGCGTGACGCCCTTGGCCTTGCGCAGCTCCGCGTATTGCTGCGCGAATTGTTCGTGCAGGTCGCTGGTCCGCGGGTCGATCACCGTCGCTTCGTCGAGGCTGACACCGAGTTCCGCTGCCCGGGAACGTACTTGAGGTTCGTCGCCCAGGATGGTCAGGTCGGCGACAGAGCGCTGCAGCAGACGCCCGGCCGAGCGCAGGATCCGGTCGTCCTCGCCTTCGGGTAACACGATGTGTTTGCGGTCCGCCCGGGCCCGCTCCTGCAACTGGTGAGTGAACATCTGCGGCGTGGTGACGTTCGGGATCGGGATGGTGAGCTGTTCGAGCAGGTCGTCGATGTCGACGTGCCGGTCCATCAGTTGCAGCGCCGTGTCGATCTTGCGTTGCGAGGACGCGGTGACCCGGCCCCGGGCCGTGGCCGCCGCGCTGGCCGTGTCGTAGGTGCCCAGCGTGGTGGCGATGATGGGCAACCGCAGCCGCAGCCCGGCAACCAGGGCGGCGATCGACGGGTGCAGGTCGAAGCCGCCGTTGAGCACCAGACACGATAGCGACGGAAACCCCTCTGCCGCATGGGCACTGGCAACGGCCAGCACCACGTCCGAACGGTCGCCCGGGGTGATCACCGCCATGCCGTCACGCAGTCGCTCGAGGCAGTGGTCGGCAGTCATGCCCGCGACCATCACGCCCATCACCTCGCGCTGGGCCAGTTGCTCGTCACCACGGATCGGTGTTCCGTTGACCGCGGTGGTCAGTTCGGCGACCGTCGGTGCGGCGAGCAGCGGCTCCTCGGGCAGCACGTAGGCCCGTGGGGTGAACTTGCGCAACGCGTCCGCGACGGCCTGCATCTCGCCGGGCTCGCAGCGGTTGGCGACGACGGCCGCGGTATGGGCCCGCTGCGCGGACAGTTCGGCCAGACATACCTCCACGACGCTGGCGACCTCGCCGGGAGTGCGGCCCTTGCCACGCACCGTCAGCAGCACCGGCGCGCCGAGGTTGACCGCGATCCGCGCGTTCACCGACAGCTCGGCCGGACTGGTGACGTCGGTGTAGTCGCTGCCGACGATCACCACTGCGTCACAGTGCTCGGCCACCGCGTGGTACGCATCGACGATGCCGGCTATCGCGGCGTCGCTGTCGTCGTGCAGTTGCTGGTAGGTGACCCCGACGCACTGCTCGTACGTCAGCCCGGCCGTGGAGTGCTCGAGCAACAGTTCCAGGATGTAGTCACGATCCTCACCGTGACGCGTAATGGGCCGGAACACACCGACTTTGGCGACCGTGGCCGCCAGCCGGTGCATCAGCCCCAGCGCGATCGTCGACTTACCGGTCTCCGATTCGGGCGCCGCGATGTAGATGCTGGAGGCGGGCACCGTCAGCCGAGCCGCCGCAACCGCGGCGCCAGGTCTTTCTCGAACAGCTCCAGGAACCGTCGCTGGTCGTGCCCGGGCGCGTGGAACACCAGGTGGTTGAGGCCCCACGTGACGTACTGCCTGACCTTTTCCACGGCTTCGTCCGGGTCGGAGGCGACGATCCAGCGCTTGGCGATCTGCTCGATGGGCAGCGCGTCGGCCGCCTTCTCCATCTCGATCGGGTCGTCGATACTGTGCTTCTGCTCGGCGCTCAGCGACAGCGGCGCCCAGAACCGGGTGTTCTCCAGCGCCAGGTCGGGGTCGGTGTCGTAGGAGATCTTGATTTCGATCATCCTGTCGATGTCGTCGATGTTGCGCTCGTTGATGGCGGCGCCTTCTTTGACCGCAGGGATCAGCTTCTCGGTGTACAGCTCCTCTCCCTTGCCGGAGGTGCAGATGAAGCCGTCACCGGCGCGGCCGGCGTACTTGGCCACCGCGGGACCACCGGCGGCGATGTACACCGGCACGCCGCCCTCGGGCACGTCGTAGATCGAGGCGCCCTTGGTGCGGTAGTACTCGCCGTCGAAGTCGACGCGGTCACCGCGCCACAACTCGCGCATCAGCCGCACCGACTCGCGCAGTCGGGCAAAACGCTCCTTGAAGTCCGGCCAATCGCCCTCGTAGCCGGTGGCGATCTCGTTCAGCGCCTCACCGGTGCCGACGCCCAGGAACACCCGGCCCGGGTACAGACAGGCCATCGTGGCGAAGGCCTGCGCGATGACGGCGGGGTTGTACCGGAAGGTCGGGGTGAGCACCGAGGTGCCCAGCTGCAGTCTTTCGGTGCGTTCGCCGACCGCGGTCATCCACGCGAGGGAAAACGGTGCGTGCCCGCCCTTGTGCCGCCAGGGCTGGAAGTGATCGCTGACGGTGGCGCTGTCCATGCCGTGTCCTTCGGCCAGGACGGCGAGTTCGACGAGCTCGCGCGGTGCGAATTGTTCAGCGGACGCCTTGTACCCAAGTTTCAGTTCAGCCACCAGTCTTTTCTACTCCCCCCAGCTCCTAGGCTGATGGGCATGTCCGGTCAGACACAGCTTGTTCAGATAACCGACACGGTTCACCTCGCACACGGCCCGGCGGTCAACTGGACGCTGGTCACCGACGAAACCGGCGTCATGCTGATCGACGCCGGCTATCCGGGCGACCGCGAAGAGGTGCTGGCCTCGCTGCGCAAGCTCGGTTACGGGCCGGGCGACGTGCGCGCCATCCTGCTCACCCACGCCCATATCGACCACCTGGGCACCGCGATCTGGTTCGCCGCCGAGCACGGCACACCGGTCTACTGCCACGCCGACGAGGTGGGCCACGCCAAGCGCGACTATCTGGAACAGGTCGCGATTCACGATCTGGCACTGCGCCTCTGGCGCCCGCGCTGGGCCGTGTGGACAGTGCACGTGGTGCGCAGCGGCGGCCTCATCCGCGACGGGATACCGAGCACCCGGCCGCTGACACCGGACATCGCCGCCGGGCTGCCCGGTAACCCGCAGCCCGTGTTCAGTCCCGGTCACACCAACGGCCACTGCTCATATCTGGTGGACGGGGTCCTGGCCAGTGGCGACGCCCTGATCACCGGCCACCCGCTGATCCGCCAGGACGGGCCGCAGCTGCTGCCCGCGATTTTCAGCTACAGCCAGCAGGATTGCATCCGAACACTGTCGGTGCTGTCGCAGGTGGAAACCGAGGTGCTGGCCCCCGGCCACGGCCCGTTGTGGCGCGGCCCGATCCGCGAAGCCACCGATGCGGCCCTGCGCAAGGCGGGGGCTTTGTGACGCTCGCGAAGTCGATCACGCTGTTCGTGCTCGCCGCGCTGTTCGAGATCGGCGGCGCGTGGCTGGTCTGGCAAGGGGTGCGTGAGCACCGCGGCTGGCTGTGGGCCGGTCTGGGCGTCCTCGCGCTCGGCGCCTACGGTTTTGTGGCCACCCTGCAGCCCGACGCCCATTTCGGCCGGATCCTGGCCGCCTACGGCGGGGTGTTCGTCGCCGGATCGCTGTTGTGGGGCATGGTTTTCGACGGATTCCGGCCCGACCGCTGGGACATCATCGGCGCGGCGGTCTGCCTGGCGGGCGTCGCGGTGATCATGTACGTACCGCGCTCAGGAGGCTAGGCCGAGGTTCTCCCGCAGCGTCTCACCCGGGTATCCGGAACGAAAAGCGCCGCGCTCCTGCAACAGCGGGACCACCCGGTCGACGAACTCATCGAGGCCGTGCGGTGTCAGGTGCGGCACCAGGATGAACCCGTCGCACGCGTCGGCCTGCACGTATCGGTCGATCTCGTCGGCGATGTGGGCCGCGGTGCCGACGAACTGCTCCCGGCTGGTCACCGCGATCACCAACTCGCGGATCGACAGGTTCTCCGCCTGCGACCGCTCCCGCCAACGCCGCGCCAGCGCGACCGGGTCACCATGACGCACCCGCCCCTGGGTGATGTCGCTGTCGACGACCGGTTCGATCTCGGGCAGCGGGCCGTCCGGGTCGTAGTCGGAAAGCTCACGGCCCCATACCTGTTCCAGCATGCCGATGGCGGTCGCCCCGCTGACCTGCTGGCGGCGGATGTGATGCGCCTTGTCTTCGGCTTCGTCGGCGGTGTCCCCGATGACGAAGGTGGCCGCTGGAAAAACTTTGAGCCGGTTGGGATCCCGGCCATAAGACTGTGCCCGGCTCTTGACGTCGGCGTAGTAGCGCCGACCGTCCTCGAGCGAACCGTGCAGGGTGAACAGGGCGTCGGCAAACCGGGCGCCGAAATTGCGGCCCTCGTCGGAGTCGCCCGCCTGCAGCAAAATCGGATGGCCCTGCGGGCCCGCCGGTAGCGTCGCGAAACCCGTCACGTCGAAGTGTGAACCGGTGAACGCAACGCGCCCGATCCCGTCCGGATTCACGTAAACACCATCCTTGCGCACCACCGCATCCGGCGCCCAGCTGTCCCAGAACTTCTGCGCCACGGTGACGAACTCTTCGGCCCGCCGGTAACGGTCGGTATGGGCGAGGAAGCCACCCCTGCGGAAGTTGGCACCGGTGAAGGCATCCGAGGAGGTGACGATGTTCCAGCCGGCGCGACCGTCCGACAGGTGATCCAGCGTCGCGAATTGCCTTGCCACTTCGAACGGTTCGTTGAAGGTGGTGTTGATGGTGCCGGTCAGGCCGATGCGGTCGGTGGCGCCGGCCAGTGCCGCCAGCACGGTGAAGGTATCCGGCCGGCCCACCACGTCCAGGTCGTGAATGTGGCCGCGGTGTTCGCGCAGCCGCAATCCTTCGGCCAGAAAGAAGAAGTCGAACAAACCGCGTTCGGCGGTGCGCGCCAGGTGCACGAACGACTCGAACTCGATCTGGCTGCCCGCGCCCGGGTCCGCCCACACCGTGGTGTTGTTGACGCCCGGGAAGTGGACCGCGAGATGAATCGGCTTGCGACTCACGGGGTCAGCCCCCACCGCTGTGCGATCAGCTCGTGCGAGCGCAACCGGTCGGAGTGACTGTGGGTGACGGAGGTGACGACCAGTTCGTCGGCTCCGCTGAGCCGCTGCAACGCGTCCAACCGCTCGGCGACCTCGTCCGGGTTGCCGACGAATTGTGTTGCGAGACGATCTTTTACCAAATCATATTGCTCGTCGGCGAGCGGCCCGCAGTCATCCGGCGCCGGATAGGGCATGGCGCCCACGCCGGTTCGGATCGAGTAGACCCAGTGACCGTACCCGGCGGCCAGACGCTGAGCGGTCTCCGTGTCGTCGGCGACCACGATGTCGGCCGACACCACCACATAGGGCTCGTTGAGGGCAGCGGACGGCACGAACGTGTCGCGGTACGCCTCGATGGCCTCCAATGCGGTGGCCGGCGTGATGTGATAACTCGCGACGAACGGCAACCCCAAAGCTCCGGCGACCCGCGCGCTCTGCCCCCTGGTGCTGCCAAAGATCCACGGCCGCAACCCACTTCCCTCGCCGGGCACGGCGTGCACGTCGAAGCCGCCGGCGCGATAGCTGCCGTCCAGCAGGGCGAGGATGTCGTTGACCTGCTCGGCGAAGTCCGGCGATACCGCCTCGGGCTGTTGCAGGATCTCCATGGTGGCCGCCAGCCGTTCCAGATCGAGCATCCCGCGCAGGTCGAACGGGGTCGGAATCACCACTCCGTCCACCTCGTGCCAGACGCGTGGTGGCCGTGGCGTACGGGGCTTTTTCGGCTTGCCCTCCTCGGAGCGACGCTGCCCGGAGCGGCCCACACCGAGGTCGATGCGTCCGGGATAGAACGCGTCGAGCATGCCGAAGTTCTCGACGACGGCGACGGCGGTCGTGTACCCCAGTTGCACCGCTGCCGCGCCCACCCGAATCGTGTTGGTAGCGGCCGCGATCTGGCCGATCAGCAGGGCGGGCGACGAACTGGCGACGCCCACGAAGTGATGTTCGGCGATCCAGTAGCGGCGGTAGCCCCACCGCTCGGCGTGCCGCGCCAGGTCGATGGTGTTGTGCAGTGCGGTGGTCGCGGTGCTGCCCGCGCTGATCGGCGAAAGGTCCAGAATCGACAAGGGAATCATCGGCTCACCGCCGTATACCGGTTGACCGCTACCGGCAGCCCGAGTCGTTCGCGCAGCGTTTCGCCGTCGCGGTACTCGGAGCGGAACTCGCCAGCGCGCTGCAGCAGCGGCACCACCTCGTCCACGATCGCCGGCAGGTCGGTGGCGTGCACGGCGGGACGCAGCCGGACCCCGTCGGCGCCCGCGCGCTGCCACTGCAGCAGCATGTCCACCAGGTCGGCCGGAGTGCCGCCCCAGACCAGCGTGTCGGAGGTGAAGTCCGTTTCACCGTGGAACGAAACCACGATGTCGGCAAAGACTTTCAGATGGTCGCCGATCCCGCGCACCTCGTCCACGAGCTTCTCCACAGACGAATCGGTGGGAGTGACGAAGACGATGTCGGCAGTATCGGCCGCGAACTCGTAGACCGGCGTGGCGTGGGCCAGCACCGCGATCACCGGCTGACCCTGTGGCGGCCGGGGTGTGATCGACGGCCCTTTGACGGAGAAGAACGGTCCGGTGAAATCGATGTAGTGCAGCTTGTCGCGGTCGATGAAGCGGCCGGTGGCGACGTCACGGATCACCGCGTCGTCCTCCCAGCTGTCCCACAACCTGCGCACCACCTCGACGTAGTCCCGGGCCTCGGGGAACAACTCCTCGGGCCGCACGGTACGCCTGCCGAACAGCGCCGCTTCGTGCGTGGTGACGCTGACCCGGGGTTGCCAGCCGGCCCGGCCGTGCGAGACATAGTCAAGGGTGGCAATGGCTTTGGAGATGTGGAACGGCTCGGTATGGGTGACGGTGGCCACCGGGATCAGCCCGATGTGCCGGGTGGCCGGGGCGATGCGGGCGGCAACCAGCACGGCGTCTGCACGCCCGGCCAGCCGCTTCGGATCGATGCGCTCGCGGCGCCCGGGTTGCGGCATGAGCGAGTCGTCGATGGTCAGAAAATCGAGTAGGCCGCGTTCGGCTGTGACCGCCAGCTCCGCCCAGTACTTTCCGCTGAGCACCGAGCGGGTTTCCTCCGCCAGCGTCCAGGCCTGGGTGTGCCAGCCGTATCCGTCCAGCGCGACCCCGAGTTTCATCCGAGCGCCTTCAGGAACGCGATCGGGAACACCGGCCCCTGCGACGGCAGCGGCTCGGACAACCGGGTGTATCCGGTCGATTCGTAAAGCTTCTCGGCCTCGGGCTGACGGTCTCCGGTGATGAGGTACACCCTGGTGTAACCGCGATCGGCGATCTCCGATTCCAGCGCGGCCAGCAGTGCCCTGGCGTAGCCGCGGCGGCGGTGTTCGCGGTGTGTCCAGACTCGCTTGAGCTCGGCGGTCTCGGCGTCGAAGCGACAGAACGCGCCACCGGTCACCGGTCTGCCGTCCTGAACGCCGATCAGCATCCCGCCGTCCGGAGGCGAGAATTCGCCCTCTGGGCCATCGACGAGCCACTCGGCGATCCGTTGAGGATCAGCACCGTAGCGTTGCGCGTACTCCTGGGCCAGCTCGGCCAGCAGCGGCGCGGCCAGCGGGTCGTCCAGGGCGGTCGGCACGAAGCGCAGCTCACCCGTCACCGGTCACCCAACGTCGCGGTGACGTAGCGGGGGGTGACGGCCAGGTCGTGCCGGCTGATCCGCCGGCGCCCCGCCAGACCGACGGTGGACAGCAGCTCGACCAGGGTCCGCTCGGCGGTCCGCCAGCCGTGCGCCTCGAGATTCTCGGGGAGAGAAACGAATTCGGCGGAATAGGTCAATTTCGCCAGGTCGATGTCCAGGCCCTCCTGACGCCAGCCTTCGATGAAGGCCCGGCCCTCCTGCAACTGCACGTCGGTCCACGGCATGTGGTCGGCGGCGAACCGGCTACCCGCGGCGCTGGACACGCTCAGCTGATGCAGCAGCCGATCCTGCGCATCCGGCGGCAGGTAACCGATCAACAGGTTCTCGGCGATCCAGACAGTGGGTTGGGCGGGGTCGAATCCGACCCGTCGCAGTGCCGTCATCCAGTCGTCGCGCAGGTCGACTCCCACGGCGCAGCGATGCACGGTCAGCTTTCCGCCCAACTCCCGCAGTACCTGCGCTTTGAAATCCATCACCCCCGGTTGGTCGCACTCGTACACCGTCGTCCCGGGCGGCCACCACAACCGGTAAGCCCTGGTGTCCAATCCGCAGCCGAGATTGACCGCTTGGCGGATGCCCGCTCGCGCGGCTCTGGTCAGGTACTCGTCCAGGAACCGGCCGTGCACGGCAAGGATGTTGAGCATTCCGTACATGACGGGGTCACCACCGCCGTCAGCCGCGTACTGCTCATCCTCGATCACGCGGGTGAAGTACTCCACCCCTGCGGCGCGCACCAGCGGTTCGGCGAACGGATCGTTGATCAGCCCCTTGTTGGTTCCCACCGCCCTGGCGACCGCACCGAACGTCGCCGTCATGCCGACACCGGTGGCCGGGTCCCAGGTGTCGCCGTCGGTGCGTACCATTTCGTCCGGCCGTCAGCCGTCCGAACCGTGTCGGTGCGCGCGTGCCGAGAGGGCTGTGACGGCCGCCCGCCAGCCGAGCAGGAACGCGGCGGTCACCGTCGAGGCCACCACCACGAAGGCCCACGCCACACTGGCTGAACTGGCCTTGCGCAGCAGCATCCCGACCACCACCGTCGATACCCAGACGATCACCCCGGTGGGCACCACGGCCGTCGGGCGACGCCAGCCGCGCGATATGAGCCAGCCCAGCGCCGTGCCGCTCAGAAACGGCCACGCCGTGGTCGCCACCCCGCCGACGCTGATGCCTTCGTCGTGGCTGCGCCGCCCCAGGGCACAGAAGATCAGCACGGCCACCACGTCCATCCCGAGCCACGCCAGCCCCCGCCGCGGTTGCATGCAGCGAGACTACCGGGCGGGGGCAGGATTGACCCATGAGCACCGATACCCCTGCCCCTGCATTCGACCCTTTTGACCCGCTGGGACTGGACGCATCGCTGTCCAGCGACGAGATCGCCGTGCGGGACACGGTCCGGGCGTTCTGCGCTGAGCAGGTGATTCCGCACGTCGGCCAGTGGTTCGAGGACGGCGACCTGCCGGTGGCCCGCGAACTGGCCAAGCAGTTCGGCGAACTGGGCCTGCTGGGCATGCATCTGGAGGGCTACGGCTGCGGCGGTGCGTCCGCGGTCCACTACGGCCTGGCCTGTCTGGAGCTGGAGGCCGCCGACTCCGGCATCCGGTCGTTGGTGTCGGTGCAAGGGTCGCTGGCGATGTTCGCGATCTGGAACAACGGGTCGGAGGAGCAGAAGCAGCGTTGGTTGCCCGGGATGGCGGCCGGTGAGCTGATCGGTTGCTTCGGGTTGACCGAACCGGACGCGGGATCGGATCCGGCCGCGATGAAAACGCGGGCACGACGCGACGGGTCGGATTGGGTGCTGAACGGGCGCAAATTGTGGATCACCAACGGCTCGATCGCCGACGTCGCGGTGGTGTGGGCCGCGACCGAAGAGGGGGTCCGCGGCTTCATCGTCCCGACCGACACACCGGGGTTCTCCGCCAACACCATTCACCACAAGCTGTCGCTACGGGCGTCTATCACCAGCGAGTTGGTGCTGGACGACGTCCGGTTGCCCGACGAGGCGCTGTTGCCGGGCGCCGTAGGCCTCAAGGGGCCGCTGGCCTGTCTCTCGGAGGCGCGTTACGGCATTGTCTGGGGCTCCATGGGTGCGGCGCGCTCGGCCTGGCAGTCCGCGCTGGAGTACGCGAGCCAGCGCACCCAGTTCGGACGCCCGATCGCCGGTTTCCAGTTGACCCAGGCCAAGCTGGTCGACATGGCGGTCGAACTGCACAAGGGTCAGTTGCTGTCGCTGCACCTGGGCCGCCTCAAGGACACCGTGGGGCTGCGCCCGGACCAGGTGAGCTTCGGCAAGCTCAACAACACCCGAGAGGCCATCGAGATCTGCCGGACCGCGCGAACGATATTGGGCGGCAATGGAATATCGCTGGAATACCCGGTGATCCGGCACATGGTCAACCTGGAGTCGGTATTGACGTATGAAGGCACCCCGGAAATGCACCAGCTGGTCCTCGGTCAGGCTTTCACCGGCATAGCCGCATTTCGGTGATACGACGCATCGGCCCACATACACTTGCCGCGTGAACCTCAGCAAAGCCATTGTCGGTCTGGCGACAGCCCCTGTCCGGGCCGGCGTCGCGGTGGCCGACGCCGGACTCGCCGTTGCGGCCATCGCGCTCGGGAGTGTGAAGCAGTCTCTGGGCGAGGAAGACCCGAAGACGGTAGACCCGATTACCGATCTATTTCCGTTGCGCGGGGCGCTCATTGGCGCAAACAGGGTCGCCGAGCTCACCGAGAACGACCGGGCGATGGGACGCGCACTGGTCCGCGGCGGGCCGGCGGACAAGCTGATGCGCCCGGGTGGGGTTGTCGACCTGTTGACGGCGCCCGGTGGGTTACTCGATCGGGTGTCCGTTGAAGGCAGCGCGCTCGAGCGGATCCTGGAGCCCGGTGGGCTCGCTGATCGGCTGCTCGCCAAGGACGGGCCGCTGGAGCGGATTCTCGCCGAGGACGGGATCATCGAGCGGATGTTTGCCCAGGACGGCATCATCGACAAGCTCCTGGTCAAGAATGGACCGCTCGAGCAATTCACCGAGGCCGCCGAGATCCTGAGTCGGCTGGCGCCCGCCGTGGAGACGTTGACGCCCACTGCTGACACCCTCGAGTCGGCGGTGGACAGCCTCAACAGGATGATCAACTCGCTGAGCGGCATCACGGAACGCATTCCGCGGCGGCGGTCGACGCGGACCGCTGTGCGCACGAAACGCACTGTGGAACAGGATGCCATCGAGCAATGAAAGTTCTTGCACGCCTTGCGTTGATCGCTACCCTGTCGCTGTCCCTGGCGCCGACAGCAGCGGCTGACCCCGCCGGCGGGCTGCCTCCGATGACCTCCACCGGCAGCGGGCCTGTCATAGGGGGAGGCGGCGGTAGTTCGAGTGCGATCGCGCAGCAGCTGTTCAGCTTCCACGACCCGAACGTGCAGGAGGTCGACGGGTCCGACGCCGCGCAATTCATCAGTGCCGCAGCCGCCATCACCAATCGCGACCTGGCCACCGTCTTCCAGCCATTGCAGCGGGCACTGGGATGCCAGGCCAATGGAGCCGGCTTCGGGGCGCGCGCCTATCGTCGGGCGGACGGGCAATGGGGCGGCGGCATGCTGGTGATCGCCAAGAGCGGCGTTTCCGACCTCGATGCCCTCACCGCATGCGCCAAGTCCAGTTGGCGTCGGGCGACCATGGGCACGCCGACGTCGATGTGCAACAGCGGATGGAGTTATCCGCCATACAGTTTCACCCACAAGGGTGAGGGCTATTTCGTCCTGCTGGCCGGGACGAACTCGGACTTCTGCAATCCTCCGAACAACAACTTCCGGAGCACCGCAAGCTCCTGGCCCACCTAGAAGGGTGGGG
>NZ_LKTM01000346.1 GCF_001417955.2 Mycobacterium gordonae | reverse complement strand
GCCATGCCCCCCGGAGCCGATGCCGGAGGCCCCGCCGGCCAGGCCGGCGCCGCCGGTCCCGCCGGTCCCGCCATTGCCGAAGAGGGCGGCGCCGTGGCCGCCGGCCCCGCCGAAACCACCGTTGCCGGTGCCGTTGGCACCCATTCCACCGGCTCCGCCGTGGCCGCCATTGCCATACAGGAAGCCGGCACTTCCGCCGGTGCCTCCGCCGGCGCCAAGGCCGCCCGCTCCGCCGGCACCGCCGCTTCCGATCAGCAGTCCACCGCGGCCGCCAGTTCCGCCTGAGGCACCGATGCCGCCGGCCCCGCCCTGGCCGCCGCTGCCCAACAAGCCGGCCGGCCCGCCGGCACCGCCGGCTTGTCCGGCTGCCCCTGGCGCGCCATTGCCGCCATTGCCCAGCAGGATTCCGCCAGCCCCGCCGTTACCACCGGCCGTCGTCGCGTTGGCGCCATCTCCTATCAGGGGGCGACCGAACAAGGCCTCGCTGGGTCCGTTGACCATGTCCAAAAGGCCTCGCAGCGGCGCGGCGTTGGCCGACTCGGCACTTCCGTAGGCCGCACCGGCAGCGGTCAGAGCTTGGACGAACTGGTCGTGGAACACAGCGGCCTGGGCACTCAGTGCCTGGTATTCCTTGCCGAACGTCCCGAATAACGCTGCGACCGCCGCGGAAACCTCATCGAGACCGGCCGCCGCCACCACCGTGGTGGGTAGCGCCATCACTCCGTGCGCCGTACGTAGCGAATTTCCGATGCCACTGAGATCCGACGCTGCGACTGCCAGGCCGTCCGCTGAAAACAACAACGCCATATTGAAAACCCCCCGACGGCAAGGACTCCGGCGAAGCGCGGAGCGAAATTAACGGACACGCTACCTACGTCGTGAACCGATGAGTGCAGATTCCGCAAACATTCATATCGGAGCGTGAGCTCCTTGGCCGCGGGCTGCGAGGTGTCGCGTGCCGGGGGCTCGCACGGATAGTTCAAAAAAGATAGAGTTGAGCGGAACAGACTCAACCTTGACGTCGTTGCAGTACGCGAGAAGATTTTTACCTACGCACGAGAACGGAGGGGTCGTGGACTCTTTTAACCCGACAACTAAGACGCAGGCGGCCCTGACGTCGGCCCTGCAGGCTGCTTCGGCGGCCGGCAACCCCGAAATCAGGCCCGCGCATCTGCTGATGGCGCTGCTGACGCAGAACGACGGGATCGCCGCACCACTGCTGGAGGCTGTCGGGGTCGACCCCGCCGTCATCCGCACGGAGGCGCAGCGCCTGCTGGACAAGCTGCCCCAAATCAGCGGCTCCAGTTCGCAGCCGCAACTGTCCCGCGAATCGCTGGCGGCCATCACCGCCGCTCAGCAACTGGCCACCGAGATGGACGACGAGTTCGTCTCCACCGAGCACCTGATGGTCGGGTTGGCCACCGGCGACTCCGAGGTCGCCAAGGTGCTGACCGGCCACGGCGCGTCGCCGCAGGCGCTGCGGGAGGCATTCGTCAAGGTGCGCGGCAGCGCGCGGGTGACCAGTGCCGACCCGGAAGCCACCTACCAGGCGCTGGAGAAGTACTCGACCGACCTGACCGCGCGCGCCAAGGAAGGCAAGCTCGACCCGGTCATCGGGCGCGACAACGAGATCCGCCGGGTGGTCCAGGTGCTGTCCCGGCGCACCAAGAACAACCCGGTGCTCATCGGTGAGCCCGGCGTCGGCAAGACCGCCATCGTGGAGGGCCTGGCCCAGCGCATCATTGCCGGCGACGTGCCGGAAAGCCTGCGCGACAAGACGGTCATCTCGCTGGACCTGGGGTCGATGGTGGCCGGCGCCAAGTACCGCGGTGAGTTCGAGGAACGGCTCAAGGCCGTGCTCGACGACATCAAGAACTCGGCCGGGCAGATCATCACGTTCATCGACGAGCTGCACACCATCGTGGGCGCCGGCGCGACCGGTGAGTCGGCGATGGACGCAGGCAACATGATCAAGCCGATGCTCGCCCGCGGCGAACTGCGTCTGGTGGGCGCCACCACACTCGACGAGTACCGAAAGTACATCGAGAAGGACGCCGCACTGGAGCGGCGCTTCCAGCAGGTGTTCGTCGGTGAACCGTCGGTGGAGGACACCGTCGGCATCCTGCGTGGACTGAAGGACCGCTACGAGGTGCACCACGGTGTGCGCATCACCGACTCCGCCCTGGTGGCCGCGGCCACATTGAGCGACCGCTACATCACCGCCCGCTTCCTGCCGGACAAGGCCATCGACCTGGTCGACGAGTCCGCCAGCCGGCTGCGGATGGAGATCGACTCGCGTCCCGTCGAGATCGACGAGGTCGAGCGCCTGGTGCGCCGGCTGGAGATCGAGGAGATGGCGCTCGAGAAGGAAGAGGACGCCGCCTCCAAGGAGCGGCTGGAGAAGCTGCGCGCCGAGCTGGCCGACAAGAAGGAAGAGCTGGCCGAGCTGACGACCCGGTGGCAGAACGAGAAGAACGCCATCGACATCGTCCGCGAGCTCAAGGAACAGCTCGAGGAGCTGCGCGGGGAGTCCGAGCGTGCCGAGCGCGACGGTGACCTGGCCAAGGCCGCCGAGCTGCGGTACGGCCGCATCCCCGAGGTCGAGAAGAAACTCGACGCCGCGGTTCCGCAGGCCGAGGCCCGCGAGAACGTGATGCTCAAGGAAGAGGTCGGTCCCGACGACATCGCCGACGTGGTGTCGGCGTGGACGGGCATCCCGGCCGGCCGACTGCTGGAAGGCGAGACCGCCAAGCTGTTGCGCATGGAGGACGAGCTCGGCAAACGCGTCGTCGGTCAGAAGAAGGCCGTGCAGGCCGTCTCTGACGCCGTGCGCCGCTCCCGCGCGGGCGTCGCCGACCCGAACCGGCCGACCGGATCGTTCATGTTCCTCGGCCCCACCGGTGTGGGTAAGACGGAGCTGGCAAAGGCGTTGGCGGACTTCCTCTTCGACGACGACCGCGCCATGGTCCGCATCGACATGAGCGAGTACGGCGAGAAGCACTCGGTGGCCCGGCTGGTCGGCGCGCCTCCCGGCTACATCGGTTACGACCAGGGTGGTCAGCTGACCGAGGCGGTGCGGCGTCGCCCGTACACGGTGATCCTGTTCGACGAGATCGAGAAGGCGCACCCGGACGTGTTCGACGTGCTGTTGCAGGTGCTCGACGAGGGCCGGTTGACCGACGGTCAGGGCCGCACGGTCGACTTCCGCAACACCATCCTCATCCTGACCTCGAACCTGGGGTCGGGTGGCACCGAAGAGCAGGTGCTGGCCGCCGTGCGATCGGCGTTCAAGCCGGAGTTCATCAACCGGCTCGACGACGTGATCATCTTCCACGGTCTCGAGCCTGGCGAGCTGGTGCAGATCGTCGACATCCAGCTGGCCCAGTTGGACAAGCGGTTGGCACAGCGGCGGCTGCAACTCGAGGTGTCCCTGCCGGCCAAGCAGTGGCTGGCGCAGCGGGGCTTCGACCCGGTGTACGGCGCACGGCCACTGCGCCGGTTGGTGCAGCAGGCGATCGGCGACCAGTTGGCCAAGCTGCTGCTGGCCGGCGAGGTGCACGACGGCGACGTGGTGCCCGTCAACGTCAGCCCGGACGGCGACTCGCTGATCTTGGGCTGATCCAGGGCTAATCAGGTTGTCGGAGGCCGGTGCCCAGCTCGAATTCCCGGGTCTGGGCGCCGGCCTCGATGACTGTCTGCAGCAGTTTGCGCGCCGCCGGTTCCGCCAGGGTCTGGCGGAACAGTTGGTCCTCGACCCGCAGACCGCTCTCGAAACCACTGCCCGCTGCATCGACGGCGCGTTTGGCGGCCGCGATCGCCGTCGCTGGAGCAGCCGCGATGCGCCGGGCCAGTTTGTCGACGAACCGTCTGAGCTGGTCGGGGGGAAGCGCGCGGTCGACGTACCCCCAGGCTTCCGCGGTCGCCGCGTCGACGTCCATGCCGGCGAGGATCACCTCGAGGGCCCGGCCGCGGCCGATCAGCCGGGGCAGGCGCTGCGTGCCGCCGCCGCCGGGGATGATGCCGAGCGCGACCTCCGGCTGGCCGAACACCGCTCTGCCGAGCGCGGCGTAGCGCATGTCGAATGCCGCCGCCCACTCGCTGCCGCCGCCGCGGCAGATCCCTTCGATGACGGCGATGGTGGCCTTGGGCAGAGTGCGAAAACCTTCCATGGCGGCGTGGAAGGGGCTGAGCTCGTCGTGCAGTCCGATGTCGTCGGTCGGGAGATCCAGGATCATGCCGACGTCCGCGTGTGCGATGAAGAACTCGGGATCGGCCGAATCGACTATCAGCACCCGCACGTCGTCGTCGGCCGCCACCTCCCGGGTGAGCCGGATGATCTCGTGCATCAACGGGATGTCCAGCAGGTTGATCGGTGGGTTGTCGATGGTGGCGCGGCATATTCCGTCCGCGCTGGCGACCCGGATGAGCCGGTATCCCTGATACGTCATGCTTCTGAGATTTTCACAAACCCCTGTTGGACCAGCTGGGTGAGTCTCGCCATCGCGTTGCGATTGATCTTGATACCGGGAATCAGATCGGCGTTGCCCCAGCCCATGGCCCGTGCGGTCGCTCCGCACAATTCGATCTGCGCGCCCTTGGCGATCAGTCCCTCGATTACCGCCTTGTAGGGATTGCCCGTCGCGACGTGCCGATTTGTGTCGTAGGTCTGGTCGTCCAGGGTGACGTGGCCGGCGTTCGTGTGGAACACGACGACGACGTCTGGTTGGACCTTCCAGGCCGCGGCGTCGGCGACGACGATGCCGGCGTGGAACAGCACGGCCGGCATATCGCCCTCGAATGTCAGCGAGGCCACACTGAACACGACCTTCACCTCGTCGAGCTCGACCGGCACGTCGATGTGCAGCGAATGACCTGAATCGGACACGGGGGCTCCTTTTCGACGCCGTCCTGCGCAAGTGAGAATAGACGTCTGGATTTGAGCCGCGAATTCGATGTGTAGCGTCCTGTGATTCTGTTGTGACCTGGTCGGATTCTCTGTTCGGCTATTCCAGCAGATACTCTGTTGGGGATGGTCCCGCTCTGGTTCACGCTCTCCGCACTGTGCTTCGTCGGTGCGGCGGTGTTGTTGTACGTCGATATCGATCGACGTCGCGGCCGCAGCCGACGGCGCAGGTCGTGGGCGCGCTCGCACGGCTTCGACTACGAACGCGAATCGACCGACATCCTGCACCGCTGGAAGCGCGGTGTCATGTCGACGGTGGGCGATGTGCCGGCCCATAACGTCGTGTTGGGCCAGATCCGCGGTGAGGCCGTCTACATCTTCGACCTCGAAGAGGTCGCGACGGTGATCGCGCTGCACCGCAAGGTGGGCACCAACGTCGTCGTGGACCTGCGGCTGAAGGGGCTCAAGGAGCCGCGCGAGAGCGACATCTGGCTGCTCGGCGCGATCGGACCACGCATGGTGTACTCCACCAATCTCGACGCCGCCCGACGGGCCTGCGACCGGCGCATGGTCACGTTCGCACACACCGCGCCCGACTGCGCCGAGATCATGTGGAACGAGCAGAACTGGACGCTGGTCGCCATGCCGATCGCCAGCACGCGCGCGCAGTGGGACGAAGGGCTGCGCACCGTGCGTCAGTTCAACGACCTGCTCCGGGTGTTGCCGCCGCTGCCTGCCGAAACGCCGCAGGAGGAGGGCGAGTCCGAGGGGCGGCGCAACGCCGCGCCGGGGCGTCCGCTGGCCCCGGCGGCCCGCGCCGAGCTGCCGCAACGTCGTTCGCAACCGGACCCGGCCGCCGGGGTGATCCCCGATCCGGCCCGCCGGGCATCCGAGCCCGTTGCTCGCGAAGAGAGCCGCACCGAAGGCGGCCGGCGTCCGCCGCGGTCCGGACGAAATGGCCAGCAGGCCAGCAACTACCAGCACTGAGAGCACATGCCTCGACCTGTTGCGCTGATCACTGGGCCCACGTCCGGCATCGGTGCCGGATACGCCCGCCGCTACGCCCGCGACGGCTATGACCTCGTCCTGGTCGCCCGCGACGCGAAGCGGCTGGAGGAATTGGCCGCCGAGTTGCAGTCCGAGGCCGGCAGTGTCGAGATCCTGCCCGCGGACCTGGCGGACGCTGCCGACCGCGACAAAGTGGCCGACCGATTGGCCGCCGGCGTGCGGGTGCTGGTCAACAACGCCGGCTTCGGCATGTCCGGTGAGTTCTGGGCGACCGATCCCGCCGACCTGCAGCGCCAACTCGACGTCAACGTCGCCGCGGTGATGCACCTGACCCGCGCCGCGCTGCCCGCCATGATGAATGCGGGTACCGGCACCGTCATCAACATCGCCAGCGTCGCCGGCCTGCTGCCCGGCCGGGGATCGACTTACTCGGCGTCCAAGGCGTGGGTGATCTCCTTCAGCGAAGGACTCGCAAACGGGCTGCAAGGCACCGGAGTTGGCGTGCACGCCGTGTGCCCGGGCTACGTGCACACCGAATTCCACAGCCGCGCCGGTTTGGACATGGCGCAGGTGCCGTCCTTCATGTGGCTCGAGGTCGACGACGTCGTCCGCGAAAGCCTCGCCGACATCGCCCGCGGCAAGGTCGTCATCGTCCCGGGCGCGCAATACAAATTCCTGGTCACCACGGGCCGGGCCATGCCACGCCGGCTGGCGATGCTGTTCACCAAACGATTCGGTGGTGGTCGTGGCCGGACCTGATCCGCAGGCAAAAGCCGAACTGGCCGAGCTCGTGCGCCGATTGTCGGTGGTGCACGGGCGGGTCACCCTGTCCTCCGGCAAGGAGGCCGACTATTACGTCGATCTGCGCCGGGCCACCCTGCACCATCGGGCCTCCGCGTTGATCGGCCGGTTGATGCGGGAGATCACGCAGGACTGGGACTACGCGCTCGTCGGTGGCCTGACGCTGGGGGCGGACCCGGTGGCGACCGCGATCATGCACGCGCCGGGTCGCCCGATCGACGCCTTCGTCGTCCGCAAATCGGTGAAAACCCATGGGATGCAACGACTTATCGAGGGGTCCGAGGTGTCCGGCCAGCGCGTGCTGGTAGTCGAGGACACCAGCACCACGGGCGGTTCCGCGCTGACGGCGGTACGCGCCGTCCGCGACGCGGGTGGCGAGGTGATCGGCGTGGCGACCGTGGTGGACCGCGCCACCGGCGCGGCCGAGGCGATCGAAGCCGAGGGCGTGCCCTATCGCAGCGTGCTGGGCCTCGCCGATCTGGGGCTGGGCTAGTCCGCGTGCGCGTTCGGGTTGCGCTGGTCTTTGTGCTGACCGTGTGCGCCCTGGCGGGTTGCTCGGGCTCGGACAGGCCCGGCCCGATCTTCGGGGCCCCGAGCGCCCACGTCGGCGAGTCGCTGGCGGTGCTGGGCTGGAACATGTCGGTGTCGAATCTGCGGTGGGCTCAGGACTATGTGCTGGTCGACGTCGACGCTTCGCCGGCTGATCCGAAAGCGCCGCGCGCCAAGGCCGAAGACGTGCGCTTCGGTCTCTACGGGGCGCTGTCGCATCCGATGGAAGTCAATGCGCTGGGCAGTTGCGACGACGCGGTGACCAAGGTGCCCGACATCAGCTCGCCCCTCAAGGCGCCCCCGGACCGATTGACCGGCACGGTCTGCCTGGGCCCTTTGAAGGAACGCAGCGCGGTGCGGGGCGTCTATTCCTACTCGCCCCATGAGCGGATCGCCGGTACCTCTGCTGCCTATGCGGCCGCTTTTCCGGTGGGGCTGCCGCCGACCAACGTCAACGACACCGGGCTGGTGGTCAAGTCCACCAACGCCTCGGGTTGGCGGGCCGATGGCCTGCCGATCAGCAAGGCGCAGTTGAGCGATCCGACGGCGTTCACTGGCAACGGCTACATGCTGCTGAATCTGGAGGCCGGCGCCATCGGGGCGCAGTACCGTGAAGAATCCGCCCGGCGGGGTGGGCCTTTGATGCTGGTCGCCGCGCCCAGCCTGCCGGGCCGCGGGCTGAGCCCGGCCTGCGCGGCCTATGGCTCGTCGGTGCTCATCCTGCCGGACGCGTCGCGGGACTCGATCCAGGTCAACGCATCGCTGTGTACGCAGGGCGAGATCAGCCAGGCACTGCTGTACGCGACGGTCTCGATCGAAGGCACCCACGCCGCGGTGTGGACTTCCAAGTGAGCGGGCCCGAGCCGGGGCCGACGGAGTGGGGTGTCCCGGCCGCCGGCGTCGGGCCCTGGCCCGGCGCGGTGCCCGATGACCCCCGTTATGACCCGGATCTGTTGCGCGACGGCGACACTCGCAATGTCGTCGACGCCTACCGGTACTGGACCCGGGACGCCATCATCGCCGACATCGACCGCCGCCGGCACCCGCTGCACATCGCGATCGAGAACTTCGGGCACGACGCCAACATCGGCTCGGTGGTGCGGACCGCGAACGCGTTCGCCGTAGACACCGTGCACATCGTCGGCCGGCGTCGGTGGAACCGCCGCGGCGCCATGGTGACCGACCGTTACCAGCGGTTGCGCCACCACGACAGCACCGCCGAGTTGATGGAGTTCGCGGCCGGAGCCAATCTGGCGGTGGTCGCCGTCGACAACGTCCCCGGCGCGGCCCGGCTGGAAGAGACGTCGCTGCCCAGGGAATGCCTGCTGGTGTTCGGCCAGGAGGGTCCCGGCATCACCGACGACACCCGCACGGGTGCGGCCATCACCGTGTCGATCGCCCAGTTCGGCTCGACGCGCAGCATCAATGCCGGTGTGGCAGCGGGCATCGCGATGCATGCCTGGATCAGGCAGCACGGCGACCTGACGCGCGCCTGGTGAGCTACTGGGGCCTGGCCGGTCTCATCTTGAACGAAACCTCGAGCTTGATGCGGTAGGTGATCTTGCCGCTGGCGTCCACGGACAGGTCCTGTTCGATGACCCGGGCCACCCGGATGTCATCGACGCTCTCCCGCGCCCGCTCCACCGCCTCGGTTGCCGCCTGCTCCCATGACGTGGGGCTGGTCCCGATGATGTCGATCACCTTGTACACGCTCATGGGAATAGAGCGTATAGCTACTTCCTGCCGTCATAGCTGCATCGGGTGTGCGCGCGTGGAATCGAATGTGCGAAGGTGTCGCGAATTCGGTGATTTTGCCGCGGTGGACGCACAGGCGAAGCCGCCACTGCACACTCGACGCGGCTAACTCCACAGCGTGACATGCACCTTCGGCCGGAACCGCGTCACTCCGACCCCGCTGCCGCGGATCATCGCCTGGATGCATCTGGGCGTGGTGATGAAACGGACCAGCTCAGAGACGGCGGGCTGGCGGGCCGAGGGCGCCAGCGTCATCGCGCACCACTCGCCGGCCTTGTCCAATCCCGGCCCGGTCACGTGCGTCAACCGGCCGGCGGCCAGGTCTTTGGCCACCGCGAAGCCGATGGTCAGCGTCGCGCCTCCGACGCGCAGTACCTCTTCCAGGGCGGCGGCGTCGCTCTGGAAGATGCGTTGTTGTGACTCCGGAATTGCCAAGCTGCCCAACATGTTTGCGATCTCACCGTCCACGCTGCCCGCCGACGGCCCGAGCATCCATTGCTGTTGGCGCAACAGCGTGGGGGATGGTATGCCTACCGCGAGAGGGCTTTTGGGCGCCACCACGGTGATGATCTGATACTTCAGGAACGGTCGCACGAACAGATCAGCGCCGACCGAGCTCTCGCTGGCCGGCCCGATCGCGATGTCCACCGCCCGCGAGCAGATCAGGTCGCGGAACTGGCTCGTCGGATGCACGCTCAACTCCACCGAGAGGTCGTCGGCCCGGGACGAGAACAGCTCGATGAGCCCGGGCGCGGCGTGTTCGGCGAAGGTGCTCGAAGCGGCGATGCGCAGCAGCCGGCGGCCGTGGGCGGCCTCGGTGACCTCGATGGCCGTTTGTTGTTGCAGGCCCAGGATTTCCACCGCCCGGCTGGCCAGCCGCAATCCGCCGGGGGTGAAAGCCAGCCCGGCGCCGGTCCGGGTGAACAACGGGTCGTCCAGTTCCTTGCGCAGCGCGGTGACGTGCATCGAGATTCCGGCGTCGGACATACCCAGTTCGGCGGCCGCGGCCCGCACCGAGCCCAGCCGCACCACGGCCGAATAGGCCCGAAGTTGAGCCGGGGTCATGTGATGAGCCTACGTTGAGAGCATGCGTGACGTGCTTGCCGATCTGATGTCGATCTGGCGCGCGGGGGACACCGCCGGGTTGGCGACCGTGGTGCGGACCATGCGCTCGGCTCCCAGACAGCCGGGTGCCGCGATGGTGGTGGCACCGGACGGGTCGGTCAGCGGGTCCGTCTCGGGCGGCTGCGTGGAGGGCGCGGTGTACGAACTGGCCAACGAGGTCGCCGCCACCGGGGAGCCGCGGTTGGAGCGTTACGGGATCAGCGACGACGACGCGTTCGCGGTCGGCCTCACCTGCGGCGGTGTCATCGACATCTTCGTAGAGGCGGTGTCGCAGGCCAGGTTTCCCGAACTCGGCGCGGTGGCCGGGGCCATCGACGCACACCGGCCGGTTGCGGTCGCGACGGTCATCGCCCATCCCGACTCGTCATCGGTGGGCCGGCGGATCATGGTCACACCCGACAGCACCGCGGGCTCGCTGGGATCGGCACGGGCCGACGCCGCCGTCACCGACGACGCCCGCGGCCTGCTCGCGCTGAGCCGTACCGGGGTCTTGGAGTACGGGCCGGACGGCCAGCGTCGCGGCGAAGGCATGCAGGTCTTCGTCTCATGCTTCGCGCCGCGCCCGCGCATGCTGGTCTTCGGCGCGATCGACTTCGCCGCCGCCGTGGCCAGACAGGGCAGTTTCCTCGGCTATCGAGTCACCGTGTGCGACGCGCGGCGGGTCTTCGCCACCCCCGCCCGCTTTCCGACCGCCGACGAGGTCGTCGTCGACTGGCCGCACCGCTATCTGGCCGCGCAGGCCCAGGCCGGAACCCTGGACCGGCGGACGGTGATCTGTGTGCTGACCCATGACCCGAAGTTCGACGTTCCGGTGCTGGAGATCGCGCTGCGCCTGGACGTCGGGTACGTGGGGGCGATGGGGTCGCGCCGGACGCACGATGACCGCATGGAACGGTTGCGCGCCGTCGGTCTCACCGAGGCCGAACTGGCGCGGTTGTCCAGTCCCATCGGGCTGGACCTGGGTGCGCGCACCCCGGAGGAGACCGCGGTCTCCATCGCGGCGGACATCATCGCGCGGCGGTGGGGCGGCGGTGGGCGGCCGCTGGCCGAGGTCGCCGGCCGGATCCATCACGACACCGCGGACGTGCAGGTCGAGAGCGAGTTAACGGATCACTTAACTCGACATTGACGCCCCTTGGCAGCGGGCAGACACTTTCGGCATGCAAGTACCAGGGCCCTTCGAATACGAGCGTGCGACGAGCGTCGATCACGCCATCGGACTATTGGACCGGCTGGGGGAGGAGGCGCGCGTGGTGGCCGGCGGACACAGCCTGCTGCCGATGATGAAGCTGCGCATCGCCAACCCCGAATACCTCATCGACATCAACGACCTGGCACCCGAACTGGGCTACGTGATCACCGATCCGACGCTGGTCCGGATCGGCGCGATGACCCGCCACCGCGAGATCCTGGAATCCGACACGCTGGCCGCGGTGTGCCCGATCTTCCGCGACGCCGAACGCGTGATCGCCGACCCGGTGGTACGCAACCGCGGCACGCTCGGTGGTTCGCTGTGCCAGGCGGACCCGGCCGAGGACCTGTCCACCGTATGCGAAGTGCTGGACGCGGTGTGCCTGGTGCGTGGCCCGTCCGGGGAACGCGAGATCGCGATCGACGACTTTCTTCTCGGCCCTTACGAGACCGCGGTGGCGCCCAACGAGATCCTGATCGAGACGCGTATCCCGGTCCGGCACAACACCTCCAGCGCGTACGCGAAGGTGGAACGGCGGGTCGGTGACTGGGCGGTCACGGCCGCCGGGTCGGCCGTCACATTGGACGGGGACTCCATCGCCGCCGCCCGGGTGGGGCTGACCGCGGTGAACCCGGACCGGGCCGCGCTGGCGGAACTGGCGGCGGCGCTGGTGGGCCGGCCGGCCACCGAGGAGACGTTCGCCGAGGCGGCCCGGCTGGCCGGGCAGGCCTGTGAACCGGTGACCGATGTCCGCGGCACCGCCGACTACAAGCGGCACCTGGCCGGCGAACTCACCATCCGGACCCTGCGCAGTGCGGTGCAGCGCGTGCGCAATCAGCCTCAGCCAGAAGGGAACTGACCGTGCAGGTGAACATGACCGTCAACGGCGATCCGGTCAGCGCCGACGTCGAACCGCGGATGCTGCTGGTGCATTTCCTGCGGGACCAGTTGCGGCTGACCGGAACCCACTGGGGATGCGACACCAGCAACTGTGGAACCTGCGTGGTCGACGTCGACGGCGTGCCGGTCAAGTCGTGCACCATGCTGGCCGTGATGGCGTCCGGACACAGCGTGCGCACCGTAGAGGGGCTGGCCGGACCGGACGGCACCCTGGACCCCGTGCAGGAAGGCTTCATGCGGTGCCACGGACTCCAATGTGGTTTCTGCACACCGGGGATGATGATCACCGCCCGCGCGCTACTGGACCGCAACCCCGATCCCGACGAGGAGACCATCCGGGAAGCGATCTCCGGGCAGATCTGCCGCTGTACCGGATACACCACGATCGTGCGGTCCATCCAATGGGCTGCGCAGCACTCCACGACTGAGGCGACGACATCATGACGACGATCGAATCCCGGCCACCCTCACCCGAAGACACCGCAGACAACGACCAGAAGCCCTGCGGCTACGGCCGGATGCTGCGCAAGGAAGACCCGCGGTTCATCCGGGGCCGGGGCCGCTATGTGGACGACATCGCGCTGCCGGGCATGCTGCACCTGGCGATCCTGCGGTCGCCGTTCGCGCACGCGAACATCGTCAGCATCGATGTGACTGCGGCGCAGGCACATCCGAAGGTCAAGGCGGTGGTGACCGGTGCTGACCTGGCCGCGAAGGGCCTGGCCTGGATGCCGACGCTGTCCAACGATGTGCAGGCCGTGCTGGCCACCGACCGGGTGCGGTTCCAGGGTCAGGAGGTGGCGTTCGTCGTCGCCGAGGACCGGTACTCGGCCCGCGACGCGCTGGAACTGATCGACGTCGAGTACGACCCGCTGGACCCCGTCGTCGACGTCCGCAAGGCGCTCGATCCCTCGGCGGAGGTGATCCGCACCGACCTGGAGGGCAAGACCGACAACCACTGCTTCGACTGGGAGACCGGTGACGCGGCCGCCACCGAGGCGGCGTTCGCCAGGGCCGACGTGGTGGTCAAACAGGAGATCGTCTACCCGCGGGTGCACCCGGCGCCGATGGAAACCTGCGGCGCCGTAGCCGATCTGGACCCGGTGACCGGAAAGCTGACGCTGTGGACCACCAGCCAGGCGCCGCACGCGCACCGCACGCTGTATGCGTTGGTCGCGGGCCTGCCCGAACACAAGATCCAGGTGATCTCGCCCGACATCGGTGGCGGGTTCGGCAACAAGGTGCCGATCTACCCGGGTTACGTCTGCGCGATCGTCGCCTCGCTGGTGCTGGGCAAGCCGGTGAAATGGATGGAGGACCGCAGCGAGAACCTGACCTCGACCGGGTTCGCCCGCGACTACATCATGGTCGGCGAGATCGCGGCCACGGCCGACGGCAGGATCCTGGCCATCCGAACCAACGTGCTCGCTGACCACGGGGCGTTCAACGGCACCGCCGCGCCGGTCAAGTATCCGGCCGGCTTCTTCGGGGTTTTCACCGGCAGCTACGACCTCGAAGCCGCCTACTGCCACATGACGGCGGTGTACACCAACAAGGCGCCGGGCGGGGTGGCCTATGCCTGCTCGTTCCGCATCACCGAAGCGGTGTACCTGGTGGAGCGGCTGGTGGACTGCCTGGCCTTCGACCTGAAGATGGACCCGGCCGAGCTGCGACTGCGAAACCTGTTGCGGCCGAACCAGTTCCCGTACACCAGCAAGACCGGCTGGGTGTACGACTCCGGTGACTACGAGACCACCATGCGCAAGGCCATGGACATGATCGGCTATGACGCGCTTCGCGCCGAGCAGGCCGCCAAGCGGGAGCGCGGCGAGCTGATGGGCATCGGCATGTCCTTCTTCACCGAGGCGGTCGGCGCCGGGCCGCGCAAGGACATGGACATCCTGGGTCTCGGCATGGCCGACGGCTGCGAGCTGCGGGTGCACCCGACCGGCAAAGCGGTGGTGCGCCTTTCGGTGCAGACTCAGGGCCAGGGGCACGAGACGACCTTCGCCCAGATCGTGGCCGAGGAGCTGGGCATCCCGCCCGATGACATCGACGTGGTGCACGGTGACACCGATCAGACACCGTTCGGGCTGGGCACCTACGGCAGCCGGTCCACGCCGGTGTCCGGGGCGGCCGCGGCGCTGGTTGCGCGCAAGGTCCGGGACAAGGCGAAGATCATTGCGTCGGGCATGCTGGAAGTCTCGGTGGCCGATTTGGAATGGGAGAAGGGCACATTCCACGTCAAGGGCGACCCGGCCGCGGCCGTGACCATTCAGGACATCGCGATGCGCGCGCACGGCGCCGGTGACCTGCCCGAGGGCATCGAGGGCGGCCTGGACGCGCAGATCTGCTACAACCCGTCGAACCTGACCTATCCGTACGGCGCGTATTTCTGTGTGGTGGACGTGGATCCGGGCACCGCGGTGGTGAAGGTGCGGCGCTTCCTGGCGGTCGACGACTGCGGCACCCGCATCAACCCGATGATCATCGAGGGTCAGGTGCACGGCGGCATCGTGGACGGCATCGGGATGGCGCTGATGGAGATGATCGCATTCGACGAAGACGGGAACTGCCTGGGCGGTTCATTGATGGACTACCTGATTCCCACCGCGCAGGAGGTGCCGCACCTCGAGACCGGTTTCACCGTGACTCCATCGCCCCATCACCCGATCGGCGCCAAGGGCATCGGGGAGTCGGCCACGGTCGGATCGCCCCCGGCCGTCGTCAACGCGGTGGTGGATGCGTTGGCTCCGTTCGGGGTACGGCACGCCGACATGCCGCTGACCCCGTCGCGGGTGTGGGAGGCCATGCAGGGCCGGGCCAGGCCGCCGATCTAGCGCGGTGCGACGATGCAGAGCGAGGAACGAGCGATGAGGAGGAGCGGCGCAATCGGGGTAATGAGCATCAGCGAACGGGCACAACAACTCCGGGCCGCGCGCACACCATTCGTACACGCGACGGTGGTGCGCGCCGAGCAGCCGACCTCGGCAAGCGCAGGTGATGAGGCAATCCTGTTGGCGGACGGCACCATTGAGGGATTCGTCGGCGGCCAGTGCGCGCAGAACTCGGTCCGTAAGGCCGCACTCGGCGTGCTGCAGGCCGGCGAGAGTGTGCTGCTGCGGGTGCTGCCCGACGGCGACGTGCACTTCCCGGAGGCGCCCGGCGCCTGCGTGGTCGTCAACCCGTGTCTGTCCGGAGGATCGCTGGAAATCTTCCTGACGCCGCAACTGCCGGCCCCGCTGATCCGGATCTACGGTGAGACGCCCATCGCCGACGCACTCACGCAACTCTGCGGTGTCCTTGGCTACGACGCGAGGCGGGACGCCGATCTGTCCGACGCCAGCGCCGTGGTGATCGCCAGCCATGGCGGTCCGGAGGCCGAAACCATCCGCGCCGCACTCGATCACGGCGTCGGCTACATCGGGTTGGTGGCCAGCAAGGTACGCGGAGCCGCCGTCCTGAGCGGGCTCGAGCTCACCGATGACGAACTGGGCCGCATCCACACCCCGGTCGGGATGCCGATCGGCGCCAAAACACCACCGGAGATCGCCGTGGCCATCGCCGCGGAACTCATCGCGGCGCTGCGCGGCGGCGGCCTGGCGCGGGCTGAGCCGGGACCGCACGTCCCGCGCGCCGCGGACGATAGTCACCACGGCTGCCACGCGCATGCCGGTGGGGACGGCGGGTGACCGTGCCCGGTGTCACCGGTGTGGTACTGGCGGCGGGCGGATCCCGGCGGTTGGGCAGGCCGAAACAGGTTCTGCCGTATCGTGATACGACGGTGCTGGGTGCCACCCTGGAGGTGGCCCGCGCCGTGGGCTTCGACCAGGTGATCGTCACCCTGGGCGGCGCTGCCCAAGCCGTACGCGATCAGGTGTCGTTGGACGGGTTCGACGTCGTGACGGTCGACGACTTCGGCGCGGGGTGTTCGGCATCGCTGCGGGTGGCGCTGGAAACGGTGGACCCGTGCTCGGTGGGTGTCGTGCTGATGCTCGGCGACCAGCCGGGGATTGACCCGGCCGATGTGCGGCGCATCGTCGACGCGCCACCGGCCGACATCACGGTCTGTCGTTACACCGACGGCGTCGGGCACCCATTCTGGTTCAGCCGCAGCATGTTCGGTGAACTCTCCCGGTTGCACGGCGACAAGGGCGTGTGGAAGCTGATTGAGTCCGGCCGCCACCCGGTGGGCGAAATGCGGGTCGACCGTGCCGTTCCGCTCGACGTGGACACCTGGGAGGACTACCAACGACTTCTGGCGACCGCGACATGACATTCAGCAACCCCGGCGAGGTGGCCCGTCTGTTCGACGAGAAGGACTACCTGCTGGACACCGGCACCGCGTCGGCGATCTACCTGGCGGTGCAGCTCGGCAGGCCGCTGCTGTTGGAAGGAGAACCCGGCGTCGGCAAGACGACGGCGGCGAAAACGCTTGCAGCGGTGTTGAAGACGGAGTTGATCCGACTGCAGTGTTACGAGGGCCTGGCCGCAAGCGAGGCGCTCTACGACTGGAACTACCAGCGGCAGCTGCTGTCCATCCGGCTGGCCGAGGCCGGTGGCGCCGGCATGACCGAGGATGAGCTCTACACCGAGGCCTATCTGGTCGACCGGCCCATCCTGCAGGCGGTGCGTCACAGCGGACCGACTCCGCCGGTACTGCTGATCGACGAAATCGACCGCGCCGACGATGAATTCGAAGCACTGCTGCTGGAGTTTCTGGGGGAGTCCGCGGTCACCGTCCCGGAACTGGGCACGTTCGTCGCGGCCCGGCCGCCGATCGCCGTGCTCACCTCCAACCGCAGCCGAGACCTGCACGACGCGCTGCGCCGCCGGTGCCTGTACCACTGGATCGACTACCCCGAACCGGCGCGGGCCGCCGCGATCGTGCGCCGCGCCGTGCCTGGCGCCACCGCTCCCCTGATCGAACATGCCACCCAATTCGTAGGTACTGCAAGGGGACTCGATCTGGACAAACCGCCGGGGGTGGCCGAGACCATCGACTGGGTCGCCGCCCTGGTAACCCTCGGGGTCGCCGATCTGGTCGACGAGTCGGCGATGATCAGCCTGGGTGCGCTGGCCAAGACACCCGACGACCGCACCGCCATCCGCGATGCGCTGGTGGAATACAGCCGAACATGAGAGGACACACCCGATGAAGATCGCCAACCAGTTCACCGTCAGCGCGCCCATCGAGGAGGCGTGGGACGTGCTCTGCGACCTCGAGAGGGTGATCCCGCTGATGCCGGGGGCGCAACTGGTCGGTCACGAGGGCGAGGACTATCTGGGCAAGGTCAAGGTCAAAGTCGGACCGGTCACCAGTGAATTCACCGGCAAGGTGCACTTCATCGAGCAGGACCGCGGCCAGCATCGAGCGGTCTTCGACGCCAAAGGCAAAGAGGCGCGGGGAACGGGGAACGCGGCGGCCACCGTGACCGCCCAGCTGCAGGCGGCGGGCGAGCGCACCAACGTCACCGTCGACACCGACCTCAAGATCGTCGGCAAGCTGGCGCAGTTCGGCAGCGGAATGCTGCAACAGGTTTCGGAGAAGCTGCTGGGCCAGTTCGTGGAGTCCCTGGAAGCCGAGCTGGGCGCCGGCGCGGAAGAGCCCATCCCGGCGTGGCCGGCCAATCCCGTCCCGGGCACCCGCCAGGAACCCGAACCTGAGCCCATCGACCTGCTCGAACTGGCCGGCGGCGACCAACTCAAGAAGTACGGTGCGGTGGCGGCCGCCGTGCTCGCCGTGCTGGCCCTGATCTGGCTGCTGCGCCGGCGCAACCGCGAGTGAGCACCCGAGCCCCGGCCCTGCTGCCCGGCGTCGACCTGGCGGCGTTCGCGGCCGCCCTGGTGGCGCGGCTGCGCGGTGCTGGAGTCTCGGTATCGGCCGGCGGCCAAACGACTTTCGTGCAGGCCCTGCAGCGCCTGACGCCCCACGACCGGTCGTCACTGTACTGGGCCGCGCGGCTGAGCCTGGTCAACCGGATGGACGATCTGAGCGCCTTCGACGCGGTGTTCGACGCGGTGTTCGGCACCGGCGCGCCCGACGGACGTAACAGCCCGTCGCTGCCGTTGCCGGGTCCGCGCACTCCGGCGGCCGGGATCGTGCACCGCGGTGGCAGCCGGTCCGGCGCGCCGGCCCAGACCCTGCCCTGGGCCACCGGGACCGCCGGCGAGTCCGGCGGCGACGCCGACGTCCGATTGCCCGAGTTCGCGCCCAGCCGCATCGCCGCGCTGACCGACGAACCGTTCGACCGGTTCGACCCCGACGATCTGCGGCTGCTCGGCGACTGGCTGCGGGAAGCGTTGCCGCGCTGGCCCACCAGGCGCAGCCTGCGAACTCAACTCAGTCCGCACGGCAAGCGAATCGACCTGCGGACGACCATCAACGCGTCACGCTCGACCGGTTGGGAAACGATCACCCTGGCGCGGACCCGGCCGCGCCGCCGGCCCCGGCGGGTGGTGCTGGTGTGCGACGTGAGTCGGTCGATGCAACCCTTCGCGACCGTCTACCTGCATCTGATGCGAGCGGTGATGTTGCGCCAGATGGCGATCCGGCCCGAGGTTTTCGCGTTCTCGACGTCGTTGACCCGGCTGACCGCCGTGCTGTCGCACCGATCCGCGGAGGCGGCGCTGGACCGCGCCAACGCGAGGGTGACCGACCGGTACGGCGGCACGTTCATCGGCCGCAGCATCAATGCGCTGCTGACGCCCGCACACGGCAATGCGCTTCGCGGCGCAGTCGTGATCATCGCCTCCGACGGCTGGGACAGCGACCCGCCCGAGGTGCTCGAACGCGCGCTGACCAGGCTGCGCCGCCGTACCCACCGGGTGGTATGGCTCAATCCCCGTGCAGCACAACCCGATTACCAGCCGCTGACCGGTTCGATGGCCGCGGCGCTGCCGTTCTGCGACCTGTTCCTGCCGGGGCACACGTTGACCGCGCTGCAAGAGGTTCTGGCGATGCTCACCCGGCCAGTCGCTCGTCCGGCGCGCTGGTGACCAGCCGGTGCCGGCTGTAAAAGGCGAAGTACAACAGGAAGCCGCAGAACACCGCCAGGCAACAGAGCGCCGCGACACCGTCGACCAGGAAGTGGAGACCAGCGCCAGTGCCGCTATCACCAGGGCGAAGCCGGTGGTGACCCGACCACCGGGGGTCCGGTACGGACGGTCCAGTTCGGGTGCCCGGCTGCGTAACACGATGTGGCTCACCATGATCAGTACGTAGCTGAGGGTGGCGCCGAAGACGGCCATGTTGAGCAACAGGTCGCCCTTGCCGGTCATCGACAACGCGAAGCCGATCGCGCCCGGAACGATGAGCGCCAGGGTGGGCGCCTTTCGCGCATTGGTGACCGACAGCGCCGTGGGCAGGTAGCCCGCCCGGGACAGCGCGAACAGTTGCCGCGAATACGCGTAGATGATCGAGAAGAAGCTGGCGACCAGGCCAGCCAGCCCGATGTAATTGACCGCCCGGGCCGCGCCGACCGGCCCCAGCGCCGCCACCAGCGGGTTGCCCGACGTCGACATCGCCTGCGCGCCACCGGAACCGGTGGTCAGCAGCAGCACCAGCACGCATGTCACCAGCAGCACGACGAAGGCCGCGGTGATGCCGCGCGGGACATTGCGGGCCGGATGCGCGGTTTCCTCGGCGGCCAGCGGCACTCCCTCGATCGCCAGGAAGAACCAGATGGCGAACGGCAGCGCCGACCACACCCCGAGGTAGCCGTGCGGCAGAAACGCAGACGCGCCAACCGCGTGCGACGGGGCGATCTCAGTCAGATTCGCCAGCCGGAAGCGCCCGACGGCGGCGACCGCGAATACCGCGATACCCGCCATCGCCACCGCGGTGATCGCGAACATCACCTTGAGCGCTTCGCCCACACCGGCCAGATGGATGCCGATGAACAGGGCGTAGATCGCCAGGTAGACGTACCAGCCGTCGCGAATGCCGAACAGTCCCAGCGACTGCACATAGGCGCCGATGAAGGTGGCGATGGCCGCCGGCGCGATCGAATACTCGATCAGCACGGCGGTACCCGTCGCGAACCCACCCCAGGGCCCCAGCGCCCGCCGCGCGAACGTGTACCCACCACCCGCGGCGGGCAGCGCCGAGGACAACTCGGCCATCCCCAGCACCAGGGCCAGATACATGGCGGCGATCACCGCGGTGGCGATCGCCAGCCCGCCGAAACCGCCGCGCGCCAGCCCGAAGTTCCAGCCGGAATAGTCGCCGGAAACCACGTAGCTGACGCCGAGCCCGGCGAGCAGCAGCCACCCGGCGGTACCGGTGCGCAACTCCCTCTTCTCCAGGTAGTCCGGTGACTTTGCGTGCCCGTTCAAGGTGCCCTCCCGTCACCGAAAACGGTAGGGCAGGATCGGCAGGTATGGATCAGGTATGGGCGAACCGGGCCGCCACCTCCGAGACCGCCGTCACGCAACGCAACCTGCGTCGGCTCTGGGGATTGCCCGGCACCCAGCTGGGTGTGGTCGCCTGGCCGTCGGACCGCAAGGACCGCATGTTCGGCACCTGGCACTACTGGTGGCAGGCCCACCTGTTGGACTGCCTGATCGACGCCGAGTTGCGGGATCCGCAACCCGAGCGCCGCACCCGCATCAACCGGCAGATCCGCTCGCACCGGCTGCGCAACACCCTGCGCTGGACCAACAGCTACTACGACGACATGGCATGGCTGGCGTTGGCACTGGAACGCGCCGCACGCCTGGTCGGCGTCGAGCGCAGCCGCGCGCTGCACACACTGGCCAAGCAGTTCGTCGACGCCTGGGTGCCCGAGGACGGCGGCGGCATCCCCTGGCGCAAGCAGGACCAGTTCTTCAACGCGCCGGGCAACGGCCCGGCGGGCATCTTCCTGGCCCGTTACGAAGGGCACCTGCGGCGCGCCCAGCAGATGGCCGACTGGATCGACGAAACCCTGATCGACCCCGACACGCACCTGGTGCTGGACGGCATCAAGGGCGGGTCGTTGGTGCGGGCCCAATACACCTACTGCCAGGGCGTGGTGCTCGGGCTGGAAGTAGAGCTCGCCAAGCGCACCCATGACGACCGGCACCGGCCACGGGTGCACCGGCTTGTTGCGGCAGTCAAGGAACACATGGCGGCCCGCGGCGTCCTGAAGAGTGCCGGCGGCGGTGACGGCGGCCTGTTCGCCGGCATCACCGCCCGCTACCTGGCCCTGGTCGCCACCGACCTGCCCGGTGACTCCGCCGAAGACAAAGCCGCCCGCGACACCGCCCGCGACATCGTGCTGTCGTCGGCGAAGTCGGCGTGGGACTACCGCCAGACGGTGGACGGCCTACCGGTGTTCGGCGCCTTCTGGGACCGCGACGCCGAGATACCCACCGCCGGCGGTCAGCAGGCGCAGTTCGTCGGGGGTGCGGTGAACAGTTCTTCGATCCCCGAGCGGGACCTGTCGGTGCAGCTGTCGGGCTGGATGCTGATGGAGGCCGCCCACAACGTCGCGATGGTCAAGTCAGTCGGATAGCGGCAGATCTTCGGGTTCCTGTGCAGGTGCGTTGCGGCGGGACCGGTAGCCGCGCCAGGCGGCGATGAACGCCGGGATCATCGACACGAACAGGATGCCCAGAATGATCTTTTCCAGATTCTGGTTGACGAATGGCACGGTGCCCAGGAAGTAACCGGCCACCGTGACGCCGCCGCCCCACAGCACGCCGCCGACGATGTCGAACGCCAGATACACCGGGTAGCGCATGTAGGAGACACCGGCGATCACCGGCGTGAAGGTGCGGACGAACGGCATGAACCGGGCCAGGATGATCGCCCACGACCCGTACTTCTCGAAGAACGCGTGCGACTCGGTCACGTAGTGCTTCTTGAAGAAACGGGAGTCTTCCTTCTTGAACAGCGCCGGCCCGATGCGGCGCCCGATGAAGTATCCGGTCTGATCACCCAGGATGGCGACCAGCGCGACCGCGGGCGCGAGGATCCAGATGTCCAGCGTCCCCTTGGCGGCCAGCAGTCCACCGGTGAACAGCAGCGATTCACCGGGCAGTAGTGGGAACAGCAACCCCGTCTCGACGAAGACGATGACGAGGATGGTCGGCAGCACCGCGGAGGCGAACAGACCCTCCGGGCCGATCCAGAACATCGGGTCCAGGATGCTGCCGGACGCGGTCACGGTGGTGCTCATGGTGCTTCAACATACCGGCGTTGCAATACTGAGCAGACCACGTTCCGTACAAGGAGTCCTTCATGCCTATCGCAACGCCCGAGATCTACGCCGAGATGTTGGGACGTGCCAAGGAGAACGCGTACGCGTTCCCGGCCATCAACTGCACCTCCTCGGAGACCATCAACGCAGCCATCAAGGGCTTCGCCGACGCCGGCAGTGACGGCATCATCCAGTTCTCGACCGGCGGCGCGGAATTCGGCTCCGGACTCGGGATCAAGGAGATGGTGACGGGTGCGGTGGCCCTGGCCGAATTCACCCACATCATCGCGGCCAAGTACCCGATCAACGTGGCGCTGCACACCGACCACTGCCCCAAGGACAAGCTGGACACCTACGTCCGTCCCTTGCTGGCGATCTCTTCAGACCGAGTCTCGTCCGGCAAGAACCCCCTGTTCCAGTCGCACATGTGGGACGGCTCGGCGGTTCCCATCGACGAGAACCTCGAGATCGCGCAGGAGCTGCTCAAGCAGGCCGCGGCCGCCAAGATCATCCTGGAAATCGAGATCGGCGTCGTCGGCGGCGAAGAAGACGGCGTCGCCAACGAGATCAACGACAAGCTCTACACCACTCCGGAGGACTTCGAGAAGACCATCGAGGCACTGGGCCATGGCGAGCACGGCCACTACCTGCTGGCCGCCACGTTCGGCAACGTGCACGGCGTCTACAAGCCGGGCAACGTCAAGCTGCGCCCCGACATCCTGGACCAGGGCCAGAAGGTGGCGGCGGCCAAGCTTGGCCTGGGCGATGACGCCAAGCCGTTCGACTTCGTCTTCCACGGCGGCTCGGGCTCGGCGAAGTCCGAGATCGAGGAGGCGCTGCGCTACGGCGTGGTGAAGATGAACGTCGACACCGACACCCAGTACGCCTTCACCCGCCCGATCGTCGCGCACATGTTCTCCAACTACGACGGCGTGCTCAAGGTCGACGGCGAAGTCGGCAACAAGAAGGTCTACGACCCGCGCAGCTACCTCAAGAAGGCTGAAGCCGGCATGACCGAGCGCGTCATCGAGGCCTGCAACGACCTGCACTGCGCCGGCAAGTCCCTGGCCGGCTGATCTCAGGCGCCGAGCGTGTTCCCAGGGCGGAATTTTCGCGGAAAACGCGCCCTCAGAACACGTTCGGCGCGGGACGGGAGTTGAGGTCTGTCAGCTGGACTGGCAGATCTTCCACTGGTCGTCACGGAACTGCAGGTCCAGGCTGCGGGTGGAGCGGGTCTGCGGGTCATAGGCCATGAACGTGGTGATGTTGGCCTCCGCATGCTGGCCGTTGACGACGACCTGGTCGATGCTGGCGATCACCGGGTACTGCTTCGCCGCCGAAACCCGCTGGTAGGTCTCTGACCAGGCCTTTTCGTCGTACTCCACGTACCCGTCGCGGGTGGTGCCGCAGGTGATGGTGCGCAGGGCGGTCAGGTCGCCGCGTTGGACGGCGATGTCGAAGCTCTGGATGGTCTGCTTCACCTGGTCCTCTTGCGAGGCCTTCGCGTGCTTGCTGCGCGTGAGCAGGACGGTGCCGAAGATGGCGATGGCCGCCAGGGCCAGGACGATCACAACGACCGCCAGCACCCAGCCCCAGTTGCGCTGCTTGGCCCCCGGCTTGGCCCCGCCGCGCGGTGGAATGGATTGGGGGACAGCGGTTTTGGGTGGCAGCGGGGGAGCGGGTGGCGTCGGCGGGGTGCCCGCGGCCGGCCGGGTGTGGAAAGCCTCGGTGGCCGCGTCCTGCGAGGTGGCGATCACCTGGGTTTCCTTCGCGTCGAACCCGGGCGCCGTGAAGCGCCGCTCGGGCTCCGGGTGCGCACCCTCCGAACCCTCGTCCGGGTTGCGGGTGGCGATCGCCTGCGTCTCGCTGTCCGAGTCGCCGGCGATCAGAGGTTGCGCCTCGGTGGCGTCGGGGTCGCGCTCAGCGTCCGTCTTGCCGCCGGATGTGGTGCCGTCGCGGTCAGGCTCGGGTGCGTTGGGCATGCGTGCAGCTTAACCGAGCCGCATTGGCAGAATGGGCGCCATGACGCCCTCTGGTGACCTCCTGGGACCTGATCCGACTCTGCTTCCGGGCGACAGCGAGGCGGAAGCCGAGCTGCGCGCAAACGAGAAGCCGGGGATCGTCGCCGCCGCCCATCCGTCGGCGTCAGTGGCCTGGGCGGCTCTCGCCGAAGAGGCGCTGGCCGAGGACAAGGCGATCACGGCGTACGCCTACGCCCGCACCGGTTACCACCGGGGCTTGGACCAGCTGCGCCGCAACGGCTGGCGGGGTTTCGGCCCGGTGCCCTACGCGCACGAGCCCAACCGCGGATTCCTGCGGTGTGTGGCGGCGCTGGCCCGTGCCGCGGACGCCATCGGGGAGACCGACGAATACAACCGCTGCCTCGATCTGCTCGACGACTGCGACCCCGGGGCCCGCGCGGCGCTCGGCTTCTAGAACGTCTCCTCGCAGTGGCCGTCCGGGCAGTCGATCTGGACGGTGGCGTGGTTGAGCCCTCGGGCTGACAGCAGCGCCCGCGCGTCACTGAGCACCTGCGCCGAGTCGGCGGTGCTGGTGAGGTGGGCGGTCACCATGTCCTTGCCGGGGGACAGGGTCCAGACGTGCAGGTCGTGCACGTCGGTCACACCCTCGAGGTCGCCCAGCGCCGAACGCAGTTCGTCGACGTCGATGTGCGCGGGCGAGGACTCGGACAGGATGCGCAGGGCGGAGCGGGCCAGCGCGATCGCCCTGGGCAGCACCCACAGCGCGACCAGGACGGCGACCACCACGTCGGCGTAGGGCCAGTGCGTCGTGACGGTCACGACGCCGGCGATCAGCACCCCGATGCTGCCGACGGTGTCGGCGACGACCTCCATGTAGGCGCCCTTGACCGCCAGGCTCGCCTCGGAGTGCGATCGCAGCAGCATCGCCACCGCGAAGTTGGCGGCCACGCCGGCCAGGGCCACCACGATCATCGGCACGCCGGGCACCGACGGCTTGCTGCCGAGCCGCTCGACGGCCTCGTAAAGGATGAACAGCGCGACCCCGACCAGCAGCACGGCGTTGGCGACGGCGGTGAACACCTCGGCCCGGTGCCAGCCGTAGGTGCGGTCCGGTGAGGAACTGCCGCGCTGGGCGAGAATGACCGCGACCAGTCCCATGAACACGGCGACCACGTCGGTGAGCATGTGGCCCGCATCGGCCAGCAACGCGATCGAGTTGATCAGCAACGCGGTGGTCAGTTCGATGACGAAGAAGGTCGCGAGGATTCCCGCGGCACCGATCATCCGCGGGATCATGCGCGACGAGTCCGCTTCAGCGGGGGTGTGACTGTGTCCGGCGCCCATGACTACGTAATATATGCGTAATTACGCATATATGGCAAGGCTCAGGTGGTCGCCCGCCGCGACACTGGGCGACTCGGGCACCCGCTCAGGTGAGGGCACTCCAGAAGCGGGTCAATGCACCGCCGGCCATCGACAGCCGCGGCGGCACCCCGGACAGCTCGAAGAGCCAGTAGACGACCTCGAAGAACCAGCGGTTCAATCCGGGCGCCAGCAGCACGACCAGCAGAATGAACAGGCCGAACTGCTTGGCCGGTGCCACCGCGCGTTGCGTCTGCGGGCTCAGGTGTGGCTCGACCGCGTCGTAGCCGTCCAGGCCGGGGACCGGCAGCAGGTTCAGCACCACCGCGGTGACCTGCAGGAAGCCGAGGAAGGCCATCCCGGCCGCCAGCACCGCATGCGCGGGGTCGTAGAAAACGCGAGTTGCGGTCAGCAGCAGCACCGCCAGTACCAGGTTCATCGCCGGCCCGGCCAGGCTCACCAGGGTGCGGCGCACCGGCGTCATGAACGAGGTCTGCAGATAGACGGCCGCGCCGGGCAGGCCGATCCCGCCCAGCGCGATGAACACCATCGGCAGCACCAGCGACAGCCCCAAATGGCTGTAGCGGCGCGGATCCAGGTTCAGGTAGCCGCGCACCGCCGCGTCGTGGTCGCCGAACCGCCATGCGGTGTAGGCGTGGCCGAACTCGTGCAGGCACAGCGACACCAGCCAGCCCGCGATGACGAAGACGAACACTCCGGCGTAGGCCAGTGGACGTACCACCGAGCCGGCCGCCCACGCCATCGCCGCTCCGGCGCCCGTCACTCCGACCAGGCCAAGAAAGATCGGGCTGGGGCGCACCCGGTCGAAACTACCGAACCAACAGCCAGCCCTCGACATGGCGGTAGAACGCCGACCGGCGCACCGGCCGCGGCGCCGGGACGCCGTCACGCTGCACCGCGGCACCGGTCGTGCCCAACTGCGCGGCGCGCCCGCTCACCCACCGCGGCAAACGCCCGCGCACGGCGGCCCGTAGGCCCGGCAACGCCGGCGTCGGCTCGACCCACACCTCAGCCACCTCGCCGTCGAACAGCACCGTGTCATCGACTACGGCCTCGCCCCGAATCGCGACCGCCCCCTCGGCCGGCAGCCAGCGGGCCCGCCCCACCAGCGCCGTCCCGGTCTCGTCACGGATCAGCGGCACCCGGCCCGCGATACCCCGCAGGGCTCGCCGGACCGCGCGTCGTCCGGTCGGCAACCGGTATATCCGGGTGGCCCGGGTGCGCCGGCGCGGTGCGTACGCCACCTCGACGTCGAGCCGGTCGGCGCGCAACAGCCGGGTCAGCACGGTCGCAAGATCGGCATCGGAGCCCACCACCACCAGCCGCCGGCAAGCCCCGATTTCGTCGTTGCCGAGGGTGGGCAGGCCGCGCAATGCCGGAGGCAGGCGCGCGTCGTCAGACACCCACACGACAACACCCGGCGCGTTCTCCGCCGTATTCATGACACTCCTCGGGAACCGCTCGGTAGGGTAGGTCACCGGCTGGACCACAATAAGCGGCCCAACCTGCCAGACGAGTTGGGAGCACGTCATGCCGGCAATCGTCCTCATCGGCGCCCAGTGGGGTGACGAGGGCAAAGGTAAAGCAACGGATCTGCTCGGCGGACGAGTGCAGTGGGTGGTGCGCTACCAGGGGGGTAACAACGCCGGGCACACCGTGGTGCTGCCGACCGGCGAGAACTTCGCCCTGCACCTGATCCCGTCGGGGGTGCTGACGCCCGGCGTCACCAACGTCATCGGCAACGGTGTCGTGATCGATCCCGGAGTGCTGCTCGACGAGCTCAAGGGGCTGGAAGATCGCGGCGTCGACACCTCGAAGCTGTTGATCTCCGCCGACGCGCACCTGCTGATGCCCTACCACGTGGCCATCGACAAGGTGACCGAGCGCTACATGGGCAGCAAGAAGATCGGCACCACCGGGCGCGGCATCGGGCCGTGCTACCAGGACAAGATCGCGCGGATGGGGATCCGGGCCGCCGACGTGCTCGACCACGCCCAGCTGCAGCACAAGATCGAGGCTGCCCTCGAACTGAAGAACCAGATCCTGGTCAAGATCTACAACCGCAAGGCCCTCGAGCCCGACCAGGTCCTCGAGGCGGTGCTGCAGCAGGCCGAGGGGTTCCGCCACCGCATCGCCGACACGCGGCTGCTGCTGAACAACGCCCTGGACGCCGGTGAGACGGTGCTGCTGGAAGGTTCGCAGGGCACCCTGCTCGACGTCGACCACGGCACCTACCCGTACGTGACGTCGTCGAACCCGACGGCGGGTGGCGCGGCCGTGGGCTCGGGCATCGGCCCGACCCGGATCGGCACCGTGCTGGGCATCCTGAAGGCCTACACCACCCGGGTGGGTTCCGGCCCGTTCCCGACGGAACTTTTCGACGAGAACGGCGAGTACCTGTCCAAGACCGGTGGCGAATTCGGGGTCACCACCGGGCGGCGGCGCCGCTGCGGCTGGTTCGACGCCGTCATCGCCCGCTACGCCACCCGCGTCAACGGCATCACCGACTACTTCCTGACCAAGCTCGACGTGCTGTCCAGCCTGGAGACGGTGCCGGTCTGCGTCGGCTACGAGGTCGACGGCAAGCGCACGCCCGAGATGCCGATGACCCAGAGCGACCTGTGCCGCGCCACGCCGGTCTACGAGGAGCTGCCGGGCTGGTGGGAAGACATCTCCGCCGCGCGCGAATTCGACGACCTGCCCGCCAAGGCCCGCGACTACGTTTTGCGGCTGGAAGAGCTTGCCGGAGCTCATGTTTCGTGCATCGGGGTCGGCCCGGGGCGGGACCAGACCATCGTGCGCCGCGATATCCTGGCGGCTCGCGCGTGACGCATTACACGTCACTCGGGCAGCAGGGTGATCCCCGGGACGAAGATCCCGAGTACGAACACCACGGCGGCTTTCCCGAGTACGGCCCGGCCAGCCCGGGCCCCGGGTTCGGGAAGTTCGTGGCGACCATGCGCCGGCTGCAGGACCTCGCGGTGTCCGCCGACCCGGGTGACGACGTGTGGGACGAGGCGGCCGAGCGTGCCGCGGCGCTCATGGACCTACTGGAGCCGTTCGAGGCGGACGCGGGCCAGTCGCCGGCCGGCCGCACCCCCGGCCTGCCCGGCATGGGCAGCCTGCTGCTGCCGCCCTGGAAGCTGACCCGCTACGCCGCCGACGGCGTCGAGATGACGGGGCATTTCACCCGGTTTCACGTCGGAGGTAACTGGGCGGTGCACGGCGGAGTGCTGCCGCTGCTGTTCGACCACACCTTCGGCATGGTCAGCCACGCCGCCGGACGCCCGATCAGCCGAACGGCCTTCCTGCATGTCGACTACCGCAAGATCACGCCGATCAACGCACCGCTGACCATCCGCGGGCGGGTCACCCGGATCGAGGGTCGCAAAGCGTTCGTGTCGGCCGAGCTGGTTGACGCCGAGGAGGCGCTACTGGCCGAGGGCAACGGCCTGATGGTTCGCCTGCTGCCCGGCCAGCCCTGATTACTGCTGGTTCGGGTTCGGCGGCACCACGATGATGGTCGCGCCCGGGATCGCCGCCAGCGTCGCCGCCAGGTTGGCCACCACCCCCGGTGGCAGGCCCTGCGGCAGGCCGGGGAAGTGTGCGGCGGTGGCCGCGGCGGGAATGGCGGGGGTGTTGGCGGCAGGCCTGGTAGCGGCGGCGGTCCCGCCGGCCTTCGGTGCGGCCTCGGCCGGGGTCGCCGACGACCCGGCGCGCGCCGCCAGTCCGGCCAGGCTGGTACCGGCCAGTCCGGCCGCCGCCATGCCGGCGTAGCCGCCGTCCTCGGCGGTGTACAGCGGAGTGCTGTTGGGGAACATCGCCGTGACCTGCCGCACCGCCGGCGGCATGAACCAGCTCTGCGGCACCGACAGGCCGTTCAGGCTGGCGGAATAGCCCGAAACCGCAGTCGCTCCGGCCCCGACAGGCCCGGCCGCGAACCGCTCCAGACCCACGGAAGGCTCCTCGGCTGGAATGAGCACCGCGTCCCCGAGCCCTTCTTTCTGCAGCTCGTTCCCCTGTTCGAGCTCCTCCTCCTCGACCTGGTCGCTGCGGACCTCCTCGGTGTACTGCCCCAACGCGACGATCAGGCTGGCACCCGCGAGGCCCGCGGTGGTAAGGACCAGCAGGTCAAGATCTTGGAAGGGGCTGGGCAGCGGGATCACGGGCGCTGCCGGGGCCACCGCGGCGGCGGAACCTACTGCCGGCGGCAGTGCAATGCCTTCCAACTCCTCGGCCAACGCGCCCTCGGTGGTGGTCGCGGGTGGCAGCGTGAACGGCGGCAATTGGGAGGCGGCTTCCGAGCTGCCGGCGTAGCCGTCCATGGCCACGATGTCCTGGGCCCACATCTCGCCGTAGTCCGCTTCGGTGGTCGCGATGGCCGGCGTGTTCTGCCCGAAGATGTTGGTTCGGACCAGCGAGAGGGTGACATGGCGATTGGCCGCGATGGCTGCCGGGGGAACGGTGGCCGCGTAGGCGGCCTCGTAGGCGTTCGCGGCGGCCAGGGCCTGGGTGGCGGCCTGTTCGGCCTGAGCGGCGGTCCCACGCATCCATGCCACGTAGGGGGTGGCCGCTGCCGCCATCGTCAGCGAGGACGGACCCAGCCATTCCTGACTGGTGAGGCCGGAGAGCACCGAAGCGTAGGATTCGGCCGTCGCGTTCAGTTCCTCGGCAAGCCGTTCCCACGCCGCCGCCGCCTGCATCAAGGGGGCCGACCCGGGCCCGGAATAGATTCTGGCCGAATTGATTTCAGGAGGTAGCGCGCCGAAATCCAGATTCAGCGCGCTTCCCTGGGCGGTCACGAACGACATGCACATCTCCTCTCCCCCCGAGACAGTTAATCTTTTTCGCTCAGCGAGATACAAATTCGGGAAATGAGTCCCGGCGCGGTGTTCTGCTGGCCGCACCTATTGTTGAGTGCGTGACTGACGGCGTGACCGAACAACAAGAGGGCACGACGACGTGGGCCGTCGAGGAACCAGCCGAACCCGAGGCCGATGCCGGGCCACGGGTGCTGTTGCTTGGTTCCGATGAGTCCGGCCAGGAGCTGGCGGTGGCACTGCAGCGGCTGGGGGCTGAGGTGATCACCGCGGATGCCGATACGCTGTCCGACGCCGAGGAGCTCACGGCGGTCGTGGCGGCGCTGCAACCGGATTTCGTGGTGACGCTTCCCGGGGCGTTCGACACATCGGCGGCCGTCACGGTCCTCGAGGAGCTCGAAGCCCAGGACACCGAACTGGTGCCCGGGGCGCGCGCCGTGCGGTTGACGGCGGACCGGGAGGGTCTGCGCAAGCTCGCCGCCGACGAGCTGGGCCTGCCCACCGCGCCGTTCTGGTTCGTCGATTCATTGGCCGAACTCGAGGCGGTCGCCGCCCACGCCGGTTTCCCTCTGCTGGTCAAGGCGGTCGACGGGTCTGGCCGGTCGGTCGTCCGGGGTGCGGACGAAGTTGCCCGAGCCTGGGAGCTGGCCGGTGCGGGCGGCCGGGTGTGGGCCGAGACCGTGGTCGACGTCGAGTTTTTGGTCACGCTGATCGTGGTGCGCACCGAGGGCCCGTCGGGGCCCGTCATCGAGTTCTGCGCGCCGATCGGTCACGGCAGCGACGACAACGGCGCGCTGGAGTCCTGGCAGCCGCAGCACCTGACCACCGCCGCCGTGGACGCGGCGAAGTCGATTGCCGCACGCATCGTCAAATCGCTGGGCGGACGCGGTGTGTTCAGTGTCGAGTTGATGATCAACGGCGACGAGGTGTACTTCGCTGAAGTGATCGCTGGTCCGAGTGACAGCGCCTGGGTAACGCTGCGTAGCCAGCGGCTTTCGATTTTCGAGCTGCAGGCGCGGGCTGTCCTGGGAGTTGCCGTGGACACCATGATGGTGTCGCCGGGCGCCGCCCGGCTGGTCGATCACGGGCCGGCCGCGCCTGGGGTGGCCCCCAGCGGGGACGTGCTGGCCTCCGCTCTTGCGGTGCCCGAAAGCGATCTGCGGGTGTTCGGTTCGACGACCGACGAGCAGCCTGCCTCGGTGCCGGACAAGTGGGGTGTGACGCTGGCCACCGCGCCGGAGGTCACCGCCGCTCGCGACCGCGCCCGGGAGGTCGCGACCCGGCTGAATGTGCGAGACTCACGCGGGTGAGTTACGCAGGAGACATCACGCCGCTGCAGGCGTGGAAATTGCTCAGCGACAATCCTGAGGCTGTGCTGGTGGATGTGCGCACCGACGCCGAGTGGCGGTTCGTGGGGGTTCCCGACCTGTCGAGTCTGGGCCGCGACGTGGTCTACGTCGAGTGGAACAAATCCAACGGACAGCACAACAACAACTTCCTTGACGAACTGAAGGACAAGGTCCCCGCCGGTGAGGGCGAGCGCCCCGTGGTGTTCCTGTGTCGCTCCGGAAACCGCTCCATCGGAGCCGCCGAAGTCGCGACCGAGGCCGGCTTCACGCCGTCGTACAACGTGCTGGACGGCTTCGAAGGTCAGCTCGACGTCCACGGGCACCGGGGCGAGACGGGTTGGCGCGCGGTCGGGCTGCCCTGGAAACAGGGCTAGCCTCAGCGATGAAGGACCTGCCGGACGGCGTGAGCCAGGCGACCATCGGCGTGCGCGGCGGATTGACGCGATCGGGTTTCGAAGAGACGTCCGAGGCGATGTTCCTGTCGTCCGGTTACGTCTATCCTTCCGCGGAGGTCGCCGAGCAGTCGTTCACCGGCGAGGTGGAGCACTACGTCTACTCGCGCTACGGCAACCCCACCGTCAACATGTTCCAGGAACGGCTGCGCCTCATCGAGGGCGCCCCGGCCGCGTTCGCGACGGCCAGCGGCATGGCCGCCGTGTTCGTCTCCCTCGGGGCGCTGCTGGGTGCCGGCGATCGCCTGGTGGCGGCGCGCAGTCTGTTCGGATCCTGTTTCGTGGTGTGCAACGAGATCCTGCCGCGCTGGGGTGTGGAGACCGTGTTCGTCGACGGCGACGACCTCGCCCAGTGGGAAGAGGCGTTGTCGAAGCCCACCCAGGCGGTGTTCTTCGAAACCCCGTCCAATCCCATGCAGTCTCTCGTCGACATTGCGGCGGTCACCGGCCTGGCGCACGCGGCGGGCGCGAAAGTGGTGCTGGACAACGTTTTCGCGACGCCGCTGCTGCAGCAGGGTTTCCCGCTCGGGGTGGACGTGGTGGTGTACTCCGGCACCAAGCACATCGACGGCCAGGGGCGGGTGCTCGGTGGCGCCATCCTCGGCGACAAGGAGTACATCGACGGTCCGGTGCAGAAGCTGATGCGGCACACTGGCCCCGCGATGAGCGCGTTCAATTCCTGGGTGATGCTCAAAGGGCTTGAGACGCTTGCCATTCGGGTCCAATACAGCAACGCTTCGGCGCAACGCATCGCGGAGTTCCTGGAAGGACATCCCGCCGTCAACTGGGTGCGTTACCCATTCCTGCCGTCGCATCCGCAGTACGACCTGGCCAAGCGCCAAATGTCCGGCGGCGGAACGGTTGTGACCTTCGAGTTGAACGCGGCGGAAGGTGCTGCCAAGGAGCGGGCCTTCGAGGTGCTGGACAAGCTACGGCTAATCGACATCTCCAACAACCTGGGCGACACGAAATCCCTTGTCACGCATCCGGCTACGACGACGCACCGCGCGATGGGGCCGGAAGGCCGCGCTGCTATCGGGCTCGGTGACGGCGTGGTCCGGATCTCGGTAGGCCTGGAAGGCACCGACGATCTGATCGCCGACATCGACCAGGCCCTGAGTTAGCCCGCCGCCCGCTGTTCGGCCGCCTCCGCGCGTTCCGCAGCGGCCAGCGTGCCCTCTTCCGAGTATTCCTTGACCCAGTTGACCGCCACCCGGGCGTAGATCATCTGGCTGGTGATCGCCATCTGGCCCCGGGTGCGGCCGAGGAAGGCGAGCCCCCAGGAGAAGGCGGCGGAGATCCGGTTTCGGTGGCCCACCAGATACAACAGGTGCAGGAACAGCCACGCCAACCAGGCGATTAAGCCGGCGAACTCCACCTTGCCGACCTTCGCGACGGCGCTGTAGTGGGAGATCAGCGCCATGCTGCCCTTGTTGAAATACTGGAACGGCTCTCTCGCGGTCGGGTCGTCCTTGCCTTTGACCATGTTCTTGATCACGCCGGTGGCGTACTTCGCACCCTGGATCGCGCCCTGCGCCATTCCCGGGACATCTGGCACCGCCATCAGGTCGCCGATGACGAAGACATTCGGGTGTCCCTTGACGGTGAGGTCGGGCTCCACGACAACCCTTCCGGCACGGTCGATTTCGGTGCCGTCAGACTGCTCGGCGATCATCTTGCCGAGCGAACTGGCCTGCACCCCGGCCGCCCACACCTTGCAGGCGCATTCGATGCGGCGTTCGGTGCCGTCCTTGTCCTTGACGGTGATGCCCTTGTAGTCGACCGCGGTCACCATTGCATTGAGTTGGACCTCGACGTCCATCTTCTCCAGCTTGTGCTGTGCCTTGGCGCCCAGCTTGGGGCCCATCGGCGGCAAGACCGCGGGGGCGGCGTCGAGCAGAATCACCCGGCACTCGCTGGGTGTGATGGTTCGGAACGCTCCGGCCAGCGTGCGCTCGGCGAGTTGAACGATCTCGCCGGCGAGTTCGACGCCGGTGGGCCCCGCCCCGACCACGACGAAGGTCAGCCGGCGTTCGCGCTCGGCGTGGTCGGTGGCGACTTCGGCCGCCTCGAACGCGCCGAGAATGCGGCCGCGCAGCTCCAGCGCGTCGTCGATGGTCTTCATCCCGGGCGCGAAGGTGGCGAAGTGGTCGTTGCCGAAGTAGGACTGCTGGGCGCCGGCGGCGACGATCAGGCTGTCGTAGTGCGTCACCGTCTCCATGTTGATCAGCTTCGAGGTGACGGTCTGGGATGCGAGGTCGATCCCGCTGACCTCACCCAGGATCACCCGCACATTCTTCTGCCTGCGCAGGATCAGCCGGGTGGTCGGGGCGATGTCGCCCTCGGACAGGATGCCGGTCGCCACTTGGTACAGCAGCGGTTGAAACAGATGGGTCGTCGTCTTCGAAATCAGGGTGATGTCCACATTGGCTCGCTTGAGCGACTTGGCCGCATTGAGGCCGCCGAACCCGCTGCCGATGATGACGACGTGGTGGCGCTTCTCGGCGGTCGAGGCTTCGGCGGGTGGGGGCGTCATGGTCCTCCTTCAGTCTGGTCACTGCAGCGCATCTACCGTACGACTCAACCAGCCGAAAGTCGCACCTTTCATCGTCTCGTTATCGCACCGGAGAACCTGAGATCAGGATTTGGCGGAACGGGATGACGGCCGTGTCGATCTCCCGGCTGGATCATTTATTGTGCAGTACCCGAAAATCATTGCGCAGAAAGCGAATTGGTATCAGATGCGATAGGGCCGCCCGATGCGCGGCCTCGGACAGCGGGACGGCTGACGGTGCACGCGTGCGTACGCGCGAGAACGTTTGTCGCTGCCGCGTTTAGCCGAGGCCTCGCGCGTAAACTCCTGCGGTGCGTGATCGCAGACACGCAGCAACCGGCACGGAATCTGACCGTCCGGTGATTCCAGAGAAAGGCAGCATCATGGCGCTCGACGATGACGACATCACCACCGCTGGTGGCGACGGCGGTGAAGGCACGGCCGACGGCGGCTCCAACCCTGAAGGTCACGACGGCGGGGCTGACGGAACGGCAAGCGAAGGCTCGAAGGGCGAAGGTCCCGCCGACGGCGGCTCCAACCCCGAAGGTCACGATGGCGGGGCCGACGGAACCGCGTGACCGCCGCTAGATGTTGAGTCGCTGTACGGCCACCGATGCTGGGTTGTTCGCAACCCGGCATTGGGGCCGCACGCCCCTACTCAGCCGCGCTGAGGCGCTGCCGCGCGACTTCAGCGATTTGCTGTCGCCGTCGGCGGTGGATGAACTGATCGCCCGGCGTGGTGTGCGCACACCGTTCATCCGGATGGCCAGGGCCGGCGACATCCTGGCCCGGGACTGCTACGCCGGCCCGGCCGGCTTCGGCGCCGAAGTGCCGGATCAAGTGGATTCAGCCAAGGTCCTGGCCGAGTTCTCCGCCGGCGCGACCATCGTCTTGCAGGGATTGCATCGGTTGTGGCCGCCCCTGATCGACTTCGTGCGAGCCATGGTCGACGATCTGGGGCATCCGGTGCAGGCCAACGCCTATGTGACCCCGCCTGGTAGCCAAGGCTTCGATCCGCACTACGACGTCCACGACGTGTTCATCCTCCAAGCGTCGGGCGAGAAGCACTGGACGGTGCACGAGCCCGTGCATCAGCACCCGTTGCCCTCGCAACCGTGGACACAGCACCGGGAGGCCATCGCCGCGCGAATCGAGGATGACCCGGTCATCGATACGGTTCTGAAAGCCGGAGACGCGCTGTATCTGCCGCGCGGTTGGGTGCACTCCGCGCGCTCCTTGGAGACGACCTCGATCCACCTCACCATCGGGGTGTCCGCATTGACGTCTCTGGACGTCGTCCGTGCGTTCGTCGACACGCTGGCCTCGGATGCCGAGTTCAGACGGCCGCTGCCGATGGGCATCGATGCCACCAACCGCGACGAGATGGCGGCGACGACGAGCAAGATCATGGCCCAGGTCGTCGACGCCGTGCGGGATCGAGCCGCCGATCTGAGTCTCGGGGCGGCCGCGCGGTTGTCGGACCGTCACGCTCAGACCACCAGGCCCGTCCCGGTTCAGGTGCTGGCCACGCTGGCGGCCGCCGAACGGGCCGGCGAGATACCGGTTCGATGGCGTCACGGACTGATCGGGACACCGCAGATTGTCGACGACCGTGTTGTGCTGCGGCTACCGGACCGGACCATCACGTTCCCCGGGTACTGCGCACCCGCCATCGAAGCGCTTCATCGCGGAGTGGTTGCCGATGCCGACACCCTGCCCGGCCTCGACCACGCCGACTCCACAGTGCTGATCCGCCGACTGCTGCGCGAGGCCGTGCTGGTGCCGACCGAAGACGGGCTCTCGACCGGGCCAGAGCACGGATGAACGCGCCGCGGCGTACTCCGTGCAGCGACCAGTCGCTGTCGCGGGACGACCCGTTGTACGGAACCGCGTCGGCCGGGCACGCGTGGGCAATGCTCGAACTCGGTGGGGCGTGGGGACAGTCGGCTTTCCTGGACTCACCGGCGATCATCGACCGCGAACTCGGGCGTCAGGTCTGCCGCCGCATCGAGGCTGCGGGCATGCGGGTCACCGCGATCCGTCGCCCCGGGCGCCGTCCGGTGACGCCGCGCTGGCGGTGGTTCATCGCGCGGTGTGATGAGGGCAGCGAGGCGCTCTACCACGGGGAGGTCGATGAAGCTGGGGACTATTTGGACATCGCTTTAGATGGCTCCGACGGTGAATTGACCAGCGGCCCGCTCGTCGCGGTGTGTGCGCATGGCAAGCACGATCAGTGCTGCGCGGTGCGGGGCCGAAGCGCGGCGGCCGCCATCGCGGCTGAGTATCCCGAATTCGTTTGGGAATGCTCACATTTGGGCGGTGACCGATTCGCGGCGACGATGCTGGTGCTGCCCGAAGGCCTGTGTTACGGACGGGTCGATTCCACCGACTCGGCCGAACTAGTGCGGCTGTATCTCGACGGGCGGCTCGACCACCGGTACCTGCGCGGGCGCACATGCCTGCCGCATGTGGTCCAAGCCGCGCAGCATTTCGCCCGGGAAGCGTCGGGGGAGGATCGGATCGGCGCGTTGTCCCCCCTGAGGGTCGAGCACAAGGGCGGCGGGATTCATCACGTCGAGCTTGCTGCTGACCCGGGTCCGGTGGAAGTCGTTGTCGCAGAAGAGATGTCCGAACCGCTGCTTTCCATGTGCCGCGCTTCGGTCCACGGTCGGGTACGGACCTACGCCCTGGTGTCGGTGAAGTCGGACTGAGCGAGGTCTTCGTCGGTCGCGACGGAACGAACCCGTCTGGTGCGGTTGCGCAGACCGCCTCCGGGCCATTCGCGCTCGCCGGCGTCACCACCGGCAGCGGCTGACGTAACCATCATCGACGAGGCCGCTTTATCGGAATCAATGTCGGGGGTAACTTGTCTTGGGTCAAGAACTTGGCAGGTTTCTGGGGGATCTTTCTGCAAGGTAGGCCTGTATGGGGGTGCGGTCGGCCA
>NZ_LKTM01000345.1 GCF_001417955.2 Mycobacterium gordonae | reverse complement strand
GCGGCGTCGGTGGCAACGGGGCAAGCGGCAATGTCGGAGGGGTCGGCGGCGCAGGCGGTGGGGCCGGGTACGGGTTTGGTAACGGTGGCCACGGTGGCCACGGCGGTGACGGCACCGCTCTGGGCAATAACGGCGGTGAAGGTGGTCGCTCGGCATTGATCTTCGGCTTCGCCGGTAACGGTGGTGACGGCGGCGCAGGGGTCGCCTTTGGAGGCAGTGGCGGAGTCGGCGGCCTGGTCGGCTTGTTCGGGATCGCCGGCGACGGCGGGAACGGCGGCGCCGGCGGCGGCTTCGGCGGCCAGGGTGGCAGCGGTGCACTGCTGATCGGCAACGCCGGGAACGGCGGCGCCGGCGGCGTCGGCATTGCCACCAGCCCAAGCGGCGGCCCCGGCGGTGCCGGCGGCGACGCGCAGTTCATCGGTAACGGCGGCAACGGCGGACCCGGCGGGGTAGGCGTGCCACCTGGCACCAATGGTGCAGGTGGGGCGGGTGGTGCCCCTGGTACCTTCGGCAGCCCCGGACTGCACGGCTAATCAGACACGCGAATATAAATTCGTGCAGCGGCAACGGCTCAAAGCGCGTAATAATAGTTAGCGGGGCGAAAAGGCGGATTTCCGTCGTCACCCACCGTTGCCGAACTCGAGGTTGCCGCATGTCGTGGTTTGTCGCAGGACCGGAGGCGATAGCCGCTGCGGCGAGCGACCTGGCCCGCATCGGGTCGACCATCGGCGAATCCAACACCGCTACGGCTCAGCAGACGGCAGCGATACCCGCATCCGCCGCCGACGGCGTTTCCGCGGCCGTCGCCTCGTTCTGGAACGCGCACGCCCAGGGATACCAGGACATCAGCGCCCAGATGTCGGCGTTCCACGAAAAGTTCGTCCAGGCACTGACCGCCGGCGGCGCCGCCTACAGCAACGCCGAAGCCGCGGCGGCCTCGTCGCTGCAGGGCGTCCACGACCTGCTGGGCCCGTCGGCCTGACGCGGCATTAGGCCAACCTGGTGATCTCGACTTCCACGTCGAGGTCGGTCGCGCCCAGCCCGGAGTAAATACCTTTCAGCGGCGACACGTCGGCGTAGTCGCGGCCGACGCCTACGCTGATGTACTGCTCGGAGATCTCGGTGTCGTTGGTGGGGTCGTAGTTCAACCAGCCGCCGACCCACGCCTGAATCCAGGCGTGGCTGCGGCCCGCGACCGTCTTGCCGATTACGGCGTTGGGCTTGGGGTGCAGATATCCGGACACGTAGCGACCTGGAATCCCCATGCTGCGCAACAAGATCAGCGTCAGGTGCGCGAAATCCTGGCACACGCCCTTGCCCTTTTCCAACGCGTCCAAGCCGGAGGAATGCACGCCGGTGGTGCCGGGCAGGTAGTCGAGCTCGCTGCGCGCCCAGCGGGCCGCGGCGACGACGGCCTCACTCGGGTCATGGTTCTTGGTGATCCGTTTGCCCACGGCGGCAACACGTTTGCTGTTCGGGGTGTAGTCGGTGGGACGCAGCACCTCGTCGTAGCGGTCGATGACCGCCGCCGACTGCAGCTCCTCCCAACTCGTCTTCTCCGCCGGCGGTTCCGGCCGCTCGGTCTCCACCACCGAGGAGGACGTCACCGTCAACTCGGTGTGCGGCGCATGCAGGTCGAATGCGGTGACCGCGGTCCCCCAGTAGTCGATGTAGCGGTAGGACCGGGTGGCCGGGATAGTCTCCACCCGGTTGAGCACCACGTTCTGCCTGGTGTTGGAGCGCGGCGTGAGCCGAGCCTCGTTGTAGGACGCCGTCACCGGCGACCGGTACGCATACCCGGTGGTGTGCACCACCCGCATCCGCCACATCAGGATTCTCCTTGAGTTTCCAGCGCATCGGCCAACTCGTCACGCTGCCGGGCATCCGTCCACGCCACCCACGGCGCGGCGTGAAAGTACTGCAGGGCCAACGCGTCTCCGACATCTCGGCAGGTCCGTTGTAGGCCCGCCAGACGGTTCTCCAGCGTTTCGAGGAGCACGCCGGGCTGGACGAATTCCAGCTCGCTGCGCGCCTGACCCAGCAGCCGCTGGGCTTCGGTGGTGGCCCCGATGCGACTCTGCGGATTGTGCAGCAGTTCTTCGAGATTGTGTTCGGCCAGCCTCAGCGAGTAGAACACCGAACGGGGAAAAAGCCGGTCCAGCAACATGAACTCGACCACCCGGGCGGCATCCAGCGCGCCACGGTAGGTCCGCAGATAAGTGTCGTGCGCGCCGGCTGAGCGCAGCAGTGTCACCCAGGCCGGTGACGACGCGCTGTCCCCCACCCGGGACAGCAACAACCGCACCGTCATGTCGACCCGCTCGATCGCGCGCCCGAGGACCATGAAGCGGTAACCGTCGTCGCGCGACAAAGTGGAGTCGGCGAGTCCGGCGAACATCGCCGCGCGGCCCTCGATGAACGACAGAAACTCATGCGGCCCAAGACGTTTGGCGGCACGCTCCCGCTCCGGCAACGCGTGGTAGGTGGTGTTGATGCACTCCCAGGTCTCGCTGGAGGTGACCTCGCGGGCCGATCGCGCATTCTCCCGCGCCGCCGAGATCGCGTCGACGATCGAGCAGCCGCCTTCGGTGTTGGGGCTGAACGCCACCAGGTCGGTCAACGACCAGACGTCGAGCCGGTGATCGGGCGGCTCGATCCCGAGCACCTTCAGCAGCAGCCGGGAGGCCTGATCGGGGTCGACGCTGGAGTCCTCGAGCAGCTGGTGCACGGCGACATCCAGAATGCGGGCGGTGTCGTCGGCCCGTTCCACGTAGCGGCCGATCCAGTACAGCGCCTCGGCGTTGCGGGCGAGCATCAGCCGACCACCTTCTGCTGTTGCTGCTGTTGTTGTTGTTCCTTCTTCGGCGAACCTTCCAGGGGCTGGTGCGGCTGCTGCTGGGGTTGTGTCTGCGCCGGCCGGTTGCCGTCGGGGTGTTGTTCGGGCACCGGCCCGGGCAGTGACCGCACTACCTGGGCGCGGCCCAGTTCGCGGGCGGCCACCGACGTGCGCGGCGCGAGCACCCAGGTGTCCTTGGAACCGCCGCCCTGACTGGAGTTCACCACCCGGGAACCTTCGACCAGGGCGGTGCGGGTCAGCCCGCCGGGGAGCACCCACACCTCGTTGCCGTCGTTGACGGCGAACGGCCGCAGGTCGACGTAGCGCGGCGCCAGGCTGCCTTCGATCCGGGTCGGCACGGTGGAGAGTTCCATCATGGGCTGGGCGATCCAGGCCCGCGGATCGTCGCGGATCTTCTTGCTGATCGCGGCGAGCTCCTTCTCGGAGGCTTCCGGGCCGAACACGATGCCGTAGCCGCCGGAACCCTCCACCGGCTTGATGACCAGCTCGCGCACCCGGTCCAGCACTTCTTCGCGTTCGTCGTCGAGCCAACAGCGGTAGGTGTCGACGTTGGCCAGCAGCGGTTTCTCACCGAGGTAGTACTCGATGATGGTGGGCACGTAGGTGTAGACGAGCTTGTCGTCACCGACGCCGTTGCCGATCGAGCTGGAGATGACGACGTTGCCGGCACGAGCGGCATTGACCAGCCCGGCCACCCCGAGCACCGAATCGGCCCGGAACTGCAGCGGGTCCAGGAAAGCGTCGTCGATGCGCCGGTAGATGACGTCGACCTGACGTTCCCCTTCGGTGGTGCGCATGTAGACCTGGTTGTCGCGACAGAACAGGTCGCGACCCTCGACCAGTTCGACGCCCATCTGGCGAGCCAGCAGCGAGTGCTCGAAGTAGGCCGAGTTGTAGACGCCGGGGGTCAGCACCACCACCGTGGGATCGGCCTCGTTGGTGGCCGCCGAGTTGCGCAGCGCCCGCAGCAGGTGCGCGGAGTAGTCGTCGACGGTGCGCACCCGGTGGGTGGCGAACAGATTGGGGAAGACACGCGCCATCGTGCGCCGGTTTTCCATGACATACGACACACCCGACGGCGAGCGCAGGTTGTCCTCGAGGACGCGGAAGTCGCCCTTGTCGTCGCGGATCAGGTCGATCCCGGCGACGTGGATCCGCACGCCGTTGGGCGGGACGATTCCCACCGCCTCGCGGTGGAAGTGCTCGCACGAGGTGATCAGCCGGCGCGGGATCACCCCGTCGCGCAGGATGTCCTGGTCGCCGTAGATGTCGTCGAGGTACATCTCGAGGGCTTTGACCCGCTGCTTGATGCCGCGCTCGAGCCGGGTCCACTCGGCGGCCGAGATCACCCGCGGCACCAGGTCCAGCGGGAACGGCCGCTCCTGGCCGGACAGGGAGAACGTGATGCCCTGATCGATGAACGCCCGGCCCAGCGCGTCGGCCCGGGCCTTGAGTTCGGAGGCGTCGGTGGGCGCGAGCTCGGCGTAGATGCCCTTGTACGGGCCGCGGACGTTGCCGTGGGCGTCGAACATCTCGTCGAAGGCTGCCGAATAGGCGTCGGAGGTGTTGTAGCCCTCGAAGATGCGCTCGGAACGGACGCGCGACCGCCGCTGGGTTGCCTCGATCTGGTTCGGAAAACTCACCTGTGTCATGCTGCCTCAATTCCCCCATCCCGGCAGACCGAGAGTTCCGCTTTTGGGCGAAAACGTAACCGACTGATAACCTGAGCAGTCGCTATCGGGTTGCAGATACCCCGAGCAAAGCCAAAACGAAACGGGATAGGGAACTGACGCGTGGCCAACATCAAGTCGCAGCAGAAGCGCAACCGCACTAACGAGCGCGCGCGGCTGCGCAACAAGTCGGTGAAGTCTTCGCTCCGCACGGCCATCCGCGCGTTCCGCGAGGCCACTCACGCAGGCGAGAAGGAAAAGGCGGCCGAACTGCTGCAGGCGACCAGCCGCAAGCTGGACAAGGCCGCGAGCAAGGGCGTGATCCACAAGAATCAGGCCGCCAACAAGAAGTCGGCGCTGGCGCGCTCGCTCAACAAGCTCGGCTGAGGCTTCTCCCGCTAACTGTGCGGGGCGGTCAATTCGAGGCCAGCTCCGCCACTTGCCGCACGGCGGACTCCAGCGCGTAGTCGGCGTCCACGACGGCCCCCTTCACATTCGCATTCAGGGTGGCGACCACCCGCGACGCGACCGCCAGCCGGTCCCGTGACCAGCGCCGCGCCTGCTTCTGCGCCTTCTGCACCCGCCACGGCGGCATTTTGAGTTGCCCGGCCAGCCGGTATGGGTCGCCGGACAGCGGCATCACCACCCCGATGGTGTGGATCGCTTCCGCCAGGGCGTCAGCCAGGACCACCAGCGGCTCGCCGCGCAGCATCGCCCACCGCAGCGCCTCGGCGGCGCCGGCGACGTCTCCGACCACCGCTTTGTCCGCGATGTCGAAGCCCTTCACCTCGGCCTTGCCGCTGTGGTAGCGCCGGACCGCGGCAGCATCGACCATCCCGCCGGTGTCGGCGACCAGTTGCGAACAGGCGGACGCAAGCTCCCGGATATCGGAGCCCACGGCATCCAGCAGCGCCGTCACCGTCTCGTCATCGACCCTGACCTTCAGCGCGCGGAACTCGCCGCGGACGAAGTCGCTGCGTTCGCCGGCCTTGGTGATTCGGGCGCACTGATGCACCTGGGCGCCTAACGACCGCAGGTCGGCGGCCAGTGCCTTGGCCCGCCCACCGCCGGAGTGCACCACCACCAGTACCGTGCCCGCCGGCAGGTCCGCGGCGGCCGAGGCCACCAGGGCTGCCGCATCCTTGCCCGCCTCGCCGGCGGCTTCCAGCACGATGATCCGCTCCTCGGCGAACAGCGAGGGACTCAGCAGCTCGGTCAGCTCGTAGGTGCTGACATCGCCCGCCCGCATCCGGTTGACCGGGACGTCGGCGATCCCGGATTCCGCGCCGGCGCCGGCCCGCTTCCGGGCTGACCGCAGTATCTGCGCGACGGCCCGCTCGATCAGCAGATCCTCTTCCCCCAGAACCAGGTGCAACGACGAATCCCCGCTCACCCCAAGATGGTGTCACGGGGGTACGACGGCTTCCGACACCGACCAGGCCAGCGCGCACCCCACGGTTGTCCAGGCCAGCACGACACGACCACCACGACCGCGCGCCAGCACGACGACCAGGAGGGTCGCGCAGCCGACCACCAGCAGGCCCGCGACGCCGTCGGGCGCCGGCACGCTGGCCGCCGGGACGCCGGATGCCCAGTGCGCGACGTGCAGCACCCACCACACCTCGGGGCCGGTGAAACGGATCAGCAGTTGGGCACCGGCCGGCCAGCCGACCGCCAGTGCTGCCGCCGCGGTACCCAGCACGGTGATGGGGGCGACCACCGGCGCCACCACCAGGTTGGCCAGGACGGCCACCACGCTGAACCGCCCGGAGATGGCGGCGACCAGGGGCGCGGTCACCACCTGGGCTGCCCCGGCGACCGCGACCGCGTCGGCCAGCGGTTTCGGCCAGCCCCGTCCGACCAGCCGGCACGACCAGCCCGGGGCCACCACCACCAGCGCTGCGGTGGCGACCACCGACAACGCGAATCCCAGGTCGACGGCCAGTTGCGGAGCTATCGCCAACAACACCAGCACGGTCGCCGACAGCGCCGGGACAGCCTGGCGCCGACGTGAGGACAGCATCGCCACCAGCGCGATCGCGCCCATCACGGCAGCCCGCAATACGCTCGCCGTCGGCTGCACGATGAACACGAAGGCGACCAGGGCCAGCCCGGCCAGCAGCACAGCCGGCCGCGGCCCCACCAGGCGCGCCGACAACAGCACCGCGGCACACACGATCGTGACGTTGGCCCCCGAGACGGCCGTCAGATGGGTCATGCCCGCCGCGCGGAACTCTCCGCTGGTGACCGTGGACACCCGTGAGGTGTCACCGAGCACCAGCGCGGGCAACATGGCGGCCTGGTCGGCGGGCAACACCCGGCGCACCGCGGCGGCGAACCGGCCGCGGACAGTGGACGCGGCCCGGTAGACCACGGGTGCGCGGCCGAACTCGGGCCGGCCCGTCGCGGTCAGCACCGCGACCGTCAGATCGCGACGGTTCGGCCGGGCGATGCGCGCGGTGAACCGCACCGGCCGGCCCACCGTCAGCTCGTCGGCCGCACCGAACTCCGCGGCGTCGGCGAAAACTGTTGTGCATCCTGAACTTTCGTCGTCACCGAATCGTTGCAGGGTGGCCCGGAACAGCAACCGGCCGCGCGGCAAGGGCCGCGGGGTCTCGCTCGGGACGACGGTCACCGGCGCCACCGTGCCGAACGCCGCGGCGATCGGGTGGCGAGCGACCGCGTCCGCGCGCAGCGCGATCGCCATGCCGTACCCCGCGCCCACCACCCCGACCGCCACCAGCCCGGCCCAGACCGCGGCCGGCGCCGATCGGCACCGCGCCCGTCGCCACAGCGCCGCCGCGGCGATGGCTACCACCGTGCAGCAGCCGGCCGGCGCGGCGCCGGCCGGCCATACCGTGCCGGCCGCTGTCATGATCCATCCGGTCAGCGCGGCCGGAACCAGTCGCACATCCAGGCGCTCCACCGGATCGGGCTGCGGCCGGCGCACGGGGGTCAGACACGGACCAGCGAACGCAGCTTGTCCAACCGCGCCTGTCCGATGCCGTCCACCTCGCCCAGCTGATCGACACTGGTGAACCTCCCGTGGGCCTGCCGGTACGCCACGATCGCCGCGGCCGTGACGGGACCCACCCCGGGCAGTCCGTCCAGTTGCTCGACGGTCGCGGTGTTCAGATCGAGCGCTTCCCTGGCGCCGGCCTTCGGTTTCCCGGACGTGCTCGGGGCGCCCGAAGGCGACTGCGTGGCGGGCCCGCCGGCACCGACGGAGCTGCCCAGGACCGGCGGCTTGCCCGGAGCCGGCGCCAGCCCGACCACGATCTGTTCACCGTCGCCCAGCGGCCGGGCCATGTTGAGGCCGACGGTGTCGGCACCGTCGACCGCTCCCCCGGCCGCCTGCAGCGCATCGGCGATCCGCGCACCCGGCGCCAGTGTGACCAGCCCCGGTTTGTGCACCAGGCCGACGACGCTGACCACCACCGGCCGGTCCGGCCCCGGGTTGGCCGAGGCCTTCGGCCCGCTCGACGAAACCCGTTCCACCGGAGGAAGTTTGGCTGAGGTCACCGGCGCAGGCCGGTCGCGGGCCACGGTGAAGACGGTGATCAGCACCGCGAGCGCGGCGATAACCGCCAGCGCGATGGCGCCGGCGCGGCCGGGATCGGTGCGCAGGCGCTCCATCCAGTTCCGCTGCGCGGCAGCGTCGGGAAGCCACCGCGGCAGCAACGAGTTCGGATCCTCGTCATCCGATTCTGATTCGGCGTCTCCGGGTTGCGGATCGGGTTCGCCGGCCAGCCGTCGCTGCAGTCGCTCGGCGGGTAGTTCGGTTCGCATGCCGTGACGGTATGTCCGGCCACCGTCGCAGGCGGCGCGCGTCGCCGCCCCGGCCGGGCAGGCTGTGGATCAATCCGCGGCTGTGGAATGACCAAAGCCCTGGGCATCGGCAACAGATTGCTGCCCGATTCGGTCAAGGCGGTGGCCAACCGGGTGATGTCGACACCGGTCCGCAGCTAGAAACGCCAACCGACCACCCGGTTGGCGAATGCCGCCGCTTAGCGCCTAACGTGCAGTACAGGACCGCCGTAACCCCGCGCCGGCGGCCACCCCGCACACAGGAGGCTGCCGATGAAGCTGGCGCTCACGCCCGACGAAGCCGCGTTCCGCGACGAACTGCGGACCTTCTTCACCACCGAGATCCCGGTCGACATCCGGGAGCGGGTCCGCGACGGCGGGCATCTGACGCGCGACGAGATCGTCGCCACTCACAAGCAACTGCACGAGCACGGGATCGCCGTACCGAGCTGGCCCGTCGAATGGGGCGGAAAAGACTGGACCCCCACCCAGTTTCAGATCTGGACCGACGAGATGCAGTTGGCCAGTGTCCCGGAGCCGTTGAACTTCAACACCAAGATGGTGGGCCCGGTGATCGCCGAGTTCGGCTCGCAGGAGGTCAAGGAACGGTTCCTGCCGCCGACGGCCAATCTGGATATCTGGTGGTGTCAGGGCTTCTCCGAGCCCGAAGCCGGATCCGATCTCGCCTCGCTGCGCACCACCGCGGTCCGCGACGGCGACAGCTACGTCGTCAACGGGCAGAAGACCTGGACGACGCTCGGCCAGTACGCGGACTGGATCTTCTGCCTGGTACGCACCGACCCTCAGGCGCCCAAACGCCAGGCCGGCATCTCATTTCTACTCATGTCCATGGACACCCCCGGCATCACGCTGCGGCCGATCAAGTTGATCGACGGCAGCGTCGAGGTCAACGAGGTGTTCTTCTCCGACGCCCGCGTCCCAGCCAATCAGCTTGTCGGAGAAGAGAATCAGGGCTGGAGCTACGCGAAGTTCCTGCTCGGCAACGAGCGGACCGGGATCGCTCAGGTGGGTCGCACCAAAGTGCGCCTGGCCGAGGTGAAGCGGCACGCCGCCGAGAACGGCCTGCTCGAGGACCCGCTGTTCGCCGCACGGCTGGCCGAGGCGGAGAACGAGGTGCTCGCACTGGAACTCACCCAGGCCCGGGTGGTCTCGAGTTCCGTGGGCGGCAAACCCAACCCGGCCTCCTCCGTGCTGAAGCTGCGCGGCAGCCAACTGCAGCAGATCGCCACCGAGCTGATGGTCGAGGTGGCCGGTCCCGACGCGCTGCCGGTGGGCGGGCAGGGCATCGCCTCCCCGGAGTGGGCGCAGGCCAGCGCCCCGACCTACCTCAACTATCGCAAGACCTCGATCTACGGCGGTAGCAACGAGGTGCAGCGCAACATCATCTCCTCGACCATTCTCGGATTGTGAGGCTGTCATGGACTTTCAGTTGAGCGAAGAGCAGGCACTGCTGCGCGACACCACAAGGGAACTGCTGTCGCGAAACTACGACGCCGAGAGCCGCAACAAGGCGATCGACACCGAGCTGGGCTGGAGTCGCGAGGTGTGGAACCAGCTCGCGGAGATCGGGATCCTCGGCCTCGGGTTCGAGCCCGAAGAGGCCGGGCAGCTCGAGATCATGGCGGTGCTCATCGAGGTCGGACGCCGGCTGGCGCCCGAGCCCATCGTGCACGCCGCGCTGGCGCCCGGCTCGCTGATCGCCGAACTCGGCAACGCCGCGCAGAAAGAACTGCTCGACGAGGTCGCCGCGGGCCAGCGGCTGCTGGCCTTCGCCCACCTGGAGCCGGGTCAGCGCGGCGGGTCGGCGAAATCGGCCACTCGCGCTGTGCAGCAAGGAGATTCGTGGACTATCAGCGGACGCAAGAACCCCGTACTGGCCGGCGACTGCGCCGAGACGCTGGTGGTCAGTGCGGCGCTGCCGGACGGCGGCACCGGGCTGTTCCTGGTTGACGCCTCGCAGGACAACACCACCGTGACCCGCTCGCCGTTCCGCACCTTCGACGGCCAGCGCGGCGCTCAGATCGATCTGGACGAGGCCGCCGCCGAACCGCTGGGTGACGGCGCCGATGCCGGTCAGGCCATCGCCAACGCCATCATCCGGATCCAGTCGGCGCTGTGCGCCGAGGCGATGGGCGCCATGGAGGAAGCGCTCCGGCTGACCACCGACTACCTCAAGACCCGCAAGCAGTTCGGGGTCACCCTCAACAAGTTCCAGACGCTGACGCAGCGGGCTGCCGATATGTACGTGTCACTGGAGCTGGCGCGCAGCATGAATCTGTACGCCGCCATATCGATCGCCGACGGCAACTACGACCCGGTCATCGCCGCGCGCGCCAAGCTGCAGATCGGCCGTTCGGGCCGGCACATCGGCCAGGAGGCGATCCAACTGCACGGCGGCATCGGCATGACCGCCGAGTACCCGGTGGGCCATTACACGGCCAGGCTCACCGCGATCGATCAGACGCTGGGTTCTACGGCGGATCAGTTGCGTGTCCTCATCGACCACCTCGGCGAATACGACTTAGCAAAGATCTGAGACAGGATCCGACGCCATGTCCGAACTGACGGACCGAGTCGTGGAGTTCCTGTCTGCGGGCACCCGCACCGGGATGCTCGGGTTCGCAGCATCGGACGGCCGGCCCCTGGTGGCGCCGGTCTGGTTCGTGGTCGACGGCGACGAGCTGGTCTTCACCACCCACGAACAAACACCGAAAGGTCGCGCGCTGCGCCGGGATTCGCGAACCGTCATCTGCGTCGACGACCCGCACCCGCCCTACTCGTTCGTGCAGGTGCAGGGGGTGGCGACGGTGAACGACGACCCGCAGGAGTTGCTGAAAATCGCCACCCGCACCGGTGCCCGGTACATGGGCGCCGAGCGGGCCGAGGAGTACGGCCGCCGCAACGCGGTCCCCGGCGAACTGGTGGTGCGGGTGCGTCCGACGAAGGTCATCGCCGGCTTCGACATCAGCAACTAAGCGTCGGCGGACTCCTCGGCGGGCTCTGCCGCAGGCTGCTCGGCGGACTCTGCCGCCGGCTCCCCGGCGGGCTCGCCGGCCGGAGCCGGGGCCGATTCGGCCATCAACTCCGGCAGCTGGGAAGCCAGGTACTCGGCGAGCGACCTGATGGTCGGATAGTCGAACACCGCGGTGGCGCTGATCGTCAGTTGGCCGCCGAACTGCCCGAGTAACCGGTTGCGGAGTTCGACCGCCATCAGCGAGTCGGTGCCCAGATCCAGGAACCGGCTGGTGGCCGCGGGCGGCTGGGCCAGCCTCAGGAAGCTCTGCACCTCCTGCTGCAGATATTCGGTCAGGAAGTCGGCGCGTTGCCCCTCCGGAATCTCGTGCAACTGGCGCAGCAGCTCACTGTCGCCCTGCGTGGCCGCGACGGCACTGGGCAGCACGTAGTCCAGTATCGCCGGACGCGAACCGCCGAGCACCTTCGCCGTGCGCTGCCAGTTGGCCTTGATGACGGTTGCCTGTCCGGTCCCCTCGGCGAAAAGCTCGCCGAGCGCGCTCAGGGCGGCCGTGGGATCCAGCGGAATCAGGCCTTGCGCACCGAGATTGACGCGTGCGGCGTGTGAGGCGGCCATGCCGCCCTTCGCCCACGGACCCCAGTTGACGCTGGTAGCGGTCAAGCCCTGGGCATTGCGTTCGGCCACCAGCCCGTCCAGCAGCGCGTTGGCCGCGGCATAGTTGGCCTGACCCGGAGAACCGAGGACGCCGGAGATCGAGGAATACATGATGAAGAATTCCAGGTCGTCGTTCTTGGTCAACCGGTGCAGATGCCACGCCGCAAAAGCCTTGGGCGCCAACGTCGTCCGGAAACGCTCCAGGCTCTGCTGAGGTAGCAGCGCGTCGTCGAGCAGACCCGCCAGGTGTGCGACCCCGGCAAGCGGCGGCAACTCGGCGCGGATGCGATTCAGCAACTCCGCGACCTGAGACTCGTCGCCGACGTCTGCCCCGAAGACGTGGATCCGGCACCGGTACCGCTCGATGATGGCGTCGATCGCCTGCTGGGCCTCCGCGTCGGGCAGATGCCGGCTGGTCAGCACGATGTCGCCGGCCCCCAGCTGAGCCAGGTACGCCGCCGTGTGCAGACCCAGGGCACCGAGGCCGCCGGTGATCAGATAGGTCCGATCACCGCGCGGTGCAAGCGGATTCGGCATCTGCAACACGATCTTGCCGATATGGCGAGCCTGCTGCATGCGGCGGAACGCCGTCTTCGCCTCGGTCAGCGGATAGATCTCGGCGTGCAGCGGTTCCCACTCGCCGTTGCCCAAGCCGTCCGACACCTCGCACAGCAGTCGGTGAATGTGGTCGGGGTCGGACATGATGGTCCCGTCCAGCGCCACGATCTCGTAGTCGATGTCGGGCCGCACCGCCGCCATCTGCTCGGGCGTCCAGATGTCCCGCTTGGCGATCTCGGCGAACCGGCCATTGCGGGCGGTCGCCCGCACGGTCGCCTCGAGGAAGCCCTCGTTGGTCAGGCTGTTGAGCACGACGTCGACGCCGGCGCCGTCCGTGTCGGCCAGGATCTGGTCCGCGAAATCCGTTGTGCGCGAGTCGTATACGTACTCCACACCCAGCTCGCGCAGCACGGCACGTTTGTAGGCGCTGGCGGTGGCGAACACCGTCGCTCCGCACTGGCGTGCCAGCTGGACCGCCGCCAGGCCGACGCCGCCGCTGGCGGCGTGGACCAGCACCCGGTCCCCGGGCCGCAGCTTGGCCCAGTCGAAGGCCAGGCGCGCGGTGAGCGCAGCCGCCGGTATGCTCGCCGCGGCTATCGCACCCAGGCCCTTGGGCACCGGCGCCAGCAACTGCGCCGGCACGTTCACCCGGCTGGCGAACGCGCCCTGCATGAAGCCGAAGACGCGTTGGCCGACCTCGAGGCCGGTGACGCCGTCGCCCAATTCGGTGACGATCCCGGAGAAGTCCCCGCCGATGGGTCCGGGGTCACCCGGGTAGAGGCCCAACACGTTGAGCACGTCACGGAAGTTCAGACCCGCTGCCTCGACCTGGATCTGCGCCTGGCCCGCAGCCGGGGCAGTCACTTCGGTCTCCACCAGACGGAGGTTGTCGATGGCGCCGCGTTCGGTCGGCGCCAGCACATAGTCGCTCGCCCGCGGCACCGCGAGATGCCCGCCCCGCGCCCACGGCAGCAGCCGCGACACCAGGAACTTCCCTTGCCGCAGTGCGAGTTCGGGTTCGGTGACGGGTGCGGCCGGCGCGGCGAGCAGTCTGGCCAGCCACTGCACGGCGTCCTGCGACCCGTCGTGGTCGACCAGCCGGCAGCGCAACTGGGGCTGCTCGGCGATGACGGTGCGCCCGAGACCCCACAGCGCGGCCTGTACCGGGTCGACCGGCTCGCCGGGTTCGGTGGCCACGGCCCGCTCGGTGACGACCCACAGTCCGCCGGGCAGCTTCAGGTCCTGCTGCCCGAGCGCCGTGCGCACCAGCGTCAGCAGCTGGTCGAGCTCGCCCTCCAGCCGTCCGGCGAATTCGGTGCTCGACTCATCCGTGCCCGGTCGACGGCCGCTGCGCCAGACGATGCCGGAGATCGGCGCTCCGCCGTCCTTCGCCTGGGCGAACAGCTGCACCCAGCGCTCCGGGTCGACGATGTCGTTGGTGCGAAGGCTGCCCGGGACGACGTCCGCGAGCTCGTCGAACCCGGCGATCAGCCAGGTGTCGTCCGCGGTTTCGGCGGTGTCATCCGCTGCCGGCGGGGGCACCTCGTTCCAGCCGAGGGTGTACAGCAGCCGGGTGGCGTCGCCACCGAGCCCACGCAGCAACGCCTCCCGGGGCGCACGCTTGACGGTGAATTCGCGAATTCCGCCCAGCAGGCGTCCATCCCGGTCAACGAAGTCGAGATCGAAGACCTGCGTCTCGCTGTCCAGACCGCCCGCCTGCCAACGTGCGCGGCAATAGAACCGTCGCGGCATCCGCTCAGCCAGCATCACCCGCCCGTACCGCAGCGGCAGGAACAGGTCCGCGACACCGTGCTCGGCTGCCAGCAGCGCCGGGAACGCGGGGAAAGCGACTCCGGTGCACAGGTCCAGCAGCACCGGGTGGATCGGCTCGCTGCCGAGTTGCTCGGCGAGTTCCTCGCCGATGGCGACATCACCGATCGCCTCACCGTCGCCGACCCACAGCGCTTTCAGCGACGTGGACCAGGTTGGGCCCCAGGCCAACTCCATGTCCGCGAAGGTGTCGAACAGCTGCTGGGTCTGGGTGCGGCTCAACCGCTCGGTGGCGGCTTCGATGGAATCCGCGGTTCCGGCTGCAGGCTCGGCCGGCTCATCCAGGACACCGCTCACGACGGTGCCGTCCGCGTTCAGCGACCACTCCGCTTCGCGAACGCCGTAGGGACGGCTGTGCACGCGGAACGTCCAGCCGCCACCGTCCTCGAGCGGATGCAGGGTGAGCTGCACCTCACGGGAACTCTTGTCCGGCAGGATGATCGGCTCGTAGAAGAAGACGTCCCGCACGTGCGCCGGCGCGCCGACCGCGGCCAGGGCCATCGCCGCGTACGTCGCACCCGGAACCACCACGGTGCCGTAGATGACGTGATGGGACAACCAGGGTTGCGTCTTGACCGAGAGCCGGCTGGTGTAGACGGCGTCGCCGGAGGCGAGATCCTTTGCGCTACCGAGGATTCCAGCGACCACCGCACCGTCGCCGGGAGTGACCCCGGAACTCTTGGGCCAGAAGTGCCGGCGCTGGAAGGGATACGTCGGCAGCTCCAGCCGGTGACCCGGCCGCCGGTAGCGCGCGGCGAAGTCCGGCCGATGCCCGGCGACATACGTCGCGGCCAGGGCTTCGGAGATCTGCCGGCGGGCGTCGGCGCCCTTGCGCAATGAGACGATCGCTCGCGGCGGAGCCGAATGTTCCGGCCAGACCTGCACCGCCGCAGCCGTGAGAATCGGCTGCGGGCCGATCTCCATCAGCACCGTGCACCCCAGCGCCGCGACGGTGCGCACGCTGTCGGCGAACTGCACGGGCTGGCGGGAGTGCCGGCGCCAATACTGGCCGTTCAGTTCGGTTTCCGCGGTCAGGACGGTACCGGTGCGGTTGCAGACGAGTGGCAGCGTGGGGACGTTGAACTCCAGCCGTGCCGCGTACGCCTCGAATTCGTCGAGCACCGGGTCCAGCAGCGCCGAATGGAAGGCGTGGCTGGTGTCCAGCCAGGTGCAGCGGATGCCCTCTTCGTTGAACGTGTCGACGATCCGTTCAAGATCCGGACCGGGGCCCGACAGTACCGTGTTGGGGCCGTTGTATGCGGCGACCGACACCGCCGGGCACTGGTTGGCGACGTCCTCCACGTGGCGCGGGTCGGCGAAGATCGCCACCATCCGCCCGCCGTCGGGAAGGCTGCCGAACAACCGGCCGCGTTCGGCCATCAGCCGGGCCCCGTCCTCGAGGCTGAGCACTCCGGCCACACACGCCGCCGCGTACTGGCCCACGCTGTGGCCGAGCACCACGTCGGGCTCGATGCCCCACGACTGCCACAGCCGGGCCAGACCCATCTCGATCGCGAACAGGGCGGGCTGGGCAAAAGAGGTGTGCCGCAGCGTTTCCCCGATTTCCCGGTCGGCCGCGAACAGCACCTCGAGCAACGGGCGCGGCAGCATCCCGTCGATCGCGTCCGCGCACCGTTGAACGGTCTCGGCGAACACCGGCTCGGTTTCGAAGAGCTCGCGCGCCATGCCGGGATACTGGCTGCCCTGCCCGGTGAACAACCACGCCGTCGTCGGCGGGTCGCCGCACGTGCCTCGTAATACGCCGGGGCGCAACCGGTTTGCGGCCAGGTCGGCCAGCATGTCGCGGGCCCCCGCGACCGGGGTGGCGCCGGAATCCAGGACGAGGGCACCCCGGTGTTCGAAATGCGAACGCCCGACGCCCGCGGTGTAGCAGACGTCACCGATGTCCGCGTCCGGACGATCCTCCAGCCAGGACGCGTACCGCTCCGCCAACGACACCAGCGCCTGCTCGGACCGGGCCGACAGCGGCAGCACATGCACGGGCCCGTCCGGAACGTCGGCTGCCGCGATCGGCTCCGGTGCCGGCGCCTCTTCGATCAGGACGTGCGCGTTGGTGCCGGTGAACCCGAAAGAACTGACACCCGCACGGCGCGGGCGGCCGTTCGCGTGCCACGGGGTGGCTTCGTCGACGACGCGCACCGGTAGGGAATCCCATGGGATGTGCGGCGAGGGGTTCTCGAAATGCAGGTTCTGCGGCAGGATTTCGTGCTGGAGCGACAGCACGATCTTGATCAGGCCCGCGACACCGGCGGCCGACTCCAGGTGGCCGATGTTGGTCTTCACCGACCCCATCAGCAACGGGTGGTTCGGGTCGCGACCGGCGCCGTAGGCCGCCGCGGCGGCCTGCACTTCGATCGGGTCACCCAGCGAGGTGCCGGTACCGTGCGCCTCGAGGTAGTCGACATCGTTGCCGGCAACGTGCGCACGGGCCAGGGCCGCGGCGATAAGTCGTTGCTGAGCACCGCCATTGGGCACCGTCAGGCCGCTCGACGCGCCGTCCTGGTTGACCGCGCTGCCCCGGATGACCGCTTGGACCCGGTCGCCGTCGCGCACCGCGTCGCTGAGCCTCTTGAGCACCAGAATGCCGCAGCCCTCGCTGCGCACGTAGCCGTCGGCGGCGGCGTCGAACGTCTTGCACCGGCCGTCCGGGGACAGCATTCTGGCGCGGGACGCCGCGATCAGGGATGCCGGACTCAGCAACACGTTCACCCCGCCGGCCAGCACCAGATCGCAGTCGCCGGAACGCAGGGCCCCGCAGGCCTCGTGCACGGCCACCAGCGACGAACTGCAGGCGGTGTCCACCGCCACGGCCGGCCCCTCCAGCCCGAGCGCGAAAGCGACCCGGCCCGCGATGGCGTTGAGCGCGTTCCCGGTGATGAAGTGGGCTTCGATGCTGTTGACCGACTCGGCCGTCAACAGGTGCGAGTACTCGTTGGCCGCCACCCCGACGAAGATCCCACTTCGGCTGCCGCGCAACGACGCCGGCGAATACCCGGCCCGTTCCAGGCCTTCCCAGGCGATTTCGAGCATCAACCGCTGCTGCGGATCCATCCACACGGCTTCGCGCGGCGAGATGCCGAAGAACTCCGGATCGAAACCGTCGATCGCCTCGAGGTATCCCCCACACCGGCTGTAGATCTTGCCGGGTGTCTCGGGATCCGGGTCGTAGTACTCGTCGACGTCGAAACGGTCGTCCGGGATCTCGCGGATCGCGTCGACCCCGTTGGCGAGCAGGTCCCAGTACGCCTCGGGATCGGCGGCACCGGGGAAGCGGCAGGCCACCGCGACGATCGCGATCGGCTCGTCGACGAGGCTGCTCGTCACCGCGACGGTCGCGGGGGTCTCGGTCTTCGCCGTCGCCGGAGCGTTCAGTTGCAGCACGTCGGTGAGCAGATAGTCCGCCACGTCGACCAGCCGCGGGTAGTCCATCGCCAGGGTCGCGGGCAGCGCTTTGCCGACTCCGTGTTCGACCCGGCGCCGCAACTCAACGGCCATCAGGGAATCCATGCCGAGGTCGAAGAAGCCGGCCTCGTCGCGGATCTCGGCCGCATCGACCCGCGTGACCTCCGCGACGACCTCGCGCAGATAGTCCACGACCAGCTTCTTGCGCTGTTGCACCGGAGCGACCGTGAGCCGCTCGACCAATTTCGTGGTCCCGGACGCGGTCGGTGCCGTCGCCGACTCGGGTATCTCACGTTCGAGTTCACCCAGAAACGCGCGTCTTCCGGTCTGCTGGTAGATCGGCAGGAAGCGCTCCCAGTCGATGCGGGCCACCACGCCCTGAACCGAATGGGTGACGATGAGCTCGGCCATCCCGGCCAGCGCGTCGCCCGGCGCCATGGTCACCACGCCGCGCTTCTTCAGCTGCGCGCGGGCCTCCTCGTCGGCCATGCCCGCCGACCCGGACATCCACGGACCGAAGTTGACGCTGAGATAGTTCTCCTCGCGCTTCCGGCTGGACAGCCCGTCGAGGAAGGCGTTGGCCGCGCTGTAGGCCGTCTGACCGAAGCTGCCCCACACCGAGGCGATCGAGGAGGTACTGAGGAAGAAGTCCAGCGGCACGTCTGCGGTGGCTTCACTCAGATTCCAAGCGCCCCAGACCTTTCCGGCGAAGACACGGTCCACTTCCGCGTCGTCCAGGCTGCGCAGCGGGGTGCTGCCGATCTCCCCGGCGGCGTGCACGATGCCGGCCAGCGGTGGCAACTCGGCCGCCACCGTGGCGATCAGCCGGTCGACGTCGTGCGGGTTGGCGACGTCGGCCGCGACGGTCCGGATTTCGGCGCCGGTCTGCTGCCGCAGGGCTTCGATGCGCTGCTGTGTGTCGCTGTTCGGCGCGCGCCGGCCGGTCAGCACCAGATGTCCGGCGCCGTGCGCGGCCAGATAGCCGGCGATCTCCAGCCCGACCGCACCCAGGCCACCGGTCACCAGATAGGTCGCATCGCCACGCAGCGACAATGGCGTCGCGACCGGCGCGCCGGCGCGGCGCACCAGGCGCGGCACGTAGACCGCCTGATCCCGAAGCGCCACTTGGTCTTCCGTCGCGCCCGAAGCGCCGGCCGTGGCGGCGTCGATCAACCGCGACCACTCGTCGGCACTGCCCGAGGACAGATCCGCCAGCCCACCCCACAGCTGGGGATGTTCCAGCGAGGCGGACCGGCCGAATCCCCACAGGCAGCTCTGCACCGGCGATACCGCGTCGGTAGCGGTAACCCGTTGTGCGCCGGAGGTCACCAGCCAGATCGGGTTGCGGATCTCGGCGGCCGCGGCGGCGCGGAAGAGCCGCCGCGCGCCACCCAGAACCCGGTGCTGCATCCGCAACAGCGACCGCATCGAGGGCGTGGTGTCGGATTCGACAGCCGAGAGCACCACGATGCGTAGCGACGGTTCGTCGGCGGCCGCTTCGCGCAACACGGCTTCGAGTCGTTGCTCGTCGGCCTCGGAGGCCGGCAGTCCGTGAACGCGGTGCCGATGCCCGCGTGCCGTCAGCACCTCGACAAACGGCGCCACCGCATCGCCGTCGTCGGCGATCAGCAACCAGGACGCATCCGCACCGGATGATGCGACAACCGCTTTCTCCCAACGGATCTCGTAACGGTCACCGGCGATGGACTGCGTCTCGCGCTGCTGGTTGTGTTGCGCCGCCAGCCTGCTCAGCACGTCGACGGTCTGCTGGTTGCCGCCCGTCCCGTCGAGCAACGCGGCAAGTTCGTCGATCCGGCCGTCCTCGAGCAACCGGACGGCTTCGGTGCGCAGGGCTGTTGACCGGTCGGATTTTCCGCTCGGCTGCGCCCGCTTGTCCCGGAACCAGTAGTGACGCCGCTGGAACGGATAAGTTGGCAGGTCGAGCTGGCGCGGCCGTCCCGGCTGTAGAGCGCCGAAGCGGGGCAGGTGGCCGGCGACGTAGGCGTCGGCAACGGCTTCGGTGATCTGGCGCAGGTCGGCGCCGTTGCGGCGCATCGACGCGATCGCCCGCGGCGCGGTCGACGGGTCCGGCCAGGCTCGCAGGGCTGACGCGGTCAGCACCGGCTGCGGACCGACCTCCAGCAGCAGCTTGCAGCCGAGGTCGGCCAGGGTGGCGACGCTCTTGGCGAACTCGATCGGCTGGCGGGCATGCCGACGCCAGTACTGGCCGTCGAGTTTGACCTGCCGGCCCAGCGCCGCACCAGTCCGGTTGCAGACCAGAATGCGTTGCGGCGGAAGGTATTCGAATCTGCCGGCGAAAGCCTCGAATTCGTCGAGCGCCGGGTCCAGCAGCGCGGAGTGGAATGCGTGGCTGGTGTCCAGCCATTCGCACCGGACGCCGTCGGCCTTGAGCCCGGCCACCGCGCGATCCAGATCCTCGCCGGGTCCGGACAACACGGTGTTGGCGCCGTTGTAGGCGGCCACCGACAGACGCGGGAACTCCTCGGTGAGACCCTCCACCCGCTCGCTGTCGGTGAACACGGCCGCCATCCGGCCGCCGGCCGGCAGATCGCCGAACAATCGGCCACGCTCGGCGAGCAACAACGCCCCGTCCTCGAGGCTGAACACGCCGGCCACGCACGCCGCGGAATACTGGCCGACACTGTGGCCCAGCACCACGTCGGGTTCGAAACCCCACGACTGCCAGAGCCGCGCCAGACCCATTTCCACCGCGAACAGCGCCGGCTGCGCGTACGCCGTCTGGCGCAACATGTCTTGGCCGTCCGGACTGTCGGTCTCGAAAATGACTTCCAGCAACGGCCTTTCGAGCACGTCTGCGACCACCGCCGCGCACCGGTTCACCGTCTCCGCGAAAACCGGCTCATTGTCGAATAATTCGCGGGCCATGCCCGGGAACTGGCTGCCCTGCCCAGGGAACAACCACGCAGTCTTGGGCGGGTCGGCGCATTCGCCACGCACCAGTCCGGGCGCCGGGCGGTCGTCGGCGAGCGCGGCGAGCATCTCACGCGCCGAGTCCGTCGAGTTCGCCACCAGGGCAGCGCGGTGCTCGAAGTGCGCGCGCCCGACGCCTGCCGAAAAGCTCACGTCGGCCAGGGCGGCCTCGGGATGCTCACCCAACCAGTCGCGGTACTGCTCGGCGAGCTGGATGAGCGCCGCCGGGGTGCGGGCCGACAGCGGCAGCACGCTGAACCGCGGGCCGGCCGAATCCGGTGCCGCATCTGCCTTTTCGGGCTGCGCCGGCGCTTCCTCGAGGATGACGTGCGCGTTCGTGCCGGAGAATCCGAACGAACTGACGCCGGCCAGCCGCGGGCGGCCGTTGCGTTCCCAGGAAGTGGCCTCCTTGACGACCTGCACCGCCAGCCGGTCCCACGGGATGTGGGGCGACGGGTCCCGGAAGTTCAGGTGTGGCGGCAGCAACTCGTTCTCGAGCGACAGCACGACCTTCATGACGCCGGCGATGCCGGCGGCGGCCTCGAGATGCCCGATATTGGTCTTCGCCGAACCGATCAGGAGCGGCGGGGTACCGTCGCGTCCCTCCCCGAACACGGCACCGGCGGCCTGGACTTCGATGGGATCGCCCAGCGAGGTTCCGGTCCCGTGGGCCTCGAGGTAGCCGACGTCGGCCGGCGCCACGCCGGCGCGCCGCAGCGCCTCGGCGATGACCCGTTGCTGAGCGACGCCGTTGGGCACCGTCAGGCCACCCGAGGCGCCGTCCTGGTTGATCGCGCTGCCGCGGATGACGGCGCGGATCCGGTCCCCGTCGCGGATCGCGTCGGCCAGCCGCTTCACGACGATGACGCCGCACCCTTCACCGCGCACGTAACCGTCGGCGGCGGCGTCGAACGTCTTGCACCGGCCATCCGGGGCCAGCATGTGCGCCTGCGAGAAGGTGATCATCGTCGCCGGGCTGAGCAGCACATTGGCGCCGCCGGCCAGTGCGAGGTCGCACTCACCCAATCGCAGCGCCTGGCAGGCCTGGTGGATCGCCACCAGCGATGAACTGCACGCGGTGTCCACGGTGACCGCCGGACCCTGCAAGCCCAGCCGGTAACTGATCCGGCCCGCGGCCGCGGCGGCGGCGGTCCCGATCGCCATGTAGGCCTCGATCTCGGGATAGTCCAGTTCGTCGGAGGCCATGCCGAGGTAGTCGTGGGTGGAGAGGCCGACGAACACACCGGTGTTGGTGTTGGCCAGGGCGGTCGGTGCGATACCCGAATGCTCGACCGCCCGCCACGCCGTCTCCAGCAGCAACCGGTGCTGCGGGTCCATCAACCTGACCTCACGTGCCGACAACCCGAAGAACGGAGCGTCGAAACCGGTTACGTCGTCGATGAACCCCGCCCGGCGGGTCACCACCTTGCCGGGTGCGTCGGGATCGGGGTCGAAGAATTCGTCGGCGTCCCACCGCTCCCGGGGCACCTCTGAGACGGCGTCGCGGCCCTGCCGCAACAGCTCCCAGAACTCATCCGCGTCGCCGGCACCCGGGAAGCGCGCCGCGTAGCCGACTATCGCAAAACCGGCTGGCGGCTCCGTCACCTCGGCGGTTGCCATGCACTGTCCTTCCTGACTGACTCGACCCGGCGGAGACTGGTTCGCGCTGTGCCACGGCCCGGTCGTGCAGCAGACGGATCTCCCCCGCCGCGATTATTGCAAGCACGAATCCGCCGCGCGCCGACATCCGCAAATTACCAGGTAGTGCGGCCGTCGCTGGGCCAGGTGCCGGTCTTTACCATGGGCGCTGGCCGAATGCGAGCTGCCACGCGCATTAGCACGCGGCCGCTGCCGCGGCTGCCGATGCGGTTATCGTGATATCGGCGCCGACTCACACGGGGGAAAGCCAGGGAAAAGCCGGCGACCGGGAAGGAAAGATTTTGCAGATCGGGAAAATCACAATCGGTTCACTCGAGGATTGGACGGTGCGCCCCGGCACCGTCATTTCCTGGCACCCCACGCAGGCGGCCAGAGAAAAAGCGCTGGAGGCGCCGGTCAGTTCGGTGCCGGTCAGTTACATGCAAGGTCAACATCTGCAGAATTACCGGCAGCGAACCAGTTCCGGTCTCGACTTTTCCCGACTGTTGATCGCCACCTGTGAGGCGCCCGGGCATTGCGATATAGCGATCATGAATCAGGCGCTTAACGCATATCTGCGCCGGCACGACACCTACCGCAGCTGGTTCGAGTACGACGACAACGGCGACGTCATCCGGCACACGATGACGGATCCGGCCGATATCGAATTCGTCCCCGTCGATCACGGCGAGTTGACCGTCGACCAAATCCACGACCACGTCGTGGCGACGCCCGATCCGCTGCAGTGGGGCTGCTTCTCGTTCGGGATCATCCAGCACGAAGACCACTTCACCTTCTACGCGAGCATCGACCATGTCCACGGTGACGCGACCCTGATCGGCATCACGATGCTGGAGTCCAACGCGGTGTACGCGGCGATGGCGGGCGGCGAGAGTGGCCTGGCGCTGCCCGACAGCGGCAGCTACGACGACTTCTGCGTCCGGGAGCGGGAACGGACTTCGGCGCTGACCCTGGATTCGCCGCAGGTTCGCAAATGGATCGAGTTCGCCGAGAATAACAATGGCAGCCTTCCCGAATTTCCGCTTCCGCTGGGCAACCCTTTGGAGCTGACCAACAGCGACATGGTCACCGAAAGCCTGATGGACGCCGACCAGACCGCCCGATTCGAATCGGCGTGCACCGCAGCCGGCGCGCGCTTCGTCGGCGGCCTGTTCGCATGCATGGCCCTGGTGGACCACGAGTTCACCGGAGCGGCGACCTATTACGCGCTCACTCCGCGGGACTCGCGCCGGAGCGACGAGAATTTCATGACCCAGGGCTGGTTCACCGGCCTGGTGCCTATCACCATTCCCATTGCCGCGGCGTCCTTCAGCGAAGCCGCCTGGTCCGCCCAGGATTCATTCGATTCGAGCCTCGACATGGCGAAGGTACCGTTTTACCGGGTCCTGGAATTGGCGCCGTGGCTGGACTGGCCGCGACCCAACTTTCCGGTTTCGAATTTTCTGCACGGCGGCGCCGCCCCGCTGAACGCCGTGATTGCCGCAGCCGAAATGAGTGCCGCCAAGAGCATCGGAATTTATTCCGACCGCCGATATTCCTATCAATTGACCATTTACATATTCCGGTACGAGCAGGGTACCGCCATGGCGGTCATGTTCCCGGACAATCCGATCGCGCAGAAGTCGGTCGCGCGATATGTCGAGGCAATGAAATCCGTGTGCACACGGGTCGCCGATAGCGGACATTGGGGCCGCGTCACGTAGGGTGGGAGTACTTCGGAGTTCTTTGATGCACGTTATTTTTGTGAAATACCCGAAGTCGCGGCGGGCGCGACACATAATTGAGCAGTGGGACCGGCGGTGACCGGCGGGCGCGGACCGCGAGAACTTGAGGTGGGGGCAATTTGCGACGGTTAGCCGATTTCGTGGTGCGATGGCCCTGGGCCGTGATCGGGATCTGGGTCGCGGTTGCGGTCGCGCTGCCGCTGACACTGCCGTCCCTGAACGAGATGTCCCAGAAACACCCGCTCGCCATCCTGCCCAGTGACGCGCCGTCCGCCGTCACCGCGCGCAAGATGACCGAGGCGTTCCACGAGTCTGGCAACGAGGACCTGCTGCTGGTGGTTCTCACCAACGAGAAGGGCCTCGGACCGGCGGACGAAGCCGCCTACCGCAAGCTGGTGGCCGCGCTGCGTGAGGACACCCGCAACGTGGTCATGCTGCAGGACTTCGTCAGCACGCCGCCCCTGCGGTCGGCGCTGACCAGCAAGGACCGCAAGTCCTGGGTGCTGCCGGTCGGCCTCGCCGGTGAGTTGGGCACGCCCCGCTCCTACGCCGCCTTCAAGCAGGTCACCGGCGTGGTCAAGCAGAGCCTCGCCGGTAGCCCGTTGACGGCGAACCTGACCGGACCGGCCGCCACCGTCGCCGATCTGACGGTGGCCGGCGAAAAGGATCGACTCCCGATTGAACTCGCGATCGCGGTGCTGGTGCTTCTTGTGTTGCTGATGGTCTACCGCAATCCGGTCACCATGCTGCTGCCGCTGCTGGCGATCGGCATCTCGATGGCGATCGCCCAGGCGGTGGTCGCCGGCTTCTCCCAGGCGAGCGGCCTGGGTGTTTCCAACCAGTCGATCGTCTTTCTGAGCGCGATGATCGCCGGCGCCGGAACCGATTACGCGGTCTTTCTCATCAGCCGGTACCACGACTATCTGCGGCAGGGCTCCGATTACGAGGATGCCGTGCGACGGGCCCTCATATCCATCGGCAAGGTGATCACCGCGTCCGCCGCCACGGTCGGCATCACCTTCCTCGGCATCAGTTTCGCCAGGATGGGGGTGTTCTCCTCGGTGGGGGTGTCCTCGGCGATCGGCGTCGGCGTGGCGTTCCTGGCGGCGGTCACCCTGCTGCCGGCCATTCTCGTGGTGGCCGGTCCGCGCGGCTGGGTCAAACCCAGGCGCGAGCTGACCGCCACATTCTGGCGGCGTTCCGGGATTCGCATCGTGCGCAAGCCGAAGACCCACCTGGTCGCCAGCGTGCTGGTGTTGATCATCCTGGCGGGCTGCGCGGGTCTGGTGCGCTACAACTACGACGACCGCAAGGCCGTGCAGGCGTCCGCCCCGAGTTCGGTCGGCTACGCCGCGCTGGACCGGCATTTCCCGGTGAATCAGTCCATCCCCGAATACATCCTGGTCCAGTCGCCGCATGATCTGCGCACACCGCGGGCGCTGGCCGACTTGGAGCGGATGGCAGACCGGGTCAGTCAGCTGCCGAATATCGCAGCGGTCACCGGTATCACCCGGCCTACCGGGGCGGTGCCCGAAGAGTTCCGGGCCACCTACCAGGCGGGCGCCATCGGCGCGCGGCTGGGCGAAGGGTCGACAGTGATCAGCGACCACAACGACGACCTGAACAGGCTGGTCAAAGGGGCCGACACGCTCGCTGACAATCTGGGCGACGTGCGGGGCCAGGTCAGCCAGATGGTGTCTGGCATGCAGGGTCTGCTCGACTCGTTCTCGTCGATGCGAACCCAGTACGGCGGCGACAAGCTGGTCAAAGAGGTCGCGACCGCGGCCAAACTGGTCAACAGCATCAATTCGCTCGGCAACTCCATGGGGTTGAGCTTCACCGCCGTCAAGGACATGTTCGCCTGGGTGGCACCGGTGCTGATCGCGCTGCAGGGCAACCCGGTTTGCGACCTCGACACCTCGTGCAGCGCAACCCGGGCGCAATTCGAACGGGTGGTGGCCGCACGCAACGACGGGAGCCTCGACGAGATCAACGATCTGGCCCGCCAGCTGGAGACGTTCCAGGACCGGCAAACCCTGAACGCGACGGTGGATCGCTTGCGCAGCACGCTGAACGGGCTCACCAAGGCGATGCATGCCATGGGGCTGGACCAGCCCGGCGGCATGCAGTCGGGCCTCAACAACCTCCAGCGCGGAGCCGACCGGGCCGCGGGCGGAAGCCGGCAGGTTGCCGACGGGGTGGAACAACTCGTCGGCCAGGTCAAAGAGATGGGTGCCGGCCTGGCCGAGGCCGCCGCGTTCCTGCTGTCGCTGAAAAATGATGCGGCCGAACCGTCGATGGCGGGCTTCAATATTCCGGCTCAGCTGCTGCGCATGGACGAATTCAAGAAGGCGGCCAGGATATTCATTTCGCCGGACGGGCACTCGGTTCGCTACCTGGTCCAAACGAAACTCAACCCATTCAGCTCCGAAGCGATGGATCAGGTCAACGCCATCACCGACGCCGCGCGCAGCGCCCAGCCGAACACGGCATTGTCGGACGCGTCAATTTCGATGGCGGGATACCCCGTCTCGCTGCGCGACACCCGCGACTATTACCAGCACGATATTCGATTCATCATCGCCGTCACGCTCATCGTCGTGTTATTGACCCTGATGGCGTTGCTGCGTGCGGTTGTCGCACCGCTGTATTTGGTGGGTTCGGTGGTGGTGTCGTTCTTGTCGGCGGTCGGAATGGGCGTCCTCGTCTTTCAATTCCTGCTCGGCCAGCAATTGCACTGGTCGGTGCCGCCGCTGGCTTTCGTGGTCCTGGTCGCGGTAGGCGCCGACTACAACATGCTTTTCATCTCCCGAATGCGCGACGAGTCGCCGGGCAGCGTGCGTTACGGCGTCATCCGGGCCCTGAGCTCGACCGGCGGTGTGATCACGGCCGCGGGCCTGATCTTCGCCGCCTCCGTAGGTGGCCTGCTGTTTTCCAGCATCGGCACCGTGGTCCAGGGCGGGTTCGTGATCGGCGTCGGCATTCTGCTGGACACCTTCCTGGTGCGGACCATCACGGTGCCGGCCGTGGCCACGCTGATCGGACGGGCCAGTTGGTGGCCCTCGAAACTGAGCAGGGGGCCGAGCATGCGGCGGTCGCTGTCCGGACGCGCCGGGTGACGAGCGATTTAGCGGGACCGCGCGGGGTGTGCGAGACTCGCGGAACCAAGCCGATCAGGCCCCGATCAGGCCCCCAATCAGGCAGGGAGTGGGGATGAAGAAGCTACTCGCGGGAATTTCCGCGCTGGGAATTGTCGCGGCAACAGGATGTTTCGGCGGCCCCGCGGCCACCGCAGACGAAACGCCGGCCGACCCCCCTGCACCCGTCGGCGGGACGGCCTACGCGCTGGGCGGCGCGCACGTGCTGGGCATCCCGTATGACGAGTACATCCGCCGCGAAGGTGCCGAATGGTTCCCGGGCCTGCGCCGGCAGATTGTCGACTACCCCGCCGGCCAGGTGCAGGGCCATGTGCTGGGGCGCCTGTTTCCCGGCATCGGCCGGTTGGACGAAATGTTTCCCGGCCTGGGCGCGGACGGACCCAGCGTCGGCGAATCGGTCGTCATCGGGGCCGACAACCTGGATGCGGCGATCCGCCGGGGCGGTCCCGGAACGACGATCGGCCTCTCCGAGGGTGCGCTGGTGCTCGACGCTCTGCAGGCCCGGCTCGCCAATGACCCCACCGCTCCCCCGCCGGACCAACTGACCTTCGCCACTTTCGGCGACCCCGTCGCGCGCCACGCGTTCGGCCAGAGCTTCCTGACCGCCATGTTCCCGGTCGGCAGCGTCGTTCCCGCACTCGACTACCCGGTACCGCCGCCCTTCGAGAGCCAGTACGACACCAAGATGTTCATCTCCGCCTATGACTCGATCGCCGACTTCCCGGACCGGCCGGACAACTGGATGTCTCTGGCCAACACCTTGGCGGGCCTGATGACCGGGCATACCGCGGTGGCGTTCACCAACCCGAGCATGGTGCCGCCACAGAACATCAGGACGACCGTCAACTCACGCGGCGCGACGACGACCACTTATCTGATTCCCGAGCGGCACCTTCCGCTGGTATTGCCGTTCCAGTACGCGGGGGTGCCGGAGCAGACGCTGAACGAGCTTGACGCGGTGCTGCTGCCGATGGTCAACGCGGGTTACTCGCGCAACGACGACCCGGCGACGGCTCCCATCCAGGTGGACCCCGTCATCGGCTACGACCCGGCGGCCGTCACCGCACCCGCGACCCAGGCCACCTTCGGCGGCGGGGCGGATCCGGTTTCACAGATCCTGTCCGGTGCCATGTCCGTGCTGAACCGGGCTCCTCACTGACGCCGGACGGCAGCGGCGATAATGGCTCCCGTCAACCGGCCGTCAACCGGCGCAAAGGAGCCCGATGAGCACAGCCAGCACTGACCGTCCCCTGCGGGTGATCCAGTGGACGACCGGAAATATCGGGCGCCGCTCCCTGCACGCCATCATCGGACGGCCCGACATGGAACTCGTCGGGGTCTATGCACACGGGGCGGACAAGGTCGGTGTCGATGCCGCCGAGCTGGCGGGCCGGCCGGAGCCGACCGGCGTGCTGGCCACCAACGACATCGACGCGCTGATCGCGCTGGGAGCCGACGCGTGTTGTTATAACCCGTTGTGGCCCAACATCGATGAGCTGGTGCGACTGCTGGAAGCGGGGGTCAACGTGTGCACCAGCGCGGCGTGGATCACCGGCGGCAAGCAGACGCCGCGAGACCGCGAGCGCATCATCGCGGCCTGCGAACGCGGCGGTTCGACCATCTTCGGCAGCGGCGCGCACCCGGGGATGACGAACATGGTCGGCATGGTGCTGTCCGCCTCCTGCGAGCGCGTCGACGAGATCCGCATCACCGAGTCGGTCGACTGCTCGACCTACGAGTCGGCGGGAACCCAGACGGCGATGGGCTTCTCGCAGGACCCGGACACGCCGGGACTGGCCGAGAGCGTGCGACGGGAAAGTGAAGTGTTCGCCGAGTCGGCCGCGATGATGGCCGACGCCATCGGAGCCCGACTGGACCGGATGACCTTCGACGTCACGTTCACCGCTGCCACCGGCGACACCGATCTGGGCTTCATGAAGATCCCCGCCGGAACCGTCGGGGGCGTCTACGGATACCACCGCGGGTGGGAGGGCGACCGCAACGTCGTCAGCGTCGGATTCAACTGGACCATGGGCGATCACGTCGTCCCGCCCAAGCCGCTCGAGCACGGGCACGTCATCCAGGTGTTCGGGCTGCCCAATATGCGCACGGTGCTGCACTGCCTGCCGCCCAAAGACTGGACGGAGCCCGGCTTCATGGGGCTGGGCATGATCTACACCGCGATGCCGGTGACCAACGCCGTGCCCGCGGTGGTGGCCGCCAGGCCCGGCATCATGACGCTCGCCGACCTCCCGCCGGTCACCGGTCGGGTGGCACGCTGACTGTGTCGTTGCGCACACGACCGGCACCCCGAGGAACGTTGGCGTCCACTAAGGGTTAGCATACTTAGCCGAGCAAACATTCTCCCGAATTTGTCGCATCGGGAAGCAAGCTCCGCTGTCGGGCGTTACAACCCGTCAGTTGTGGCGGGAGACTCGTAAAGGGCGGTGGCGATGAAGGCTGGTGCGATCGCGGGTCCCGCTACCCGCTTCTTCAGGAAAGCGTGGATACCCCTGGTGCTGGTGGTGGTGCTGGCCGTCTCCGGACTGGTCGTGTCGCGGTTGCACAAGATCTTCGGGTCCGAAGACCTCAACGCCAACGCGGGTGCCGGCATCGAGATCGTGCAGTTCAACCCGAAGGTCGTCAGGTACGACATCTTCGGTCCGTCCGGGTCCACCGCGAACATCAACTACTGGGATGCAGATGCCAACACTCACCAGGTCAACGCGGCACCGCTGCCATGGACTTTCACCATCTCGACGACGCTGCCCTCGGTGAGCGCCAACATCATGGCCCAGAGTGACGGCAGCCGAATCGGCTGCCGCATCACGGTCGACAACGTGGTGAAGGAAGAAAAGCAGTCCGACGGCGTCAATCCCCAGACCTTCTGCCTGGTGAAGTCGGCATGAGCGATCTCAACCACAGAACCGCCACCGACGACACGGCACCAATCACGGTTGCGCCCAACGACACCCGGGAACGCGGTCACCGCCCGCTCATCCCCCACACCATCCGCATTTTCGCGGTGCCGATCATCATCGGCTGGGTGGTGCTGACGGTCCTGGTCAACGTCATCGTCCCGACCCTGGAGAAGGTCAGCGAGCAGCACTCCGCTCCGATGACGCCGGTGGACGCGCCGTCCATGGTGGCGATGATGCGACTCGGGCACAACTTCAAGGAGTTCGACTCCAACAGCACGGTCATGATCGTGCTGGAGAGCAACAAACCGCTCGGCGACGACGCACACCGCTACTACGACAACGTGATCCGCCAACTGCGCAAGGACCACGAGCACATCCAGCACATTCAGGACTTCTGGGGTGACCGGCTGACCGCGGCGGGAGCGCAGAGCGCCGACGCCAAGGGCGCCTACGTGATGCTGAACCTGGCCGGCAACCAGGGCACCACGTTGGCCAACGATTCCGTCGAAGCCGTCCGAAAGGTGTTGGAGCACAATCCACCACCGCCCGGAGTGAAATCGTATGTGACCGGACCGGCGGCGTTGTCCGACGACATGCACATCATCGGCAACGCCAGCCTGGCCACCATCACGCTGTTCACCCTCGGCGCGATCGCGATCATGCTGCTGCTGGTCTACCGATCGATCGTCACCACCCTGGTCCAGTTGTTCATGACGTTCGTGGCGCTGGCCTCCTCACGCGGAATCGTCGCGGTCCTGGGGTATCACAACGTTTTCGGCCTGACGACCTTCGCCGCCAACATCCTGACCATGCTGGCGATTGCCGCCGGCACCGACTACGGCATCTTCCTGATCGGGCGCTATCAGGAAGCGCTGCGCGCGGGCGAGGATCGAGAAACCGCCTACTACACCACCTTTCGCGGGGTGGCTCCCGTCGTGCTGGGATCCGGTCTGACCATCGCCGGCGCGACGTACTGCCTGAGTTTCACCCGGCTGCCCTGGTTCAACACGATGGGCGCACCGGTGGCGATCGGCATGCTGGTCGTCGTGCTGGCCGGCGTCACCCTCGGCCCCGCGGTGGTTTTCGCCGGGAGCAAGTTCCATCTGTTCGAGTCCAAGAGCACCGCCCGGCAGGGACGGATGTGGCGGCGCGTCGGCACCGCGGTAGTGCGTTGGCCCGCACCGATTCTGGCGGTCAGCACCGCTATCGTGCTGATCGGGATGGTGGCCCTGCCCAGCTTCGTGACGAGCTACAACGACCGCTACTACCTACCGGCTTCCGCCCCGTCCAACCTCGGCCAGCAGGCCGCTGACCGGCACTTCTCGCAGGCCCGGATGGACCCGGACATGCTGATGGTCGAGGCCGACCACGACATGCGCAACCCCGCCGACATGCTGGTGCTGGACCGGGTGGCCAAGAACGTGATGCGCACCGTCGGCATCGCCATGGTGCAGGACATCACCAGGCCGTTGGGCATCCCAATCCAGCACAGCTCCATACCTTTTCAGAACAGCATGCAGAGCCAGACGACGATGCAGAACATGGCGTTTCTGCAGGACCGCATGAAGGACATCACCAAGATGGCCGACGAGATGCAGTTCATGATCGAGACCATGGAGCGCATGTACAAGGTGACGACGGAACTGTCCAACGCCGCCGACGACAGCGCCCGAACCACCGCCGAGACCGCCGAGATCACCAACCGGCTGCGGGACCACATCGCCGACTTCGATGATTTCTGGCGTCCGATCCGCAGCTACTTCTACTGGGAGAAGCACTGCTTCGACATCCCCATCTGCTGGTCGCTGCGTTCCCTGTTCGAGTCGCTCGACGGATTCGACCAATTGGCCGGACAGTTCGACCTCCTGACCAAAGACATCCAGCGCACGGCGGACGCCACGCACTCGATGCTGGTGCTGATCCCGCCGATGATCACCACGATGAAGACGACCAAAGCCCTGACGCTGACCATGCAGGCGACGTTCTCGGCGATGCTGGATCAGATGAAGGCGCTCAGTGACACCGCCGTCGTCATGGGCCAGAGTTTCGACGCCTCCAAGAACGACGACTTCTTCTACCTGCCACCCGAAGCCTTCGACAACCCCGACTTCCAGACCGGCCTGCGGATGTTCCTGTCTCCAGACGGCAAGTCGGCGCGATTCTTCATCACCCACCAGGGCGATCCCATGACGCCGGAAGGGATTTCGCGGGTCGATTCCGAGCGCACCGCGGCTCAGGAGGGACTGAAGCAATCCTCGCTGTCGGACGCGAAGGTCTATCTGGGCGGCACTGCCGCGACCTTCAAAGACATGCACGACGGCGCCAAGTACGACCTGATGATCGCGGTGGTGTCGGCGCTGACGCTGATTTTCATGATCATGCTGCTGCTCACCCGCAGCGTGGTTGCCGCGCTGGTGATCGTCGGCACGGCGGCCAGTTCCATCGCCGCGTCCTTCGGGCTGTCGGTGCTGATCTGGCAGGACCTGTTCGGCATCAAGATCCACTGGATCGTGATGGCGCTGTCGGTGATCATCCTGCTGGCGGTCGGCTCGGACTACAACCTGCTGCTGGTCTCCCGATTCAAAGAAGAAATTCATGCCGGCCTCAAGACCGGCATCATCCGGTCCATGGCAGGCACCGGCGGGGTGGTGACCGCCGCAGGTCTGGTGTTCGCCTTCACCATGGCGTCGATGCTCGGTAGCGACCTGCGGGTGCTCGGCCAGTTCGGATCGACAGTGTGTATCGGCCTGTTGCTCGACACGTTGATCGTGCGCACGCTGCTGATGCCGTCGATCGCGACTTTGCTGGGACGATGGTTCTGGTGGCCGCAAGTGGTGCACCCGCGCGGTTCCGACAATGTATTCATTCCGGCGAAAGCAACTGCTCGCTGAATTGGGTCAGACTGATTTCCATTCGCGGTCAGTGCGGGTACATGCTGCTTGCTCATGAACGCCGCACTACCCCCGGGTGTACGGCATAAATCAAAGCGGACTGACTGGTCACACAACCGACTAGGCAATGTGCACAGTCGGTTTAGGCAGATTGCACAACGTTTATCGGCGTTTTGGACTTCGCGCCGGAGGCTTTTCTCAATCGCCAATAACGTTGCCCCCCTCCGATATAAGCTCGCCTCCAAACTTGGTGACTTGCTGATTTAGTTGCGATTCGGATTTGGGGTGGACAGGTGAGCTTTTTCGCTCTTCCGCCGGAGGTGAACTCGGCACTGCTGCTCGGCGGCGCGGGACCAGAACCTTTGCTGGCCACCGCGTCCGCCTGGGAGGGTTTGTCCGCTGAGTTGGCGACCGCCGCGGCTTCGTTCTCCTCGGTGACCTCCGGGCTGGTGTCCGGCTCGTGGCAGGGCGCCTCAGCCGCGGCGATGGCGGCCGCGGCGGCACCGTATGCGGGTTGGCTGAGTGCCGCGGCGGCTTCCGCCGAGTCGTCGGCCGTGCAGGCCAGGGCGGTCGCGGCCGCCTTCGAGTCGGTCGTGGCCGCCGCGGTGCACCCGGGGGTCATCGCCGCCAACCGGTCGCAGTTCGTCTCATTGGCCCTGTCCAATATCTTCGGCCAGAACGCCCCGGCCATCGCGGCCACCGAGTTCGCCTATGAATCGATGTGGGCCCAGGACGTGGCGGCCATGGCCGGCTACCATCTGAATGCTTCGGCGCTGGTGGCGGGGTTGCGGCCCTTCACCCGACCGGCCCAGTTGCTCGGCGGGGTCGGCGGGCTGTCGACCGTTGCCGACTCAATAGCCGCCGCGGCGCAGGGAATCGCCGGCGGCCTCGGCAGCACGGCCAGCACCGGTACCCCGGTTACGAGTACGGGGCCCGCGCCGGGCGGCGTCCCCGCGATTCTTGGTCAGCCGGGCACGGGATTCGTCAGCGCGGGTATCGCACGGACTCTCGCCTCCGGCGCCGCGGGAGCGGCTGCGGCTGACCTCGGTCTGCTCAGCTTGCTGAATCCGGGCAATCTCCTCACCGGATTCCTGGGCGCCACCGGCCCCAGCTTCGACATCTTCCCGATCACTCTTCCCCTCGAACTGAATGTCGCCGGAGCCGTCGGCCCGATCACCATCGAACCGATCCAGATCCTTCCGACCATCCCGCTGAACTTCCACCAGACCTTCCTGCTGGGACCGCTGACCGTTCCACCCATCCACGTCCCGGCAATCCCGTTGGTGGACTTCAGCATTCCCATCGACATCGGCCCCCTGACGGTGTCGCCCATCACCCTGGTGCCGGCCATCGAGTTCCCCAGCCAGATCATCACAATTCCCGGATTCAACCTGGTGCCGGGCGGCATACAAACGTCCGGGCTGTGGGCGGGGCCCCTCTTCCTGAGCCAGGGCGTCTTCATCAACCCCAACGTCAATCCCATTGCCGCGCAACTGAGCTACACGACCCCTGCGCTCACCCTGTTCCCGGGCGGTTTGAGCATCCCCGATGCCCCGCTGCACTTCGATGTCGGCATCAAGGCCGGCACCGGGGCCTTCACCATCCCCGGATTCTCCCTGCCCGAGCATGCCATTCCGCTGACGATCAGCACGGCCGGCCAGATCGACGGCTTCAGCACGCCGAGGATTACCATCGACGCCATCCCGGCGTCATTGGACACCGTCGTCCGCGCCGATCGCGTGGTGCCTCTGTTCCCACTTCCGTCGATTCCCCTCACGATCACGGCCAACGGCACGGTGGGACCCGTCCACGTCGCACCCATCGCCATACCGCAGGCGCACGCCGCGATCACCAACGCGACCGTCAGCATCGGCAGCTTCACCATTCCCGAGATCGCCCTTCCGCAGATACCGCTGCACGCGACGGGCACCGTAGCCCTGGCCCAGAACTCCATTTCCTCGGTCAACCTTCTCGACCCGCTCAATCTCACCGGGCAGCTCCAGCTCGGCCCGATCAGCGGTCCGAACGCACGCATCGACATCGCCAGCATGAGTCTGGGCAGCGGCCTGCCTTCGCTCGTTCTGAGAAACATCAATGTCGCGGTCGACGCCCTTTTCTACGGCCCCGAGACTCTCAATCTGGCGACCACCCCACTGGCGTTGCCCGACATCAGCATTCCCGCACAGAACATCGTCACTCTGGGCCTGGGCGGCGGCATCAATCCCATGACTTTGTTCCCGGGTGGCCTCGCATTCCCGGAGAACTCGGTCAGCCTCACCAATTTCTCCGTCGGCTCCGATCCGTTCACCGTTTTTCCGGACGGCTTCCGCATCGATCAATTCCCGTTCAAAATCAACGCCACGGTGCTGTCGCCGACCCCGGTGCCCACCACCGGGAGCATCGGTCCCATCCATATCCCGGCGGCGCCGCTCATTCAGGCGGTCCGTGCGGGCGGATCAGGCAACATCAACCTGAACCTCGGCTTGCCCACTATTCCCACCCCCGCCATCGGCCTGGGCTTGAACGGCCTAGCGAACTACGGGTTCGTCACGCACGAGCCCATTGTCATTCCGCCGTTCGGCACCTCCGGAACCCTCGCCACCGAACCAATCGGCATCAACGTCAACATCGGTTCCATACCGTTCACGCTCCGCGGCATACCGGTGATAGGCGGACAACTCGAAGGAAACGTCTTCGCCTTCGTCGTCAATCAGGGTATCGATGCAATGACGGTGCCGCTCGATTTCATGACGTCCCCCATCGCCATTCCGCCGCTTTCGCTGGGCGGGTCGATTCCAATCGATATTCCATTGGACATCGTCTCCGCCGCCACCATCCCGGGCATCGGCTATACACAGTCGATTCCGCTCAACTTCACGACGGAAATACCGCAGTTCACCATTCCTGAGACACTTATTCCCGCGATCCCGATCGGATCGAACCTCGCCCTGCCGGGGAGCATCGGGCCGCAACTGGGCGACGTGGTGACTTCCGGTGCGACCTGGCTCCAGCAGCAGTTGATGAACGCGGGACTGGGCAACGCCGGTGTGTACAACGTCGGCAGCGGCAACCTGGGCAGCCTCAACCTCGGCAACGGCAACATCGGCAGCTACAACCTGGGTGGCGGCAATATCGGCGATGCCAACATCGGTTGGGGCAACGGTGCTTTAGGCACCCTGCTGGGCAAGAATGTCGGCTTCGGCAACGCCGGGTCGGGCAACTTCGGGTTCGGCAACGCCGGGTCGGGCAACATCGGTTTCGGCAATACCGGCACCGGCAACGTCGGCATCGGCCTGGTCGGCGACAACCAGAACGGTTTCGGCGGTTGGAACTCCGGGACGGGCAACATCGGCCTGTTCAACTCCGGCACCAACAACGTCGGATTCTTCAACTCGGGCAGCAACAACATCGGTATCGGCAACTCCGGCTTGGGCAGCACCGGCCTCTTCAACGCCGGCAACTTCAGCAGCGGACTGGGCAATGCGGGCGAGCGCAACCTCGGCTTCTTCAACGCGGGTAACGCCAACCTCGGCGCGTTCAACCCCGGCAATGTCAACTCCGGCCTGTTCAACAGCGGAGACGGCAACATCGGGTTGGCCAATTCGGGTGACTTCAACGACGGGATATTGATCTCCGGCGACCACAGCATCGGCGCACTCTTCACGGGCGACTACCAGAATGTGGCCGACCCCAACCTGGGGATCACCCTGCTCGACATCAACCAGAACCTCGGTCCCGTCCACATCGACCCTATTCACGTTCCAGGGCTGCCGATCAACATCAACGAGACCATTTACATCAATTCCTTCACCGTGCCGCAGATCGACGTGCCCGCAATACCGGTGGAAATCCACCAAGGCGTCGCGCTACCCGCCATCACCCTCTTCGAGGGCCTCAACATGCCGGCGCAGCAGATCGTGATTCCGCTCAACATCCCCGCCAGCACCGGGTCGACGCTGCAGCTTCCGGCGATCGGCTTCAACGCTCAATACAAGCCCGACAACCTTCCCCCGTGGTCGTTCGGGCAATTCGCGATCAGCCAGCAACTGAACACCCTGGGACCCACCGCCGGCATCCTCGTCCAGACCGGCGCCACCGATGCCCGGACCGGGGCCGTCACGCTGAACCTTCCAGCGATCAATATTCCGCGAATCGCGACCTCCCCGATTCCGCTGACCATCGACACCCACGGCGGCATTCCCGCCTTCACCCTGTTCCCCGGCGGACTGTCCATCCCGCAGAACCCGATTCCGGTCACCTACACGCTGACCGGCGGCCTGCAGCCGTTCACGATCTTCCCCGATGGCTACACGATCGACCCCATTCCGCTGCACCTGCACCTCGACGCCACCCTGCTCAATCCGATCGACGGTATTCCTCCGTCACTCAACCTGGTCGATTTCCAGTTCTCCGGCGGCATGGGCCCGGTAAAGATCCCGGACCTCCCAATTCCCACCATTCCACTGGGCCTCAATTTCGGCCTGAGTCATGGGGCATTCACCATTCCGCCGATCGAGCTTCCGAACATCCCGATCGACATCACCGGCGACATCGGCCTGGGCCCGATCGGCATCCCGTCCCAAACGATTCCCGCGATCTTCAACGACCCGTTGGCGACCGTCCATTTCGACGCGTTCAAGACTGCGGTGACGAAGATATCGCCATTCGTCATATGGACCAGCGGCAATGCGCCCTGGGACCCGATCCCCGCCCCTACCGGCGCATACATATCGATCGGTTCGCAACCGCTGACCGACCTGCTCTTCGTCAACCCCCTGGTCCTCGGCAGCGCGACCCAGGATCCGTATTCGATAGTCTTCAGCGGCGGGACCTACGGCTTCAACACGCCGGCCGTCATGATCGACAAGATCCCGCTGGGGTTCCGATTGCCGGGCGGTGTCGACGGCGCCACGATCTTCCCGAACGGGCTGACCTTCCCGGCCAACAACGTGGTGGACCTCGATCTCGCCGCCGGGCCCAAAGGCTTCACCATTCCCGCCCGAACCATCCCCGCCATCCAGGCCAGCTTGGACGCCATCGTCAAACTGGCCACCCCGGACAACCTGCTGCCGCCATACAAACTGCTCTACGTCACCGCCAACGGAGGCATCGGCCCCGCCGTACTCCCCTCGTTCCACATTCCGTCGATCCCGCTGGGCTTCGACCTCGGCGGCGGCATCGGTCCGATCACCATTCCGTCCTTCTCCACACCGCCCATTCACCTGGGACTCGACCCGAGCGCGACCGCGGGCCCAGTCTCGGTGCAGCCCATCAGCATCCCCCGACTGACGGCCGACGCGTTCCTGCATTTCGATGAGATCAAGACCGGCATCGCGACCACCACCGGCGCGATCTATTTCAGTGGAGGCGTGGTCCCGCAGATCAATCTCGGTGGATCCAGCACCAGCACGACGCCTGCATGGGAAATCCCGTGGTTCACGGTCTCGACCCCGCCAGGGGGAATCCCCGGATTCTCGATCCCGGTGGACCCGATCGAACTCGGCCTGCCGCTATCGGTCACCATCCCGTCGCTGACCTTCCCGGGTCTGACCATCCCGCGAATTCCGTTGGGACAGGGGCTGTCCGGCGCTTTGCCGGCGTTCGATCTGCCGTCGATCACGATCGACCGGATTCCGATCAGCTTCGCCGGCCCGCTCACGCTGTTCTAGACGAGGCGTCGATGATCCCCCGTCCGACCAGCCGCACAGCACACTTTCCCGCGTCCACCGAAGCCTGATTCAGAGGTACCGATGTCTTACGTCATTGCAACACCGGCGGCCCTGGCGGCGGCGTCAACGAACCTGTTCGACATCGGCGAAGCGATCCGGGCCGCCACCGCGGCCGCGGCCTCGCCGACGACGGGCATCGCGGCGGCGGCCGCCGACGAGGTCTCGGCGGCCATCGCGCGGTTGTTCGGCGGTTTCGGCCATGAATATCAACTGGCCAGCGCGCAGGCCGCGGCGGCCAACGACGAGTTCGTTCAGGCATTTGCGCGGGGCGCGGCGGCATATGAGCGCATCGAGTTCAGTAACGCCGGGCTGCTGCAGCCGCTCCTGGACAGCCCGCTGGCGACGGGCCTGATGGGGCTCGTCAATGCGCCCAGCGAGCTGATCACCGACCGACCGATGGTGGGCAATGGCGCCGACGGCGCGCCGGGAACTGGTCAGAACGGCGGGGACGGCGGCTGGTTGTCCGGCAACGGCGGCAACGGCGGGTCGGGCGCGCCAGGCCAGCAGGGTGGCGCCGGCGGAAATGCCGGCGCCAACGGCAACGGCGGCGCCGGCGGTGCGGGCGGTAATGCCGTCGCCCCCGGTGGGCGTGGCGGCGACGGTGGGCGCGGCGGCAACGGGGGAACGACGACCGGTTTCGCCGGCACCGGCGGGGTGGGCGGAGCCGGTGCGCCCGGCGCAGCCGGGCAAGCCGGCGGTGCGGGCGGAAACGGTGGGGCAGGCGG
>NZ_LKTM01000344.1 GCF_001417955.2 Mycobacterium gordonae | reverse complement strand
CCGTTGCCACCCAGGCCCCCGATACCGCCTTTACTGAAAAGTCCCTGCGCCGCCCCGCCGGCACCGCCGGTGCCGCCGGTGCCGCCGGTGGAGCCGTCTGCGCCGGCCCAACCACCGTCGGCACCCGCGGCACCGAATCCGCCCGCACCACCGTTACCGCCGGCCCCGCCGGTGCCACCGGACGACAGGCCGAGTGCCCGGCTGACGCCCCCGGTGCCGCCCGACCCGCCGGCTCCACCGACCTGTCCGGCCGACCCGGCAGAGCCGTCGCCGCCGGCTCCGCCCGCACCACCAGTGCCGCCCAGGTAGCCACTGGCGCCTCCGGACCCGCCGGCACCTCCTGCCACGCCGGTGCCGGCAGCACCGGCACCGCCGGCTCCTCCATCACCCCCGCTGCCGAAGAGGAATCCACCCGCACCTCCGGATCCCCCGGCGAAGCCGGCAGCGCCGGCTCCGCCGATGCCGCCGCTGCCGAACAAGACCGCAGATCCGCCCGCGCCCCCTGGCGCGCCGGTGCCGCCGGCCCCGCCGGCGCCTCCATTGCCGAACAGCAACCCGCCGGTGCCCCCGGATCCGCCGGCTACACCGCTCGCCCCGACACCGCCGGTCCCGCCATTGCCGAACAAGCCGGCCGCGCCGCCGCTACCGCCCAGGCCGTTGTAGCCGTGGCCACCGTTGCCCCACAACAGTCCGCCGGACTGCCCGTTGGGGTTTGCCGCCGTGCCGGCGGCGCCGTCGCCGATCAGTCGGCGCCCGACCAGGAATTCGGTCGGCGCGTTGATCGTGTCGACTACGGCCTGCTCGAGTGCCTGCAGGGGCGATGTGTTGGCGGCCTCAGCGAGGCCGTACGCTTGCCCGCCCGCGGTCAAGGTCCGGACGAATTGCTCGTGGAAATTCGCGACGTCTCCGGAGAGTGCCTGGTAATCCCTCGCGAAATTGCCGAAAAGCACCGAGATTGCCGCCGACACTTCGTCGGCCCCCGCCGCGAGAACCTGGGTCGTGGAATTGGCCGCGGCCGAGTTGGCCGCCGTGATCGCAGATCGGATTCGGATCAGATCCTGCGACGCGGTCGCGAACGCATCAGGCACTGCACTCACGAAAGTAGACATGGAACTCCGATCGCAGAAACAACGGCACGACGACAAAGGCAGACACTGAAAGGGTCGCTAGGTCAGCTGCGGTCACATTGCCATGCTTCAGCCGGCCTACCCGGTCGCCGAATTCTGCTGACGGGCAACGTTAAAGGTGTCGTGTCGCGAAAAGCGCGGCGCCAATAGCGGTCCCGGTGGCGCCCTGCTCGCCTCGAGCCTGGTTACGGCTCATCAGCCGCCCTACCTGGCGTTAACCCGCTGAAGGCAACACCGAAACAGTTAACAGCCGGTTCCCTGAATGGAGTTCGCAGCGCGCATTTGTGATCGGCGCGAAGTCACCGGAAAGCACAACGAGTTTTCATAGAAACACGTTGACGCGAAACAGAAGCGCGGTGCCGACAAACAACCTTTTCGCCGCAGTGGATCGTAGTTCGAAAGCTGTTGGGCCCGGTGCGGTCACGACGGGGCTCACTGCGGCTGTCGACATTCCCCTCGAGACGCGCTGGGCAAGTTGGAATGACTCCGTAAGCAGAGGTCGCTACCCCCGTGTTAACGCAGGTGACACGCAATGTTACGGGCGCGTAGCGCGTCGTACCAAAAGCTGCTAGCAAACAAATCAATTGCTAATCTGCCGCAGTGACAATGCACAGGGAGCTGGCCGCACCGGCGGGCCCTCGACCCGAGTTCGACCTGGACGAGACATTCGCGCTGCCCGCGCACAGCCCCGCGGATGCCGCTCAGCAGCGTCGCCGCCGCCACCTCATCATTGATGTCTCCGTCGTCCTCAGCGTGGTCGTCGTCTACCTGTTGTCCCTGTTCGGTTACCACCTGCTGGCCACCTCGCCGGGGCCGCTGCCCGAGCCGGACATGACGACCACGGACAACAGCGTGGTCCTGGTGCGCATCGAGCAACTGCACGCCGTCGAACATCGCCTGGACGTCAAAGTCCTTGTCAAGCCCGATGATTCGATGGTCGACCCGCGCCTGAACGTGTTGAACACCGATACCTCGGTGCGATTCTTCCCGCAGAACGACCTGGGTGACCTGCAGTACCCGATGGGCAAGTCGCCGGCGCAGGTGGCCACCACCATCCCGGCGCACGGCGAACCCGGCGACTGGCCGTTCGACACCTACACGACCGACACCATCCAGGCCGATGTGTTGGTCGGGACCGGCGACGGCCGTCAGTACAAGCCGGCCCGGGTGGAGGTGACCGGCGTGCTGGAGGGCTGGGACGTCTCGGCAACCCGGGTCGGGCGGGACAGCCACGACCCCAACCGCCCCGACAACGTGATCATCACCATCAAGCGGGCGAAGGGGCCGCTCGTCTTCGATCTGGGGATCTGCCTGGTGCTGGTGGCCCTGCCGACGCTGGCGCTGTTCGTGGCCATCCAGATGCTGACCGGCCGGCGCAAGTTCCTGCCGCCGTTCTCCACCTGGTATGCCGCGATGCTGTTCGCGGTGGTGCCGCTGCGCAACATCCTGCCTGGTTCCCCGCCGGCCGGCTCCTGGGTCGACCAGGCGGTGGTGATCTGGGTGCTGATCGGGCTCGCGACCGCGTTGATCCTCTACATACTGGCCTGGCACCGGCAGGGGGACTAGGACGCCGGGGGTCGGCTCCTGGTTTTCGGGGGCGGATAAACAGATCTGGCGATCGTCGCCGAGATCCATCCGATCAACCAGCCGCCGGCGAAGATCAGGAAGGTGTGCAGGCGGTCGGGGTAGGTCAGCGCAACGACGATGAGGACCACTGCCCAGGTCAATGCGCAACCGACGCTGTAACCCGCATAGGTCCCGCGCAGCCGCATAGCCCCGAAAGTACTCGCCGACAAGGGTGGCGGTCCGGGACAATTTGGTGCTGAGCTGGGTGTCCCCTAGACTCTAGGGGTTGCCTTGGGCAGACCTCGGCTGGCTTTGCGGTTTGAAAGCCGGCCCCGCGTGCCTTTCGGTGACAAACAGTTTTTCAAGACCGCGCACGTCAGGCTCACTGAGCTTGTTTCAGCCTGCCGCGCACACGTCCACCAGGTCAGGAGATCGAGTGATTCAGCAGGAATCGCGGCTGAAGGTCGCCGACAACACCGGCGCCAAGGAGATCTTGTGCATCCGCGTGCTCGGCGGCTCGTCGCGACGCTATGCCGGCATCGGCGACATCATCGTCGCCACGGTCAAGGACGCCATCCCGGGCGGCAACGTCAAACGGGGTGACGTCGTGAAGGCCGTCGTGGTGCGCACCGTCAAGGAGCGCAGGCGCCCCGACGGCAGCTACATCAAGTTCGATGAGAACGCCGCGGTGATCATCAAGCCCGACAACGACCCGCGCGGTACCCGCATCTTCGGGCCGGTCGGCCGCGAACTGCGGGAGAAGAAGTTCATGAAGATCATCTCGCTCGCCCCGGAGGTGTTGTAGGTGAAGGTCCATAAAGGCGACACCGTGCTGGTCATCGCCGGCAAAGACAAAGGGGCGAAGGGCAAGGTCATTCAGGCCTACCCGGACCGCAACCGGGTGCTGGTCGAAGGCGTCAACCGGATCAAGAAGCACACCGCGATCTCGACCAACCAGCGCGGCGCCCGCTCGGGTGGCATCGTCACCCAGGAAGCGCCTATCCACGTGTCCAACGTGATGGTGGTCGACTCCGACGGCAAGCCCACCCGCATCGGCTACCGCGTGGACGAAGAGACCGGCAAGCGCGTCCGCATCTCCAAGCGCAACGGCAAGGACATCTGACGATGACTACTGCAGAGAAAACGCAGCCGCGCTTGAAAGAGCGCTACCGCAACGAAATCCGTGACGCACTGCACAAGCAGTTCGGCTACGGCAACGTCATGCAGATCCCGACGGTGACCAAGGTTGTGGTCAACATGGGTGTCGGCGAGGCCGCCCGTGACGCCAAGCTGATCAACGGCGCCGTCAACGACCTGTCGCTGATCACCGGGCAGAAGCCGGAGATCCGCAAGGCGCGCAAGTCCATTGCGCAGTTCAAGTTGCGCGAAGGCATGCCGATCGGCGCGCGGGTCACCCTGCGTGGCGACCGGATGTGGGAGTTCCTCGACCGGCTCACCTCGATCGCGCTGCCCCGTATCCGTGACTTCCGCGGGTTGTCGCCCAAGCAGTTCGACGGTGTCGGCAACTACACCTTCGGTCTCGCCGAGCAGTCGGTATTCCACGAGATCGACGTGGACAAGATCGACCGGGTCCGCGGTATGGACATCAGCGTCGTCACCTCGGCGACGAACGACGACGAAGGACGAGCGCTGTTGCGGGCCCTCGGCTTTCCCTTCAAGGAGAACTGAGCAGATGGCGAAGAAGGCACTGGTCAACAAAGCCAACCGCAAGCCGAAGTTCGCGGTGCGCGGCTACACGCGCTGCAGCAAGTGCGGTCGTCCGCGCGCGGTGTTCCGCAAGTTCGGGCTCTGCCGAATCTGCTTGCGCGAGATGGCGCATGCGGGCGAGTTGCCCGGCGTGCAGAAGAGCAGTTGGTGACAGGACACAGGGACTAAACCATGACGATGACGGACCCAATCGCGGACTTCTTGACACGTCTGCGCAACGCCAACTCGGCGTACCACGACGAAGTGACCCTGCCGCACTCCAAGATCAAGGCCAACATCGCCCAGATCCTGAAGAGCGAGGGTTACATCACCGACTTCCGCACCGAGGATGCTCGGGTCGGCAAGTCGCTGATCGTCCAGCTCAAGTACGGCCCCAGCCGCGAGCGCAGCATCGCTGGCCTGAAGCGGGTGTCCAAGCCCGGCTTGCGGGTCTACGCAAAGTCCACCAACCTGCCGCGGGTGCTGGGAGGCCTTGGCGTCGCGATCATTTCGACGTCGTCGGGTCTGCTCACCGACCGTCAGGCAGCCAGACAAGGCGTGGGCGGCGAAGTCCTCGCGTACGTATGGTGAGGGGTTAGACGATGTCGCGTATTGGTAAGCAACCGGTTCCGATTCCGGCCGGAGTCGACGTAACCATCGAGGGCCAGAACGTGTCGGTCAAGGGACCCAAGGGCACCCTGGAACTGACTGTCGCCGAACCGATTACGGTGGCGCGCAACGACGACGGCGCCATCGTGGTCGCCCGTCCGAACGACGAGCGGCAGAACCGTTCGCTGCATGGGCTGTCGCGCACCCTGGTGGCCAACCTGGTCACGGGTGTGACCGAGGGCTACACCACCAAGATGGAGATCTACGGGGTGGGCTACCGCGTGCAGCTCAAGGGCAGCAACCTGGAGTTCGCGCTCGGTTACAGCCACCCGGTGGTGATCGAGGCGCCTGAGGGCATCACGTTCGCCGTGCAGGCCCCGACGAAGTTCACCGTCACGGGTATCGACAAGCAGAAGGTCGGCCAGATCTCGGCGAACATCCGCCGTCTGCGCCGCCCCGACCCGTACAAGGGCAAGGGCGTGCGCTACGAGGGTGAGCAGATCCGCCGCAAGGTCGGAAAGACAGGTAAGTAGTCATGGCGCAATCACAGGCTGAAGCGCAAAAGCCCGTGGGGCAGAGCGTATCCGCGACCCGCCGGGTCTCGCGGCTGCGCCGGCACGCACGGCTGCGCAAGAAGATCTCCGGCACCGCGGAGCGTCCCCGACTGGTGGTCAACCGGTCTTCGCGGCACATTCACGTGCAACTGGTGAATGACCTGAACGGGACCACGGTGGCCGCGGCTTCGTCGATCGAATCCGACGTGCGCGGACTGGATGGGGACAAGAAAGCCCGTAGCGTGCGGGTCGGACAGTTGATCGCCGAGCGGGCCAAGGCTGCCGGCGTCGACTCCGTGGTCTTTGACCGCGGCGGCTACACCTACGGTGGACGGATTGCGGCATTGGCCGATGCTGCCCGCGAGAACGGATTGCAATTCTGATGAACGGAAGGACCGCATAATGGCGGAACAGTCCGCTGGGGGTCAGGGCCCCGACAGCCGTGACGGCGGCCGCGACTCGCGCGACGGACGGGGCCGCCGCGACGGCGGTGGCCGTGGCGGTCGCGACCGCGACCGCGACGGTGACAAGAGCAATTACCTGGAGCGGGTCGTCGCGATCAACCGTGTCTCCAAGGTGGTCAAGGGTGGTCGGCGATTCAGCTTCACCGCTCTGGTCATCGTCGGTGACGGCAACGGGATGGTCGGAGTCGGCTACGGCAAGGCAAAAGAGGTTCCGGCCGCGATCGCCAAAGGCGTCGAGGAGGCCCGCAAGGGTTTCTTCCGGGTGCCGTTGATCCGCGGGACCATCACGCACCCGGTACAGGGCGAGGCCGCCGCCGGCGTCGTGCTGCTTCGCCCGGCCAGTCCGGGTACCGGTGTGATCGCCGGTGGTGCGGCGCGTGCGGTGCTGGAATGCGCCGGCGTGCACGACATCCTGGCCAAGTCGCTGGGTAGCGACAACGCGATCAACGTCGTGCACGCGACCGTCGCCGCGCTGAAGATGCTGCAGCGTCCCGAAGAGGTGGCCGCTCGCCGCGGTCTGCCCATCGAGGACGTCGCCCCGGCCGGGATGCTCAAGGCCCGCCGCGAAAGTGACGCGCTGGCCGCTGCGGCAGCGCGAGAGGGAACAGCACAATGAGCCAGTTGAAGATCACCCAGGTGCGCAGCACCATCGGTGCGCGCTGGAAGCAGCGCGAAAGCCTGCGCACCCTGGGTCTGCGCAAGATTCGCCACTCGGTGATCCGCGAAGACAACCCGCAGACGCGCGGGTTGATCGCAGTGGTGAACCACCTGGTTGAGGTGGAGTCGGCGCCCGAAGGGAAGACACAGTGACCATCAAGCTGCACGACCTGCGGCCCGCGCCCGGGTCGAAGACCGCGCGTACCCGAGTCGGCCGCGGTGAGGGTTCCAAGGGCAAGACCGCGGGCCGCGGTACCAAGGGTACGAAGGCTCGCAAGAACGTTCCGTCGACCTTCGAGGGTGGGCAGATGCCCATCCACATGCGGCTGCCCAAGTTGAAGGGCTTCCGCAACCGGTTCCGCACCGAGTACCAGGTGGTCAACGTCGGCGACATCAGCCGCTTGTTCCCCGAGGGCGGCACCGTCGGCATCGACGAGTTGGTGGCCAAGGGCGCGGTTCGCAAGAACGGCTTGGTCAAGGTGCTCGGCGACGGCAAGCTGACTGTGAAGGTCGACCTGACCGCACACAAGTTCAGCGGCAGCGCACGGGAGAAGATCACTGCGGCCGGCGGCAGCGCCACCGAGCTGTAGTATCTGCTCGCGCAAGCTAACTCAGCCGCGGGATCACTTCTGCGGCAAGGCGTTCCATCTGCTCACGGTCTTCCGCCGCGTTCTGTCCGACGGGGTTGAACAGCAGCATCTGCGCCCCCGCGTACATCACCTCGCGCAGGCCGCGGATCACGTCTTTGGGTGTGCCGTAAACCGGAACGGCGTCGATGCCGGCCATGCCGCCGTAGATGCGACGCAGCCCGGCGAGCACGCGTTCGCGGGCCCGCTCGGCGTCGTCGTCGATCATCAGATACACGCGTTTGCCGATGGTGAAGGTCGCCGGGTCCTTTTGTTGTTCGGCGAGTTCGCGCCGCACGATCTCCACTGCCTTGGCGAAGTCCGCCGTCGTGGAAGAACCCGCGCCGAGAAAGGCGTCGCCGTGCCGCACCGCCCGGGCCAGGGCCTTGGGCGCCTGGCCGCCGAACCAGATCGGGGGATGCGGCCGCTGCGCAGGCTTGGGCGCGATGGGCAGGTCGTCGACATCGCGGAACCTGCCGTGAAACGTCACCCGGGGCTCGTCGGACCACGCGGCCTTCATCAACTGCAGGCCTTCGGTGAAGTAGCTGATGAAACTGTCCTGCTCCACGCCGAAAGCGGCGAAACGGCGACGGCCACCGCCGGGGGCGATACCGATGTCGAGCCGGCCGTGGCTGAGGCGGTCGACGGCGGTGATCGCCGAGGCCAGTTGCAACGGATCATGCAGTGACGTGACGAGAACGGCGACTCCCAGGCGCAGCCGCTGCGTGCAGGCCGCCGCGTAGGCGAGCAACTCCAGCGGGGCCAGCAGGGGTGCGTCCCCGATGATCTGCTCGAGGACCCAGCCGCCCTCAAACCCGAGTTGCTCCGCCCGGGCGAGATAGGAACGCAGCCCGTCTGCGTCGAAGTCGCCCGAAATGAGTTGGGGGATGGCTATCGAATACCTCACGGGCTCCACCGTACGGGCCGGATCGGGGCCGGTCGGTAGGCTATCTAAGATGTTCGCGTTTATGCCCTCACTGCCCGGAGTCAACGAAGTCCGTGCCCTTGTCGACCGGGTCGACACCGCTCGGCACCACGGCGTGCCGAACGGTTGCGTACTGGAGTTGAACCTGCAGAGCGCGCCACCGGAGACCACCGGCTTCGACCCGTTAACCATCATCACCGGCGGTGGGCGTCAGATGTCGCTGCGCGAGACGGTCGCCGCCATCCACCGTGCCGCCGAGGACCCGCGGGTAGCGGGGCTGATCGCGCGTGTGCAGCTGCCGCCGTCGCCGATCGGGGCGGTCCAGGAGCTGCGGGAAGCCATCGCCGCGTTCAGCGCCGTCAAGCCGTCCGTGGCGTGGGCGGAGACCTACCCGGGCACGCTGTCGTACTACGTGGCTTCCGCGTTCCGGGAGATCTGGATGCAGCCTTCCGGTGGTGTCGGGCTGATCGGCTTCGCGGCCAACGCGATGTTTCTGCGGGATGCGCTGGACAAGGCGGGTATCGAGGCGCAGTTCGTAGCCCGAGGTGAATACAAGTCTGCGGCAAACCTTTTCACCGAAGACGGCTTCACCGACGCGCACCGCGAAGCGGTCACCCGCATGCTGGAGAGCCTGCAGAGCCAGGTATGGCAGGCGGTGGCCGAGTCGCGCAAGATCACTGTCGAGGACTTGGACGCGATGGCCGATCGCGCTCCGCTGATGCGCGACGACGCCCTGGCCTCGGGGCTGGTCGACCACATCGGATTCCGCGACGAGGCCTACGCCCGCATGGCGGAATTGGCCGGCGGGACAACGGGTTCGCAAGACGATGACGCCGACGCCGAGGAGAAGCCGCCGCGGATGTACCTGGCGCGCTACGCGGGTTCGGCCCGGTCGCGTCTGACGCCGCCGGTGCCCCCCATCCCGGGGCGGCGCGCCAGGCCCACCATCGCCGTGGTCACCGTCGAAGGCGCGATCGTCAACGGTCGGGGCGGGCCGCAGGGCGTGCCTTTCGGCCCGTCGAACGCCGGCGGCGACACCATCGCGGCGGCGCTACGCGAGGTGGCGGCCGACGATTCGGTGTCGGCGATCGTGGTCCGCGTGGACAGTCCCGGTGGTTCGGTGACCGCATCGGAAACCATTTGGCGCGAGGTGAAACGAGCCCGCGAACGCGGCAAGCCGGTGGTGGCGTCGATGGGCTCGGTCGCCGCGTCCGGCGGGTACTACGTCTCGATGGCCGCCGACGCGATAGTCGCCAACCCCGGAACGATCACCGGCTCGATCGGTGTCATCACCGGGAAGTTGGTGGTGCGCGACCTCAAGGACCGGTTGGGGGTGGGCTCGGACACGGTGCGCACCAACGCGAATGCCGATGCCTGGTCGATAGACGCCCCGTTCACTCCGGAGCAGCAGGCCCGGCAGGAGGCCGACGCCGACCTGTTCTACACCGACTTCGTGCAGCGCGTCGCAGACGGCCGCAACCTGACCACCAAAGACGTGGATACCGTTGCACGCGGCCGGGTTTGGACGGGCGCCGACGCGCTGGAGCGAGGGCTGGTCGATGAGCTCGGTGGCTTCCGCACCGCGGTGCGCCGCGCGAAGGTACTGGCCGGGCTGGACCCGGACACCGAGGTTCGGGTGCTGAGCTATCCGGGATCGTCGTTGCTGGACATGCTGCGCCCGCGGGCGTCGTCACAGCCCGGCGCGGCCTCGTTGCCCGAGGCCGTCGGTGCGCTGCTCACCCGCTCGGTGGCCGGGATCGTCGACAACGTCGAGCAGACGCTGAGTGGTGCCCGCGTGCTGTGGGCAGGTCAGTCGCGCTTCTGAGGCTGGCCAGATGGCGGCGACCCGGCTACGTTCGATGGCGATCGCCGCTAGGTCAGCGTCGCGCTGATGAAGATGATCTCGCCGAGCGGGTCGTCATCGCCGGGGGCGGGAAGCTGTAGACCGTGTTGCTTGAACAGCTCGGTCCGCGTCACCCCGTCGGCCTGCCAGCCCTTGTCGCGCAGATAGTCGACGACATGGGTGCGCGACCCGGAGTACACCAGCGAGGCCATGTCGATGTCCAACCCGTGGTTGCGGAACCGGCCGGACATTTCACGGACCTTTTCCGCGTCGAAATCGACTATGCCGGGCACGAATTCGGTCGCGACGGTGCTGCCTGGGGCGCTGAGCGCAGTGATGTTGTCGAACAACCGGTCTTGAGCTTCCGGGGGCAGGTAGATCAGCAGCCCTTCGGCGAGCCACGCCGTCGGCTGTGACGGGTCCAGGCCGGCCTGCCTGAGTGCGGAGGGCCAGTCGCCGCGCAGGTCGATGGCCACGGTGCGCCGTGTGGCGGTCGGTTCGGCCCCGATGTCGGCGAGGGCGGTTGTCTTGAACTCGATGACCTGGGGTTGGTCGATCTCGTAGACGACCGTCCCGTCGAGCCAGGGCAGCCGGTAGGCACGCGCGTCCAATCCGGACGCCAGGATCACCACCTGCCTGATACCGGATTCGGTCGCGGCGCTGAAGTATTCGTCAAAGTACCTGGTGCGCACTCCCATTCCGCCGATCATCGCCTGTACCCGCTCAGGCTTGAAGTCCTCGAGCGCCTCGGTTTCCAGCTCCCCGTCCAGCATCTTGGTGAAGAAGTCCACACCGACCGCCCGCACCAGCGGTTCGGCGAAGGGGTCTTTGATCAGGCCGTCGGGAGCCTTGGTCACCATCGCGCGGCCGGCCGCGACCATGGTCGCGGTGGCGCCGACACTCGACGCGAGATCCCAGTTGTCGTCGTGAGCGCGTGGCATGCGCGTCCTATCTGTCGCGGTTAGTGTCGTCTATACAACGTTCGGCCCGCCCGCCGCATTTCCGCCCCCGCAAATTGGCCCGAATAGGTTCCGGTCGGCAGTCTGGGTAGGGCACGCTGAAGCGATGAGTAGCGGCAAGGTGGAAGGCAAACACGTCCTCATCACGGGTGCGTCATCGGGAATCGGTGCGGCCCTGGCTCGGGCGATGGCCGCCCGGGGCGCGACGGTGGGTGTGGTGGCGCGCCGCGAAGACCGGCTGGCCGACGTCCTGGCTGACTGCCGTGACAGCTCACCGGACTCGCTGATGTGGGTCGCCGACCTCGCCGACGGCATCACGGCCAGCAGGCTGGCGCTGCAGGCATGGCACGCCATGGGCGGCATCGACATCCTGGTGAACAACGCCGCAATTCCCAAGCGGCGCAGTGTGACCGCGCTCAAGCCGTTCGAGGTGGAGAATGTCATGCAAGTCAACTTCATCGCGCCGATGCGGCTGACGCTCGCGCTGCTGCCGCGCATGCTGGCCCGGCGTGCCGGCACCATCATCAACGTGTCGAGCGTTGCCGGCCGGCTCGGCATTGCTACCGAATCCGCATACTGCGCCAGCAAGTTCGCCCTGTGCGGCTGGACCGAGGCGATGGCCATCGACCTGGCGGACACCGGCGTCTCGGTGAAATTGATCCAGCCCGGTCCGGTTGACACCGAGATCTGGGACCAGCCCGACAACGAGCCGCCCGCATACACCGGACCCAAGGTCACGCCGGAAGAGGTTGCCGAGGGCATCATCGCGGCAATGGACAGCGACCGTTTCGAGCACTACCTGCCCGACCTCAAAGCGGTGGTCGATGCCAAGAACGCCGATCTCGACGCGTTCATCGCCGGCATGGCGCAACCGTGAGGGCACTCGTCTACGGGGTGTCGCCCGGGCCCCGTGATGTTCCAGCGGACGCGGGTGCGCTTGTCCAGAACCTCGCCCGGACTCCCACCGCATTGCGTGAGATTCCGGATCCCATTCTGCTGCATGACGATTGGGTGATCACCCGACCCCGGTTGACGGGTATCTGCGGGTCGGACTCCAAGCAGATACTGATGGACTTCGGCGCGGATGACGCCGACAACGCCCTGGCCGCGTTCTGTTCTTTCCCGCAGGTAATGGGCCACGAGGTGGTGGCCGATGTTGTCGAGTTGGGGCCGGAAGCCCGTGGGATCGAGGTCGGTCAGCGCGTGGTGCTCAACCCGTGGCTCTCCTGTGGGCCGCGTGGCATCCACCCGCCGTGTCCGGCTTGCCACGGCGGCGACTACAGCCTGTGCTGGAGCTTCACCGACGGCGACATCGAACCCGGCATCCACACCGGCGTGTCCGCCGATGTCACCGGCGGATCCGCGGAGTTGATGCCGGCGCACGACAGCATGCTGTTCCCGGTTCCTGATTCGGTGCCCGACGAGATGGCGGTGTTCGCGCAGCGGCGCGGTCAAGGTGGCGATCGACCAGCGCTAGGTATGCATCGTCTCAAGCCCGGTCAATCGGGTTCGTCATCATCCTCGCTTGGGTCGGGGGTGAACAGTTTTTCCGGGTGGTGGAATGTATTTATTCGCGGTTGGCCGTGGTCCAAGTGCGCGGGCGGGAGCCATTCGGTGTCGCCTTTGGCGTTTTTGCGGGTGGTCCAGCCTTTTTCGGCGAGGCGGTTATCCGGACCGCAGGCGAGGGTGAGGTCGTGGATGTCGGTGACGTGGGTGTTCCTCCAGCCGCTGGCATGGTGCACCTGGGTGTGGTAGCCGGGGACGTCGCAACCCGGCCGGGTGCAGCCACCGTCTTTGGCCAGCAACATCATTCGCTGAGCCAGGTTCGCCAAGCGTTTGGTGTGAAACAGCGCCAGCGGCTTGGCCCGGTCGAACACGGCCAAGTAATGGTGGGAGTTGGCGGCCCAGCGGATCAGGACAGGCAGGGCGATCCGGGTGCCCCCGGCGGTGCGGGCGCGTCCCGCCCCGGCCTCGAGGTCTTTGAGACTGGTGGTGACGATGATGCTGACGGGTAGGCCGTTGTGGGTGCCCAGCTCGCCGGAGGCGAACAGCTCCCGAATGGCGGTGACCATGGCGTCGTGGTTGCGTTGGGGTTGGCTGCGGGTGTCGCGGCGGGCGGCGTCGTCATCGGGTGCGCCGTCGAGGACGGGCGTGTCGTCCTCGGGGTTGGCGGCGCCGGGGGCGGCGAGTTTGGCCCACAGCGCTTCGATCAACGCCCGTAGTTCGGGGGTGATCAGGCCGGTGATGCGCGACATGCCGTCGTACTGCTGGGGCCCCAGGATCAGGCCGCGTTTGCGGGCGCATTCCTCGTCGGTGTAGTCGCCGTCCGGGTGCAGCACTGCCATCAGTTCGCGGGCGTATTTGGCGACCTGGTCGGGGCGGAAGTCACACGCTTTGCCGGCGAGGTCTTTTTCGGCGGCTTCCCAGGTGCCCACGTCGACGGTGGCAGGTAGGTGGGCGATGAAGTCGCGGATCACTTTGATGTGCGCGTCGCCGACCAGACCCTCCTGTTGCGCGGCAGCGGTGGCGCTCAATTGTGGTGGTAAAGGCTCGCCCGTGAGTGCGCGTCGCTGGCCGAGGTCTTCGGCTTCGGCGATGCGGCGGTTGGCGTCGGCTTTGGTGATGCGCAGTCGGTCGGCGAGTGCGGCGGGGAGTTTGCCGCCGAGTTCTTCTTCGGTGGCTTGGGTTGTGAGCTGGTTGATCAGCGCGTGACGTACCGACCGCGAGCGGCGTTCCCGGCGTTCCTCGCGCTCGAGGGCCCGCAGCAGCTCCGGGGTGGTCAGCGACTCAAAGCTCAACGCGCACAGCCGGTCCTGCATCTCGTCGGACGCGTCGAAGACCTCGACGATCTCCTCACGCGTACTCGATGCCATACCCACGATTTTACGAAGGGCCACCGACAACCATTCGCGCCAAACCCGCTCGGCAGAGCCGCATTTCGCTCACGGCAGAAGCGCACTGCTCGCGACCGAAAGTTCTGACATCAGATGCTGACCCGCCTATGCCGGACGCACGGCCTGGTAATACGCGAGTTGTCCGACCACCCCTTGCGATTGCGTGGCAACCTCGCTGCACTCGAACCCGGCCTCACTCAGCAGCCGGGGAACCGCGTCGCCGATGTTCTCGCTGAAGTGCGGATTGCGTTTCACCAGCCGTGCCAGGACGCCGTGGTGGGCGTGCGTGCCACCGGCGATGTCGACGAGATGCAACCGCCCACCCGGGCGCAGCACGCGGAAAATCTCGGCGGCAACCTCGGGCTTCGCGTCGTCGCCGACATGGTGCAGCATCATCGATGACAGCACCCGGTCGAACTCGCCGTCGGCGTACGGCAACCGTTGGGCATAACCATGGTCGAACCGAATGCCGGTTAATCCAGCGGCTTTTCGCCGCGCCCGGTCGAGTATCCGAGGGTCGGGGTCGGATCCCACCGCCTCGATCCCGGGCCGGGACCGCTTGGCTCGGATGATCACATTGCCGGTGCCGCAGCCGATTTCCAGCACGCGTTGTCCGTCGGCAAGTTCGGCCTGCCGGATCAGCTTCTGGTAGACGTTGTTGAATCCCATGACGCGGGACATGAGGTCGTAGGCGGGCAGGAGCGCCTGGTGACCGGTCGCAGGCAGATAGTCATTTGGATGATGCTTGGTCATAGCGTCCATAATTGCCGTCTCGGCAACAGCATGATTGGGTGATCATTGCCTCGACTTGGACTATCTTTGGCAGTATGACGCAAGCCACCCGGCTCAGCCGCCACCGCGATGGCGTGCCCGTCTACCGGTACCGGACCGATCCCGGAACACCTCCCGTTTCAGTGGTCCGCTACCACGAGTTCGCCGAGGGCCGTCCGCACATCCATGATTTTCCGGCGCTCTGGTATGTGCCCGCGGCCGGCGTGGTCTACGTGGCGGCTCCCGGCAAGGTGCTCGATCCGAAGCAGGTCTTTCCGATCGGGGACGGGGTGGCGGTGTTCTTCGATCCGGTCGCCCTGGGTGAGGACGCGCGCTCGCCCTGGCCTGCCTGGCGGACGCACCCGCTGCTGTTCCCGTTCCTGCACGGGGAATCCGGCGGGGTGTTGCGGCTGCAGCTGCCTGGTGACCGTAAATCACTGTGGGACAGCACGATCGACTCCATCGAAAGTGAACTTGCGCTACGCCGGGAAAGCTATCGACAGGCGACATTGGCGCACCTGACCCTACTGCTGATCGAATTGGCCCGCCTGGCCGGTGACATCGTCGACGGTCTGCGCCGCAGTGGCGAACCGCTGCTGGCCGACGTGTTCGCGGTGATCGACCGCCGACTCGGTGAGTCGTTGTCGCTGCGCGACGTGGCCGGGGAGGTGGGGATGACGCCCGGGCACCTGACCACGGTGGTCCGTCGGCGTACCGGACGGACGGTGCAGGAGTGGATCATCGAACGGCGTATGGCCGAAGCGCGGGAGTTGTTGGCCGAGACCGATCTCCCCATCGGTGAAATCGCGCGACGTGTCGGCATCTCCGACGCGGGCTATTTCAGCCGGCTCTTCAGCCGGGCGCACGGCGGCTCGCCTCGTCAGTGGCGTGCCGGGCATGCGCTCTCGGGTCGCCGTTAGTTCAGCGACCCATATGATCCGGTGATCGGCAGGTCTATCGGCGTCATAACCCCCGGCGCCGCCTCGCACACGAAGGGGATGGCGTTGACAGCCGCGACCGCGGTGCTGTCCATCAGCACGGTCATCGCGTCCTGTCCGGGTTTCCCGAAGCGGATCGTCGCGTCGACGTACGGCTCCCCATCGATCACGATGCTGAAACCCTCGGGATCCTCCCATTGCGGATCGAGCCCGTCGCCGCTCATGGTCCAACAGATGGCCAGCTCAATCACCGGTCTCCCGTTGCGCAACCCTCGGTAGGTCCGGCGCTGGCCACCCACGGTACCGGCCTCGTAGGTCGTCCAGCCGAGATCCAAATCCTGCTTCACCACCGCGTTTTCGACGAATGCCTCCTTGCCGTCGAGTTCGGCGCCCAGCATGGCGGCCACCATGTCCAGCGTTTCGAAGTACCCGAGGCCGAACCGCTGGGTGGCCGGGTCGATCGGCGTGACCCGTTGCCGCGGCGGCTTGCCGAACCCCAGCACCCGCCAGGCGTCGCGCACCGGATAGGTCGTGCAGTCCAACGTCTCCGCCAACCGGACGTTGCGCACGCGAGGGCACGCGCCGGTGAGAAAACCCGCCACTACGTTGATGAAACCGGGCTCGAACCCGGTGCCGAGGAAGGTCGCGCCACCGGAACGGGCGGCCGCTTCGAGGGCCGCGCGCTCCGTCGGATGGTGGCTGCCGGTCAGGAAATCACCCGTCGTGACGACGTTGATGCCGCGGCCCAGCATCCTGGCCACCAACTCGTAGTCGATCAGGCGCGGCAGGTAGTTCACGCAATCCGGCGCCAGGTCCAGCAGGGCGTCGACATCGTCGGTTGCCGCCAACCCGATGGGTTCTCGGCCGGCCAGCACACCGGCGTCGCAACCGACTTTGTCGGCACCGAAGGCATGGACACCCGCGACGTGCAGGTCGTCGCGGTCGAGCAGGATGCCCAGCGCCCGCTTGCCGATATTGCCGGTGGACCATTGCACGACTTGCCGCATGCCCAACGGTAACCGTTGACAGCCCGACTCGAACACTGTTCTAATCGGAACATTGTTCGAAATGGGGGCGGCATGGAGGCGCCGGTACTGCGCTACGGCGCTCTGGATCGCGAGCATCTGACCAAGCACCTGTGGCAACTGGCCAAACGCGTCGGCGTGCACAAGGTGACGATGCGGGAGTTGGCTGCCGAAGCGGGCACCCGGCCGTCCTCGGTGTACTACCACGTCCGCGACAAATCCGAACTGCTCGATCTGCTGATCGAATCGGTACTGGCGCAGATCGAGGTGCCACAGCAGGGCGACTGGGAATCCCGGCTGGTTGCGCTCTATATGAACGCCTGGCAGGTGCTTGTCGAGGTCCCGGGGATCGCCGGGCTGCTGCAGGGGCATCCGCACACCGCGGCGGCAACCGAGATGGACCGGGCGACCCGCCGCATCCTGCACGAAGCAGGTTTGCGGGCTGAGCATTTCGAGGCGGCGCACGCTGCGCTGTACGTGCACCTGCTGGGTTCGGTGCAGCTTGAACATCTCCGCCGCACCGGCGACGGGCCCAGCGACGGGATGTTCTCCTACGGCTTGCGCCTGATCCTGAGCGGCCTGCGCAACGAGATCAAGGGGGCTTCATGACGGATACGGTGATCGACCTCGCCGACCCCGAATTGTGGGCGTCGGAGTTTCCCGACGCATTGTTCGCGCAGTTGCGGGCCGGTACCCCCGTGTTCCACCAGGAACTCACCGACGACGTCAAATCGGCTGTCGGCCGCGAATTCTGGGTGTGCACCAGACACACCGACGTCGCGCGGGTGCATCGCGATCACGAGTCGTTCACCGCCACCCGAGGACCGCTCATCCAGGATGTGCCGCTGTTCGACGCGTATCCGGCCATCGTGAGTCTGGATCCACCGGATCACACCATTCGCCGCAGAGTCATCACACGCGCCTTCACGCCGCGCGCCGTGGCCAAGCTGGAGGACGGCATTCGTGCCCGCGCCAAGGACATGGCCGGCGTGTTGTTACGCGATGGCGGGGGTGAATTCGTCGATCTGGCTGCGGGACTGCCGATTTCGGTGATCGGGGATATCGTCGGGATACCCGGGGCCGACCGGCCGCGCGTGTTCGAACTGATCGACAAAGTGCTCAAGACCGCCGGCGGGCAACTGTCGGTCCCCGACGGCGACGACGTGATGCCTTTCCTCGAGTTGTTCCAATACGCCAGCGAGCTGACCGCCCATAAACGTCAACATCCCGTGGACGACATCTGGAGCGCGCTGTGCACCACGGAGATCACCGCGGAATCGGGGGAGAGCTTTCTGCTGCCCGCCAACGAGCTGGAGATCTTCTTCTTCATTCTCGGCCTGGCCGGGGCGGACACCACCCGAAATGCGTTGTGCGACGGCATCCGCGCGTTCGTGGCCAATCCGGACCAGACGGCGCGCTACCGCGACGATCCGCAGGCGCGCCCCACCGCGGTCGAGGAGGTGATCCGCTACTCCACGCCGATCATGTTCTGGGTGCGTGGCGCGACCAGGGACGTGGTGCTGGGCGACACCATGATTCCGGAGGGCGCACGGGTGGTCACCATGCTGCGTTCGGCCAACCGCGACGAGGACGTCTTCACCGACCCTTACCGCTTCGACATCAGTCGTGATCCCAACCCGCATCAGTCTTTCGGCGGCGGCGGCGCCCATCACTGCCTGGGGGCGATGCTGGCCCGGGCGGAGGTGAGGGCGGCGCTCGACGAGATTTTGCTGCCCACCAACAACATTGAACTGGGCGAGCCCAGGCTACGGCTACCACACCTGGCCAACAACATGACCGTGTACGAATCCGTGCCGGTGACCTTGAGCTAAAGCGGCTCGATGTCCAGCCAGTGGTCGATCTCGAACCGGTCGGCCACGGCGCGCAGCGTGGCACCCCCGTGTCCGGGGTAGTGCGCGGGTACGACGGCCGCACCGGACGCGGCGGCTTCGGAGAAGATCCGGCGGCGAGTGACGGCGGCCGCAGCCTGGTCGATGTCGAAGGCGCAGGGGTCGTCGGGGCGGCGCACCTGTATGGGGTTGTGGGTGAGGTCGCCGACGAAGACCGCCGGACGGCCCGCGTCGAGCCAGAGCACCGAGGAGCCGGGAGTGTGTCCCGGCGCGGGGCGTAACCGCAGCGAGGGACTGATCTCGAAGTTCTCCGACCATTGGACGATCTGGGCATCCACGGGCAGGACGCTGTCCTCGAACACCAGCCGGTTGCCGCGCTGCTGCAGCTCCTCATCTTCGGTGCGCGGATTCTGTTGTGCCGCTGCCCCGTCCGGGTGAAAGTGGCGGTAGTCGGGTTCCGGGACCAGGTATCGGGCGTTCGGGAACGTCGGCAACCACGCGCCGTCGTGCAGCATGGTGTTCCATCCGACGTGATCGGAGTGGACGTGGGTGTTGACCACGACGTCGACAGCGGTGCGGTCGACGCCGGCCGATTGCAGCGCCGCCAGATAGCCGGTTTTCAAGTGGTCCAGCGGCGGCATCTGCGGACGGGTCCGGTCGTTGCCGACGCCGGTGTCCACGACGACGGTCAGTCCGTCGACCTCGATGACCCAGCTCTGGATCGCGATGTGCCACTGATCGGTATCGGGGTCGAAGAAATCGGGCGCCAACAGGTCGGCATTGTCGCGCCACCCGGCGGGCGGCGTGTGCGGGAAGGCGCGGGTCGGCAGGTCGAACCGCAACTCCAGCACCCGCTTCACGGTGGCGCGTCCCAGTTCAACCGCAGCCATCAATTCCTCCTCGGCGGGTGTGAAACAGGCGACGTATCCACGGCGCGTCGCGTCGCAGAATTCACAATGGGCGCATGACGGCGTCAGAGACTGCGCAGGTAGGTGTACACACCGGCGAAGTTGCGGTTCACTTCCTCGGGAACCGGCACATATCCACCGAGTGCCCTTGCGCCCCAGGCGATTTGCGCCGTGCGCTCGACCAGTGCGGTGATGTGCATCACCTTATCGGGACGCGGGCCCACGGCCACCAGGCCGTGGTTGGCGATCAGGGCGGCGCCCCGTCCTTCCAGTGCCTTGACCGCGTTGGCGCCGACGTCGGGACTACCCGATGCGGCGTACTCGGCGCAGCGCACGTCGCCGCCGCAGTACACCGCGAACTCGTCGATGCAGGCCGGGATCGGCTGATGAGCGACGGCGAACATGGTGGCCCACACCGGGTGGCTGTGGATGACGCTGCCGATGTCGTCGAACGCCTGATAGCAGGCCAGGTGTAGCTGCATCTCGGTCGAGGGCATGCGCCCGTCCTTCGCCTGCAGCACGCCGCCGTCGGGGTCCACCAGGACCAAGTCATCGAGGGCCATGTCTGCGTAGTCGACCGATGAGGGCGTGATCACCAGGTTGCCGTCGGAGCGTCGCGCCGAGATGTTGCCTGCGGTGCCCTCCACCAGACCGCGGCGCAGCATGTCCTTGGCCGCCGCCAGCACGGCGTCTTCCGCGTTCTCAACGAATTTCATGAGCCCAGCACCTCCGGGTTGACGATATGGGCGGGCCTCCCGCCGGACAGCAGCGCTTCCAGATCGTCGGCGACCAGCTGTGCCTGCCGTGCCTCAGTGTTCCATGTGGCGCCGCCGATGTGCGGGGTCAGCACGACGTTGGGCATCGTGGTCAGCGGGTGATCGGCGGGCAGCCATTCGCCGGCGAAGTGGTCCAGGCCCGCCGCCGCCACCTTGCCGGTCTGCAGCGCGCCGACCAGGGCGTCGGTGTCGTGCAGCTGGGCCCGCGCGGAATTGAGGAACACGACGCCGTCGCGCATCGCCGCAAACTGTTGCGCTCCGATCATCCCGACGGTGTCGTCGGTGACCGGTGCGTGCAGGGAGACGACGTCGGACTCGGCCAGCAGCTGCTCCAGCGTGTGGTGGGCGTCGTCGCAGTACGGATCGTGCGCGATGACCCGCAGGCCCAGCCCCGACAGCCGCCACTGGGTCGCCCGGCCGACAGCGCCCAGGCCCACCAGCCCGGCCGTGAGCCCGGCGATCTCCCAGCCGCGGAACCGCTGATAGGGGATGCTGCCGTCACGAAAGATGTTGCCGCTGCGCACATCCGCGTCGGCAGCGACCAGCCGGCGGGTGGCCGCGAGCAGCAGCGCGACCGTCATCTCCGCGACCGCGTCGGCATTGCGGGCCGGGGTGTTGAGCACCGGGATGCCGGCCGCCGTGGCACCGGCGACGTCGACGTTGTTGGGGTCGCCCCGGGTTGCCGCGATCGCCCGCAGCCCCAACTCGAACACCGGCCCTTTCACCGAATCACTCTCCACCACAACGATATCGGCGGACTCGGCGGTGATCCGCTCGGCCAGTTGTCCGGCGTTGTAGATGCGCAGCGGCGTCTGTTCTATCCAGGGGTCGTAGACCACGTCGGCAAGTTCCGCGAGCTTGGCGAACCCCGGGCCGCGCAGCGGGGCCGTCACCAGGGCACGTGGTCGAGATGTCACGAAACCCAATGCTGGCGTACCGTGGCGCCCGTGTCACGCGAAGACGTCACAATCGGCATCGACGTCGGCACGACGGCGGCGAAGGCGGTGGCGGTCGACGAAAGCGGCCGGGTGCACGCGCGGGCGCGCATTCCGCATCAGCTGCTGGTCCCGGCCCCCGACCGGCTGGAGCACAACGCAGAAGAAGCCTGGCGGGAGGGACCCCTCACGGCGCTGCGCCGGCTGAACCGGCCAGGCGCCAAAGCGGTGGCCGTGTCGTCGATGGTGCCGTCTCTGACCGCTGTCGACGCCGAAGGCCGGCCCCTCACCCCGGGGTTGCTGTACGGCGACAGCCGCGGCCGGGTGCCCGACGCCGCGGAGCAACCCGTGCCCGCCGTGGGCGAGGCCGCCGAGTTCCTGCGCTGGACGGCCGCGGCGGCCCCTGGCGCCGCGGGGTACTGGCCGGCGCCCGCCGTCGCAAATCACTCGCTGGCGGGCGAAGCGGTGATCGACTTTGCCACCGCGATCACCTCGCTGCCACTTTTCGACGGGACGGGTTGGAATGCGGCGGCCCTCGCCGACTGCGGTGCCACGGTCGATCAGATGCCGCGCGTCGAGACGTTCGGCAAACCGGTGGGACAGGTCCGGGGAACAGCGGCGGTGCTGGCGACCGGCGCCATCGACGCCCTGTGCGAGCAGATCGTCGCCGGTGCCGATCACGACGGCGACGTCCTCGTCCTGTGCGGCACCACCCTGATTGTCTGGATCACCGTTCCCGAAGCCCGCCAGGTACCCGGGTTGTGGACGATTCCGCACACCGCGGTGGGAAAGAGCCAGATCGGCGGGGCCAGCAATGCCGGCGGATTGTTCCTCGGTTGGATGGATCATGTTGTTGCGCAAGCTGATTCGCTCAATTCCGACCCGCGGCGGGTGCCGGTGTGGTTGCCCTACATCCGCGGTGAACGCACGCCGTTCCACGACCCCGATCGGCGCGCGGCCCTGCACGGCGTCGATCTCACCCAGGACGCCGCATCCGTGCGGCGGGCCGCCTACGAGGCGTCGGGCTTCGTGGTCCGGCAGATCCTCGAGTTGAGCGGCGCGCCGGTGCGTCGCATCATCGCCTGCGGCGGCGGGACCCGCGTCCAACCGTGGATGCAGGCCATTGCCGACGCGACCGGTCGGCCCGTCGAGGTGTCCGCGGTCGCCGAGGGGGCGGCGCTGGGCGCTGCGTTTCTCGCGCGGATGGCGGTGGGACTGGAATCGGTGATCACCGACGCGGCCCGCTGGGCCGCGGTTGAGCGGGTCGTCGAACCGCGTCCTGACTGGGTGCGGCCGACGAAGGACAGGTACCGGCGCTTCCTGGAGCTCAGCGGATCGCGATTGGCCTGACTGATGGCGCGTTCACGCGTCCGTCGTTCTACGCTAGTGCAATGACTGACCACGACCAGACCGCAGCCCGTCGAGAGATCGCAGACGCTTTGCTTGCCGCGTTGGAGCGCCGGCACGAGGTCGCTGATGCCATTGTCGAGGCCAAGAACAAGCCGGCGGCGGTCGAGGCGATCGTCGCGCTGCTGGGTACCTCGCATCTGGCTGCTGAAGCCGTGATGAGTATGTCCTTCGAACAGCTGACCCAGGACGCGCGCGCGAAGATCCTCGCGGAGCTCGACGACCTGAACAACCAACTCAGCTTCGCCCTCGGCGACCGGCCGGCAAGTTCGGGGGAGACTCTCGAGCTGCGGCCCTTCTCCGCTGCCGAGGACCGTGACATTTTCACCACCCGCACCGACGAGATCAAGTTTGCCGGCGACGGATCCGGCGCTCCGGCCGGCAGCATCGACGACGAGATCAGCAAGGCGCTCAAGCGTCTGCACGACGAAGAGGCCGTGTGGTTCGTTGCCGTCGATTCCGGTGAGAAGGTCGGCATGGTGTTCGGCGAACTGCTGAACGGTGAGGTGAACGTCAGGATTTGGATCCACCCCGAGCACCGCAAGAAGGGCTACGGCACGGCGGCGCTGCGCAAGTCGCGCTCGGAGATGGCATGGGCCTTCCCGGCCGTGCCGATGGTCGTTCGGGCACCCGCCGCCAATCCCGGCTGATCCCCGGGTAGGACGCAACTTCATTTACACGCTCGTCACACGCGCTTAAGATCGAGCCGTCCGTATTACCGTCACAGCCCACTTGCGGGGGGTCATGTGCCATCGGTCGAGCAGAGCTGCCGAGTTGGCGCGAATATCTGTGTGCCTCTTGCGTTTTCCTCGCATTCCCACTGGGCCTTGGCGACATCTACAGAACGGTGGTCCAGGTGAGTCGTCAATGGTATGAGCATCCTTCGCTGGTTCTGCAACTCAAGGCGCTGGCTGGACTGCGCAATGATCTACGCGACCACAACCTTTTTGAAGGTGACGGAATCCGTCCCAAGGACGATCTGGGGGAGGCCACCGAGGAGGTCAAGCGGGCGCGCACCCCGGACGGCACCTGGAACGACCTCTCCGAACCATGGATGGGGGCAAAGGGAACCGGCTTCGGGCGCAACGTCCCGCTCGCGAAGACCGTCACCGATACAAAGCGGTTGCTCGACCCGGACCCGCGGCTGATCAGCCGGCGGCTGATGGCGCGCGACGAATTCAAGCCCGCCGGAATCATCAACGCGCTGGCCGCGGCATGGCTGCAGTTCGAAAACCACAACTGGTTCTTCCACGGCGATGGTCTGGCGGACAAGACAATCGACATCCCGCTACGCAAGGGTGACGAGTTCCCCGAGGATCCGATGCGGATTCGCTGCACCATCCCGCCGCGCGGTGAAATCGTGGACGGCTGTCCGGCGCCGGTGTTCAGCAACGTTGAAACCCATTGGTGGGACGGGTCGCAGATCTACGGCAGCGGCAGGGAGCGCCAGGCCGAGGTGCGAACCTTTGTCGACGGCAAGATCAAGGTCGGCGACGACGGCCGACTGCCCAAGAGTGACATCCCCGGTATCGACCTGACCGGCATGCGGGAGAACTGGTGGGTCGGAGTCGGCATCCTGCACACCCTTTTCGCCCGCGAACACAACGCCGTGTGCGACGCCCTGAAGAAGGCATACCCGAGCTTCGACGACCAGCGACTGTTCGAACTCGGCGTCCTGGTGGTCTCGGCGCTGATCGCCAAGATCCACACCGTCGAGTGGACGACGTGCGTCTTGCGCCACCCCGCACTGCAGATCGGCATGAACGCCAACTGGTACGGCGCCCTCGGTGAGACGTTCCGGGACCGCATCGGCCGCGTCGGAGACAGCGAAGCTTTGTCGGGCATCATCGGCTCGCCGACCGATCACCACTCCGCGCCGTTCTCCCTGACCGAGGAATTCGTCTCGGTCTACCGCATGCACCCACTGATCCCCGACGACTGGAACTTCTTCTCGCTGGCATCGGGTGAGCATCTGGAGAAGCGCGAATTCACCGAGTTGCAAGGGCGTTTCACTCGTGACTTCATGGACCGGATGGAATTCGGCGACATGTGGTACTCGTTCGGTCTGGCCAGCGCTGGAGCGGTGTGCCTGCACAACTACCCGAACGCACTGCGCCAGTTGACGCGGGTGGACGGTCAGGTCACCGACCTGGCCACGCTGGACATCGTGCGGGACCGGGAACGCGGAGTGCCCCGCTACAACGACTTCCGCGAAGCCCTGCGGATGCCCCGTCGCAAGAGCATCGACGACATCACGCCCAACAAGCAGTGGGCCAAGGAGATCAACGAGGTCTACAACGGCGACGTCGACGCGGTGGATCTGCAGATCGGAATGCAGGCCGAGCAGCCACCCAAGGGGTTCGGCTTCTCCGACACCGCTTTTCGTATCTTCATCCTGATGGCGTCCCGACGGCTGAAGAGCGACCGGTTCTTCACCAAGGACTTCCGGCCCGAGGTCTACACCCAGATCGGCTACGACTGGGTGAATCACACGACGATGAAAGACGTGCTGCTGCGCCACTACCCGGAGCTGGAGACGGTGATCGGCGATGTGGAGCGGGTGTTCGCCCCGTGGCCGAAGCTGGGTGCGCCGGCCGAGGGTAAGAAGCGCCGGGTGGTGCAACTCGCCGACACCGTGCGTGCCTACATCCCCTGGGGGTCCTAACCCGTGGCTGAGGATTTCAAGCACGCCTCCACGCTGGAAGGCATCAGGTTCACGGCTCAGGTCGCCGTCCCCAACGTGGTGTTGGGCCTGTTCAACAAACGGGAGTTGCCCAGCCGGGTGGCCTCCACCGTCGGAGCCGACTACCTGGGTTACCGACTGGTGGACGGGATGGTGCGCAGCTACGGTCCGGCGCCGTTCTATGTGCGCGTCGCTAAGGACGAGGCGCTGCTGGTGCACCACCCCGACGACCTGAAGTTCGTGCTGGGTGGTTCTCCCGATCCTTTCGCGTCGGACCCGGAGGCGAAACGCAAGGGCATGAAGGCATTTCAGCCCGAGGCCCTGACCCTGTCCCAGGGACGGGCGTGGGAGCAACGGCGGAAGTTCGCCGAGGCGGTGCTGGATACCGGCAAACCCGTACACCGGCTGGCCCAACCGTTCGCGGACGTCGCTGCCCAGACCGCCGAGGCGCTGTCCGGCGACAAGATCGACTGGCCGGCCGCCAACAAGGCCTTTCAGCGGATGACGCGGCGGGTGCTGTTCGGTGATCCCGCCGCAGACGACGAGGGCCTCACCGAGCTGCTCGGCGAGATGATGTCGGCCGGCAACAAGATGCCCGACGAGCCGGCGCCGCAGTACGGCGAGTTCATCGCCCGGCTGGAGAGCTATCTCGCCAGCCCTGCGGAAGGCAGTCTGGCCGCACTGGTGCCGCAGGCGCCCGACCCGGGCTCCAACCCCGCCGGCCAGTTGGTGCACTGGATGTTCGCAATGGGAGACACGCTGGCGGCCAACACATTTCGCACACTCGGGGTGCTGTCCAGCCACGACGAGCAGCTCAACGAAGTCAAGGCGGAGATGGCCGATGCGGACATAAGCTCCGCCGCGGGAATCGCCAAGCTGGAGTACCTGGCCGGGTGCCTATTCGAAGCCATGCGGCTGTGGCCCACCACCCAGCTGTTCGGCCGGGTCACCACCCGCGACGTCGAATTCCCCAATGGCGCCGTGCTGCCGGAGGGACGCCAGGTGCTGATCTACAACGTCTTCAACCACCGCAACCGGCAGCGAATCCCGTACGCGGACCGGTTCTCGCCGGGCGAGTGGGTCAGCGGAGACGCGGGCAGCGACTGGTCATACAACTTCTTCAGCCACGGGCCTCAGGTGTGCCCAGGGGCGGACCTGTCGATCTTCCTCGGTCAAGCGGTCCTGGCTCACCTGATCGACGCCGGAGCCACCACCCTGTCAGGCGATCGGCTCAACCCCGGTAAGCCACTGCCGCACAACTACGACCTCTACGGCTTCAGCGTTTCGCGGTGACGGTGACGATGTTGCGCATGGTGGCCGAGTCGGGGTCGTCGGGGAAGACGCGGCCGTAGTCGGCGTAGAACTCCCGTCGTGGCCGGGTGCTCACCGTCCAGCCCGCAGCGGTCAGGTAGTCGACCACGTTGTTGCGCTCTCCTTCGTAGAACAGGGTCGACAGATTGATGTCGCAACCCAGGTTCGCCCAGCGCTGGTTGAACTGCTGGGCGCGCTGGCTCACCGGTACACCCGAGTCGGGATGGTATTCGGTGGCGATCCTGCTGCCGGGTCCGCTGAGCGCGGTGATGTTGTCGAAGAGCAGGTCCTGCGCGTCGGGCGGAAGGTACATCAGCAGGCCCTCGGCGCTCCAAGCGGTCGCCTGAGAGGGGTCGAATCCACTGCGGCGCAACGCTTCCGGCCAGTCATCGCGAAGGTCGATGCTGACCGCCTTGCGGTGTGCGGACGGAGTCGCGCCCAGCGCCGCCATCGCTGAGTTCTTGAACGCGATGACCTGGGGCTGGTCGACCTCGTACACCACGGTGCCGCGCGGCCAGGACAACCGGTAACCCCGGGCGTCGAGTCCGGCTGCCAGGATCACGGCCTGCCGTACCCCCTCGCGGGCCGCGCCGAGGAAGAAGTCGTCGAAGAAGCGGGTGCGCACCGCAATCGAGTCCGTCTCGAATTGCAGGTCACGTCCGTCGGCCGCGTCGGGCAGCGCCTGCTCTAGCGGCAGGTCGCCGTTGACCAGGCGGGTGAAGAAATCCAGCCCGACGGCCCGCACCAACGGTGCCGCGAACGGGTCGTCGATGATCGGGTTGTCCTGCGCGGAGGCCACCGCCCGCGCGGCGGCGACCATGGTTGCGGTAGCCCCGACGCTCGAGGCCAGGTCCCAGCTGTCTCCGGCGGACCGCTCAGTGCTTGCCATGGTTACCGCCGCTCCGCACTCAGGTAGACCACCTCGCCGAACGGCGCATCGTCACCGGAGGCCGGCTCCAGCCCGTGCTGAGCGAACAACTCAGAGTTGCGCCTACTGGTGGTCTGCCAGCCGTGAGCGGCCAGGTAGGTCCCCGCGTCGGTGCGATCGTCGAAATACACCAGCGCGGCCATGTCGAAGTCCAGACCGTGGCGGCTCCACCGCTCGTTCTGCCGCTTCATCCGGGTGCGCAGTTCCTCTTGGTTGATCTCGTTGATGTCCAGCAGGCCCTCGGTTGCGAACCGGCTCCCCGGGACACTGAGCGCGCCGATCTGATCCAGCAGCCGGTCCTGGGCGTCGGCCGGCAGGTAGCCCAGCAAGCCTTCGGCGATCCAGGCGGTGCGTTGCGTGGGGTCGAAGCCGGCCTCCCGAAGTGCGGCGGGCCAGTCCTCACGCAGGTCGACGGCCACGGTGCGCCGGTCCGCGGTCGGCTGAGCGCCCAAACCGGACAGCGTCGCGGTCTTGAACTCGATCACCTGAGGCTGGTCCACTTCGAACACGGTGGTGCCCGACGGCCAGGGCAACCGGTAGGCGCGGGAGTCCAGGCCCGCGGCCAGGATGACGGCCTGCCGGATGCCGGCCTCGGTCGCGGCGCCGAAGAAGTCGTCGAAGAAGCGGGTCCGGATGGCCATCGCGTTGGCGAAGTGCACCGTGCCGGTCGCCGTCTCCTCGTCCAGTTCGGCCAGGTCCAGCTCGCCGCTGGCCAGCCGGGAGAAGAAGTCGACGCCAACCGCGCGGACCAGCGGCTCGGCGAAGGAATCGGTGGCCACCGCGCCCGCTCCATCGGTGTCGCGTGCCGCCACGGCACGCGCCGCCGCGACCATCGTGGCCGTCAGGCCCACGCTGGACGCCAGGTCCCAGGTGTCGCCCTCATACCGTGCGCTGCTTATTTGGGTCATCTAGCTGCTCCCGAAAACGTGCGATCTGATACTTAGCAAATATAACGAGCTTCTGGGACTGTACGCCGGAAAGTTGACCGTCTGCTGTCAGCGGAGGCCACCCTGGACGGACCAGTGCGCACCAGCTGTTAGTCTCGTACACGGTTTGACGCGCTTGGATCTTGGCTGGCCGTATGTCCTGGCCTGCCGGTGTTGGGCGCGTGACGCGAGATGACCTCGGGAACTATTAGACATTGGAACCAGCCGGCCAGTCCCGGTTGGCATGCCGCCACCAGAGTTCGGCTGCGCAGGAGGAAGAGTGCTTTCGGCTTTCATCTCATCGCTGCGGACAGCCGACCTGAGACGGAAGATCCTCTTCACGCTGAGCATCGTCGTCCTGTACCGCGTCGGCGCCGCGCTGCCCTCACCCGGCGTCAACTTCCCCAACGTGCAGCAGTGCATCAAGGAAGCCAGCGGCGGCCAGGCCGGTCAGATCTATTCCCTGATCAATCTGTTCTCCGGCGGCGCGTTGCTGAAGCTCACGGTGTTCGCGGTGGGGGTGATGCCCTACATCACCGCGAGCATCATCGTGCAGCTGCTCACCGTGGTCATCCCGCGGTTCGAAGAGCTCAGGAAGGAGGGCCAGGCCGGTCAGGCCAAGATGACGCAGTACACGCGTTACCTGGCGATCGCGCTGGCCGTCCTGCAGGCCACCAGCATCGTGGCGCTGGCTGCCAACGGCGGTCTGCTCCAGGGCTGCTCGCTGGACATTCTGGCCAACCAGACCATCTTCTCCGAGATCGTCATCGTGATGGTGATGACGGCCGGCGCCGCCCTGGTGATGTGGATGGGCGAGCTGATCACCGAGCGCGGCATCGGCAACGGCATGTCGTTGTTGATCTTCGTCGGCATCGCCGCCCGCATTCCCGCCGAGGGCAATCAGATCCTGCAGAGCCGGGGCGGGATGATCTTCGCGGCCGTATGTGCGGCCGCCCTGGTCATCATCGTCGGCGTCGTGTTCGTCGAGCAAGGCCAGCGCCGGATCCCCGTCCAGTACGCCAAGCGCATGGTGGGCCGGCGGATGTACGGCGGAACGTCGACATACCTGCCGCTGAAGGTCAACCAGGCCGGCGTTATCCCGGTCATTTTCGCGTCCTCGCTGATCTACATTCCAAATCTGATCACTCAGCTGGTTCGTAGCGGCAGCGGCGGTGGTGGCCACAGCTGGTGGGACAAATTCGTCGGAAGCTACCTTTCCGACCCCAGTAGCCCGGTGTATATCAGCATCTATTTCGGGTTGATCATCTTCTTCACGTACTTCTACGTGTCGATCACGTTCAATCCGGATGAGCGTGCCGACGAAATGAAGAAATTCGGCGGCTTTATTCCCGGCATTCGGCCCGGGCGCCCGACCGCTGATTATCTGCGCTTTGTGCTGAGCCGGATCACTCTCCCCGGCTCGATCTACCTCGGTGTCATCTCCGTGCTGCCCAACCTGTTCCTCCAGATCGGCAACAGCGGCGGGATACAGAATCTACCCTTCGGGGGTACCGCGGTTCTGATCATGATCGGCGTCGGGTTGGATACGGTCAAACAGATCGAGAGTCAGCTCATGCAGCGCAACTATGAAGGGTTCCTCAAGTGAGAGTGGTATTGCTGGGACCGCCTGGGGCGGGCAAGGGGACGCAAGCCGAGAAGCTGGCCGAAAAGCTGGGGATTCCGCACATCTCCACTGGCGAACTGTTCCGCAGCAATATCCAGGAGGGCACCAAGCTGGGCGTGGAGGCCAAGCGCTACCTGGACGCCGGTGACCTGGTGCCGTCCTCGCTGACCAACGAACTCGTCGACGACCGGCTCAATGACCCGGACGCCGCCAACGGCTTCATCCTCGACGGCTATCCGCGGTCGGTGGAACAGGCCAAGGCGCTGCACGAGATGCTGGAACGGCGCGGCACCGACATCGATGCCGTCGTTGAGTTCCGGGTCTCCGAGGACGAGCTGCTGACCCGGCTGACGGGCCGCGGTCGTGCCGACGACACCGAAGAGGTCATCCGTAACCGGATGAAGGTCTACCGCGAAGAGACCGCGCCGCTGTTGGACTACTACAGCGACGAGCTGAAGACCGTCGACGCGGTCGGTACCTTGGATGAGGTGTTCGCTCGCGCGTTGCAGGTTCTGGGCCAGTAATCATGGGCGCCCTGGCACGGCTGCGGGGCCGCAAAGTGGTACCTCAGCGCACTGCCGGTGAGCTCGATGCGATGGCGGCGGCCGGCGCGGTCGTTGCCGCCGCCCTGAAAGCGGTTCAATCTGCGGCGGTGGCCGGCGTGTCCACCCTGAGTCTCGACGAGATCGCCGAGTCGGTGATTCGCGAGGCGGGCGCCATCCCGTCCTTCCTCGGCTACCACGGCTATCCGGCGTCGATCTGCTCGTCGGTCAACGACCGCGTCGTACACGGAATCCCTTCCGCCGCCGAGGTTCTGGTGCCCGGCGATCTGGTGTCCATCGACTGCGGCGCGGTGCTGGACGGCTGGCACGGTGACGCGGCCGTCACGTTCGGGGTGGGCAACCTGATCCCCGCCGACGCGGCGCTGTCGCAAGCGACCAGAGACTCTCTGGAAGCCGGAATCGCGGCGATGGTCGTCGGGAACCGGCTCACCGACGTCGCGCATGCCATTGAGACCGGTACGCACGCCGCTGCGGCCCGCTACGACCGCGCCTTCGGGATCGTCGAGGGTTACGGCGGCCACGGCATCGGCCGGCAGATGCATATGGACCCCTTCCTGCCCAACGAAGGCTCGCCGGGGCGGGGTCCCACCCTCGCGGTTGGGTCGGTGCTGGCCATCGAGCCGATGCTGACGCTGGGAACCGGAAAGACCGTCGTCCTCGACGATCAGTGGACCGTGACCACCGTTGACGGCTCGCGCGCCGCCCACTGGGAACACACCGTGGCCGTCACTGAAGACGGTCCGCGCATCCTCACGCTTTGAACCAAACTCCCCGATGACTCGTATGAGTAACGGGAGGTGATCAGGTGGCTCGTGTGGCCAACACCGGGGCTGCTGAAGCCGCTCTGATGAAAGCGCTCTATGAGGAGCATGCCGCCGTCCTGTGGCGGTATGCGTTGCGGTTGACCGGCGACGCCGGCCAGTCCGAGGATGTCGTCCAGGAGACGTTGTTGCGGGCTTGGCAGCATCCGGAGGTCATCGGCGACACCGAACGTTCGGCGCGGGCCTGGCTGTTCACCGTCGCCCGCAACATGATCATCGACGATCGGCGCAGCGCCCGGTATCGCAACGTCGTCGGGTCGACGGACGAGGAGGGCGCGCCGGAACAGTCCACGCCCGACGAGGTCAACGCGGCGCTGGATCGGCTGCTGATCGCCGAGGCGATGGCCCAGCTGTCCGTCGAACACCGGGCGGTGATCGAGCGGTCGTACTACCGTGGCTGGACCACTGCTCAAATTGCCAACGATCTGAATATCGCAGAGGGAACAGTGAAGTCGCGCCTGCACTACGCGGTGCGCGCGTTGCGGCTCACTCTGCAGGAACTGGGAGTCACGCGATGACGGGGTCTGTGCGACACGACCAGCCCGGCGACACGCACCGCTACGCGACGTGGGATGCCGCCTACGTACTGGGGTCGCTGTCGGGTGCCGAGCGGCGGGAATTCGAAACGCATCTGGCGGATTGTGCGTCTTGCCGCCAGGCCGTTGCCGAACTCAGCGGCATTCCGGCGCTGCTGTCGCAGCTGAGCCGCGACGACGTGGTCGCGATCAACGAGGCCGGATCGGCGCCTTCGACGCCGGAGATGTTGCCGTCACTGCTGGAAACGGTGCGCTGGCGGCGGCGCCGCACTCGGCTGACCTGGCTGGCTTCGGCCGCCGCGGCAGTGGTGCTGGGCATCGGCGTGCTGGTCGGGGTCAACGGCTACTTCGCGACGAACTCGCAACCAATCACCTCGGCACAGCCGATGGAGCAGGTTGGCACCAAGCTGCTGACGTCGACGATCTCGGTGTCCAGCGAGCACTGGGGCACCTTCATCAACCTGAAGTGCTTCTGCCTGGCGCCACCGGACGCCCCGCACGACACCCTGGCCATGGTGGTGGTGGGCCGCGACGGCAGCCACACTCGGCTGGCGACCTGGGTGGCCGAACCCGGGCACAGCGCAACCCCGGCCGGCAGTATCTCGACGCCGATGGAGCAGATCGCCGCCGTGCAGGTGGTTGCCGCCGACAGTGGTCAGGTTCTGCTGGAGCGTTCGATGTAACTCGCCCGGTGCGGTAAGAAAGGGACGTGGCTGACTCTGCGAAGCGCGATCCCATCGCCGTGGCGAGAACCAACTGGGAACTCGCCGGCTGGGGCGATGTCTCGCAGGGCATGGTCGCGGTGACGTCGGTGATGCGCGCGCACCAGATCCTCTTGGCCCGCGTCGAGACCGCGCTGCGGCCTTACGATCTGAGTTTTTCCCGGTATGAGTTGCTGCGATTGCTGGCGTTCAGCCGCACGGGTGGCCTGCCGATCGCCAAAGCGTCGGACCGACTGCAGGTACACGTCACCAGCGTCACGCATGCTATCCGGCGGTTGGAGTCCGACGGGCTGGTAAAGCGGGTACCTCATCCCACCGACGGGCGGACCACGCTGGTGCAGATCACCGAACTGGGACGCTCCACGGTCGAGGACGCCACCGTGACCCTCAACGAGCAGGTGTTCGCCGATATCGGGATCGATGCCGCCCAGTCGGAGGCGTTGGTGTCGTCCATAGAGACGTTGCGGCGCAACGCCGGTGACTTCTAGCCGTTGCGCAGCATTTCAATGACGGCGCTGAAGTCCTTATCGGCGTGCTTCGCCGCGAATCTGGCGTAGATCTCCGCCGCGTGGGTGCCCAGGGGAGCGGCCGAACCGGTCGAGGCGACGGCATCCATCGCCAGGCCCAGGTCCTTGTTCATCAGCGCGGTCGCGAAACCCGGCTTGAAGTCGTTGTTGGCCGGTGATGTCGGAACAGGCCCAGGCACAGGACAATTGGTGTGCACCGCCCAGCAGTTACCGGTTGCCCCGGTGATCACGTCGAACAGCGACTGCGCAGACAGGCCGAGCTTCTCGGCCAGCACGAACGCCTCGCCGATCGCGATCTGCTGAACCGCCAGCACCATGTTGTTGCAGACCTTGGCGGCCTGACCGGCGCCAGCAGCGCCACAGTGAATCACCTTGCCCGCCATGGGTTCCAGCACCGGGCGCGCGCGTTCCAGGGCGTCGGATTCGCCGCCCACCATGAAGGCCAACGTCCCGGCCGTCGCTCCCTTGACGCCGCCGGACACAGGCGCGTCGAGCTGCTGCATACCCTGCGAGCCCGCCAGCTCGTGCGCGTCGCGGGCATCGCTGACCGAGATGGTGGAGCTGTCGATGAACAACGCACCGGGGCGCGCGGCGGGCAGCACCTCGGCGTAACAGCGTTTGACCACCTCGCCGCTGGGCAACATGGTGATCACGGCGTCCGCGTCGGCCACGGCTTCGGCGGCGGTCCCGAACAACGTCACACCCTTGTCGGCTGCGGCGCTCGCGGCTGCGGGTACCGGATCGTAGCCGCGCACCAGGTGGCCTGCGCCAAGGAGATTGGCTGCCATGGGCGCGCCCATGTTGCCGAGTCCCAGGAACGCGATCGCGAGACGTGTTGTCATGGTGCCCTTCTAGGCGCTGGCCCGAATGCGCGCGGCCTCGGCGCGGCCGACGACCACCCGCATGATTTCGTTGGTCCCTTCCAGGATCCGATGCACCCGCAGGTCGCGGACGATCTTTTCCAGACCATACTCGCGCAGATAGCCGTAACCGCCGTGCAGCTGTAGCGCCTTATCGGCCACCTCGAAGCAGGTGTCGGTGACGTACCGCTTGGCCATCGCACACAGCTCGACCTTGTCGACGGCGTTGTCATCCAGAGCGGATGCAGCCCGCCACAACATCATTCGCGACGTCTCCAGTCCGGTGGCCATGTCGGCCAGGGTGAACCGGATGGTGGGCTCGTCGAGCAGCGCGGAACCGAACGCCTGCCGGTCACGGACGTAGGCGCCCGCCTTGTCGAACGCGGACTGCGCTCCGCCCAACGAGCAGGCGGCGATGTTGAGCCGTCCGCCGTTGAGGCCGTTCATCGCGATCCCGAAACCGGTGCCCTCACCGTCGGCACCGCCGAGCATGGCGTCGGCCGGGACCCGCACGCCGTCCAAAATCACTTGGGCGGTGGGTTGGGCGTGCCAACCCATCTTCTCCTCGAGCGCACCGAAACTCAGTCCCGCAGTGTCTTTTTCGACGACAAAGGCGGAGATGCCGCGCGGTCCCTCATTGCCCGTTCTGGCCATCACCACGTAGACGTCGGACGCCCCGGCACCGGAGATGAACTGCTTCACGCCGTCCAGCACATAATCCGAACCCTGCTTGACCGCACGCGTGCTCAACGCGCTCGCGTCGGAGCCGGCGCCGGGCTCGGTCAGGCAGTAGCTGGCGATGACGTCCATCGTCGCCAGCCGCGGCACCCACGCCTTGCGCTGTTCGTCGGTGCCGAAGCTGTCGATCATCCAGGCGCACATGTTGTGGATGGACAGGAACGCCGCGGTCACCGGGTCGGCGATGGCCAGCTGTTCGAAGATGCGCACGCCGTCCAGGCGGCGCAGTCCGCTGCCGCCGACGTCGTCGCGGCAGTAGATCGCCGCCATCCCGAGTTCGGCGGCCTCGCGCAGCACGTCGGTGGGGAAGTGCTTGGTGGCGTCCCATTCCAGGGCGTGGGGGGCCATCCGCTTGTCGGCGAAGGCTGCCGCCGTCTCGGTGATCACCCGTTCTTCATCGTTGAGGGTAAACATCTTCTGCCCGTCAATCCATTGTGGGGATGACGAATTCGGCACCGTCCTTGATGCCGGACGGCCAGCGGGAGGTGACGGTCTTGACCTTGGTGTAGAACTGGATCGACGCCGGACCGTGCTGGTTGAGGTCGCCGAAGCCGGACCGCTTCCAGCCTCCGAAGGTGTGGTAAGCCACCGGAACCGGAATCGGGACGTTGACGCCGACCATGCCCACCTGCACCCGCGAGACGAAGTCGCGCGCGGTGTCGCCGTCGCGGGTGAAGACCGCCACGCCGTTGCCGTACTCGTGCTCGGACGGCAACCGGAGCGCCTCTTCGTAGTCGTGGGCACGCACGATGCACAACACCGGCCCGAAGATCTCGTCGGTGTAGATCGACATCTCCGGGGTGACGTGGTCGAAGAGGGTGGGCCCGATGAAGTAGCCGCCCTCGAGATTGGCGTCACCGAAAGTCAGGTCGTCGCTGGCGCGTTCGCGTCCGTCGATGACCAGTTCGGCGCCGGCCTCCACGCCCTGGCCGATGTAGTCGCGCACCCGGGTCAGTGCGGCCTCGGTGACCAACGGGCCGTAGTCGGCCTTGGGGTCCAGGCTGTGTCCGACGCGCAGGCCGTTGATGCGCTCAATCAGCCTGGCGCGCAGCCGGTCTGCGGTCTGCTCGCCGACCGGCACGGCGACGCTGATGGCCATGCAGCGCTCACCGGCGCTGCCGTAGCCGGCGCCGATCAGCGCGTCGACGGCCTGGTCGAGATCGGCGTCGGGCATCACGATCATGTGATTCTTGGCGCCACCGAAGCATTGCGAACGCTTTCCGGTGGCCGCTGAGTGGCTGTAGATGTACTGCGCGATGTCGGAACTGCCGACGAAACCCACCGCCTGGATGTCCGGGTGCTGCAGGATCGCGTCGACAGCTTCCTTGTCGCCGTGCACCACCTGGAAAACCCCGGGCGGGAGGCCCGCATCCAGGAACAGTTCGGCCAGTCGGACCGGAACCGAGGGGTCGCGTTCACTTGGCTTGAGCACGAACGCATTTCCACACGCCAGAGCCGGACCGGCCTTCCACAGCGGAATCATCGCCGGGAAGTTGAACGGGGTGATGCCGGCGACCACGCCCAGTGGCTGGCGCAGCGAGTAGACGTCGATGCCGGGACCGGCGCCCTCGGTGTAGTCACCCTTGAGCAGGTGCGGGATGCCGATGCAGAACTCGATCACCTCGATGCCGCGCTGAATGTCGCCTCTGGCGTCCGGCAGTGTCTTGCCGTGTTCGAGGGAGAGCAGTTCGGCCAGCTCGTCGATGTTCTTGTTGACCAATTCGACGAATTTCATCAGGACCCGGGCACGGCGCTGCGGATTCCATGCCGCCCAGCCTTGTTGGGCCTCGACGGCAGAGGCCACCGCGGCGTCGATGTCGGCCTGGTTGGCCATCGGGACGGTGGACTGGACTTCTCCGGTACTCGGATTGAGAACGTCGGCGGTGCGGGTGGAGGAGCCGGCGGTGCGCTGCCCGTCGATGAAGTGGGGAATCTGCGAGGTCATGGTTGTCCCGAGGAAGTAGGTAAGAGGTTTACTTGCATATCCTAGTAACTGAGGCGCGGGGCTGCAAGGAGGGTGGCTTGCCGCATCGCTTGCCGGTGTAACCCGATCCCGTATTCACTATTCGTGAAGGGATCGGCGCGACACAGGAGTCAGGAAACGGTTAGCGACCAACCAAGGCCGTTGCGTGCGGTGCCCGATGACGGTTATCCCAACTGGGAGGCCGTCTATCAGGACAACGCCACCTGGGTATATCGCACGCTGTTCGCACGGGTAGGCAATCGGGCGGATGCCGAAGACCTGACCACGGAAGTCTTCCTGGCAGCCTTGCGGCCGCTGCGGTTGACCGCCAGTGTGGCCGAGGTGCGGGCCTATCTGCGGGCCACCGCGCGAACCGTGCTGGCTGCGCACTGGCGCGAGACCCTGGGCCGCGAAATCACCTCGATCGACGACATCGAGCAGCCACCTCAAAGTGAGGAAGCGGTCAACAACGCACCGCAGCGCGTCGCCCGCGTACTGGACCAACTGCCGGAGAATTATCGTCGAATTCTGCAGCTGAGATTTCTGGGAGGCAATTCGATCAAGGAGTCCGCGGCCCTGCTCGGGGTGAGCGTCGCCAATGCCAAGGTGCTCCAACATCGTGCGCTGCGGCTCGCCGCACAGATGAACGAGGGGAGCGAGTGATGAACGTCCGTGCTCTGCGCCGATACCTCGACGACTTGCTCGGCGGCCGCCGTCCGCGGCCGTTCCAGCCCGACGACTTCGAGGCCGCACAGATCCGCACCGCGATCGAGCTCCGGGCCGCGCAACCCGGGGGAGACTCACCGAGGCCGGAGTTCCTTGCGGAGCTGCACAGTCGCCTCGCCGAGCAGCAATCCGAATCGGTTGCGCCTCAACCGTTTAAGGCCGGGGCTACGCGCAGGCAGGTGGTGGTCGGGACGTCGGCCGCCGCTGCCGCGGCGGTGGCCGCAGTCTCCGTAGACCGGCTCGTCATCGGCGACCGTGGTCCGGCAACGCCGCCGGGTGGTGGGGAACTCACGCCCAACGCCGGGCGCTGGGTGCCGGTCGCGGCCAGCTCCGAGGTGCCCGATCGGATGATGCGGCCCTTCGACCTCGGCGTGGTCAACGGATTCGTTCGACGGGTGGACGGCAAGCCCGAGGCGGTATCGGGTGTGTGCACCCACCAGGGCTGCCGGCTGTGGTTCGATGCGCCCGACGACCGGCTGCGCTGCCCGTGCCACTCGGCGTCGTTTTCGCCGGCCGGCGAGGTGTTGACACACCAAAACCCGGTTGCGCCAAGCCCTTTGCCGAAATTCCTGGTTCGCGAGGTGGACGGGGAGATCGAGGTGTTCGCCCCGGCGCCCCCGGACAAACCGTCCGTGTAAGGCGTCTGCGGGCGGGTCGAATTGGATGTCTTGGGTCAAGAACTTGGCAGGTTTCTGGGGGATCTTTCTGCAAGGTAGGCCTGTATGGGGGTGCGGTCGGCCAGGGCTTGGTGGGGTCGGATGGTGTTGTAGATGATGCGGAAGCGGTGGGCTTCCATGTCGAGGGCGTCGCCGTCGCCGATGTAGCCGCGGAACAGGTGCTCGTATTTGAGGGTGCCGAAGAAGCGTTCGATAACACCGTTGGTCTGCGGTGATTTGATGCGGGTCCGGACGTGTCGCATGAGCGGGTCATCGCCGGTGAAGGCGGTTTGGAAGGTTTTTCCGCGGAAGCAGGGTCCGTTGTCGGAGACCACGGCAATCGGGGCGGGGGCTTGTCCGATGATGGTGTCGTCTGCATCGAAGATGTCCATCAGGCCGCGGTCGGTGCGCAGATCATCGAGGTCGAGCTGGCGTTGGGCTTCGGTGACGGCGAGTTGGAGGCAGCGCAGAGCGTCCGCGCCGCGCCCGGTGGGGGTGACGGTGATCGCGAGGCAGTATTTGGTGGCGTAGTCGATGACCGCGCAGATGCGCCGGATGCCGCCGTTGGTGGTTTCGAATTCGGAGAAGTCGGTCTGCCAGACCCGGTTACGTTCGGTGGGTGGATCGCGGAACACGTTGCGCCGCAGCACCGCCCACGATTTGCGATCAGCCCGAAAGCCTTGCGGCAGAAGCAGTCCGCGGCGACGCAGTGCGCGTTGCACCGAGGAGTTGGTGACCTGATGACCGTCAGCGCGCATCAGCGCGGCGATTTTGCGGTAGCCCCATGCCGGCCACGCTTCGGCGTATTTCGCGGCCAGCGCTTCGATGCGATCGACCACCGGTGCTGGCCACGGGCCCTTGGCGACGTCGCCGCCGCGCAGCCGGGCCAGATGCCGCCGGTAGGTGCGTTCGGGGATGTCGGCCAGCACGCAGAACCTCGAAACCGGCAGCCCCGCCGCCTCTCTTAGGGCTTCGAGGTCTGGGAAGGGACCTGATCGATCAGCGCGGCGCCGCGCTGCCAGATCCGCAACTGCACGGTCGCTTCGGCCAGCGCGAGCTTGAGTTGTTCGTTTTCCAGCTGCAAACGCCGATGCTCGGGAGTGCCTCGGGCGCCGGCCGGGCCGCTGGGCACTTCCTCGAGTCGCTCAGCGCCGGCGGCGAGGAACTGGTGCTTCCATTTGGTCATCGTCACCGTGGAGACACCGCAGCGGCGCGCTGCTTCCGCGCAGGTCATCTCCCCGGCCAGCACGGCCAGGACCAGGCGGGTCTTCTCCTCGGCCGGAACCTTCGTACGTCGCGATCGAGACATATCCACAACCTTCCAGCCGAGGCCGCAGTTTCTACAAGTCGCGACCCTGCCAAAAAGTATGAGTCAGTAGATGGTGGTAGTATCGAACATGTGTTCGATTTGATGCGGTTGTCGCAGGTGGACCCGGGTGCCACCGAAGCCGAACTGGTCGCGCGCATCACCGAGTTGGAGCAGGTGAAATCCGCGGCGGCTGCGGGGCAGGCGCGGGCGGCGGCCGCCCTGGATGCCGCCCGGCGTGCCGCGGAATCGGCCGCGGGAGTGCCGGCGGGCAAGCGGGGCCGCGGAGTGGCCAGCGAGGTCGCCCTGGCCCGCCGCGACTCCCCGGCCCGCGGGGGCCGGCACCTGGGATTCGCCACCGCCCTGGTGCACGAGATGCCCCACACCCTGGCCGCGTTGGAACACGGCGCGCTCAGCGAATGGCGGGCCACCCTGATCGTGCGGGAATCGGCCTGCCTGGACGTCGAGGACCGCCGCACGTTGGACCGCGAACTGTGCGCCGAGATGGACACGCTGGTGGGCCTGGGTGACACACGGATCACCGCCGCGGCCAAAAAGATCGCCTACCGCCTGAACGCGCGCGCCGTCGTCGACCGGGCCGCCAAAGCCCCCGCCGACCGCACCGTCACCATCCGCCCGGCTCCGGACACCATGACCTGGGTCAGCATCCTGCTGCCCGTCGCCCAGGGCGTCGGTGTCTACGCCGCGCTACGCCGCACCGCCGACACCACCTTCGACGGCCGCTCCCGCGGACAAGTCATGGCCGACACCGCCTTCGAACGCATCACCGCCACCCCCGCCACCACCCCG
>NZ_LKTM01000343.1 GCF_001417955.2 Mycobacterium gordonae | reverse complement strand
GACATGGTGGAGGTGGAGGCGGCGGTGGCGCCGGTGCACCCGCCGCTGGCGGCACAGGCGGAACTGGCGGCGCGGGCGGCGGTGGCGGCGCGGGCGGCGCCGCTCAGGCCAACACCGCTTTCGGCGGCGGTGGCGGCGGTGGCGGGGCGCCCGGCGCGGCCGGCAATGCCGCCGGCAATGGTGGCAGCGGCGGCGACGCCAGCGGCACCAGCCCTGTATCGGCGTTCACCGGCGGTGGCGGTGGGACAGGCGACGTCAGCACCGGCGGTGGCGGCGGCGGCGGCGCCATCGCCAACACCGGCGCACCCGGAAACGGTGGTGACGGCGACGACGGTGCTACCGGTGGGGCGGGTGGCCCCGGTGCCGCCGGCAACGCTTTGGGCAACAAGGGCGGTGCGGGAGGCACTGCCGGCGCGGGCGGCGCCGGCGGCCTGGGTCTGGTGAACACCGGCATCTTCAGCAACGGCAGGGCCGGCCAATCCGTTTAGCACCGGCCACGGCGTTCTCGCCCGGGCTTTGGGCCGAATTTAGGCACCAGGATTAACACCCCGCCGAACCTGGGTATAGCTCAACATGTACGCCAGGAAATTGCACACGCGCCAGCACGCCGGGAAACACCGCCTTCGGTCCGCCACGGTTATCGCCGGAGTAAGCCTGGTCGCGTGGTGCGGCGCATCCGGCATCGCCCACGCCGATGACAACCACGAGCGAGAAGCCTGCGCGCTGATGGACGACAGCGCCAGCGCAGTCCACTTCGGTTACGGCAGCTCAACCATGCAATACGCCTATGCGGTCCTCTCCACCAAGTTGCCGCCCGAAAACGCGGCGCACGTGCTTTTCAATGCCACGCGCGACAACTGCCCCAACCACGCGGCCGACCTGCCGCCGGGCTGGCGCTAGCCCTTGAAGGGATTGACCGCGTACTGAATCACCCGGTACGGCGCATCCTGTCGCGCCTCGGTGTCCCACTGGCTGACGAAGATCCGCAGTTCGTCGATGGTGGACCCGGGTGAGATGTAGCCGCCGTAGGGCTGTGAGAGCCGGTTGTCGTACGGCGGCGGAAGACTTTCGGGCGGGTCGGGCCATTCGTCATCGTGCTGCACCACCGTGGTCACTGGCGCAGATCCCAGCGAGGTTGGGTCCGCGGCCACCCGGACCTCCATGTCACCGGTGGTGGCATTGAAGTACGACAGCACCGTCATGCCGTCGATCTGCTTGATGCTCATCTCGCCGACCAGGTCGGGCCACAGCGGTGTCGGCGTCTTGTTCCACCCGCCACCCGGCCCGGCCGACCAGCCCTGCCAGCGGGACCGGTCGGTGAACGCCTCCGGGGTGGCCCGATACAACACCACCGGCTGTCGGCGGGTGAAGCTGTTGGCCACGATGTACACCCACCCGGTCGGTGAGTCCACCCGGGGAATCGGGTCGTAGTAACCGCTGATCTGCGTCTGCCGACCGCCTTGGAAGGGCGCGGTGCGCACCGAACCGGGAACGGTCTCCCAGCCACCCCGGGCGGGGTCGACCCGGACCAGCCGCGAGTTCAGCGGGTCCAGGTTCTTCGTCGTAGCCACCATCAGGTAGTTGCGCCGGTTGATCTGCACCACTCCGGCGGGCAGCTGCGATGCCCCGGGCGGTGTGGGGTCGGCGAGCAACGGTCGGCTGATGCCGGTCACGCCCGTGTAGCGAACGCCGTCGGGGTCGTCGACGGACGCGGTGTCGACGCGCAAGGCGACCGGCGCATACCAGCCGCCGTATCCCACACCCTGCCCGGCGAAGCTGTCGCCGCACACCTGCAGCAGCTGGCTGGGGAATTCGACGAACTCACACAGGTCGGTCGCGCCGATGCCGTAATCGGCGGTGGGCGTTCCGGTGCCGGCCGCCGGACCCATCCGCAACACCTGACCAGGCGCCAGCGGCTGCAGCACCGGCTGCGGGGCCGGGGCCGGCGGATCGGCGCGCGCGGGCCAAACTCCTTGCGAAGCAACGCAATACAAGACCAGAGCGCACCGCGCGAGCAGGGCGGAGCGCACCCGTCGACTACAGCTCGGCGGCCAGCAGTTCGGCGATCTGAATCGTGTTGAGCGCCGCGCCCTTGCGCAGGTTGTCGCCCGAGACGAACAGCGCCAGGCCACGGCCGTCGGGCACTCCCGGATCCTGCCGGATGCGGCCGACCAGTGATTCGTCGACGCCGGCGGCGGCCAGCGGTGTCGGCACGTCGACCAGCTTCACCCCGGGCGCAACGGCCAACAGCTCGCGGGCCCGCTCCGGCGAGAGCGGCCGGGCGAATTCGGCGTTGATGGACAGCGAGTGGCCGGTGAACACCGGAACCCGCACGCAGGTACCGCTGACCAGGAGGTCCGGAATGCCGAGAATCTTGCGGCTCTCCGAGCGCAACTTCTGGTCCTCGTCCGTCTCACCCGAGCCGTCGTCGACCAACGATCCGGCCAGCGGCACCACGTTGAACGCGATCGGCGCGACGTACTTGCTCGGTGGCGGGAAGTCGACGGCACTGCCGTCGTGCACGAGTTGCTCGGCGTTGTCGATGACCGCGCGTGCCTGAGTCGCCAGCTCCTCGACACCGGCCAGGCCGCTGCCCGACACTGCCTGATAGGACGAGGCGATGAAGCGGGTCAGGCCCGCCTCGTCGTGCAGCACCTTGAGCACCGGCATTGCCGCCATGGTGGTGCAGTTCGGGTTGGCGATGATGCCTTTGGGCCGCCGGTGTGCGTCTCGGGTGAAGTTGACCTCGGAGACCACCAGCGGCACGTCCGGGTCTTTGCGCCACGCCGACGAGTTGTCGATCACGGTGACGCCGGCGGCGGCGAACCGCGGCGCCTGCACCTTCGACATCGCTCCCCCGGCGGAGAACAACGCGATGTCCAGCCCGGCCGGATCGGCCGTCTCGGCGTCCTCGACCTCGATCTCCTGGCCACGGAAAGCCAGCTTGCGGCCCTGCGAGCGGGCCGAGGCGAAGAACCGGACACTGGTCGCCGGGAAGTCGCGCTCGTCGAGCAACGTGCGCATCACCTGGCCCACCTGCCCGGTGGCACCCACAACACCTACGGCAACCATCGTTACCGACCCGTCCCTGCGTACACCGTCGCCTCCTCGTCGCCGCCGAGCCCGAACGCCTCGTGCAACGCAACGACGGCCTTATCTAGTTCAGTGTCGCGGCAGAGGACCGAGATGCGGATCTCGGAGGTGGAGATCAGCTCGATGTTGACGCCGACGGCGGCCAGCGCCTCACAGAAGGTGGCCGTGACGCCGGGGTGGCTGCGCATACCGGCGCCGATCAGCGAGACCTTGCCGATGTGGTCGTCATACAACAGTTGCAGGAAGCCGATCTCTTCTTTGAGCGAGTCCAGCTTGGCCACCGCGACCGGTCCGCTGTCGCGCGAACAGGTGAAGGTGATGTCGGTCTTGCCGTCCTCGACCTTCGACACGTTCTGCAGCACCATGTCGATGTTCACGTCGGCGTCGGCAACCGCCCGGAACACCTTGGCGGCGTATCCGGGGATGTCGGGGATCCCGACGATGGTCACCTTCGCCTCGCTGCGGTCGTGGGCAACGCCGGTCAGGATGGGGTCTTCCATGGCTATGTCCTTGATCGATCCGACGACGACGGTGCCCGGCTTGTCCGAGTAGGAGGACCGTACGTGCACGGGAAGGTTGTAACGGCGGGCGTATTCGACGCAGCGCAGCATCAACACCTTGGCTCCGCAGGCCGCCATCTCGAGCATTTCCTCGAAAGTGACCGTGTCCAGCTTGCGGGCGTTGGGCACGATGCGCGGGTCGGCACTGAAGATGCCGTCGACGTCGGTGTAGATCTCGCACACGTCGGCGCCCAGCGCGGAGGCCAGCGCGACGGCGGTGGTGTCCGAGCCACCGCGGCCCAAGGTAGTGACATCGCGGGTGTCCTGGCTGACCCCCTGGAACCCGGCGACCAACACGATCCGGCCCTCGTCGAGGGCGGCCTGCAGCCGTCCCGGGGTCACCTCGATGATCTTGGCGTTACCGTGCGTGCCGGTGGTGATGACACCGGCCTGAGAGCCGGTGAACGACCGAGCCTGGGCGCCCAACGATTCGATCGCCATGGCGACCAGCGCGTTGGAGATTCGCTCGCCGGCGGTCAGCAGCATGTCGAGTTCCCGCGGCGGCGGCACCGGGCACACCTGTTGGGCCAGGTCCAGCAGTTCGTCGGTGGTGTCGCCCATTGCCGAGACCACGACCACGACGTCGTTGCCCTGCTTCTTGGTCTCCACGATCCGCTCGGCAACTCGGCGGATACGGTCGGCGTCGGACACCGAGGATCCGCCGTACTTCTGCACGACGAGCGCCACTGAAATCTTTTCCTGTCTGGGACGGGCCTGCGTTAAGTCCACAACAGAATACGTGGCGGCGCATCTTGATTTACGCGGCGCCGAGGATCACAACCACCCTGCCCCGTCGTCATCCTCGAGGCCCCTGGCGAATCGCGCCCCGCGGGGGTGCATGACTCACATTTTGGCCGATGGGCCGGGCGCGGTAGAGTTCACACCGTGCAGCGGGTGCTCCTTCTCGGACGCCGCGACGGGGTCTGATCCAGACCGGCTTCCCGTCGCGGGTGTTCGCGATGCGCCGGTCTGAGGTTCCTTCTCAAACATCCCTGGAGCAACGACCGTGACCAATCCCGATTCACCCGACGCTTACGTTTCAGCGCGCACCATCCACAAACCCGCCGGCCCGCCCAGGCCTGGCCAGCCGGCGTGGAATCCGCAACGCGGTACCGCGATGCCGGTCCACCGGTACCGCCCGTTCGCCGACGAGGTGGAGCCCATCCGGGTGGCCGACCGCACCTGGCCTGACCGCGTCATCGAGAACGCACCGCTGTGGTGCGCCGTCGACCTGCGCGACGGCAACCAGGCACTGATCGACCCGATGAGCCCGGCGCGCAAGCGCCGCATGTTCGACCTGCTGGTCCGCATGGGCTACAAGGAGATCGAGGTCGGATTCCCCTCGGCCAGCCAGACCGACTTCGACTTCGTCCGTGACATCATCACCGACGGCGCCATTCCGGACGACGTCACCATTCAGGTGCTGACCCAGTGCCGGCCCGAGTTGATCGAGCGCACCTTCCTGGCGTGTGAGGGCGCGGCGAACGTCATCGTGCACTTCTACAACTCCACCTCGATCCTGCAGCGCCGCGTCGTCTTTCGCGCCGACCGGGGCGCCGTGCAGGAGATCGCCACCGCCGGCGCACGCAAGTGTGTCGAGGAGGCGGCGAAGTACCCGGGCACCCGCTGGCGGTTCGAGTACTCGCCGGAGTCCTACACCGGGACCGAGCTGGAGTACGCCAAGCAGGTGTGCGACGCCGTCGGTGAGGTGATCCAGCCGACTCCGGACAACCCGATCATCTTCAACCTGCCGGCCACCGTCGAGATGGCCACACCCAACGTCTATGCCGACTCGATCGAGTGGATGAGCCGCAACCTGGCCCGCCGTGACTCCGTCATTTTGAGCCTGCACCCGCACAACGACCGCGGAACGGCGGTTGCCGCGGCCGAATTGGGCTATCAGGCCGGCGCCGACCGGATCGAGGGCTGCCTGTTCGGCAACGGTGAGCGCACCGGCAACGTCTGCCTGGTCACACTGGGGCTCAACCTGTTCTCCCGCGGCGTCGACCCGCAGATCGACTTCTCCAACATCGACGAGATCCGTCGCACGGTCGAGTACTGCAACCAGCTGCCGGTCCACGAGCGTCACCCCTACGGCGGCGACCTGGTGTACACCGCGTTCTCCGGCAGCCACCAGGACGCCATCAACAAGGGTCTGGACCAGATGAAGTTCGACGCCGATGCCGCCGACAGCGATGTCGAAGACATGCTGTGGCAGGTGCCGTATCTGCCGATCGACCCCAAGGACGTCGGGCGCACCTATGAAGCGGTGATCCGGGTCAACTCCCAGTCCGGTAAGGGCGGGGTGGCCTACATCATGAAGGCTGACCACGGACTGGCCCTGCCGCGCCGGTTGCAGATCGAGTTCTCGCAGGTCATCCAGAAAATGGCGGACGGCGAGGGCGGTGAGGTGTCGCCCAAGGAGATGTGGGAGGCATTCTCCGAGGAGTACCTGGCCCCGATCCTGCCGCTGGAACGCATCAAGCAGCGGGTAGACGCGTCCGAAGAAGACACCGGCACCACCAGCATCACCGCCACCGTGAAGATCGACGGGACGGAGACCGAGATCAGCGGCACCGGCAACGGCCCGCTGGCCGCGTTCGTCGACGCGCTGGGCACGGTCGGGTTCGACGTCGCCGTGCTGGACTACTCCGAGCACGCGATGAGCGCCGGCGACGACGCGCAGGCGGCTGCCTATGTGGAGGCTTCGGTGGCCGGCAGGACCGTCTGGGGAGTCGGCATCGCGCCGTCGATCACCACCGCGTCGCTGCGCGCCGTGGTGTCGGCCGTCAACCGGGCGTCGCGCTAGCGACAGGGGCGGGCCCGGCCCCGCCGGGGCAGGGAGGCCGGGCCCGTGCTTTGAGGGGTTAGACGGCGAGCAGTCGCTCGAAGAACTCGCGGTAGTGCATCAGCGCGAGACGTAGATCTTCGGTTGACGCCTCCTCACCGCGTGACCACTGTTCCTCCAGACGCGAACGCGCATGAGCGAATCCGGTGGTGAGCTGGTCGACCAGATCGGAGACCAGCACGTCGGCCTTCTGCACGCAGTCTTTGGGATCGTCGACGAAGGCCGCCTGTACGCCGGCCCAGCGCGCCCGCAGATCCGCGAGGTCGGCGTCTCCGAAAAGTGTTTCCTCCGTTGATGATCGGCTGGTCTCGTGGCCCGCCTCGTGGGAGGGTTGCACCGGCGCCGCGGGTGCCTGCTGGGGCGGCTGGGTGTCGTCGTATGCGCCGCTGGTGTCGGTTCGCTGATCGTGCGTGGTCATTTCTTTGCCTCCTGCGATGTTGTCTCCAAAAGCTTTTCGAACAACGCCCGGTAACGGACGAACGCTTCTCGCTGCTGTTCGGTGCTGACCTCGCCGTGCTGTTGCGAAAGATGAACAGCATGCGCAGCGCGGTAGTTGTCAACGATCTGCGGATGGTCCACCGAAATGTCGGCCGCCCGCTGGTCGAAATCGTCTACGGGATAGCCCCTTTCACGCATCACATCGGTCACCAGCCGATCCGCGACGCCGACGGCGGCGGTGGGGTTGTCGACGAACGCCGTCTGCACCTGATTCCAGCGGGTGGTGAAATTCGACCGTGCGGCAGGCGGCAACGGGACAATGTCGAGCTTCTCGTGCTTGTGTTCCCGCGCGATCAGCTCCTTCTCCGCTGCTTTCTGGCCTCCGGTCTCCGACACCAGGCGCTCGTATTCGGGGCCGTAGTGCTGTCTCAGTCGCTGTGTCCTGCGACGATTCATGGCGTAGCCGACCGCGCCGATCAGTAAGGCGACGGCGATTACGGCGAAGACCGCAATCAAAATCGTTTCCCAAGTGGACATTTCGCGCTCCTCTCGTACATGTGTTGAATAGCCGTCTGTCCCGGGGCTAAACGTCGATGGCGAAATCAGAAGTAATGCCGGGCAGCCACGTTGGGGCAGTGACCAATTCAGTCGACCACCCTTACGGGGGGTACTAATACACCCCTAAGGGGGTAATCTCCCCGGCATGCCGCCAGCATCCGGCACACCGATCACGATCGCGCTCGTCGATGACTACGACGTCGTCGTCAAGGGTGTCGCGAACATGCTTGACCCTTACCGCGAACGCATCGTGATAGCCGAACTCGATTCCTCCATGCCTCTCCAGGACACGGTCGACATCGTCCTGTACGACTCATTCGCTCAGCCGGAGTCCGATCACGAGGAGATCGCCCACCTGGTCGCCAACCCTCGGGCGCGTCGAGTTGTGGTGTACACCTGGAACTTTCACCCCGATCTCGTCGAAAGTGCAAGACAGCACGGGGCGCACGGCTATCTGTCGAAGACCCTGCCGGCACGTGAACTGGTTGCCGCCCTGGAGGCCGTGCATTCCGGTGACGTCGTGATCAGTGAGGTGGCAATGCGGGCGCGCAGCGCACCCGGGCTGGACTGGCCCGGCCGCTGCGAAGGACTCAGCGACCGCGAGGCGGAGATCCTGGCGCTGATCACCCAGGGCAAAAGCAACGCCGACGTCGCGCGGCTGACCTACCTGAGCCCCAACACGGTGAAGTCCTACATCCGCACGATTTACCGGAAGATCGGAGTCGAAAGCCGCACGCAGGCGGTGTTGTGGGGCGTCGATCACGGGTTCACCCCGGACCACCACCGCATCGACCACTGGCGCGGCGGCCCCTGAAAAACGGGGTCGCCACCCTCAGAACAGCGCGAACTGCTCGTCGACCATCGCGGTGTCCGCGAACTCCTCCATGCTGCGACCGCCCACCACCGCGCCGACGCCGTCCATGAACTGCACGTCGGAGACCACCGGCACCCCCAGCTGCAGCGCGTGATAGCCCTTGCCCTGTTCAGGCGCGGGTTCGTTGCACACCACCAGGGAGGTCTCCCGGTCGACGTCGTCGCTGTAGGCCAGCCCGGCGTACAGCATGCGTTCGACGAGTTCCTCGTGGGTCCGTCGCACCTCGGTTGCCAGCGCCACCCGCATGCCCTGGACCAAAGGCCTGCCCCGGACGTAGCGGCCGGGGTTGAGATACGGGCAGGGCATCCGGGCAGCCAGCGCCTTCAAGGGCCGCAGCTCGTCATGCGTCACCCGGCCGTTGGGCCAGCGATGCCGGGTCACCGGCCGCACCGGCAGCCAGATGTCGCGGTCCCGCGCCCGTTGCAGCGCCGGAGCCAGGATTCCGGTCAACACCATCGCGTCGTCAAACGCGTCGTGCGGCCGTTCCTGGGTGACTCCCCAGTGCGCGGCCAGCGTCTCCAGCCGGAGATTGTCGACGCCGAGTTCCAGGCGCCGGGCCAGTTCGACCGTGCACATCACGGAATCGACCGGCAGTTCCGCCTCGGCGATCTCGGCTTCGGCGGCCAGGAACGAGTAGTCGAAGGCGACGTTGTGCGCCACCAGCGTGCGGCCGCGCAGCACGTCAACCAGGTCTTCGACGATCTCGGCGAACTGTGGCTGATCTTCGAGCATCGCGGCGGTGAGCCCGTGCACGTGGGTGGGACCGGGATCCACGCCCGGGTTGAGCAAGCTCACAAATGACTGTTCGACGCGGCCGTCGGCGTCCAGGCCCAGCGCCGCGACGCTGATGATCCTGGCCTGACCCGGGCGAAAGCCCGAGGTCTCGACGTCGATGACGGCCCATCCCGCGTCCGGCTCACGCGCCGGGCGACCCCAGGACATCCGGTTCATGCCATGAGAATGGCACGTCCGACCGACATCGCTGGGTCGCTGCCGCGTCGTGTCGGCGGTTAACCTGCACGCATGATCACGACTCGCGCACGTCTGGCTCTTGCCGCCGGGGCAAGCGCGCGGTGGGCGTCGCGCGTCACCGGCCGCGGGGCCGGCGCCATGATCGGCGGACTGGTGGCGATGACTCTGGACCGGTCGATCCTGCGGCAGCTCGGGGTGGGCCGGCGCACTGTCATCATCACCGGCACCAACGGCAAGTCGACGACCACCCGGATGACCGCGGCGGCCCTGGGCACGCTGGGGGCCGTGGCCACCAACGCGGAGGGCGCCAATATGGACGCCGGGCTGGTGGCGGCGCTGGCGGCGGATCGCCGGGCCGGATTGGCGGCCCTGGAAGTCGACGAGATGCACGTGCCGCACGTGTCGGACGCGGTCGAGCCGACCGCCGTCGTGTTGCTCAACCTGTCGCGCGACCAGCTGGACCGGGTCGGCGAGATCAACGTCATCGAACGAACCCTGCGAGCCGGCCTGGCCCGGCATCCCAACGCCGTCGTGGTCGCCAACTGTGACGACGTGCTGATGACCTCGGCCGCCTACGACAGCCCCAACGTGGTGTGGGTGGCCGCGGGCGGCTCCTGGTCGAACGACTCGGTGAGCTGTCCGCGCAGCGGCGAGGTGATCGTGCGCGAGCAGGGCCATTGGTACTCCACCGGCGCCGACTTCAAACGGCCCAGCCCGCAGTGGTGGTTCGACGAGCAGACGCTGTACGGACCCGAGGGCCTCGCCGTCCCGATGCGGCTGGCCCTGCCGGGAGCGGTGAACCGCGGCAATGCAGCACAGGCGGTCGCGGCCGCCGTCGCGCTGGGCGCCGACCCGCGCAAGGCGGTGGCGGCCGTCTGCATGGTCGACGAAGTCGCCGGGCGGTATCGGACGGTCCGGGTCGGTACGCATGACGCGCGGATCCTGCTGGCCAAGAACCCGGCCGGCTGGCAGGAAGCGCTGTCAATGGTGGACAAGCATGCCGACGGCGTGGTGATCGCGGTCAACGGGCAGGTTCCCGACGGCGAAGACCTGTCGTGGCTGTGGGATGTGCGCTTCGAACACTTCGAAGAGACCCGGGTGGTGGCCGCCGGCGAACGCGGCATGGACCTCGCGGTGCGACTCGGGTACGCCGGCGTCGAGCACACCCTGGTGCACGACACGGTGGCGGCCATCGAGTCCTGCCCGCCCGGGCGGGTCGAGGTGGTCGCCAATTACACCGCCTTTCTGCAGCTGAACCGGAGGTTGGCGCGGCGTGGCTGACTTGCGAACTGACCCGATCCGGATCGGGCTCGTCCTGCCCGACGTCATGGGCACCTACGGTGACGGTGGCAACGCCGTAGTGCTGCGCCAGCGGTTGCTGCTGCGTGGCATCCCCGCCGAGATCGTCGAGATCACGCTGGCCGATCCGGTGCCCGACTCGCTGGACCTCTACACACTCGGTGGCGCGGAAGACTATGCCCAGCGGTTGGCCACCCGGCATCTGCTGCAGTACCCGGGTCTGCAGCGGGCGGCAGAGCGTGGTGCCCCGGTGCTGGCGATCTGTGCAGCGGTCCAGGTGCTCGGCCACTGGTACGAGACGTCGTCGGGTGAGCGGGTGGACGGCGTCGGCATGCTGGACGCGACGACGTCGCCGCAGGAAAAGCGGACCATCGGCGAGCTGGTGTCCAAGCCGCTGCTGCCCGGTTTGACGCAGCGCTTGACCGGTTTCGAGAACCACCGCGGGGGGACGGTGCTGGGACCGGCCGCGTCGCCGCTGGCCGCGGTCACCAGGGGCGCGGGCAACCGGGCCGGCGACGGTTTCGACGGCGTGGTGCAGGGCAGCGTGGTGGCGACGTACATGCACGGGCCGTGCCTGGCGCGCAATCCGGAGCTTGCCGACCATCTGCTGAGCCAGGTGGTGGGCGAGCTGCCGCCCCTGGAGCTACCCGAGGTGGACCTGCTGCGCCGGGAGCGGCTGGGAGCCTAGAGCGCTTGGAGCCAGTCGCCCAGGCCCTCGAACGCGGGGCTGTTTGCCAGTGCCGCATACAGGGGCGTGTCGGCCGCCACCGCATGGCCGACCGCCGGGGTGATCTGCGCTTCCGCCGCCACCGGCCCCGCCGCGCCCGCGCCACCACTCACCACGGTCTCGGCCTGCAACGCCGCCTGGTTGGCGGCGTCCACGGTGGAGTAGGACTGCGCACCGGACCTCAGCAGCTGCACGAACTGGTCATGGAAAACGGCGGCCTGCGCACTCAATTGCTGGTACGCCTGGCCGTGCCAGCCGAACATCGCCGATAGCGCTGCCGACACCCCGTCGGCACCCGGTGCCGGCACGGCGGTCGTCGGCGCCGCCACCGCGGCGCTGGTCGCCGCAAGGTTGGATCCGATCCCCGCCAGGTCCGCCGATGCCGCCTCGAGCAATTCCGGTCTTGCGCTTACGAACGACATCGCCATCCCTTCTTCCGCCGACGGGGTTCGACGCGGCGGCTCAGTAATGCATGTCGTCCGCCGTGCCCGAAGCGTTATCAGAATGGCGCGACGGATTTAGAATCCCCCCGGGGGCTGGAAGAAACGGATCGCCATGGCCCCTGGTTTAAGAAGGAGCGTTGCCGCAGCGGTCGGTCTCGCGGCCGTGACCTGCTCGCTGCTCGGATTCCCCGGCACGGCCCAGGCCGATCCGAGCACCGGCGGGATGCACGGTGACCCGGGCGCCGCCGCACCCTACTGGCGCTACCAGAAGCAGGACCGCGACTGCGGGGAGATGGCCGTGGCCGACGTAATCGGTCAGATCACCGGCAACCAGATCTCCGAGGAGGAGATCGACGACGCGGCCGGGAACATCCCCAGCACAGCCCATGCCGGACCGATCTACACACCGGGGAACAGGACCAGCAACCGGGACCTCCCGGTCCTGCTGGCGCACTACGGCGTCCAGTCCGACGAGACCAGGAGCGACACGGCCGCCCTGGAACGTGCCCTGGACCAGGGCCGAAAGGTGATCGCCGGGGTCAACAACAGAATCCTGTGGGACGAGGGCGGCGACCGCAGCCGGGAGAACCACTTCGTGGTCGTCACCGGGATAGACACCCGAGCCGGGGTGGTGCACGTCAACGACAGCGGGATCAAGGCCGGGCGCGACGAACAGATTTCGCTCGCCACCTTCGAGGCGGCATGGGCCACCAGCGGCAATTTCGCCGTCGTGACCAGGTGACCCCGGCTCAGACCATGGCGCGGCGACCGGTGAGCGCGCGACCCAGCGTCAGCTCGTCGGCGAACTCCAAGTCGCCGCCCATCGGCAACCCGGACGCGATGCGCGTCACGGTCAAACCGGGGATGTCGCGCAACATCCGGACCAGGTAGGTGGCGGTCGCCTCGCCCTCGGTATTGGGGTCGGTGGCGATGATCACCTCGGCGATGTCGACGTCGTCGACGCGCTGACCGATGCGGGTGAGCAACTCACGGATTCGCAACTGCTCGGGCCCGATTCCCGACAACGGATCCAGCGCACCGCCCAGAACGTGGTACCGACCGCGGAACTCGCGGGTGCGCTCGACGGCCTGAATGTCTTTGGGCTCCTCGACCACGCACACCAGCGAGCCGTCGCGGCGTGGATCGGCACAGATCCGGCACCGCTCGTCGTCGGACACATTGCCGCAGACGGCGCAGAACCGGACGCCGTCGCGGACCTTTCCCAGCACGGCGGTCAACCGATCGATGTCCGGCGGCTCCACCGACAACAGATGGAAAGCGATGCGTTGCGCGCTCTTGGGTCCGATGCCCGGCAGCTTGCCGAGCTCGTCGATCAGGTCCTGAACCGGTCCCTCAAACATGCCGAAGTTCAGACCCCCGGCACACCGGGCGGCGGTCCCGGAGGGGCGGGCGGACGCATGCCACCGGCCAGGGCACCCAGGCGCTCCTGCGCCATCGTGGTGACCTGCCGGGACGCGTCGCCCATCGCGCCGACGATCAGGTCCTGCAGAGTCTCGATGTCGTCGGGGTTGACGACCTTCGGGTCGATCGTCACGCCGACCACCTCGCCGCTGCCTTTTACGACGACCTTGACCAGGCCCCCACCGGCCTGACCGTGCACCTCGGAGTTCGCCAGCTGCTGTTGGGCTTCCAATAGTTTCTGCTGCATCTGCTGCGCCTGCGCCAGCAGTTGCGACATATCGCCTCCGGGTTGCATGACAGTCCCCTCGCATCTTGGTCTCGAGTTGGTTTCGCCTGCGGTTGTCGGGCGATTTGAAACATTCAGCGTAGTCCGCGCCGCGTTACCTTGGCGCAGTGGACGTACCTGTAAGCCTGCGTGTCGGTTTAGCCATGCTCGTCGGGGTGCTCGTCGCCGCCGTCATGCCGCTGATGCCCAAAGCCGCCGCGGCGCCGGGCAGCCTGGCCGGCATGGTGGTGTTCATCGATCCCGGCCACAACGGCGCAAACGACGCGTCCATCGGCCGTCAGGTACCCACGGGCCGGGGCGGCACCAAGGACTGCCAGGCCAGCGGAACGTCGACCAACAGCGGATATCCCGAGCACACCTTCACCTGGGACACCGCGCTGCGCCTGCGCGCCGCGCTCAATGCGCTGGGAGTGCGCACCGCCATGTCACGCGGCAATGACAACGCGCTGGGCCCGTGCGTCGACGAACGCGCCAACATGGCCAACGCGCTGCACCCCAACGCGATCGTCAGCCTGCACGGCGACGGCGGCCCGGCGTCGGGACGCGGTTTCCACGTCAACTATTCGTCCCCGCCGCTCAACGCCGCCCAGTCGGGGCCGTCGGTGCAGTTCGCCCGCGTCATGCGTGACCAGCTGCAGGCATCGGGCATCCCGCCGGCCAACTACATCGGCCAGGGCGGCCTGTACGGACGGGCGGATCTGGCCGGACTCAACCTGGCCCAGTACCCGTCGGTCCTGGTTGAGCTCGGCAACATGAAGAATCCCGCGGACTCGGCGCTGATGGAGTCCGCGGAGGGCCGGCAGAAGTACGCCGACGCGCTGGTGCGCGGCGTCGCGGGATTCCTGGCAACCCAGGGGCAGGCTCGCTAGCTCTCGAGTTCCTTCTTCAGGTTGTCCAGCACCTCGCCCTGGATCTTCTTCAGCCCAAGCGGTGCGAACGTCTTCTCGAAGAAACCTTTGACGCCGCCGGCACCCGTCCAGGTGGTCGTCACGGTGACGCTGGAACCTGGCCCGGCGGGCGCCACCGTCCAGTTGATGACCATGGACGAGTTGGCGTCCTTCTCGATGACGGTGTGACCCGCGACGTCGACGTTCACCTGCACGTCGCGCACCCGGGACTTGGTCGCCTGCAGCCGCCACTTGGCGACGGTGCCCTTCCCCTGGCCGCCCTCGAGCACCTCGTAATCGCTGTACTGCGGCGAGAGGATCTTCGGGCGGACAGTTTTATAGTCGGCAACCGCGTCGAGCACCTTCGCGGGCTCCGCCTGGATCAAGACGGTGCTGGTTGCTTTCACCTGTCCCATCAGGTGTCACTCCTCTGCTAGGTAGCCGTTGTCGTGGACCACCATACGTAGGGCGGCGCTGCGGGTCTGCATCAATTGCCTTCCATCAAGGCATACAGCCAGGTAAAAAGCGCAAAACCGATCAGCGCAAGGACTCCCAGCGCGATTCCAGCGATGAGCGCAGCGCAACCCAGCACGATCCCAGCGATCGCGAAGCGGCTACCGCCGGCCTCGCCGCGCCGGACACGGCTCAGGGCAGCACTCCCGACCACCACCGCCACGACGCCCACGATCGCCCCGCCGAAAATCGGCCAGCCATTCCCCAGTGGAATTACCGTTAAGTCCACCGCCCAGGCGATGACCGCGATCACCAACGCAGCCGTCCCCAGACCGTTCTTCGGGCGATGCGCGGATTCGGTCATCGTTGTGACTCCATGGACCGCTCTCGTTCAGTTCGGCACAGCCCGGCATGCATGTCAGGTCGACTGCCGGAAATATTGCGCCACCTCGGCGGCACCGGAAAAGGGTCTTTCGGCCCTGGGTCGGGTGATGGCGTTGAGGCTGTTTCGGCCTTGCGATGCCGGTGACGCCGTCAGCCCTCGATGCGGCGGGCGCCCAACTCGCTCTGCAGCAACTCGAGGGCGACCTCCTCGGGGTCGCGGCGCGGCTGGGACGGGTCGCTGCGGCCGGCTTCGGCGAGCATGCTTTCCTCGTCATCGCGGCCGTCGCGCGCAGCGAAATCCGGCTCGGGCGCAGGCTCCTCGACCTTGGCCGGCGCCGCGCTGATATCGGCCGCGGCGGGCGGACCGGTCTCGCAGCGCACCCGCCAGTTCACCCCGAGGGCGTCTTTGAGTGCCTCGATGATGACGTCGGCGTTGCGTTGTTCGGAGAGCCTCCTGGCCAGCGGCGCCGCCTCGTGGGTGAGCACCAGCGTGTTGTCCTCGACCGCCAGAACCGTTGCGCCAGAGAGCATGACGGCGGTGGTGCGGCTGCGCTCGCGGACCTTGTCGCGCACCGTCGGCCACATACTGCGTACCGCGGCCGCGTTCAGTTCGCCCGGGGCCGGGGTTGAGGCGGCCGGCGCGGGCGCCGGTGCTGGTGTGGGTGTGGGTGGCGGCGGTTCCGGCTTGGGCTCCGGCGCCGGGGCGGGTTCGGGCGGCGGAGCGGTTGGACGCTGGACCGAGCGGCGTACCGGCGCGGGACGGGCTGGGGGGGCGGTGGCCGCCGGTTCGGCATCGGTGGCCGGGATGGACATGGCCAGCCGTGTCTCGATGCGTTCGACACGTTGCAGCAGCGCCGACTCGGCGTCGCTGGCCGAGGGCAGTAGCAGCCGCGCGCACACCACTTCCAGCAGCAGCCGCGGCGCCGTCGCGCCGCGCATCTCGCCCAGGCCCGCCTGAACCACCTCGGCGTAGCGGGTCAGGGTGGCCGGGCCGATGCGGGCCGCCTGCTCGCGCATCCGATCCAGGATGTCCTCGGGCGCATCGACCACACCGCGGGCTACCGCATCGGGCACCGCCTGCAGCACGATGAGGTCGCGGAAGCGCTCCAGCAGATCGGTGGCGAACCGCCGCGGGTCGTGGCCCGCATCGATCACCGACTCGACGGCCCCGAACAACGCCGCGGCGTCGCCGGCGCCCAGGGCGTCGACGGCGTCGTCGATCAGTGCCACGTCGGTGGCGCCGAGCAGGCCCAGGGCCCGCTGGTAGTGCACGCGGCCGCCGTCGGATCCGGCCACCAGCTGATCGAGTACCGACAGGGTGTCCCGGGGCGACCCGCCACCGGCGCGGATGACGAGCGGATACACCGCCTCGTCGACGACTACGCCTTCCTGTTCGCAGATGCGGCCGATCAGCGCCCGCATCGTGCGCGGCGGCAGCAGCCGGAAGGGGTAGTGGTGGGTGCGCGACCGGATGGTCGGCAACACCTTCTCCGGTTCGGTGGTGGCGAAGATGAAGATGAGGTGTTCGGGCGGCTCCTCGACGATCTTGAGCAGCGCGTTGAAGCCCGCAGTGGTGACCATGTGCGCTTCGTCGACGATGAACACGCGATAGCGAGACTGGGCCGGGGCGTAGAAGGCGCGGTCGCGCAGTTCGCGGGTGTCGTCGACGCCGCCGTGGCTGGCCGCGTCGAGTTCGACAACGTCGATGCTGCCGGGTGCGTTGGGCGCCAGCGCCTGACAGGAGTCGCAGACGCCGCACGGAGTCGGCGTCGGGCCCTGCTCACAGTTCAGCGATCGCGCCAGGATGCGCGCCGAGGATGTCTTCCCGCAGCCGCGCGGCCCGGAGAACAGATAGGCGTGGTTGATCCGGCCCGCCTGCAGGGCGACGGACAACGGCTCGGTGACGTGCTCCTGCCCCACCACTTCGGCGAAGGTTGCCGGTCGGTACTTGCGGTAGAGAGCCACGTGAGCAGGCTACCGACGCCCGGTGACGATGCGCGCCCCGGAGGGCGCGAGGAGGAGGCAGGCCCTCGAGGCGCGCCGGTGACGATGCGCGCCCCGGAGGGCGCTCTCCTGTGCACTCCCGCGCTGAGTGTGCGCGTACCGCGATACCCGTCGGCGTGTCGCCGCAGTGGACGCACACGCGATGCGGAGGATGCACACTCAAGCCGCGCCCGGTGACGATGCGCGCCGCAGAGCCAACAACTAGAGCAGGGACTCCGTCGCCGCCAGCAGGGCACAGGTCGACAGCCCGTCGACCGCGTCGCGGAGGTCCGGCAGCGACGGGAACGACGGCGCGATCCGGATGTTCTTGTCCTCCGGGTCCTTGCGGTACGGGAAAGACGCGCCCGCTTCGGTGACCGCGATGCCGGCGTCCTTGGCCAGCGCGACGGTGCGGCGCGCCGTGCCGGGCAGGACGTCGAGACTGACGAAGTAGCCGCCCTTGGGGTCGGTCCACGAGGCGATCTTGGAGTCACCGAAGCGCTCAGACAGGATCTCGGCCACCAGAGCGAACTTCGGCGCCAGGATCTGCTGGTGACGCTGCATATGCAGCCGCACCCCGTCGGCATCGCCGAAGAAGCGCAGATGCCGCAGCTGGTTCACCTTGTCCGGGCCGATCGACCTTTTCGCGGCGTACTGCAGGTACCACGCGATGTTGCCCAACGAGCCGCCGAAGAAGGCCACCCCGGCACCGGCGAAGGTGATCTTCGAGGTGGAGGCGAAGATGTACGGCCGGTTGGGGTTGCCGGCCTTGGTGGCCAGGCCCAGCACGTCCACCTGGCGGACGAAGTCGTGCGTCAGCGTGTGCACCGCGTAGGCGTTGTCCCAGAACAGCCGGAAGTCGGGTGCCGCCGTGCGCATCTGCACCAGCCGTCGCACGGTCTCCCACGAGTAGGTGATGCCGGTGGGGTTGCCGAACACCGGAACCGTCCACATTCCCTTGATTGCGGGGTCGGCCGCGACCAGTTCCTCGATCAGGTCGACGTCCGGGCCGTCCTCGACCATCGGAACGGGGATCATCTCGATCCCCATCGTCTCGGTGATGGAGAAGTGCCGGTCGTAACCGGGAACGGGGCACAAGAACTTGACGGCCGGCTCGTCTTTCCAGGGCCGCGGCGAGTCCACCCCGCCGTGCAGCATGGAGAAGACGACGGCGTCGTGCATGAATTCCAGGCTGGCGTTGTTGCCCGCGATCAGGTTCTGCACGGGCAGGCCGAGCAGTTCGGCGAAAATCTCGCGCAGTCCGGGCAGCCCGTGCAGGCCGCCGTAGTTGCGGGTGTCGGTTCCCTCCGCATCGCGGAAGTCGTCCCCGGGCAGCGTCAACAACCGGTTGGAGAGGTCGAGCTGCTCCGGTGAGGGCTTTCCGCGCGTCAGGTCCAAAGACAACTTCTTGGCCTGCAGTTCCGCGTACTCCTGCTGGTGGCGCGCGTGCAGAGCCGAGAGCTCTTCAGGGCTGAGGGACTCAAACGACACCAGGGACCCTTCCCATCGAAACCGCATGTCAAGCGTGGGCATAAGGGGACCCCGCGCACCCGACAGAGCCCATTGACCCTTGCTGCCTTCCGGCCCTGGGGGAGTTCACAGGATAGACGCCGCGCGGGGTCCAACGGCGAGTGTAGTACCTGGCTTTCTCGGCGCGGCGGCGGCCGCGAGAACACCCGGCCCGCATCAGCAGCTACCATGACCACGGAGGATTCGCCTAGTGGCCTATGGCGCTCGCCTGGAACGCGGGTTGGGTTAACAGCCCTCGCGGGTTCAAATCCCGCATCCTCCGCTGTACGGTCTGCCGTTTGACCAGGACCGATACCGGAACCGGCTGTCGGGCCCGGTCAATTTTCGGCGGCTTGGGTTCACCAGCTTGAGGGAGTGGTATGGGGCGCAAGGTCGCCATCCTGTGGCACGCATTGTTCACGATCGGCGCCGGCGTCCTCTACTTCTATTTCGTCCTGCCCCGGTGGCTCGAGCTGATGGGCGACATCAGCAGTGGCGCGGGGATGACGCTGCGCATCGTGACCGGTGCGCTGCTCGGCCTGGCCGCCTTGCCAGTGGTGTTCACGCTGTTGCGCACCCGCAAGCCGGAACTGGCAGTGCCTCAGCTGGCGCTGACCATCAGAACCTGCTCGATCGTCGCGCATGTGCTAGCCGGGGTGCTGATCATCGGCACCGCGATCAGTGAGCACTGGTTCAGCCTCGATACCGCCGGCCAGTGGTTGTTCGCGATCTACGGTGCCGCCGCGGCGATCGGGGTGCTCGGGTTCTTCGCGTTCTATCTGTCGTTCGTCGCTGAGCTGCCACCCCCGCCGCCGAAACCGATCAAGCCGAAGAAGGTCAAGGAACGCCGGATCCGCGGGAAGAAGCGCGGGAAGGCCGGCGTGGCGGTGGCCGAGGACGAGGACGCCGAAGACGAGGACACCGAGGACGAGGACACCGGGGACACCGAGGACGCCGAGGACACCGAAGAGACCTCGGAACAGGAAGATGCCACGGAAACCGTCACCGCCGAAACCGAAGACGAGGCGGCCGCCGAAACCGTCGAAGCGCCCGCCCCGGTACTGAGCGAGGAATCGGCGCCGGATGAGGCGGCGGCAGAGACCGTCGAAGCGCCGGCACCGGCGTCTGAGAAGACGGTCGAGTCGTCCGCGCGGTTACGCAACCGCCGCCCCACCGGCAAGACCTCGCACCGCCGCCGGCGCACCCGGGGCGGCGTCGCCGTCGAGGAGTAGTTCCTCCGCTACACCAGAATCACCGGGATGTCGGTGTTCTCGTCGGTGTGATAGCTCGCGCACACCCGGTGGTAGCCGTCCGCGATCTGCAACGGGACACCGGTCGCGTAGTTCCCGCGGATCAGCAGAATGGGCGACAGCGGTTGCCCCTTCCTGATCTTGGCCAGGTCCGCCGCCACATGGGGGTTGTCCGCGTCGAGCAACCTCAACTGTGCGGCCCGGAGTATGTCCTTGGCTTTCTTGTGCACAACGTCACCGGCCCGGAGTTCTGCGGTCAACTCGTTGACGGTGTGCGCGTCGGCCACCAGTGCCAGATAGTCGGCGGCGGCCGGAAAGTCGTGACTCTCCGGCTTTTCCAGCCACTTCACGCTTGCCATGCCGCAACCATAATTGGGATCGGTAGCGGCAGCGGCGATCTGCACTTCTCCCATGACGACGCCATCGGGGCGGCGCATGACGGAAGGAAGTCCAGTGAAGCGTGTTATCGCGGTGGCGATCGGAACCCTTGGCTGCGCGTCGGCGCTGGTCGGATGTTCCAGCGGCGGCCACAGTGCCAGCCCGGCGTCGAACGGCTCGGCGAGCGTGGCCACCAACGGCGGCGCGGGAACCGAGGTCAAGGTCGGCGGCTCGGACCTGCCGGGCCTGAACCCCTCCTCGGTGACCTGCGTCAAGCAGGGCGGCAAGATCAACATCGGCAGCGGTTCCACCGGCGGCCAGCAGGCGCTGGCGGTGGTGATGGCCGACGGCAACCCGCCCACTGTCGAGTCGCTGGCCATGGTCGTCGACGGCAACGCCCTGTCGGTCGCCGACAACATGGGTTCCAAGGTCGGCTCGGCCAAGGTGTCGGTGGACGGCAAGACCTACACGATCACCGGTCAGGCTCAGGGCGCTGACCTGAAGAACCCGATGGCCGGAATGATCACCAAGGACTTCAACATCAAGGTCTCGTGCGGCTGACGAGGGGCGGTTCGGAGCGGCGGACGTGCAGTGCACGTCCGCCGTTCCGGATTGGACGCAGGACTTATGATGCAGCCGTGTCGATCTCCGACGACATCGAGCGTGCGCTCGAGCAGGCCCACAGCCTGGCGTTTACGGCCGACGAGGCCGCGGCCCGGGATCTGCTGCTGTCGCTGATGCCGCGGATCGAGCAGGAGGATCGCGACGATCTGCTGCTGGAAGTCTTTGCTCAGCTCGGCGCCGTCTACCTGGTACGGGGAGCCAATGACGGTGTGCGCGAATGCATTCAGCGCATCCGGGAGCCCCTGGCGACCTATCGGGGCATTCGGGCCGGCACGCTGCCGGAGGCGGCCGAGAAGGTGCGCATGTCGCAATCCGAGATCGACCGGATGATCTGCCGCTACTCGCGACGCGCGCAGTTCCTGCAGATCGGGTTGGCCGCGGCCGAGGGCGACCATGAGCAGGCCCTGGCTGCCCTGGATCTGCTGAGCGAACCCGGCCCCGATCTCCCCGATCTGGCCGACGAACACGCGAACCTGATCACCCACGCCCGGGTCCTGTGCGCGACGGCATTGTGTGACGATGACCTGCACGTGCAGTCCGCTCCGATGTGGGAACAGGTGCTCGACGTCCTGGACCCGTCCGCCGCCGGCACCGAATATGGCGAGTACATCTGGGTTTTGGCGGCCACCGGGTACGGACGATTCTGCATCGAGACAGGGCGTCTACCGGAAGCCGAGCCCTGGTTGCGTCGCGCGGGAGCGCGTGCCCAGGCCAGAGGATGGCAACTTGCGGACGCACGAACGAAATTGGAGCGGGCGGCGGCCTGCTGGTCGGTCGGCGACCACGTCATGACCGAGCAATTGGCCTCGGAGGCTTATCAGGTGATCAGCGGATACGCACGGGCACACGACGTATCCCGCTGCTGGCTCTACCTCGGCCTCACCCGCCTCGGCAGCGGCGCCCTCGAAGAAGCCGACCGGTGCTGGGAACAGGCCGAACAGCATTGGCGCGAACTGGGCAAGCCCCTGTACCTACACCGCATCCTGCTGCAGCGCAGCTGGATTGCGATTTTCTGGGGCCGGTTCGCCGAGGCTGTCGAGCTGATCGCCCAGGCCCGCGAGTTGCTCGACTCCTCCCCGCGCAGCAGCTGGCTGCAGTACGCACTGCTCGACAACCACCTCGGCACGGTGTGGCGGGCCGATGCGTTGTCGGACATGGGATTCGACGGATCGGGCGACCCGGAGGAGTCGTTGCAGGAAACCGAGGCACGCCAGGCCGAGTCGCTGGGAATCCTGCGCGGCGAGGTGGGCACCCCGGAGTATTGGCGCGCGATGAAGAAGCTGGAACAGGCCGCCGAACTCAAGGTGCCCGCCGCACTGGCGGTCGACTCGGTGCGTTATTCGATCGCCGACGCCGATGCACGAGCACGCTGGGCGGCACGCATTTCGGCACCTGTGCTGGCAAGCGCCTTCGCCGTCGCCTGGGAATGGGAGAACACCCAACTGATCAGCGAATTGGTCGAATACCACAGTGCGCGCGGGACTTTCAACGCCGAACACCAGGAGCGCCGGATCGGCGAGTGGGAGTCGACCGCCGCTGCGCCGGGGTTGATCGAAGCCGGCGACGAACTCACACCGGCCATCGCGGCCGCGGGTCCGTCCGGGGCGCAGGGGGATTCGCTGACCCGGCTGGGACCGTTGCCCCCATTGCAGATGCAACCCGGGACGACGGCCATCATGAGCCACTATCGCGAATTGGCGCTGCAGCGGTACGGCCGTGCGGTCAACGCGCCCGAGCCGGCGTGGGCGACCTGGCCGTGAGCGATCCGGACCGGCAAACCCTGGTACTGCGGTATGCCGACGTGGGGATCGCCACCTACGCGAGCCTGTGGGTCGTCGGCGAGCCGTCGCGAACCGTCAACTGGGTGGTGGAGGAGCCAATCCTGTTGGCTGCCTTGGAAGAACTGGCCGGCGCCCTACCCGAGCCGCACGGCGGCGAATCCCGTCGGGACGCCATCGAGAGGGCGCTGTCGCACGGTGCCTTCGCAACACCGGATACCGAGTTGACGGCGGCCTACATTCTCGGGGTGCTGTTGATCGGTGCCGCCGGATGGCAACTGCTGGCGGAGTGTGCCGAGTCGAAGCGTCCGACGCTGTTCGTCTCCCCCAGCGCCCGGCTGGCCCGGGTGCCCTGGGGGCTGTTGGCGCTGCCGAAATCCGGTCCGAGCAAAGAGGAACTGGTGCGGGCCCGCCAGGATGCCATTACCGCCAGCGGCCGGGTCGCCGCCCGGATTCCCTGGCAACTTGCCTTCGGTGGCCAAGGTGTCAGAGACCACACCGACGGGCACCGGTTGATGGAGCTGGCCGAGGTGCTGTTGGCGGTGCCGCAGAACATCGTTCACGCGCCGCGCACGGCCGCGCGCTGGGACGACAGGCGGGACGGCCCTCCGATCCTGATTCTGGATCCCCGCGTGCCGGGGCAGCGGCCGGACTCGGCCCTGGGCTCGGTGCTCGGCAGGCCCTCGGAGCACACACCATTGGCGCGGCACTTCGCCGAGCTGATGCAGCGGCGCGCGGTGTTACCCCGCGCGGAAAGTTCGGTTGAGCTCTTCCGCCGCCAGGACGCTGACCGTAGGTGGCTGGCAGAGTTGCTGCTGGAGAAGCCGAGCCGGCTGGTCTACGTCGGACATGCCAGCTCCGCCGACGGCGAGTCGGGCCGGGCCGATCGGGCGGCGCTGCATCTGGCGTGTACCGCGGCCGTACCCGGCGACGCGGCGGCCATCGGCAACCACCGGCCCCTGACCGCGTCGGATCTGATGTCGCTGCGCCTGCCGATGCCGCCCCGGGTGGCGCTGCTGGCCTGCGCCTCAGGCGGCGACTACCAGTTCGACGAGGCGACCGGACTGGTCGCCGCCATGATCCTGGGCGGGGCGCAGCTGGTGACCGCCACGCTCTGGTCGCTGCCCACTACCGCGGCGTACCGCCAATTCGCGCTGCCCACCGGCGATCCCGACCCGATGGCCGATGTCGTGTCCGCGGTCGATACCGCACACCAGGAGCCCGATGCCGGGTACGCCGTAAATCGTTGGCAGCGTGCGCAAATGCGCCGCTGGCGGGACGGGGATGTCACCGCCAGCCCGGTGCACTGGGGCGCGCTGGTCACTTTCGCCGTCGACGGTGCGCGATGACGTCAGACCAGCGCCAGACCCGATGCCCGGACAGCCAACACGTCATCCGGCAGCGAAAGCTCCTCGCGCGCAGCGGGATCGAAAGCGACAAGCATCACCAGCCCGGGCCTTAAGGTGGACAGGTCCGCTCCGGATTCGTGGTCCATCAACCGGCCGACGAAAGTGTCGCCGTGCACGCTCGAGACCTCGATCCAGATCTGGCGCTCTCCGCCAACGGCTTCCGGTTGGTCGTCGACGACCGTGCGCACGGTACCCACCCCCACGGCAAGCCTGTCCGAGCCGCTCCGCACCCGGCGGGCGATCCGGGCGGCCCACACCGCGGAGATCGCGGCGACGACGATAACGGCCACTGCTGTCCACAACTGGTTGCTGTTCATGCGACCAGCTTCGAGCCGCCCGAGGGCTACCGAACCCAACTTTTCGAGTACCGGAACTTCTGCCGGTGCCCCTATTCTGTGGTCATGAGCGCCGATCCGCAGGCCCAGCCTGCCGCCGACAGCCGTGTGGCGGGTCAACCCCGCCGCGCGGTGATCGACCGGGCCTGGCGCGCAATCGGTCCCGGCGTCGAGGTGCTCAGCAGCGATGACGGCGGCCCGCTGACCCGCACCGTCAAACGCATCATCGACCCCCTGGTCCTGCGCCTGCGGGCCAACCCGCAGTTCTCCACACCCGCCGTCGGTACCGACACGGCCGCCGAGATGCACGACCTGATCGTCAACAACGGCGCTCAATTGCGTTTCGCCGCAGCCTGGTTCGAGGTGCTCAAACTCGAGCGTCGCAGGCTGCGGATTCGCAGCGGCAACGCCCAGGAACTGTACTTCCCGGTGTGCTTCGAACTGGCGGTGACCAAAGGCGCACCCACGCCACAAGATCGCGAGGCCGCCGCCGCGGTCCTGCACGAGGTGCACCAGGGCCGGGACCGCACCGCGATCGAGGTGCTCAACGACTACGTCGCCGACCCGGGCGTCGTCGCCGCCCTGGCGGCCCAACTGGAGGCCAGCTGGGGCGACGTCCGGGCCGAGGCGGCGGTACTGGAATCGTTCCTGGCGGCGCTCAGCACGGTGCTCGGCCCGGCCCGCAGCCACACCGCGGCCACGGCTCGCCAACGGGTGTGGTCTTCGGTGGTCGCTGATGCCACGCCGTACAACCTGGGCGCGCTGGTCCGGGTGGACGGGGCCGAACTGCCGTGGTCGATCGTCGAACTCGGCCTGAGTTCCGTTGCACCGCAACGACAACCGCCGGTGGCCGGCGGCTCCGACAGTGACCGGCCGCTGGATCGCACGGTGGTGGACCGGGTGCGCTCCACACTGCGGCGGGCCCTGGACCGCGACGCGTTGCCGGACGTCCCGTTGCTGTGCGAAGAGGAGGTCGACCGGGCCTGCGCGCCGTGGGGGCTGCTGGCCGAGGACAAGCAGGCAACGCTGGTGGCGGGCATCGAGGTCGCCGGCGAGCTCGCGCCCCTGGACCGGTCGGTCACCAGCCGTTATGCGCTGGCCGCACAGATCCAGGCGCGGCTGCGCAAGGAGGCTTACGTGTTGCATGCGCGGCGCTATCTGGCCGAGGGCGGGCCGATCCATCCGCGGCAACAGCAGGTGGTCGACGACCTGGCCAGGTATCGGCAGCCGTATCTGAGCCGGCTGTGGGCGCGGCTGCACGGACGCGATGTGTGGCAGGAGCCCTGCGAGGACGTCGACGACGTGCGGTCGCTGCTGGAGGGTGTGGCCAGGTCCGTCAGCCTCGACCATCGGCAACGCATCAAGTCCATGCTGGAACTGCAGGTGGCCGGATGAGACTGGTGGGGTCCGTGGAGCAGCCGCTGCCGCTGGTGGCGGTGCTGGAAGTCAGCGGCGCGGTGCTGACGTGGGTCGTCGACGATCCGGCCGGGGCTGACGCCGCCCAGATCGACTTCACCGACGCCGCCCGCGCCGACTGGCTGTGGCAGGTGGTCGGCGCGTCGGGCCACGTCGCCCTGCTGTCGTCCGCCGGGGAAGCGCAGGAGACCGGCAGCCTCGACATCGCCCCGGGAGCACTGGCTCTGCTGCACCGCCTGGCCCTGGGGCACTGGCTGCGGCGCTGGTGGCCGGCCAGCCAACGCGACGGCATCCCCGCCCTGGACCGGGCCCTGCTCGATGCCGAGGTGGCCCTGCTGACAGCCGGCGCCCAGGGCTATTTCACCGACGACACCCTGGATTCGGATGTGTCCCAACTGCTCGCTCCGCACGCCGCGGCTCTGACAGGCCACGCTCATTCCGACGATTCGCGAGTGCGCGAAATGGTCCGCGCCGGTGCCGAGCTGGCCGACGAGGTCGGTCTGGAAGGCGAGGACTGGGCGGAGCTGTCGGTCGCAGTGGAGGATTCGGCGACGGCACTGACCATGCCTACCGGTTTCCGTGACGACTACGCGCTGGCGGCCGGTTCGCAGCCGGGCCCCGGCCCGGGCGCGGCGATCGGACGGGGCGTCGCATCCATCAACTGGGGCGCGGTGCCGCCGGGCATCTTCGACGCCGCCGAGGACACCGTCGACTGGAGCATCGAGGCGGCCGGCCCGGCCGTCGTCGCCGTGGTACGCGCGGCCGTCATCGGCCCCGACCCGGCCACCGATGTGGCGGTCCGGGTCCGCTCCGGCGACATCACCGGCGCCGGCGCCCTGGACGCCGGCGGCCGGGCCACGGTCCCCTTGGTCGACGGGCAGCACAGCGGGCTGACGGAATCGGCCGCCTGGAACCACGATTGGCCGACGACGGCGGTGATCATCGGCGCGCCGATGACCGAGACGAGTGAACCGCGGGAGGCCCGGGACCGGATTCGCGCCTGGGTGCGGGCACGCCTGGACCAACCACCGCCCGACGCCTACCTGGCCGAAGTGTTGGCGAGTGAGTCTTCCTATTGAGAGTTGCCTCCGCTTCCCTATGCTGAGCGAGTGCCCAACACTTATCGCGTCGTGCAGTGGACCACCGGAAACGTCGGCAAGAGCTCGCTGCAGTCGGTCGTCACCAACCCGCAGTTCGAGCTGGTGGGCTGTTATGCGTGGTCGCCGGACAAAGCCGGACGCGACGCCGGCGAACTGGCCGGCATCGAGCCCACCGGCGTGGTCGCCACCAACGACATCGACGCGCTGCTGGCCCTGAAGCCGGACTGCGTGGTCTACAACCCGATGTGGATCGACGTCGACGAACTGGTCCGCATCCTGTCCGCGGGTGTGAACGTGGTGACCACGGCGTCCTTCATCACCGGGCACAACCTGGGCGACGGTCGTGACCGCCTCGACCAGGCCTGCCGGCAGGGCGGCTCGTCCATGTTCGGTTCCGGGGTCAGCCCGGGATTCGCCGAGTTGCTGGCCATCGTGTCGGCGATGGTGTGCAACCGCGTCGACAAGGTCACCGTCAACGAGGCCGCCGACACCACGTTCTACGACTCGCCGGACACCGAACGCCCCGTGGGCTTCGGCCAGCCGATCGACCATCCCGAGTTGGCGCAGATGGCCGAGAAGGGCACCGCGATTTTCGGCGAGGCGGTCCGGCTGGTCGCCGACGCGCTCGGAGTCGAGCTCGACGAGATCCGGTGCGTTCCCGAATTCGCCCAGACCACAGCCGATCTCGAGATGGCGTCGTGGACCATCGCGGCAGGGTGCGTCGCGGGCGTCTACATCAGCTGGCAGGGCATCGTCGACGGCCGCAGCATCATCGACCTCAACGTGCGGTGGCGCAAGGGCCAGACGCTCGACCCAGACTGGAAAATCGACCAGGACGGCTGGGTGATCCAGATCGACGGGCAGCCGACGGTGACCACCAAGGTCGGCTTCCTGCCGCCTCCGTATTTCGAGGCCACGACGCTGGCCGAGTTCATGACACTCGGTCACATCATGACGGCGATGCCCGCGATCAACGCGATCCCCGCGGTGGTCGCGGCGGCCCCCGGCATCGTCACCTACGCGGATCTTCCGCTGACTCTGCCGCGCGGCACGGTGCCGACCGGTTGAGCATAAAGCCGCCGGTCAGCGGGTATCCCAGTGCACATGGCTACCAACAATCGATTGAGCAACACAGCGCAGTACTGGGGCGGCAGGGCCAAGGAGACCCTCGGCCGACTCTCCGGCAACCGGCGCACCCAGTACGAAGGCAAGCTTGACCAGGCCAAGGCCAACGTCAAGGACACCGGTCTGGACATCAGAAACGCATTCCGGCGGCGCCGGGCCCGGTACTGAGGGGTTTCGGAACCCGGCACATTCGGGTACATCCCTGCAGTCAGCCAATAAGCGAAGAAGGAGCCGCGCATGAGCGCCGAAGACAAGATCAAGAACAAGATCGAGGACCTGGGTGGTAAGGCCAAAGAAGGCGTCGGCAAGGCCACCGGCGACCGCAGCACCGAGAACGAGGGCAAGTTCGACCAGGCCAAGTCCAGCCTGAAGGACGCCGGCGAGAAGGTGAAGGACGCCTTCAAGAAGTAGCGTGCTCGCCGAAAGGCGTTGTTCGACAGTCGCATAAAGCTGCCCCGCGCGGATCGGCCGAATCCGCGTGGGGCAGCTTCATTGATTGAGCCGGCGATTTCTGGCTATCCCTTACCCATGGTTTGTTCGAGACGTCCGCTGGCCGTTGCCGGCGCACTGGTGGCGATGAGCGGTTCCCTGTTGATCGGCGGGCCGGTACCGGTGGCCGCCGCCGCGCCTTGTCCTGATGTCGAGGTCGTATTCGCCCGCGGCAGTGGTGAACCCCCGGGCGTGGGCGGCGTGGGCCAGTCGTTCGTGGACTCGCTGCGATCCGACATCGGGCCGAAATCGCTTGGCGTGTATGCGGTCAACTACCCCGCCAGCACCGACTTCGGCAGCAGCGACTTCCCGCTGACCGTGATCGACGGCATCCGCGACGCCGGGTCACACATCCAGTCCATGGCATCGAGTTGCCCCAACACCAGAGAGGTGCTGGGCGGCTACTCCCAGGGCGCGGCGGTGGCCGGCTTCGTCACCTCGGCGGCCGTGCCGGCCGGGGTGCCCGCCGCCGCCGTTCCGCAGCCGCTGGCGCCGGAAACCGCGAATCATGTTGCCGCGGTTGCGCTGTTCGGCACGCCGTCACCACAATTCCTGAGCCAGTACAACGCCCCGCAGATCGCCATCGGCCCGCTCTACCAGCCCAAGACGATCGAGTTGTGCGCCGACGGCGACACCATCTGCAATGGTGGCGGCACCACCCCGACCTTCGCGCACACCACCTATCCGGTGAACGGAATGACCGGGCAGGCGGCCGACTTCGCCGCGGGCAAGCTATAGCTCGTCCCGGTCGTCCTCGTCATCGGTCTCCGGGGTCGGCAGCGGCGGCGACGTCTTCAGCCAGTCACGCAGCCGGAGCAGCCCGTTGATCACGATGGCGAGACCCAGCAGCACCAGCGCCACGACGATGATTGCGGTGGTCACCACACCATCGTGACAGGCTCAGGCGGCGGGCTTCACCTCGAGGCCGACGTGCACCTTGTCGATGCCGCCGCGCACGATCGAGTGCGGCAGGAACCACCAGGCGTGGTACCAGTAGCGCCGCAGTACCGCGTTGTAGACCTGCCGGGTCTCCGACTTCGGCAGGACGCGGGCCACCCCTTCCACATCCTCGCTCTTGGGCTTGCCCAGCGACCCGCTCTTGGCGATCGTCACCCGGGAGGTGTTGCGAATCCGCTTGACCTTCCACGATTCGTCGTCGGTGATGATCAGCAACCGGTCGCCGTCGGGCACGCCCCAGATCGCGGTCGGCTTGGGGCGACCGTCCTTGGTGAAGGTGGTCAGCAACAAGTACTTGGACTTGATGACATCTGCGAATCCGACGGCCACATCTGCCTCCTGGCTCAAATTTGACCAGGTAAATACCCCATGCGCCGGGCGCAGAAACCGCCGCACGCTGTGATGCGGCGCACCACCACCCCACCGAGCGGGGCCCCAGTCGACGGTTGCAGAATGCCACCATGCACGTTCTGGTTACCGGAGGCACGGGTTTCGTCGGCGGCTGGACCGCCAAGGCCATCGCTGACGCCGGACACGACGTCCGGTTCCTGGTGCGAAAGCCGGAACGTCTGCAGACGTCGGTTGCCGCGCTGGGTGTCGACACATCGGACTTCGCGGTCGGTGACATCACGGACCGCGACTCCGTTCGTCAGGCACTGCAGGGCTGCGACGCGGTGGTGCACAGCGCAGCGCTGGTCGCGACGGATCCGCGCCAGACCGCCCAGATGCTCGCCACCAATATGGAGGGCGCCCGCAACGTGCTGGGCCAGGCCGTCCAACTCGGACTCGACCCGGTCGTGCACGTCTCGAGCTTCACCGCCCTGTTCCACCCGAATCTCGAAACGTTGACCGCGGACCTACCCGTGGTCGGCGGGACGGATGGGTACGGAACGTCCAAGGCGCAGGTCGAGATCTACGCCCGCGGCCTGCAGGACGCCGGCGCACCGGTCAACATCACCTACCCGGGAATGGTGCTGGGCCCGCCGGTCGGAGACCAGTTCGGCGAGGCCGGCGAAGGAGTCAAGGCCGCCTTGCAGATGCACGCGATCCCCGGACGCGGCGCGGCCTGGATGGTGGTCGACGTCCGCGATGTGGCCGCGCTGCACGCGGCGCTGCTGGAACCCGGACGCGGGCCACGCCGATACATGGCCGGCGGCCACCGGCTCCCGGTCGCCGATCTGGCGAGAACACTCGGCGAGGTCAGCGGCACCACGATGGTGCCCGTTCCGGTACCTGACACCGCCCTGCGGGCCGCAGGATCGATCTTCGACTTCGTGGGACCCTACCTCCCGTTTGACAACCCGATCACCGCCGCGGGCATGCAGTACTACACACAGATGCCGGAATCCGACGACTCGCCGGCCGAGCGTGAACTCGGCATCCACTTCCGCGACGCCCGCACGACGCTCGCGGATACTGTTGCTGCGCTTGATGATCCAGCAAACTAGCCGACTGGGATTGCGGCGGCGGGGATCGGCACTCCCCGCACCCCCACGTCGATCCGGAGCAGCGCACCGATCGTGGTGACATAAACCAGGCTGCCCGCGAAGGCGAGCGAGGACACGAACCGTCCGGGCACCTCGATGACCTCGTCAAGGCTGCCGGCGGAGTCGAAACGCGCAATGCCGCAGCCACTCCCGAGCGCCACCCAGACGCCGCCCTCGACGTCCACCGCCAGCCCGTCACACTCCCCGCGGGGGGCCCCGGCGAATACCGACGCACCCCGCGGCCCGATGACGCGCACCCGCGCCGCCGCGTATTCGCACACGTACAATCGAGTGCCGTCCGGTGCATACCCAACGCCGTTGGGCCACAACAGGTCTGACACGAGGAGCCGGGTTGCGCCGGCGGGCGAGATCTGCACCAGTTCGGAGGGTCCGGCCATCTCACCCCGCGCGGGCTGATGGCGCAGGACGCCGACGACCACCGACCCGTCCGGAGCCACGGTCAGATCGTTGAGTCCGGTGGCGTCGTCGGCCGCCCACACGGTTCGCAGCCCCGCGGGTCCGGCGTAGGCGAGATCTCGCCCGCTGACCAGCAATCCGCCGCCGGCATGCACCGCGATGCCGCCGATGCCGCGCCGCTTCTCCACTATTGTCGACACGCCCTCGTCCGACCACCGGTAGACGCCGCCGGCCGTGGTGTTGGCGAACAGCACCGAGCCGTCGGGCAGCGGCCGGGGCGCCTCCAGAAGTCCGTCCGATTCCCACAGGACTTCGGTCATGGCATCGACTCTGCCCAGACGATGTGTCCCTCGAAACCCAGCGCCACCGCCATCTCGAGGTAGCGGTTGGCCAGGTCCGCGTATTCGTCGGTGTGACCGTTCGTGCGGGCCAGCATCGCCCGCATCCGCAGCAACCAGATGTCGCGGACCGGCAGGTCCTGCTCGTGGCGTTGCTCGGCGACGGTCTTGATCGCGGCCTCGGCTTCGGCGACATCGCTGTCGGTGCCCCGATCGAGCAGCGTCTCAACCAGGACCGCGGTGGCGGGGATCCCCCAGGTCAGCAACTGTCCTTCGCGGACCAGATGCTCGACGACCGCCCGCAATTCGGCGATCGCGTCGTCGCGGTCCCCCCGTCGCGCCCGGTCCCGCGCCGAGTAGACGTTGACGATGGGCAGCTCGGAGAGATTGTGCCCCTGCCGCTGGAACAGTTCGGTGACCTCAGTGAGCAACAGCTCGCCGCGGTCATGCTGCTCGGCGGTCTCGCGGTGCACCAGAGCGACGCCCAGCGTCAGCCGCGCGAAGGCCAACGCGAAGTTGTCACCCGATCGCTCGGCGATGCGCAGTGCGCCCTCGATTTCGCGGACCGCGCGGACGTCGGGCCTCAGCACACCGGCCGGTATCGCCGGAAAGTAAACGTAGGCAACGGCTCTGGCGTAAGACAACGGGTCGGCCCGGCGGGCCATGTCCAGACCCTGTCGCAGGTCGTCCCGCCAGCCGGCGCGGCCCAGGCAGTAACAGGCGATCGCCCGCGTCGTGTGGGCGATGGCCAGCGGCGACCCGATGATGAAGTTGCCGCGGGCCGGATCGCCGTCGGCCAGGTCGATCACCCGCTCAGACCACTGCAACACCTGGGACCACTCGGCGCTCTCACCTTTGGCGTAGATCGGCGCGAACGAAAGCCCCACCGTCAGCGTCGGATCGCCGACCGCCTCGATCAGTGTCATCGCCTCGGACGCCAGCCGTGACGCCTCTCGGATACGCGCCTGATACGCCAGTCCGATCACCATCCCGGCCATGGCGATTGCCAGCGACGCCTTGTCGCCCGCAACACTGCACAACTGGCGCAATTCCTCGAACCGGCCGCCGGCATCGGCGTGCACCCGCCACGCGACCCCGCACAGCATGGTGCGCGGCGCAATGCGCAGCGCCGCGCGGTGCGGCACATCCGCGGGCAACGCATCGGCGATCTTCTGCGCGCGTTCCCAACTCAGCAGCGCCGACGCGATATCGCGATTGGTTGCCCAGTTCGCCGCCCGCATGTGCCAGCCGTAGGCGGCGAACCCGTCTCCGGCCGCTTCGAGGTGCTCGGCGATCAGCACCGCACGTTGATCGACCGTTTGCGGCTCCCGCGCTTCGATGGCCTCGGCCAGTCGCCGGTGCAACCGGGCCCGGTCGGCTTTCAGCTGGGCTTCGTAGGCCACGGTCCGGATGAGCGGATGGCGGAATGCGTAGGCCGGGTCGGCGGTGAACCGCACCTGGTGCACCAGTTCGGCCGCCAGGAGTTCGTCGATCTTGGGATCGACGCCGAGGCTGGCGAGCAGGTCGGTGGAGAACCGGGACCCGATGATCGCCGCGGCGCTGAGGGTGTGTTTGGCCGCGGGGCTGAGCCGGTCGATGCGGGCGGCGATCGTCGCCTGCAGGGTGGGCGGCACGCGTACGTCGGCGACGTCGGTACGGCAGACGTAGTCGCCGCGCTCGCCGCCGAGCACGCCCCGCTCGGCGAGTTCGCGGGTGATCTCCTCGGCGAACAGCGGGTTGCCCGCCGCGCGCGCGGCGATCACGTCACCGATCGGTGCGACGGAGGGATCGCGGCCCAGCAACTCGGAGACCAGCACCGAGGCCTCGGAATCGGTGAGCGGTGCCAGCGCGAACGTCTGGGCGCCGGGGACGAGCTGCAGGGCGCCCTGGTAGTCGGGGCGGTAGGTGAAAAGCACGATCGAGGGAGTCTGGGTGACCACCGTCAGCAGATCCGCGAGCATGGATTCGCTGGCGTCGTCGATCCAGTGCACATCCTCGACGAGGAAGATGGCCGGCTGGGTCCGCGCGAGCAGATATGCGTTGAACAGCGCAGTTAGCCGGCGCCGTCGCGCATCCGGGTCGATCTTGGGCAGTTTCACCTCGGGATCCGCGACACCCAGCAGATCGCACAGCAACCACAGGTCCTGCGGATCGGCGTCGGGCATGCCCTCCCGAACTCGCTGACGCGCCGCCTCGTCGGCCAGCCCGTTCGTCTGGCTGACCGATCGCAGCAGACGCTCCATCACCCGGAACGGGACATCGGTGGCGTGCGATTCGCAGAAGCTGCTGAAGACCTCCAGGCCGCGGTCCTGCGCCAGCCGGACGGTCTCGCGCACCAACCGGGTCTTTCCGATGCCGGCCGGACCGCTGATGCCGACCACCGACCCGCGGCCCGCTGCCGAACGATCCAGCATGGCCGCCAGTGCCGCGACTTCCCAGTCGCGCCCGACCAGTGTCGACACCGGGACGTCGGCGCGTTCCTCGGGCGTGGCGACGCTGAGCAACTGCCGACCGGTCAGCGCGTCGTCGGCGCCTTTGACGTGAACCCGCTGCGGCTCACCCAGCACCGTGGCACCCTCGACCAGTCGTGCCGTGGATTCGCTGACCATCACCCCACCCGGCGCAGCCACCGACTCCATCCGCTGGGCGATTCCCACCTGCTCGCCTACCGCGGTGTAACCCAAAGCGCCGGAACCGATTTCACCGGCGATCACCTCGCCGGAATTCAGGCCGATGCGCAGCTGCAGCGCCACATCGCCGTCGAGTTCGGCCGCCAATCGTCGGGTTGCGTCCTGGATTCCGAGCGCGGTCAGGCACGCCCGCAGCGCATGGTCCTCCAGCGCGGCAGGCGCGCCGAACAGGGCCATGATGCCGTCGCCGGTGAACTTGTCCACCGTGCCGCCGTAGCGCTGCACCACCGCCGACGCCCGGGTGACCAGTTGAGTCATGATCTCGCGCAGACGTTCCGGGCCGACCGCCGCCGCGATGTCCATCGAATGCACCACGTCGGCGAACAACACGGTCACCTGCTTGTACTCGGCCTGCGAATCGGCCGACGAGACCGGCGCGCCACACCCGTGACAGAACCGTGCGTTTGCCAGCAGTTCGGTGCCGCACTTGCTACAGGCCGCCACGGCTTGTCAGATTAGTGCAATCGAACTGTTGTTGGGGGACCAGGAAATGAACGACGCGACCCACCGCGGGGACACCACAGGATTGCTGGTGATCGATCCCTACAACGATTTCATCTCCCCCGGTGGCAAGGTCTGGGACCGCTTGAAAGGCGTCATCGAAGCCAACGATTGCGTCCCGCACATGAAGCGGGTGCTGGACGCGGCGCGCGAGGCACAGATCCGCGTCTTCTATGCGCTGCACCGCCGGTACCGCGCCGGCGACTACGAGAATTGGCGGTCCGTCGCGCCCGTGCAACGGGCGGCGTGGCAACGTCGCACGTTCGAATTCGGCAGCTGGGGCGGCGAGCTGCACCCCGACTTCGTGCCGATGCCGGGTGACGTTGTCGCACAAGAACATTGGTGCTCCAGCGGCTTCGCCAACACCGACCTGGATCTGCTGCTCAAACGGCACGGTATCCAGCGGCTGATCGTCATGGGACTCATCGCGCACACCTGCGTAGAGGCCACCGTCCGTTTCGCCGCCGAACTGGGCTACGCGGTGACGATGGTCAAAGACGCGACCGCGGACTACTCGGAGGTGGAGATGCACGCGGCGCTGGACGTCAACATTCCCAACTACGCGGACGCGATTGTGACCACCGACGACGTGGTCGCCTCGATCATCCGTTAGCGACGAGCGCGCGGTCGGACAGTGCCGCGAGAGCCGGCGCCAGCAGCCTGGAATATTCCAGCGTCAGATGACCCGCGTCGACGTAGACCAGGGTGTTGCCGATGATGACGGGGCAGTGCTGCTTGGTGCAGAACAGATCGGTGAGGTCGACGTACTGCCCCCCGCCGGCCTTGACGGCTGCGGCCTCGGCCGCCATGCCGTCCCGGTCGAACGCGAACGACATCGGCGGCGAACACAGGGTCGCGTCGGTCAGGTGCTCGGACAGGCAGCCCGGCACCGCGGCATTCAGATGCGGCAGCGGCCCGAGCACCATCACCTTGGCGCCGATGCCGCGCAGCTGCTCGGTCAGTTTCTTGAGGCCGTTGACCCAGGCTCCGTCGTACGAGGAGAAGCCCGAGAGAAATCCGTTGCTGTGGGTGGCGGTGTAACCCCGGAACACGCTGACCACCACCAGCTTCGGGTGTTCGGCCCGCAGCCGGGACATGATCTCGCCGCGCCACTGCTCGCAGTGCTGGAGGTACTCGACGATGGGGGCGACGAAGCGGTTGGCGATGGGCAGATCCATCATCGGGCAGGCCGCCTTGGCCATCGCTTCGATTCGCCAGGGCCGTTGCTTGCCGACCTCCCGCAGCGCGGGGATCCACATCGAGGCATGCGAGTCACCGATGACGGCCACCGTCGTCTTGGACGCTTTGTCGCCCATCGCGCACTCGGGTTGTCCGGCCTGAATCGGCAGGCGCAGACAGCCGTCGAACATCATCTGGCCGACTTCGCCGGCCGCGTCCGCCAGCGACGGGCTCAGGTTAGAGGGCACGTCCTTCAATTCGGCTGATGCCGCGACCGCCGCCTGCACCTGTCCGAACACGTTCTGTACCGCCGCGTCGTAGGCCGCGATGTCGTCCCCGGTGGGCGCTGGCGGCGGCTTGATGGTCAGCGGCGCGGCCACCGCGCCGCGCGCGACCGCAACGGGCATCGGGATCGACGACACGTACATCAGCAACGCCACGCCCACCAGCGCCGCGAGCGTGGTGGCGAACCCGCCGACGGCCAGGCTCTTCATCGGCGACTTGTGCAGCACAGTGGCGTAGCGCAGTGGGTTCTCGATATAGCGCAGGGTGAGCCATCCCAGCCCGCCGGAGACCACCACCGCCGCGATGAACTTGCCGAGCAACCCCAGCGGGTGGCCCACCACGATCGGGGCGAACACCAGCACCGGCCAGTGCCACAGGTACCACGAATAGGACAAACGACCGATCGCCCGCATCGGTGACCAGCCCAGCATGCGCCCGGCGCCCTGATTTGGTGTGGAGCAGCCGGCGCCGAGCAACAGTGCGGTGCCCAGGACTGGCAACAGCGCCGCGGTGCCCGGGTAGGGAATGTCGGGGGTGTAGAAGACGCAGGCCGCGAGCACCATGGCCGTGCCGATCCAGCCGATGGTCACCGCGGCCCGCTCCGGGAGCCTGCTCCACTGGTTGGCCGTGAGCGCCACCAGGGCGCCCAGAGCCAGCTGCCAGGCCCTGGTGAACAGGGAGAAGTATGCCGCGAGCGGCATCACGTAGGTGACCAGCAGCGACAGCAAGAACGAGGAAACCGCGATGAACGTGACGAGCACCAGGAACGGGGTCTTGGACGGGATTCTTGCGGACCCCGCATCGGTGTTGCGGCGTCGGCGCAACCGCCGGATCAGCCATGCCAAGCCGACGATCATCGGCGGCCACAGCAGGTAGAACTGTTCTTCCACGCCCAGGGTCCAGTAGTGCTGGAACGGCGAAGGCGCGCCGCCGGCGAAATAGTCGACCTGCTGGACGATGAACCAGAAGTTGGGGACGTACAGCGCGCACGCGATGGCGTCCTTCAGTGCGCTCTGGGCCTGCACCACGGGCAGCAGGAATGCCGCGGCGATCGCGGTGATGACGCCGATCGTCGCCGACACCGGCAGCAGGCGCCGCGACCGCGCCCCGTAGAACTTCTTCAGCCCGACGGTGCCGGTGGTGCTCACCTGTTTCCAGAGCTGGCCGGTGATGACGAAGCCGGAGATCTCGAAGAAGATGTCCGGGCCGACGAAGCCACCGCTGACACCGGGCATGGAGATGTGCCAGCCGACGATGGCCAACAGGGTGAATCCGCGCAGGCCCTCGATGTCGTCGCGGAATCCGCTCTGCGGCGTGTGCTTCGCCTGCGCGTCCGGCGACGGCAGCACGCTACGAGCGGAGCTCACGTTCTCGGACTGACGCACGATCCCCCACTGTATATAAGTGGGCGCGAATACAAGCCTGAACGGCGGCAAGTGACTAAAGGGTGCCCGAACGGGGCCCAAATGCCCTCCCGGCAAAGACGGGCACAGCGCAGCATCTCCCCTGGACAGGAGATGCGTGATGACCAAACCGATTCCGCCGCTCGACCTTTCATGGCTGCTGATCGAGTCGCCGGGCAGCACTACCCACGTCGGCGCGATGCTGCTGTTCCAGAAGCCGTCCGACAGCGAGTCGCTGGTGCGCGAGATCGTGGACTTCTACCGGGCCTGCTCGCCGGCGCCCCCGTTCAATTACGTTCCCGAGTTGCTGGGCCGCGGCGGCCCCCATTTCCGCGAAGTGGACAACTGGGACCCGCACTACCACGTCGAGCACCTCGCGCTGCCTGCCGGATCCAGTTATGACGACCTGCTGCGACTGGTTGCCGACCTGCATGAGACGCAACTCGACCGCAGCCGGCCGCTGTTCCGCTGCTGGATCATCGATGGCCTGCCGGACCGGATGTTCGCGATCTACACCAAGACCCACCACTGCATCATCGACGGCGAGTCCGGGCTCAGGCGGCTGTACGACGGCCTGAACCTCTCCGACGAGCCGACCATCCCCAAGCCCGCCTTCGCGCTCGACGTGCCGGCGTCCGCGCCGCACCCGCCGACACCGCTCCTCGGGCGCATCACCGACTCGATCCGGGGCGCGCTCACCCAGGTCGGGGCGCTCAACCAGGTGTCGGTCACCGCGTTGCGCAAGGTGTTCGCCGGTATGTTCCGGTCTCACCTCGAGGGCAGCCTGCCGTTCGCGGCGCACCACGCCCCCACCAACGAACCACTCAAGATCGGGCGCAGCTTCGCCACACTGTCGCTGCCGCTCGAGGAGATGCATGACGTCGGGCGGCACTTCGGGGCCACCCTCAACGACGTCGCGGTCAGCATCGTCGACGCCGGGTTGCACACCTACCTGCGGGAGACCGGACGCGCCTTCGGGCATCCCTTCATCGCGATGTGTCCGGTGTCGCTGCGGGGCGGCGATGACACGGCGATCGGGACCCGGGTCTCGGCGCTGTTCGTACGACTGGGTGAACCCGAAGCCGAGATGACGGACCGGATCGGGCAGGTGGCGTCGTCGGTGGCCGCCGCCAAGAAGGAGTTGGCCGCCATGTCGACGGAGGCGGCGATGACCTACGCGGTGGGACTCGTCGCGCTCGCGGGTCTGGGCGCGTCCACGCACCTGGACCGGGTCGGCCATCCCGCCTGCAACCTGGTGATCTCCAACGTCGCAGGCGCCAGGGAGACCAGGTATCTCAACGGCGCACGCCTGCTGGGCATCTACCCGGTATCCGCCCTGGCCGCCTCGATCGGGCTCAACGCCACGCTGGCGTCGTACCACGACAGCATGGACTTCGGCTTCATCGGCAACGCCGCGGCGATCGACGACATGTCGCGGTTGGCCCACTACACGCTGCAGGCCTACGAGGAGCTGAAGAAGTCTGCACAGAGTATGTCGATAACACCTCGGCAGGATCAGCCTTTGGTGGACACCGACACGTAATCGACGAGCATCGGCTGCCCGGAAACCGTTGCGCCGGTGGGACCACCGCCGAACGCGTTCGGGAAGGAGCCGCCCATCGCCACGTCCAGGATGAGGAAGAACCCGTGGTGGGTGGCGTTGTTCCAGTCGGTCGCGGAGACCTGGCTGGAGTTGATGGTGAAGTAGTTGTTGCCGTCCAGGTAGTAGCGCAACTGCTCAACGCTCGTACTGCGGTCCAATTCGACCGCGTAGGTATGGAAACTCGTGCCCGCGTTCGGCACGGCGTGTTCGCCGGAGCTGATTCCGGTGGGCTCGTTGAACGGCGGCCCGCCTGCCCAGATGTTGCCGTGCAGCGTCGACCACACCGAGCCGCGGCCGTTGATGGCCTCCATGATGTCGATCTCGCCGATCGATGGCCAGTTCGTGGCACCAACGGGCCGCGCCGCCTCGCCGAGCGCCCAGAACGCCGGCCAGTAGCCCTGACCGTTGGTGGGGTTGACATTGGGCTGCTGAATCGACGCCTCGATGCGCATCACCCCGCCCGTCGGTGCGGCAAAGTCGGTGCGCACCGTCTCGATCCGGCCCGATGTCCAATGCCCGGCGGGGTCCCTGATCGGGCTGATCGCGAGGTGGCCGTTGCCGTCGAGGTAGACGTTCTGGGTGCTGTCGGTCATTGTCTCGATCTCCCAGGTGCCCCATTGGGGCGCTGAGTTGCCGAATCCATACTGCGTGCCGAGGTCGTAGATCCAGTTCGAGCGGTTGACGGTCGAACCCGCGGCCCCAGTGAAATCGTCGCGGAAGATTTCAGTGAAGCCGGCGGTACCGGTACCGCCGCCCGTGCCGCCACCGGTGGCACCGGTGTTCCCGCTGACGCCCGCTGGACCGGCGGTGCCGAACAGGCCCGCCGCGCCACCCGCGCCGCCGAGGCCGCCAGTGCCGCCCTTGCCGCCGGCACCAACCGCCCCTGAGCCGTCGGCCGGGCCCGCAAGCCCACCGGTGCCCCCGACTCCGCCGGAGCCGCCCGTCCCACCGTTGCCGAACAACAGCCCACCGCGACCGCCGGCCCCACCAGCTCCGCCGGTGCCGCCGGTACCGCCGCTC
>NZ_LKTM01000342.1 GCF_001417955.2 Mycobacterium gordonae | reverse complement strand
CGGGGGAGGGTACCAGTCCCAGGAACGAGGAGGCGATCATCCGCACGTCCGGTACTCGCTGCGGATCGGAGAACACGGCGAGTTGTTCGAGGTGGGACAGCTCCTTCAGATCGACCTTCTCGGCGAGTTGGCGGCGGACCGAGGTGGTCATGTCTTCATCGGTGCGCAGCCGTCCGCCCGGCAGCGACCACGCGCCGCGCTGCGGATCCTGTGCACGCTGCCATAACAACACGTTCAGCTGCGGTTTTCCGCTGCGCGGGCCGTCTGTAACCATCCGAACCTGGAACACGACGGCGAGCACTTCGTGGGCGGTGCTACCATGAGGCATGTTTTCGATTGTAAGTCGAAAACCTCCTGAGTGCGAAAGGAGCCGACCATGACGGTCTTGAATCGCATGGATGAGCTGTCGGCCCGCATCATCAGCACGCCCACCGGCTTCACCGGAGTCGACGGCGACGCGCAGTGGGCAGCCGAGATACGTCGGCTGGCGCGCCTGCGCGGTGCCACCGTGCTGGCCCACAATTATCAGCTGCCGGCCATCCAGGACGTCGCCGACCACGTGGGGGACTCGCTGGCGCTGTCGCGGATCGCAGCCGAGGCGCCCGAGGACACCATCGTGTTCTGCGGTGTGCACTTCATGGCCGAGACCGCCAAGATCCTGAGTCCGGACAAGACGGTGCTGATCCCGGATCAGCGGGCCGGCTGCTCGCTGGCCGACTCGATCACGCCCGACGACCTGCGCGCGTGGAAGGCCGAGCACCCCGACGCAGTCGTCGTCTCCTACGTCAACACCACGGCGGAGGTCAAGGCGCTCACCGACATCTGCTGCACGTCGTCGAACGCCGTCGACGTCGTCGCCTCCATCGACCCCGACCGCGAGGTGCTGTTCTGCCCGGACCAGTTCCTCGGCGCACACGTGCGCCGGGTGACCGGGCGCAAGAACCTGCACATCTGGGCCGGCGAGTGCCATGTGCACGCGGGCATCAACGGCGACGAACTCGCCGAGCGGGCCCGCGCCAACCCCGACGCCGAGCTGTACGTGCACCCCGAATGCGGTTGCGCCACTTCGGCTCTGTACCTGGCCGGCGAGGGCGCCTTCCCGGCCGAGCGGGTCAAGATCCTGTCCACTGGCGGCATGCTCGACGCCGCGCACGAGACCCGTGCCCGCAAGGTACTGGTCGCCACCGAGGTCGGCATGCTGCACCAGTTACGCAGGGCAGCACCGCAAGTCGACTTCCAGGCGGTCAACGACCGCGCGTCGTGCAAGTACATGAAGATGATCACCCCGGCGGCCCTGCTGCGCTGCCTGGTGGAAGGCGCCGACGAAGTCCACGTCGATCCCGAGGTGGCGGCGGCGGGGCGGCGCAGCGTGCAGCGCATGATCGCGATCGGCCAGCCCGGCGGTGGCGAATGACCACCCGTCCGGTGTGGCGCGACAGCGTCGATGTCGTCGTGATCGGCATGGGCGTGGCCGGCCTGGCCGCCGCGCTGGCTGCCCACCGCGCCGGCGCCGGGGTTGTGGTCCTGAACAAGGCGGCCCGGACGCGCGGGGTCACGGCAACCCACTACGCCCAGGGTGGCATCGCGGTGGTGCTGCCCGACAGCGACGATTCCGTCGACGCCCACGTCAGCGACACGCTGACGGCCGGTGCGGGATTGTGCGACCCGGACGCGGTGTACTCGATCGTCGCCGACGGCTACCGCGCCGTCACCCAATTGGTCGGCGACGGAGCACGTTTCGATGAAGCCGTGCCCGGTGCCTGGGACGTCACCCGCGAAGGGGGCCACTCCCGGCGGCGGGTGGTGCACGCGGGCGGCGACGCGACCGGAGCCGAGGTGCAACGCACCCTCGATGGCGCCGCACGCACCCTGGACATCCGCAGCAGCCACGTCGCGCTGCAGGTCCTGCACGACGAGGACGGTGTCAACGGGGTGCTGGTGGCCCGCCCGGACGGCGTCGGCATCATCAGCGCGCCGTCGGTCATCCTGGCAACGGGCGGTCTCGGACACCTCTACAGCGCGACCACAAATCCGAACGGTTCCACCGGCGATGGGGTTGCGTTGGCGTTGTGGGCCGGCCTGGCGGTCAGCGATCTGGAGTTCATCCAGTTCCACCCGACGATGCTCTTCGTCCCGGGCGCACAGGGCCGGCGCCCGTTGATCACCGAGGCCATTCGCGGTGAGGGCGCGATACTGCTTGACAGTCAAGGCAATTCGATCACTGCCGGGGTGCACCCGATGGGCGATCTGGCCCCGCGGGACGTGGTCGCGGCCGCCATCGACGCCCGGCTGAAGGCGACCGGCGACCCGTGTGCCTACCTCGACGCGCGGGGGATCGCGGGATTCGCCGCGCGCTTCCCGACCGTCACCGCCGCATGCCGGGCGGCCGGCATCGACCCCGTCCGCCAGCCCATTCCGATCGTTCCAGGCGCGCACTACAGCTGCGGCGGCGTGGTCACCGACGTGTACGGCCAGACGGAGCTGCCCGGTTTGTATGCGGCGGGCGAGGTGGCCCGCACCGGAATGCACGGAGCCAACCGGCTGGCCTCCAACAGCCTGCTGGAGGGCTTGGTGGTCGGGGGTCGCGCCGGACAGGGAGCGGCCGCGCATGCGACGGCCGCGGGCTGCCGGCGCGCGAAGATGCCTGAGCCGATCACCCGCACCGCGCCCCGTCGCGGCGACCTGCAACACGCGATGAGCCGGGATGCGTCAGTGGTGCGTGACGCCGACGGGCTGCGCCGGTTGGCCGACATGCTCAGCGCGGCTCCCGGTCGCACCGTGGCATGCCGCCAGGATGCCGAGGATGTGGCGCTGACCCTGGCCGCCCGTACGGTGACGGCCGCCGCCCTGGCCCGTACCGAGAGCCGGGGCTGCCACCACCGCGCCGAGTATCCGTCGGCCGATGCCGGCCAGGGGCGTAGCGCGCTGGTGCGACTGGCGCCCGACGGCAGCTCGGTGCGGGTCGAGACTCTGGCGGCGGTGGGTTGATGAAGCTGGATGCCGCCGAGCGGGCTGATGCGATGGCGACCATTCGGCGCGGCCTGGACGAGGACCTGCGCTACGGGCCGGATGCCACCACACTGGCGACGGTGTCGGCGGACGCGATGGCCACGGCGTCGATGGTGCCGCGCGAGTTGGGCGTGATTGCCGGGGTGGACGTGGCGCTGCTGGCCCTCGACGAGGTGATCGGCAGCGACGGCTACCAGGTGCTGCACCGCGTCGAAGACGGCACGCGGGTGGGGCCGGGTGAGCCGCTGTTGACGGTGCGGGCCCAGACGCGCGGCCTGTTGACGGCCGAGCGGACCATGCTGAATCTGGTGTGCCACTTGTCCGGTATCGCGACGGCGACCGCTGCGTGGGTGGAGGCTGTCGAGGGCACCAGGACCAAGGTCCGCGACACGCGCAAGACCTTGCCGGGTCTGCGCTTGCTGCAGAAGTACGCGGTCCGCGTCGGCGGTGGCGTCAACCACCGGCTGGGGCTGGGCGACGCGGCGCTGATCAAGGACAACCACGTCGCGGCCGCGGGGTCGGTGGTCGGGGCACTGCGTGCGGTGCGCGCAGCCGCGCCGGAGCTGTCCTGCGAAGTCGAGGTGGATTCCCTCGAGCAGTTGGACGAGGTGCTGCCGGAGAAGCCGGAATTGATCCTGCTGGACAACTTCCCGGTATGGCAGACCCAGATCGCCGTGCAGCGCCGCGACGCGAGCGCGCCGCAGGTGCTGCTGGAGTCCTCCGGCGGGCTCAGTCTGGAAACCGCCAGGACCTATGCGGGTACCGGCGTCGACTACCTGGCCGTGGGCGCGCTGACCCACTCGGTGCGGGTGCTCGACGTCGGCCTGGACATGTGATCAGAGCTCGGGAGGCGGGGCGGGCCGCCGGTTGACCCGCACCGCGATGCGCGGCAGCAGCCGGCCTGGGGCCCGTTGGATGTCGTAATCCCAATCCAGCCCCGTCCAGAGCTGCCAGCCGCGCCAGCGGGCCAGCAGGACGAAGCCGGCCCCGACCAACGTGGCCAGCACCATGCCCGCCGACGCCCGCCCCACATAGTCGAAGGCCACCGCCACGACACTGGCGGCCACCGCGCAGGTGGCGTACAGGGTGTTGCCCCCGAAGATCTGCGGCGTCCGTCGCACGGCGAGGTCGCGCAGCGCGCCGCCGCCTACCGCGGTGATCGTGCCCAGCAGGATCGCCGGCAGCCAGCCCAGGCCGACGTGCAGGGTCTTCTGGGCGCCGGCCGCGGCCCAACAACCCAGTGCCAGCGCATCGACCACCGGGAAGATCAGCGCCCACGCGCGGTCGTGCACCGGTGTCAGGAAGGCGACCACCGCTCCCGCGATCACGGCCAGCGCATACAGATAGTCGGTCAGCGCTACCGGCGGGCCGTGCTGGAGCAGGGTGTCGCGGATCAGGCCGCCGCCCAGGCCCGACAACGTCGCCAGCGCGGCGAATCCGATCGGATCCAGATGCAGTTCGCGCGCCACGAGCCCACCGAGGATGGCGTTGCCGAAGACTCCGGTCAGGTCGATGACCCGCAGGAATTCGCCGACGGTGTCTGTCACGCCAATACGTTAAACCGTCAATAGCAGGCGTGCGGCGGCCTTGGCCGCGTTGAGTGCGGCCGTGTCTCCGCTGGTCCGCGACAGGATCAGCGCGCCCTCGATCAACGAGATCACGGCAAGCCCCGCCGCCTCGGCGCGTGCCGCGGGCCGGCCGTCGCGGCACAGCCGGTCGGTGATCGCCGCGCACCACCCCGCGAAGGCGCGCGCGGCTGCCTCGCGCACCGCGGGACTGCCGTGGACGGCCTCGGTGGCCAGCGGTTCGACCGGGCAGCCGTCGCGCGGGTCACCGGCCAGGCCCGCGGCCAGCACGTCGATCCAGCGATCCACGACGTCGCTCACCGGTTTGTCGGTCGCCAGGAGCTGACGCAGCAGTTGTTCGATGGCCGACCCGGTGGTGTCGACCGCCGCCGCGGCCAGCTGCTGTTTGCCCTGCGGGAAATGGTGATAGAGCGAACCGGGCTTGACGCCCGCCTCCTCGAGGATCTGGTTCAGGCCGGTCGCCGCATATCCCTGGCGGCGGAACAACGTGGCGGCGGTGTCGATGAGCGCGGCGCGGCTGCGGTCGGGTCTCGGCATGCCCTTGACTTTACTTGAGTGATCGCTCAAGAATGTTGCGATGAGGCAACTAATGCATGCGGACGCCGGCCGATACGAGTGGCGGGACGCCGCGGACCTGGAAATTTCGGCGCCCGGACAGGCTTTGGTCCGGCCGCTGGCGGTCGCGTGCTGCGACCTGGATGTCGCCGTCTGCGCCGGCCGGCTGCCGTTACCGCCGGGATACGCCGTCGGACACGAAGGGCTGGCGAAGGTGGTCGCGGTCGGCGACGACGTCACCGGTGTCGCGGCGGGGGACCGGGTGGTGGTGCCGTTCCAGATCAACTGCGGAACCTGCCGCGAATGTCGCCGCGGTGTCACCGGGTCCTGTGGTTCGCTGCCGTTGCTGGCGATGTACGGGATGGGCCCGATCGCCGGTCTCGACGGCGGCGGATTCATGTCGGACCTGGTGCTGGTGCCCTACGCCGACGCCATGCTGATCCCCGTTCCGGACGGAGTCGATCCCGTCGCGATCGCGTCGCTGTCGGACAACATTCCCGACGGCTGGCGCACGGTGGCGCCGTTCGCGGACGAGTTGGGGGCCGTTGATGCGGTGGATCGCCGGGTGCTGGTGGTCGGTCGGGCATCGATCGGGCTGTATGCGGCCGCGTTCGGGGCCGCCCTGGGAGCCCACGTCGACTACGTCGACACCGATCCGCACCGGTTGGCTGCGGCCGAGAAGTTGGGTGCGTCTGTGCACGACCGGCTAAAGCCCGCCAGGGAGTGGGAGCCCTACCCCGTCACGGTGAACACGTCGGCCGACCCCGCACTGCTGGCGGCCACACTGCGCGCGACCTGGCCCGACGGCGTGTGCACCGATACCGGGATCTACTACCAGCCGACCGTGGAGTTGGCGCTGCTGCCGCTCTACACCCGCGGCGTGCGGTTCGTCACCGGCCGGGTCAACGCCCGTGCCGCCATTCCGCAGGTCCTGGCGATGCTGGCCGACGGCTGCGACCTGTCACCGGCGGTCGACCGCGTGGTGCCGTGGGAGGAGGCGCCTACGGGGTGGCCCGAAATGACGGGCAAGACGGTGTTTGTCCGGAGCTGATCGCGTGTGCGGCTACCGCGGCGAACCGGCTGGGTTTGCCTCGGTGGCCGCACCCCGAAAGCGGTGAGCGCACACCCGGCGGTCAGGCGATATCGCCGACGAAGACCGCCATCCGCCGCAACTGGGCCTTTGCCATCTTGGGCAGGCCTTCGGCCTCCGGTCCGTCGGTACCCGCCGGCAGGATCCGCGCGTTCGTGATGTGCACGGTCTGGCGGGCGTAGTGCACGTCGGCGTCGCCTGCGGCCAGCACGTTCTTCACCCAGTCGGTCTTGCCGTGGCCCAGGGCGATCGCGAGCACGTTGCCCTTGCGGTAGGTCGTCACGATCGTCTTGTAGGCCTTACCGGACTTGCGGCCGCGGTGCTCGATGGTGGCGGTGCCGGGCAGGAACCGGGCGATCGGTTTGAGGAGCGGGTTGAGGTACTTGACCTGGATGTTCTCGAACCACACCGGGAAGATCATCGGGACGCCGGGGGCGTTGTTGGGGTGTTGATCCCTTGCAGACATGGCTGGCTCCTTTTTACCCGCGCACTGTACCGGTCGAATATCGACTTGAGCTGCTCTGGGACAATGGTCCACGTGACCACATCGCCTTCGCCACTGTCCCGGATCGACTTGCGGGGCGTGGAGTTGACGGCTGCACGCCTGCGGGCGGAACTACCGCGCGGCGGCGTCGATGTGGAGGCCGTGCTGCCCAAGGTGCGACCGATCGTCGCGGCCGTCGCCGAGCGTGGGGCGGTCGCCGCGCTGAACTACGGCGAGGAGTTCGACGGTGTCCGGCCCGCGGCCGTGCGGGTACCCGACAGCGCACTCGAGGCTGCCGTCGTCGGACTCGACAACGACGTACGCGACGCGCTGCAGGTGATGATCGACCGGACCCGCGCCGTGCACGCCGATCAGCACCGTGCCGACACCACCACCACGCTGGGCCCGGGAGCCACCGTCACCGAACGCTGGGTCCCCGTCGAACGGGTCGGTCTGTACGTGCCCGGCGGCAACGCGGTCTACCCGTCCAGCGTGGTGATGAACGTGGTGCCGGCCCAGGCAGCCGGCGTCGACTCGCTGGTGGTCGCGAGTCCGCCCCAGGCCGCCTTCGGGGGACTGCCGCATCCGACCATCCTGGCCGCGGCCAAGCTGCTCGGCGTCGAGGAAGTCTGGGCGGTAGGCGGTGCTCAGGCCGTCGCGTTGCTCGCCTACGGCGGCACCGACACCGGCGGAGGAGAGCTCGTCCCCGTCGACATGATCACCGGACCCGGCAACATCTACGTCACCGCGGCCAAACGGCTGTGCCGCTCCCAGGTGGGCATCGACGCCGAAGCCGGCCCTACCGAGATCGCCATCCTCGCCGACCACACCGCCGACCCGGCACACGTGGCGGCCGACCTGATCAGCCAGGCCGAACACGACGAGATGGCGGCCAGCGTCCTGGTTACCCCCAGCCCCGAGCTGGCCGACGCCACCGACACCGAACTCGCCGCCCAGCTGCAGACCACCGTCCACCGCGAGCGGGTGACCACCGCACTGTCGGGGCCCCAGTCCAAGATCATCCTGACCGACGACCTCGATGCCGCCATCAAGGTGGTCAACGCCTACGCCGCCGAACACCTGGAGATCCAGACCGCCGATGCCGCGGAGGTGGCTACCCGGATCCGTTCGGCCGGAGCCATTTTCGTCGGACCGTACGCACCGGTGAGTCTGGGCGACTACTGCGCCGGCTCCAACCACGTGCTGCCCACCGCCGGCAGCGCGCGCCACTCCAGCGGCCTGTCGGTACAGACCTTCCTGCGCGGCATCCACGTCGTCGACTACACCGAGGCCGCGCTCAAAGACGTGTCGGGCCACGTCGTCACGCTGGCCAAGGCCGAGGACCTGCCGTCGCACGGTGAGGCGGTCCGCCGGAGGTTCGAGCGGTGACCCGACCGACACTTGACGACCTGCCGCTGCGCGACGACCTGCGTGGCAAGTCTCCCTACGGCGCTCCGCAATTGGACGTGCCGGTGCGGCTGAACACCAACGAGAACCCGCACCCGCCCACCCAGGCGCTGATCGACGACGTGGTGCGCTCGGTGCGCGAAGCGGCCGCCGATCTGCACCGGTACCCCGACCGCGACGCGGTGGCCCTGCGCGCCGATCTGGCCGCCTATCTCAGCGTCCAGACCGGCACGCCGATAGGCGTCGAAAGTGTCTGGGCTGCAAATGGTTCCAACGAGATCTTGCAGCAGTTGCTGCAAGCTTTCGGCGGCCCGGGCCGCAGCGCCATCGGCTTCGTCCCGTCGTATTCGATGCACCCCATCATCTCCGACGGCACCCGCACCGAATGGCTCGAAGCGGCCCGTGCGGAGGACTTCAGCCTGGACATCGACGAAGCCGTCGCCGCCGTGGTGGACCGCCGGCCCGACGTGGTGTTCATCGCCAGCCCGAATAACCCTTCGGGGCAGAGCATTTCGCTGGACGACCTGCGCAGGCTGCTTGACGTGACCCCGGGCATCCTGATCGTCGACGAGGCTTATGGCGAGTTCTCGTCGCAGCCCAGTGCCATCACGCTGCTCGACGAATACCCGGCGAAACTCGTCGTCACCCGCACCATGAGCAAGGCATTCGCCTTCGCCGGCGGGCGATTGGGTTACCTGGTCGCGACTCCCGCCCTGGTTGACGCCATGCTGCTGGTTCGGCTGCCCTACCACCTGTCTTCGGTCACTCAGGCCGCGGCCCGGGCAGCCCTGCGGCACGCCGACGACACTCTGGGCAGCGTCGCCACCCTGATCGCCGAACGGGAACGGGTGTCAACCGCATTGACCAACATGGGTTTTCGGGTCATTCCCAGTGACGCCAACTTCGTCCTGTTCGGAGAATTCGCCGACGCGGCGGCCGCCTGGCAGCATTACCTGGAAGCGGGCGTCCTGATCCGCGACGTCGGTATTCCCGGCCATCTGCGCGCCACCATCGGAATGGCCGACGAGAACGACGCGTTCTTGAAAGTGAGCGCCGAGATCGCCACCACCGATCTAGCCAGCCCCAGCCCGGTAGGCGCGGGTCGTGACCGTTACTTAGGAGCACAGTGACAACCGAAGCCCGGCGTGCGCGCATCGAACGCCGCACCCGAGAATCCGACATCGTGATCGAACTCGACCTCGACGGCACCGGCGAGGTGGACGTCGATACCGGCGTGCCCTTCTACGACCACATGCTCACCGCACTGGGTTCGCACGCGAGCTTCGACCTGATGGTGCGCACCAAAGGCGACGTGGAGATCGAGGCGCATCACACGATCGAGGACACCGCGATCGCCCTGGGCACCGCGCTGGGGCAGGCCCTTGGCGACAAGAAGGGCATCCGGCGGTTCGGCGACGCGTTCATCCCGATGGACGAGACGCTGGCACATGCCGCCGTCGACGTGTCCGGGCGCCCCTACTGCGTGCACACCGGCGAACCGGATCACTTGCAGCACACCACGATCGCCGGCAATTCGGTGCCGTATCACACCGTCATCAATCGCCATGTCTTCGAGTCGCTGGCCGCAAACGCCCGCATCGCGCTGCATGTGCGGGTGCTGTACGGACGCGACCCGCACCACATCACCGAGGCGCAGTACAAAGCCGTGGCCCGCGCACTGCGCCAGGCCGTCGAGCCCGACCCGCGCGTGTCCGGGGTGCCGTCCACCAAAGGTGTTCTGTGACTTCGCTTATCCGGCCAAAGTCCGTGGTGGTATTGGACTACGGCTCCGGCAACCTGCGCTCCGCGCAACGTGCGCTGGAGCGGGTGGGTGCTGACGTCGACGTCACCGCGGACGCCGAAAAGGCACTGGCCGCAGACGGACTGGTGGTGCCCGGCGTCGGCGCCTTCGAGGCGTGCATGACCGGCCTGCGCAAGATCGGCGGCGAGCGGATCATCGCGGAACGGGTCGCCGCCGGGCACCCGGTGCTCGGCGTCTGCGTGGGCATGCAGATCCTGTTCGCCCGTGGCGTCGAATTCGGGGTGGAGACAACGGGGTGCGGCCAATGGCCCGGCGCGGTGACCCGGCTGGATGCGCCGGTGATCCCGCACATGGGGTGGAACGTGGTCAACGCCGCGCCGGACAGTGTGCTCTTCCGGGGCATGAGCGCCGACACCCGGTTCTATTTCGTACACTCCTACGCCGCGCAGCGGTGGGAAGGTTCACCCGAAGCGATGTTGACGTGGGCGACACATCAGGTGCCGTTTCTGGCGGCGGTGGAGGACGGTCCGCTGTCCGCCACCCAGTTCCACCCGGAGAAGAGCGGCGACGCCGGGGCCGCGATCCTGCACAACTGGGTCGAGGGGCTCTAGCCATGTCGCTGATTCTGTTGCCGGCCGTCGACGTCGTCGAGGGCCGCGCCGTGCGCCTGGTCCAGGGCAAGGCCGGCAGTGAAACCGAGTACGGCTCAGCGCTGGACGCCGCGCTGGGTTGGCAGCGCGACGGCACCGACTGGATCCACCTGGTCGACCTCGACGCCGCCTTCGGCCGCGGTTCCAACCGCGAACTGCTGGCCGAAGTGGTGGGCAAACTCGATGTGCAGGTGGAACTGTCCGGCGGCATCCGCGACGACGACTCCCTGGCCGCCGCGCTGGCCACCGGGTGCGCCCGGGTCAACGTGGGCACCGCCGCGCTGGAGAACCCGCAGTGGTGTGCCCGGGCGATCGCCGAGCACGGCGACAAGGTGGCCGTGGGTTTGGACGTCCAAATCGTCGATGGCGCACACCGATTGCGCGGCCGCGGGTGGGAGACCGACGGCGGCGACCTGTGGGAGGTGCTGGACCGGTTGAACGCCGAGGGGTGTTCGCGCTACGTCGTCACCGACGTCACCAAGGACGGCACCCTGGCCGGGCCCAACCTCGATCTGCTGGCCAGGGTCGCCGAACGCACCGACGCGCCGGTGATCGCCTCCGGCGGCGTGTCCAGCCTGGACGATCTTCGCGCCATCGCGACGCTGACCGACCGCGGGATCGAGGGAGCGATCGTGGGCAAGGCGCTCTATGCCGGCCGGTTCACGTTGCCACAGGCGCTGGATGCGGTGCGGGAGTAGGCGCCATGGATTTGGATGCATTGGTTCAACAGGCATCGGGGATCCTCGACGATGCAATCGAACCGTTCCTGGCCGGCCACCGCGCCGACTCGGCGGTCCGCAAGAAGGGCAATGACTTCGCCACCGAAGTCGACCTGGCCATCGAACGGCAGGTCGTCGATGCACTGGTCGCCGAAACCGGAATCGAGGTCCACGGCGAAGAATTCGGCGGCGCCGACGTCGGCTCGCCGTGGGTGTGGGTGCTGGACCCGGTCGACGGCACGTTCAACTACGCCGCCGGGTCGCCGATGGCGGGCATCCTGCTGGGACTGCTGCGCGACGGCGAACCGGTCGCCGGGCTGACCTGGCTGCCCTTCACCGGTCAGCGTTACACCGCGGTGGCGGGTGGTCCGTTGATGAAAAACGGTGAGCCGCAGCCGAAGTTGGCAACCGCCGAGCTGGCCGACGCGCTGGTCGGCGCCGGCTCGTTCAGCGCCGACTCCCGGGGCCGTTTCCCGGGCCGCTACCGGGTCGCGGTGCTGGAAAACCTCAGCCGGTTGTCGTCGCGATTGCGCATGCACGGTTCCACCGGCCTCGACCTTGCCTATGTTGCCGACGGAATCCTGGGCGGTGCAATCAGTTTCGGTAGCCATGTGTGGGACCACGCCGCCGGAGTGGTGTTGGTGCGTGCCGCCGGTGGCATCGTCACCGACCTGGCCGGCGAGCAATGGACCCCGGCCTCCCGGTCCGCGCTCGCCGCCGCGCCCGGCGTCCACGGCGAGATTCTCGAGATCCTCCGCAGCACCGGGCAACCGGAGGATTACTGAAATGCAGCAGCATCACTCCGGTGACGGACTGGCGGTACGGGTGATTCCGTGCCTGGACGTCGACGACGGCCGCGTCGTCAAGGGTGTCAACTTCGAAAACCTCAGGGATGCCGGTGATCCCGTCGAACTGGCGGCGGCATACGACGCCGAGGGCGCTGACGAGCTCACGTTTCTCGACGTGACGGCGTCCTCCTCCGGGCGGACCACCATGCTCGATGTGGTGCGTCGCACCGCCGAACAGGTGTTCATCCCGCTCACCGTGGGCGGCGGGGTGCGCACCGTGGCCGACGTCGACACGTTGTTGCGCGCCGGGGCGGACAAGGTGTCGGTCAACACCGCAGCCATCGCCCGCCCCGACCTCCTGGCAGAAATGGCAAGGCAATTCGGGTCGCAGTGCATCGTGTTGTCGGTCGACGCGCGGACCGTGCCCGAGGGCTCGGCGCCGACCCCGTCGGGCTGGGAAGTCACCACCCATGGCGGCCGGCAGGGCACCGGCATCGACGCCGTCGAGTGGGCCGCCCGCGGTGCGGAGTTGGGCGTGGGTGAGATTTTGTTGAACTCGATGGATGCCGACGGCACCAAGGCGGGGTTCGACCTGGCCATGCTGCGCGCCGTGCGTGCGGCGGTGACGGTGCCGGTGATCGCCAGTGGCGGTGCCGGAGCGGTGGAGCACTTCGCACCCGCGGTGGACGCCGGAGCCGATGCGGTGCTGGCGGCCAGCGTGTTTCACTTCCGGGAGCTGACGATCGGGCAGGTCAAGGCCGCCATGGCCGCCCGGGACATCACTGTGCGGATCGGCACGGCATGACCCTCGACCCCGCCATCGCCGCCCGGTTGAAGCGCAACGCCGACGGGTTGTTCACCGCGGTGGTGCAGGAGCGCGGCAGTGGTGATGTGCTGATGGTCGCGTGGATGGACGACGACGCGCTGGCCCGCACCCTGGAAACCCGTGAGGCCACCTACTTTTCCCGATCCCGGAACGAGCAATGGGTCAAAGGAGCGACCTCGGGGCACACGCAGTACGTGCACTCGGTGCGGCTGGACTGTGACGGCGACACCGTGCTGCTGACCGTCGATCAGGTAGGGGGAGCCTGCCACACGGGCGACCACAGCTGCTTCGATGCCGCGGAGCTGCTGGAGCCCGAGGACTAGCGGATCGGGACGTCGAGCCCGATCGCCGCCGCCAGAGCGGCCTTGGTCCATTCGCGACGCTCCACGTCCGGTTTGATGCGATCCCGCCGGATCAGCTCGATGTCGATGGGCCTACCCACGGTGACCGCCGCCGGTACGTGGAAGACGAAGGACGGTCGGTCGGTGGTGATCCCCAGCAGGACGTCGGCGTCGGTGAAACCATTGCTGCGGATCACGTTTTCGGTCCATTTGGCAGGTTTGACGCCGCCGAAATCGTTGACGTAGACCACCCACAGCCGAGTCCCTTGCCCGGCGTAGAGCTTGTTGACGGCCCGCTCGATCAGGACGCGTTCGCCGGGTCCCAGCACGTGGGCCTGATCGGTGATCTGAGTGGTCAGTTTGAGCGCTGGAAGGCCCGCGCTGCCGTTCGTCGGCGCAATGCCGGCCGGCGAGGACGAGGGACCCGCAGACTGTTGCCCACCCGAGTGGCCGCGCATCACCACCACCGCGAGGACCGCGGCCACCGCTATCAGCACAACGGCCGCCACCGTGGCGATCAGCGCCCCACGACGACGGCCGCTGGGGGCGGGTGTGGCTGCGGCGATCACCTCGGTCGCCCGTTCCACGGCGATCGTCGGGCCCGAAGCGTCGGCCGTGCCCACCGGAGCGGCCAGTGCGGCGGCAAAATCCGAGCAGGACGCGAATCGCGCCGACCGGTCCTTCGCCAGTGCCCGGGCGATGACGCCATCGAGGTAGGCGAGTTCCGGGCGCCGCTCGCTCAGCAGCGGCGGCGGTGCCGACAGATGTTGGCTGATCACCACCGCGGGGTTGGAATTCTGGAACGGGGCACCGCCGGTCAGCAGCTGGTACGCGGTGCAACCCAAGGCGTACTGATCGGCTCGACCGTCGAGATCGGACGCCTGCAGCTGCTCCGGTGGGCAGTAGGCGGTGGTGCCCATCGTCATGTTGGTCGCAGTCAGGCCGCTGACGTCGCCGAGTTCACGGGCGATGCCGAAATCGGCGAGCAGGATCCGCCGCCGCGGCGCAGCCTCGCCCAGCAGGATGTTGGCCGGTTTGACGTCGCGATGCAGCAAGCCGCGGGAGTGCGCGTAGTCCAGCGCTTCCGCCACGGCCGTGACGATGTCCACGACCTCAGGCAATGGCATCCCGGACGGATACCGGTCGCGCAGCAGCTGGGCGGCGTCGGTGCCTTCGACGTAGTCCATCGACAACCACAATTGGCCCTCGTACTCGCCACGGTCGTGGATGCCGACGATGTGTTCGTTGTACAGGCTGCCGGCCAATTCGGCCTCGCGGTTGAACCGCGCACGAAACTCCTGGTTCGTGGTGAACTCCGCGGGCAGGATCTTCAACGCGTCCCGGCGGGGCAGCCGTGGATGCTGCGCCAGGTACACCTCGCCCATCCCACCGGCACCGAGCCGTCGCACGATCGTGTAGCCGGCGAAGAGCTCGCCCTCCTGTAAGCCCCTCGTGGGGTCGCGGTCTGCGCTGGTCGGCATGGGAGCATGCTACTGAGGCGCAGTTAGCCGGAATTAACGCACTGGTACAATTAAGGCGCTGTCAGTTTCGCTGACCGGTGCCAACCGGTTCGGTTGCGATCCGCTGCAGCGGTGGCCGCAGTTGATTTCCCGGCATGGCTGATCAGTTGTGCGTGAACGTGTTTCGGCGAAACAGGGTCGGGTATGTCTGGATCGACGTTGCGGCCCAACCTGATTCAGAGCGTTCATCCCGTCAGCTGAGCGCAGCGACGTGGGGCGCAATCTGTATGTGCCGCAATCGTTTTGGCGGCGGCGATAAGGAAAGGAGCGATCGATGGTCAAACGTGTGTCGTGGAACGTGCTGGCGCCGCTGATCGCTCTGGTTGCTCTGGTGTTCAGCTGGGGGCAGGAGATCGGCCCGGTGGTGGGGGTGGTGGAGGCTGTGCTGCTCGGCGGTGCCGTGCTGGCCGCGGTCCATCACGCCGAGGTGGTGGCGCACCGGGTCGGCGAGCCGTTCGGGTCGCTGGTGCTGGCCGTCGCGGTGACCGTCATCGAGGTGGCGCTGATCGTCACGTTGATGACGTCCGGCGGCGACAAAGCGGCCACCCTTGCGCGCGACACGGTGTTCGCGGCGGTGATGATCACCACCAACGGCATCGTCGGCTTGTCGCTGCTGCTGGGCTCCCGACGCTACGGGGTGACGCAATTCAACGCGCACGGCAGCGGCTCGGCGCTGGCAACGGTCGCCACGCTGGCGACGTTGGGCCTGGTATTGCCGACGTTCACCACCAGCCATCCCGGTCCCCAGTTTTCCCCTGGCCAACTTGCGTTCGCCGCGGTCGTCTCGCTGGGTCTGTACCTGATGTTCGTCTTCACCCAGACCGTCCGGCACCGCGACTTCTTCCTGCCGGTGGTGCAGAAGGGTGCGGCCGACGACGACAACCACGCCGACCCGCCGAGCACCAAGTCGGCGCTGCTGAGCGTGGGAGTTCTGCTCGTCGCCCTGGTGGCGGTGGTGGGACTGGCCAAGGTGGAATCGCCGTTCATCGAGCGCATGGTGGCGGCCGCTGGTTTCCCGCACTCCTTCGTCGGCGTGGTGATCGCGCTGGTGGTGTTGCTGCCGGAGACGCTCGCGGCAGGACGCGCGGCTCGCCAGGGACGCATGCAGATCAGCCTCAACCTGGCGTACGGCTCCGCGATGGCCAGCATCGGGCTCACCATCCCAGCCATTGCGCTGGCGTCGATATGGCTCCGTGGACCGCTGCTGCTGGGGCTCGGACCCGTCCAGTTGGTGTTGTTGGCGCTGACCATGGTGGTCAGCGTGCTCACCGTGGTGCCGGGCCGGGCGACCCGGCTGGAGGGCGAGGTGCATCTCGCCGTGCTGGCCGCGTGGTTGTTCCTGGCGATCAGCCCGTAGCGCGTCTCGCTTCGACCCGCGAGCGTGAAGCCAGCTTCACGTTCGACGCCGAGCGTGCAACCAGGTTCACGCTCGGCACCAGGACGCGGACTTCACCGCCCGCGCAGCGTCTCCAGCGCCTTGTCCGCATGGGTGTCCATGCTGATCTCGCTGGAAATCACGTTGAGCACGGTGCGGTCGGTGTCGATGACGAATGTGGTGCGCTTGACCGGCATCAACTTGCCGAGCAAACCCCGCTTGACGCCGAACTGGGTTGCCACCTTGCCGTCGCTGTCCGACAGCAGCGGGTAGTCGAAGTTCTGGGTGTCGGCGAACTTCGCCTGCTTCTGAACGGGGTCGGTGCTGATGCCGACCCGGTTGGCGCCGAGCACGGCGAATTCGGAGGCCAGGTCCCGGAAGTGGCAGGCTTCCTTGGTGCAGCCCGGCGTCATGGCCGCCGGATAGAAAAACAGCACGACGGGCCCGTCGCTCAGCAGTTCACTCAGTTTGCGCGGGGTGCCCGTCTGATCGGGAAGCTCGAAGTCGGCCACGGTGTCACCAATTTTCATGGCCGCCACGCTACGCGGGCCGTCGACCGGCAATCTGATTGGATGGTCCGGTGAACGCCATCCTCGCAGCCACGACAACGCGGGAGGATTTCCGCGTGCTGGCCGCCGAGCACCGGGTCGTCCCGGTGACCCGCAAAGTACTGGCCGACAGCGAAACTCCGCTTTCGGCGTATCGCAAGCTCGCCGCCGGCCGCCCCGGGACTTTCCTGCTCGAGTCGGCCGAAAATGGCCGGTCCTGGTCGCGCTGGTCGTTCATCGGGGCCGGGGCGCCGACCGCGTTGAGCGTGCGGGACGGCCACGCGGTGTGGCTGGGCTCGGTGCCCAAGGACGCACCCGCCGGGGGCGACCCGCTCGACGCGTTGCGCGCCACGCTCGAGGTTCTCGCGACGGCCGGCCTGGCTGGTTTGCCGCCGCTGTCCGGTGGCATGGTCGGCTACTTCGCCTACGACATGGTGCGGCGACTGGAGCGCCTGCCCGAGCTCGCCGTCGACGACCTCCAGCTGCCGGACATGCTGTTGCTGCTGGCCACCGATGTGGCCGCGGTGGACCACCACGAGGGCACCATCACTTTGATCGCGAACGCGGTCAACTGGAACGGCACCGACGAGCGGGTGGACTGGGCCTACGACGACGCGGTCGCGCGGCTCGACGTGATGACCGCCGCGCTGGGGCAGCCGCTGCCCTCGACCGTCTCCACCTTCAGCAAACCCGAACCGGTGCACCGCTCCCAACGCACGGTCGAAGAGTACGGCGCCATCGTCGACTACCTGGTCGAGCAGATCGCCGCCGGGGAGGCATTCCAGGTCGTCCCCTCCCAGCGTTTCGAGATGGACACCGACGTCGACCCGATCGACGTCTACCGGATGCTGCGGGTAAGTAACCCAAGCCCGTACATGTACCTGCTGCAGATCCCCGATAGTGAAGGCGCAGTGGACTTTTCGATCGTCGGGTCCAGCCCAGAGGCGCTGGTGACCGTGCACGACGGACGGGCCACGACGCATCCGATCGCCGGAACGCGGTGGCGGGGGGAGACCGAGGAAGAAGACGTCCTGCTGGAGAAGGAATTGCTGTCCGACCAGAAGGAGCTCGCCGAGCACCTGATGCTGGTGGACCTGGGCCGCAACGATCTGGGCCGGGTGTGCACGCCGGGGACCGTCCGCGTCGAGGACTACAGCCACATCGAGCGCTACAGCCACGTGATGCACCTGGTTTCCACGGTGACGGGCCTGCTGGCGGAGGGCAAGACCGCCCTGGACGCGGTGACGGCGTGTTTCCCGGCCGGCACCCTGTCCGGTGCTCCGAAGGTCCGGGCGATGGAACTGATCGAGGAGGTCGAGAAAACCCGCCGGGGCCTCTACGGAGGTGTAGTCGGCTACCTCGACTTCGCCGGCAACGCCGACTTTGCGATCGCCATTCGCACCGCGCTGATGCGCGACGGAACGGCCTATGTTCAGGCGGGCGGTGGCGTGGTGGCCGACTCCAATGGGCCGTACGAGTACAACGAGTCGCGGAACAAGGCGCGGGCGGTGCTCAACGCGATCGCCGCGGCCGAGACGCTGACGGTGCCGGGCACGAACGGTGGCTGACAGCCCACGCCGCGGGCGGCTCCTCATCGGAGGCGCCCAGTTGTTGCTGGTCGTCGCGGCCGGTGCCCTGTGGGGTGCCTCGCGGTTCACCTGGGTTGTCATCCGATCGTTCGACGGGTTGGGGCAGCCCAAGGAGATCGCGCTGTCGGGTGCCACCTGGTCGAGCGCGCTGCTGCCGCTGGCGATCGTGAACCTGGCCGCTGCGGTCGCCGCGCTGGCGGTGCGCGGTTGGCAGTTGCGGGCGCTGGCGGCGCTGCTGGCGGCTGCGAGTTTCGCGATCGGCTACCTCGGCGTCAGCCTGTGGGCCGTGCCTGATGTGGCGGCGCGCGGAGCCGATCTCGCGCACGTTCCGGTCGCGACGCTGGTGGGCAGCGCCCGCCAGCACAGCGGGGCGGTGCTGACGGTGGCGGCGGCGCTGTGCACCCTGGTGGCCGCGACCTTGTTGATGCGCTCGGCTTCGGTCGCCGGGTCTGCCAGGCCGGACAGCACGAAGTACCTGGCTCCGGGGGCGCGCCGCTCGGCGGCGCGGGAAATCGACGGGGCACCAACCGAGGATCGGTCGCAGGCCGGGGACGGGCAGTCGCAGCTTTCGGAACGCATGATCTGGGATGCTCTGGACGAGGGCCGTGACCCTACCGATCGACCCGCTGACCCGGACATCGAGGGGCGGTGACGGGCCTCCTCGTGAGGGTCGCTACCCTTCTTGCACGCCGTCGAAATCGGTTGGCGAGCGTGGGGTGATCCAGAGTCACAGTGGGTTACAGGAGGAAGGAACCGCAGGTATGAGTCCGGCCAACGTGCTTGACTCCATTCTTGAGGGAGTCCGGGCCGATGTTGCCGCGCGCGAAGCCCGCGTGAGTCTTTCCGAAATCAAGGCCGCCGCCGCAGCCGCCCCGCCGCCCCGCGACGTGATGGCCGCGCTGCGCGAGCCCGGCATCGGGGTGATCGCCGAGGTCAAGCGTGCCAGTCCGTCGAAGGGTCCGCTGGCGACCATCGCCGACCCGGCAAAGCTGGCTCGCGCCTACGAGGACGGCGGCGCCCGGATCATCAGCGTGCTGACCGAGGAACGACGTTTCAACGGTTCGCTCGACGACCTCGACGCGGTCCGCGCGGCGGTATCGATCCCGGTGTTGCGCAAAGACTTTGTGGTGCAGCCCTACCAGATCCACGAGGCCCGCGCGCACGGTGCCGACATGTTGTTGCTCATCGTCGCCGCACTCGACCAGTCCGCACTGGTGTCGATGCTCGACCGCACCGAGTCGCTGGGCATGACAGCGCTGGTCGAGGTGCACACCGAAGAAGAGGCCGACCGCGCGTTGAAGGCCGGAGCCAACGTGATCGGAGTCAACGCCCGCGATCTGACTACGCTGGAGGTCGACCGGGACTGCTTCGCGCGGATCGCCCCCGGATTGCCCAGCAAGGTGATCAGAATCGCCGAGTCCGGCGTGCGCCACACCGGTGACCTGCTGGCGTATGCCGGCGCGGGCGCCGACGCCGTGCTCGTCGGTGAGGGCCTGGTGAAAAGCGGTGACCCCCGTGCGGCGGTCGCCGACCTGGTCACCGCCGGAACCCACCCATCCTGTCCGAAACCGGCTCGCTAGCCGTTGATGTCCTGCGCACGCCCTGAGTCTTTGTAATGGCTGACCTCTCGAACCCGGATATTCCGCGTACCAGCGCCGCCATCGTCGAACGCACCCACTACGACCCGGACGCGGGCGGTCATTTCGGCGTTTACGGCGGACGCTACGTGCCCGAAGCGCTGATGGCCGTTATCGAGGAAGTCACCGTCGCCTACGAGAAGGAACGCGTGGACCAGGATTTCCTGGACACCCTGGACAAGTTGCAGACGCACTACGCCGGCCGGCCGTCTCCGTTGTACGAGACGACCCGGTTGGGCGAGCACGCCGGCTCGGCTCGGATCTTCCTCAAGCGAGAAGACCTGAACCACACCGGGTCTCACAAGATCAACAACGTGCTCGGCCAGGCGCTGCTGGCCCGACGGATGGGCAAAACGCGGGTCATCGCCGAGACAGGGGCCGGCCAGCACGGGGTGGCCACCGCCACCGCCTGCGCGCTGATGGGCCTGGAGTGCATCATCTACATGGGCGCGGTCGACACTGCCCGTCAAGCGCTCAACGTGGCCCGGATGCGGTTGCTGGGCGCGCAGGTCGTTTCGGTGGAGACCGGGTCCCGGACCCTCAAAGACGCCATCAACGAGGCGTTTCGGGACTGGGTCACCAACGCCGACAACACCTACTACTGCTTCGGCACCGCCGCCGGACCGCATCCGTTCCCGACCATGGTGCGCGACTTTCAGCGGATCATCGGCATGGAGGCGCGCGTGCAGATCCAGCAGCAGGCGGGCAGGTTGCCCGACGCGGTGGTCGCGTGCGTCGGTGGCGGGTCCAACGCAATCGGGATCTTCCACGCTTTCCTCGACGATCCCGGTGTGAGGCTGGTGGGCTATGAAGCCGCCGGCGACGGCGTCGAAACCGGCCGGCACGCGGCGACTTTCACCGGCGGTTCGCCCGGTGCGTTCCAGGGCTCGTTCTCGTACCTGCTGCAGGACGCGGACGGACAGACCATCGAATCGCATTCCATCTCAGCAGGTTTGGATTACCCCGGAGTAGGCCCCGAGCACGCCTGGCTCAAAGACGCGGGACGCGTTCAGTACGAACCGATCACCGACACCGAGGCCATGGACGCGTTCGGCCTGCTGTCCCGGACGGAGGGCATCATCCCGGCCATCGAATCCGCGCACGCGGTGGCCGGAGCACTGAAGCTGGGTGCCGAATTGGGAAGGGGCGCGGTCATTGTGGTGAACCTGTCGGGCCGCGGAGATAAGGACGTGGAGACCGCCGCGAAGTGGTTCGGCCTGATGGACAAGTCGTGACGGTGCAACAGAGTGCGGCCGGCAGACTGGGCCCGTTGTTCGATTCGTGCCGGGCTGACGGCCGGGCGGCATTGATCGGTTATCTGCCCACCGGTTACCCGGACGTGCCGGGATCGCTGCAGGCCATGACCGCACTGGTCGAATCCGGTTGCGACATCATCGAAGTCGGTGTGCCGTACTCCGACCCGGGGATGGACGGCCCGACGATTCAGCGGGCCACCGAGCAGGCGCTCAGCGGGGGAGTCCGGGTGCGCGACACGCTGACCGCGGTCGAGGCGATCAGTGCCGCGGGTGGCCGGGCGGTAGTGATGACTTACTGGAATCCGGTGTTGCACTACGGAGTTGACGCGTTTGCCCGCGACCTGGCTGCGGCCGGCGGTCAGGGGTTGATCACTCCCGACCTCATTCCCGATGAGGCGGCGCAGTGGATTGCGGCGTCGGAGGAGCACGGTCTGGATCGCATCTTTCTGGTGGCGCCGTCATCGACGCCCGAACGTCTGGTGGCCACCGTCGAGGCATCACGCGGATTCGTCTACGCCGCGTCGACGATGGGTGTGACGGGCGCACGCGATGCGGTCTCGACGGCCGCTCCTGAACTGGTGAGAAGGGTGAAGGCGGTGGCTGACATACCAGTTGGTGTCGGACTGGGTGTGCGGTCGGGCGCGCAGGCCGCGCAGATCGGCAGCTACGCCGACGGGGTGATCGTCGGTTCGGCACTGGTGTCGGCGTTGGGCGAGGGCCTGCCCGCTCTGCGGGCGCTGACCGAGGAACTGGCCGCCGGCGTGCGCCAGAGGAAGTCGGCATGACGTTCCCCATGTCCCAGACGTACCTCGCCTACATTCCCAGCCCCCCGCGCGGAGTGTGGCATCTGGGGCCGCTGCCGATTCGGGCCTACGCGTTCTTCATCATCACCGGCATCCTGGTTGCTTTACTGATCGCGGATCGGCGCTGGGTGGCCCGTGGCGGTCAGCGCGGGGTGGTCTACGACATCGCTTTGTGGATGGTGCCGTTTGGTTTGATCGGTGGCCGGCTCTACCACCTGGCCACGGACTGGCAGACATATTGGGGTCCCGGTGGCGCCGGTACGGCTGCGGCACTGCGGATCTGGGACGGTGGCCTGGGCATCTGGGGCGCGGTGGCGCTCGGCGCGGTGGGTGCCTGGATCGGCTGCCGGCGGCGCGAGATCCCGTTGCCCGCGTTCCTCGACGCGGTGGCTCCCGGAGTGGTGTTGGCGCAGGCCATCGGTCGGCTCGGAAACTATTTCAATCAGGAGCTCTACGGCCGCGAAACCACGGTGCCGTGGGGCCTGGAGATCTTCTACCGGCGCGACCCTGCCGGCTACGTCGACGTCCACTCGCTGGACGGCGTCTCGACGGGGCAGGTGGCGCTCGTCGTGCAGCCCACGTTCTTGTACGAATTGATCTGGAACCTGGTGGTATTCGGCCTGTTGCTGTTGCTGGACCGGCGTTTGACCCTCGGCCACGCGCGGCTGTTCGCGTCCTATGTCGCGCTGTATTGCGTCGGGCGATTCGCCGTGGAGTTGCTGCGCGATGACACCGCGACACACATCGCGGGCATTCGGATCAACACCTTCACGTCGACGTTCGTCTTCATCGCCGCGGTCGTCTACATCATCCTGGCGCCGAAGGGCCGGGAAGACCCGGCGTTGTTGCGCGGGCGCGTGGCCGACGAAGCGGACGAAGCTTTGGAGCCCGAGCCGGCAGAGTCCGAAGCGGAGCTGGCGAGCGTCGCGGCCACCTCGGCTGCGGCGACAGCCGCGGGAACGGCTGCCGTGGGCGATGGCGAAGCCGCGGGCGACGAGGAATCCACGGCTGGTGCAGATGAACCGGCGGCAGCCGATGACGGCGAGCCGGAGGAGTCGGAGCCGGAAGTCACCGAAGCGCAGGCCGCGGTCGCCGAGGAGACGGTCGAAGGTGACGCCGGTGAGTCCGATCAGGCTGAGATCCTCGAAGAGGCCGAAGCCGAGGAGGCCGACGAGTCTGCTGACGAGGCCGAAGAAGCCGTCGCAGAGGCCGAAGAAGCTCGCGAGGCCGAGGTCGACGAGCTACCGGACATCGACGCGATGGAACCGGTGGTCGAGGATGCCGAGTCGGCTGGTCACCCGTTGCTTGGTGGCGCCCCCACAGTGCCTCAGGACACCGACGAAGCGGTGGTCGAGGCGGAGCCGGAATTGGCTGACGCCGATGCCGAGGAAGTCGACGCGGTCGACGAGGTCGAAGCTGAAGCAGCCGAGTCTGCCGCCGAGGAAGCCGACGAGGTCGAAGCTGACGAGACCGACGAGGCCGAAGCTGAACCAGCCGAGCCTGCCGCCGAGGAAGCCGACGAAACTGACGAGGCCGACGAGGCCGACGAGGCCGAGCCCGCCGCCGGAGAAGCCGACGAGCCCACCGACGAGGACGAGGCCGCCCAGCCCGTGCCGGACGAGCCCGAGACCGCCGAGGCTGTAGCCGACGAATCCGCCGAGGCCGACGAGGCCGAGCCCGCCGCCGGAGAAGCCGACGAGCCCACCGCCGAGGACGAGGCCGCCCAGCCCGTGCCGGACGAGCCCGAGACCGCCGAGGCTGTAGCCGACGAATCCGCTGCGGTTGAGCCTGAGTCCACGGGTGACGACGAGCCCGCGCCCCCGGCGCCGGACACCGCCACGGAAGAGAGCGCCGGCACCGCGCGTCAGCGCTGGCGACTCCGCCTCCGGAGGCAGCGTTAGCGAAGCACGCTCGCGAGGTCCGTTGCACCGCAACGGTTCTGATATCGCCGGTGATATCAACTTTCAGCGGATCATATGCGTTCTGTCGCGGTGCCAGAGTGGCTGATGTTGCTGATGTGGCGGTGGGCGGGCACCCGCCGTATCTGGCATGCTGAAACCGTGACTGAGCAGCCGTGGCCGGGTGCCGGCGATCCTGGCTCCCCGCCGCAGGATTCCGGGTACCCGCCGCCGCCATTTCCGCCGCCCTACCAGCCGTACCCGCAGTACGCGGCCGGCTACGACCCGTCGGCGCCGTACGGCCGACACCCCGTCACCGGGCAACCGTATTCGGACAAGTCGAAGACCGTCGCGGGCCTGCTGCAACTGCTCGGCCTGTTCGGTTTCGTCGGCGTCGGGCGAATCTATGCGGGGCATGTTGGGCTGGGCGTAGCGCAGTTGCTGGTCGGCTGGGTGACGTGCGGGCTGGGCGCCTGGGTGTGGGGCATCATCGACGCGGTGCTGATCCTCACCGACAAAGTCACCGATCCCCAGGGTCGTCCGTTGCGTGATTGAACCTGACCCGCGGGCCCCGGCTGCGCCGAAGAAGATCATCGCCGCAGGATCGGCTGTCCTGTTGGCCGGCTCGCTGGCGTATATCGGTTTCGCCGATCCGCACCAGCCGGATTCGGTTTATCCGCAGTGTCCGTTCAAATTTCTCACCGGCTGGAACTGTCCGGCCTGCGGTGGGCTCCGAATGACCCACGATCTGCTGCACGGTCATCTCTCAGCCGCCGTATACGACAATGCCTTCGCGCTCGTCGTGATCCCGCTGGTGGCCGGTTGGATCCTGGTGCGGCGGTTCAGGGGCCGATCGTGGTTGCCGGTAGCCACGACGATCACGCTGGTGATCGCGGCGACGGCATGGACGGTGGTGCGCAATCTGCCCGGCTTCCCATTGGTGCCGACGGTCCTGAGCGGCTGATCGACGCGCGCCGCACCTTCCGCGCCGAACGTGAAGCTGGCCGCACGCTCGGCGTCGAACGTGAAGCTGGCCGCACGCTCGCGACTCAACCCGCGACGCGCGCCGCACCTTCCAGTCACGCTGATGCCAGCCGGCGCGACTATGCTTTGTCGTCGTGACTAGACGCGGAAAGATCGTCTGCACCCTCGGGCCGGCCACCCCCACCGACGATTTAGTCCGTGACCTGGTTGAAGCCGGAATGGACGTCGCCCGAATGAACTTCAGTCACGGCGACTATGCGGATCACGAAGCCGCCTACCAGCGCGTCCGCAATGCCTCCAACGCCACCGGCCGCGCCGTAGGCATCATGTGCGACCTCCAGGGCCCCAAACTCCGACTCGGACGTTTTGCCGACGGGCCCACCTACTGGGCCGACGGCGAGACCGTCCGCATCACCGTCGCCGACTGCAAAGGCAGCCACGACCGCGTTTCCACCACCTATAAGCGGCTGGCAGAGGATGCGAGGCCCGGTGACCGGGTGCTCGTCGACGACGGCAAGGTCGGGCTCATCGTCGACCGCGTCGAAGGCGACGACGTGGTGTGCAAGGTCGTCGAGGGCGGTCCGGTCAGCAACAACAAGGGGATCTCGCTGCCCGGGATGAACGTCTCCGCCCCGGCGCTGTCCGAGAAGGACATCGAGGACCTGACGTTCGCACTCAAGCTGGGTGTCGACATGGTGGCCCTCTCGTTCGTGCGTTCGCCGTCCGACGTCGAACTGGTCCACGAAGTGATGGACCGGGTCGGGCGGCGGGTACCGGTGATCGCCAAGCTGGAAAAGCCCGAAGCCATCGACAATCTCGAGGCCATCGTGCTGGCGTTCGACGCTGTGATGGTGGCCCGCGGTGACCTCGGCGTCGAGCTGCCGCTGGAAGAAGTGCCGCTGGTGCAGAAGCGGGCCATCCAGATGGCCCGGGAGAACGCCAAGCCGGTCATCGTCGCGACCCAGATGCTCGACTCGATGATCGAGAACTCGCGGCCCACCCGGGCTGAGGCCTCCGACGTCGCCAACGCCGTGCTGGACGGCGCGGACGCGCTGATGCTCTCCGGCGAAACCTCCGTCGGCAAGTACCCGCTGCAGGCGGTCAAGACGATGTCGCGCATCGTGTGCGCGGTCGAGGAGAATTCGACCGCCGCGCCGCCCCTGACGCACGTGCCGCGCACCAAACGGGGCGTGATCTCCTACGCCGCGCGCGACATCGGCGAGCGGCTGGACGCCAAGGCCCTGGTGGCGTTCACCCAGTCCGGCGACACCGTCCGGCGACTGGCCCGCCTGCACACCCCCCTGCCGCTGCTGGCATTCACCGACCTGCCGGAGGTGCGCAGCCAGCTGGCCATGACGTGGGGCACCGAGACATTCATCGTTCCGCACATGAAGACCACCGACGGCATGATCCGAGAGGTGGACAAGTCCCTGCTCGAACTCGGGCGCTACAAGCGCGGCGATCTGGTGGTCATCGTCGCGGGCGCGCCTCCGGGCACGGTCGGCTCGACGAACCTGATCCACGTGCACCGTATCGGCGAGGACGACGTCTAACAGCGTGTCCGACTTCGACGAATTGCTGGCGATACTCGACCTCAATCGTGTCGCCGAGGACCGATTCGTCGGATCTCACCCCAGCAAGAACCCGATGCGAACGTTCGGTGGTCAGCTGGTGGCGCAGTCGTTCGTAGCCGGCACCCGCACGCTGCTCCGGGCAGGCCTGCCGCCGAGCGCGCTGTCGGTGCACTTCATCAACGGCGGCGACACCCACAAAGACATCGAATTCCATGTGGTGCCATTGCGTGACGAGCGGCGCTTCGCCAACCGCCGCGTCGATGCGGTACAGGACGGAAGGCTGCTGTGTACGGCGATGATCTCGTACATGGCCGGCGGGCGGGGTCTCGAGCACGGCGTCGAGCCGCCGGAGGTCGCCGAACCGGAATCGGTGCCGTCCCTGAGCGACCTTCTGCGCGGATATGAGAAGACGCTCCCGCACTTCGTCAACGCGCTGCAGCCGGTCGACTGGCGCTACACCAACGACCCGTCCTGGGTGATGCGGGACAAGGGCGAAAGCCTTGCCTACAACCGGGTTTGGCTGACGGCATCGGGTGCGATGCCCGACGATCCGGTGCTGCACACCGCGACGATGTTGTACTCCTCGGACACCACGGTGCTGGACTCGGTGATCACCACCCACGGACTGTCCTGGGGATACGACCGCATCTTCGCGGCGTCGGCCAATCACTCGGTGTGGTTTCACCGCCAGGTCGACTTCGACGACTGGGTGCTGTATTCGACGTCATCGCCCGTCGCCGCCGACTCGCGCGGACTGGGCCGCGGGCACTTCTTCGATCGCTCCGGGCAGGTCATCGCCACGGTCGTGCAGGAGGGCGTGCTGAAGTACTTCCCCGCACCGAGCCGATAACCGTGCCCCCGGCTCCGGCGCCGCGCACCCGCGACTACGACGCCTTCTTGTCGTATACGCGTCACGACCGCCAGGCCGCCGCCGGCATCCAGCAAGGGCTGCACCGCATCGGGCGCCGGCTCGGCCAGCTTCGGGCGCTGCGGGTGTTCCGGGACGACACCGACCTGACCGTCAGCCCCGATCTGTGGGGCAAGATCACCGACGCGCTGGACCGGTCCCGCTTCCTGGTGGCGGTGCTCTCGCCCAAAGCGGCCGAATCCTATTGGGTCAACCGGGAAGTCAGCTACTGGCTCGAGCGCGGCGGACGCGACCGGCTGCTGCTCGTGCTCGCCGGTGGCCAATTGAGTTGGGGTGCCGAGCATCAGCGGTTTGATCCCGAGGTGTCGAACGCCGCGCTGCCGGTGCTGACCGAACCCGGTGTGCTCCCGGCCGAGCCGTTCTTCATCGACGTCAGTGACAACGCTCCGTGGAATCCGCACGCGGCGCTGCTGCGGGAGAAGATCACCGCTCTGGCGGCACCGATCCACGGCGTGCCCAAAGACCAGCTGGCCAGTGACGATCTGCGCGAGCGGCAGCGGTTCCGCCGCCTGCGGGCAGCCGCGATCGCGGGGATGGCGGTGCTGACGGTGCTGGCCGTGCTCGCGGCGGTGTTCGCCGTCGTCCAACAACGCGAAGCGGTGCACCAGCGTCAACAGGCCTTGCGTCAGCGCGACCAGGCGGTGTCGCTGAAGCTGACCTCGCAGGCTCAGACGATGCTGGCCGGCATCGCGCCCGGCGGTGACGTGCGGGCGATCCAGCAGATACTCGCCGCCCCGGTGATCGCGCCCGCCACCGAACTCGGCGCTCTGCTGGACACGCTGGTCGCGCGGCGCAGCACCCTGAAGATCTTTCCGCTGGCCCCGTCCTCCGGCGTGATGGCGCTGAGCCCGGACGGCCGGCGCATCGTCTCGGCCAGCGACAACATGCTGCGGTTGTGGGACGCCGGAAGCGGGGCGTCCCTCGGGGCACCCCTGGTCGGCCACACCGAAGCCGTGTCGAGTGTCGCCTTCACCCCCGACGGAAGCCGGATCGTCTCGGGCGCTCGCGACGACACGGTGCGGATCTGGGACGCCGCCACCGGCGCGCCGGTCGGGACCCCGCTGGCCGGGCACACCGACGCGGTGTCCGGAGTCGCCGTCAGCCCGGATGGTCGCCATATCGTGTCGGGCAGCTGGGACAAGACCGTGCGACTGTGGGACGCGGCGACCGGCGCCCCGATCGGCTCGCCTCTGCTCGGGCACACCGACCAGGTCACCTCAGTCGCCTTCAGCCCGGACGGGCGACGAGTCGCTTCGGGCAGCACGGACAACACAGCGCGGCTGTGGAACGTCGCAACCGGCACCGCTGCCACACCGCCATTGACCGGCCACACCGACGACGTCGTCGACGTCGCGTTCGGCGCCGATGGGCGCCGCCTTGCCTCGGCAAGCTGGGACGGCACCGTGCGGCTATGGGACGTCGGCACCGGAGCCCCGGTGGGCGCGCCGTTGGTCGGGCACACAGACCAGGTGCTCAGCGTGATGTTCAGCCCAGACGGGCAACGTATCGCCTCCGGTAGCGCCGACGACACGGTGCGATTGTGGGACGCCGGGACCGGCGCGGCGATCGGCGCGCCGCTCAGCGGGCATCGCAACCCGGTGTTCGACGTCGAATTCAGCCCGGACGGGCGGCGCATCGTCTCGGGCAGCAACGATGACACCGTCCGGTGGTGGGACGCGAACATCGACGCGCCGCTCGGCCTGGCTCTGACCGGTCACACCAGCGGCGTCGAGAGTGTGGCGTTCAGTCCGGACGGGCGGCGGATCGCTTCCGGTAGCACCGACGGCACCGTGCGATTGTGGGACGCCGGCAGCGGCGCCCCGATCGGTGCACCCCTGACCGGGCACACCAACAAGGTCACCAGTGTGGTGTTCAGTCCCGACGGAACACGCATCGCCTCCGGCGGTGACGACAACACGTTGCGACTGTGGGACGCCGCCACCGGCGCGCCGGTCGGTGCGCCCCTGACTGGGCACACCAGCGCCGTGACCAGCGTGGCGTTCAGCCCGGACGGGCGGCACATCGCCTCGGGGAGCACCGACAAGACGCTGCGGTTGTGGGATGCCGCCACCGGCGCCGCGGTCGGCAATCCCTTGACCGGGCACACCGGCTTCGTCGAGGCGGTCGCGTTCAGCCCGGACGGGCGGCGCATCGTCTCCGCGGGCTGGGACAAGACACTGCGGCTGTGGGACGCGCAGACCGGTGCACCCGTCGGTGGGCCGTGGACCGGACACAGCGCACCCGTGCGCGGTGTGGCGTTCAGCCCCGACGGGACGCGTGTGGTGAGCGCCAGTTGGGACAAGACACTACGACTGTGGAACGCGCTCACCGGCGCGCCGATCGGTGCGCCCCTGACCGGCCATACCGAGGTGGTGCGGGCGGTGGCCTACAGCCGGGACGGGCGGCACATCGTTTCCGCCAGCGCCGATCACACCGTCCGCTTGTGGGATGCGGGCACCGGATCGGCGGTCGGCTCCCCGTTGACCGGTCACACCGGGGTGGTCACCAGTGTCGCGTTCAGTCCCGACGGCCGCCGCATCGCCTCGGGCAGTCAGGACCAGACGCTACGGGTCTGGCCGGGACCCACGGCGTGGCCAGAGTTGTTGTGCGACAAGATCACTGCAAACATGAGCAACCGTCAGTGGCGGGACTGGGTGTCCCCGGATATCGGCTACCGCACGGTGTGCCCGGGTCTTCCTATAGCACCCGATTAGCTTCTGGCGGCGCCGGTTTCCTGCAGCAACGTCACCGCGGAGGCGCGGGAGATCTTCCAGCCGCCCTGGTTGACGAACGTGAGGTTCTGGGTCACCGGAGTCAGTTTGGGGCCCCAGATCATGACATCGGCCGACACCGTGTTCGCGCCGGTGGACACGATGTTGGTCACCGTGGCCTTCAGTGGCAACTCGCCATGTGCCACAGCCTGTTTGAGACGGCTATCGGCCAGGTGAGCTTCCATGGGGCTGATGCCGCCCTCAACGAGATGGCTCTTGTCCGAGAACGGCACGTTGGGATCCTGCAGGGCATTCAGTAGGTCGAATAGTTGGCTGGCAGTTGGTAAGTCGGCTGCCGGGTCGAGTGGCAGCGGCGTCCCGAACGCGACGGGCGCAATCCGGGGGGTAATCGCGCCGGCAGGCCAACCGCAGGTCAAACCAGCGGCTGCTGAAACCACCACGACGGCTGCGGCGAAACGTTTTGCTGGCACGCTCCGATCCTAAACCCGACCTGATCAGGCGTAACGCTTTCGGTAGACGCAGCTCGAGTGTGGGGAGATGCGAATGAGACAACCGTCAACCTTTCGTGCTGCTGTCGCCAGAGTTCATGCCGCGCCGGCGACAGCTGTGACCGTGCAATCGATGTCCGCGGGAAGATGATGGGTGGCCACCACGACCGTCCTGGTGGCGGGCATCAGTTCGCTGTCGCCTGACAACAACTCCGACAGGATGCGGTCGGAGTCGGCCGCATCGAGGTGTTCGGTGGGCTCGTCGAGCAGCACGATCGACGCGGGGGAGACCACCGCCCGGGCCAGCAACAACCGTCGACGCTGGCCGGCCGAAACCGCCTGAGCCCCCGCGGTCAGCACGGTGGACAGGCCGTCGGGCAGTCCGGACAGCCACTCACCCAGACCCACCAATGTCAGGGCCGCGGTGAGCTTGTCGTCGTCGCAGTCGCCGCGGGCCACCAGCAGGTTGTCCCGGACCGTGGTGGCGAAGATATGGGCGTCTTCGGCGAAGAAGCTCACAACGCGGCGCAATTCGTCTTCCCGGATCCGTTGCACGTCGACTCCGTCCAGGGTCACCTGTCCCTGGACGGGCGGCAGCAACCCGGCCATCGTCATCAGCAGCGTCGTCTTGCCCGAGCCGCTGGGGCCGGTCACGGCCATCCTCGCGCCGGGCGGCAGGTCGATTGTGGCGTCATGGGTGCGGGTTGCCCCGTGGCCGGCTGTGACGCGCGCGAACAGCCGCCCCGACGGCCTTGGCAGCGGAACCATCTCCGTGCCGGTCTCGGCCACGGGCGGAGCCAACTCCAGCAGACGGCGTGCCGCAATCCGCGACCTGGTCAACTGCACCGCAGCGGCGGGGAGCGCGCCGGTGGCCTCAAATGCCGACAGCGGCAACAACATCAGTACGGCCAGTGTCGTCGGGGCAGCGGTGGGCGCCATCCCCAACGCGGCCACCACGGCACCGATCACGCTGACTCCGACAGCCGCGGTCGGTACGGCCTCGGCGACGGCGGCCGGCCTGGCGGCGGCGTCCAGCGCGGTGCCCCAATAGCGTTGCTGTCGTTGCGATTCGGCGATGAGATTCGGCAAAGCGCCGGCGACGCGCAATTCGGGCGCATGTTCGAGTGCCAGCATGGCCGCGGTGTCCCGCTCCGAATGATGCTGGCGGGCAACCGCTTCCTGCGTTGCGGCAGCCCGTCCCGCCAGCCAGGGCGCCACCACACCGGCCGCGAGCAGACATACCGCCAGCACCGCCGCCGCGGGCAGCGAGATGAATCCGACGACCACGACGGCCGCCACCGACAGCACGGCCGCGACACCGATCGGTACCAGTGCCCGCACCAGGACGTCGGCCAGCGCATCGACGTCGGCGCCGACTCGGGCAACCAATTCCCCGCTGTGCAGCCGGACTGCACTCGCGACGGGTCCGGTGGCCAGCCGGTGATAGATCTGCGCACGTGCCGCGCCGGCAGCCCGCAACGCCGCATCGTGGGTGACCAGTCGCTCGCAGTAGCGCAGGACGCCACGGGAAATCGCGAAGGTGCGCACGGCGACGACCGCGACGGACAGGTCGAGCACGGGCGGCATCTGCGAGGCGCGGGTAATCAGCCACGCCGATATTCCGGCCAGCGCGAGCGCGCTGCCCAGCGCCAGCACTCCCAGCGCGATGGCGCCCAGCAGGCGGGGGAGTCGGGGCCGCAACAGGTCTGCGGCGTTCAGGAGTTGATCAGACCGGCGCACAGAGCGCCTCATTCCCGGCGACCACGTGGACAACCCGGTCGCCGATGGCAACCACGGGCTCGCGGTGTCCGACGACCACCACCGTCGCGCCGGCGCGGGCGCGCGCGGCGATGGCCGCCAGCACCCGTTGCTCGGTGTCGGTGTCCAGGTGCGCGGTGGGCTCGTCGAGCAACAGCACCGGCGCCGGCGAGCCCAGAGCTCGTGCCAGACCCAGCCGTTGGCGCTGCCCGAGCGACAGCCCCACACCTCCGCGCCCCAGTCCGGTGTCCAGCCCGGCCGGTAACTCGGCCAGCACCGTATCGAATCCAGCCGCCCGGCAAGCACTCTCGAGGTCATCGAGCGCGCCGAACAGCTCCAGGTTGTCCTGGACAGTGCCCGGTATCAGCACCGGTCGCTGGGCCAGCCATGAGACCTGGCGCCACCATTGAGCCGGCTCCAGCTCGCCGATGTCGACTCCGGCCACGGTGACACGCCCCGAGGACGGCGTGGTGAGACCGGCGATCACCTGCAGCGTCGTGCTTTTGCCTGCGCCGTTGCGTCCGGTCAGTACGGTCACCGTGCCGGGCTCGATGACCGCGTCGAGGTGCTGCGGCGAGTAACCGTCCCGCCCGGCCACGCTGAGGTTCTCGATGCGGATCTGCGCCCCGCGTGCGCTGACCGTCCGGGCTTGGGGAGCCGCAGGCGCCGGCTCGCCGATGAGGGAGAAAGCTTTGTCGGCTGCGGCCCTGCCATCCTGTGCCGCGTGGTATTCCACCCCGATGCGCCGCAGTGGCCAGTACACGTCCGGCGCCAGAAGCAGCACGGTCAGCCCGACGGTGAGGCTCATCTCGCCGAACACCAGTCGCAGGCCGATGCCGACCGCAACCAGCGCAACGCCCAGGGTGGCCAGCAATTCGAGCACCAGGGCCGACAGAAACGCGATCCGCAGGGTTGCCATCGTCGAACGGCGATGGGCGGCACTGAGTTCGGCGATACGCTGCTCGGGCCCCGACGCGCGGCCCAGGGCACGCAACGTGGGAATGCCGGCGACCAGGTCCAGCAGGCGGGATTGCAGCGTGGTCATGGCAGCCAGCGAGGCCGCTGATCGCTGCGCCGTCGCCAGGCCGATGAGCACCATGAAGACCGGTATGAGCGGCAGCGTGATCAGCAGGATCAGCGTCGATTTCAGGTCGTAGCACGCGATCACGGCTACGGTGGCGGGCGTCAGAATGGCGGCCAGCAGCAGGGTGGGCAGGTACCCGGTGAAGTAAGGACGCAGGCCGTCCAGCCCGCGGGTGACCACGACCGCAGCGGCGTCACGCTGGTTTGCCAGTTCGCTGGGCTGACGGGCGGTCACCGCGGTCAGCACCTGGCCGCTGAGGTCGGCGATCACCGCGCTGGCGCCCCGCTGTCCCAGCCGCGCCTGCAGCCAGTGGGTGACGGTTCGAAAAGCCCACAGCGCCAACAGGATCGACAGTGGACCCAGCCAGCTGCGCAGGTTACGTGTGGAAGGATCCGTGGCCACCCGCGCGACGGTGCTTCCCAGGACGATCGCCGACGCGATTGCGCAGCCGCTGATCACGACCCCGCAGGCCACCTCGGCGGCCAGAAACCGACGCAGCGCGCCCGATGCCCGCCACAGTCGTGGGTCCAGCGGTGCCCGAGAGCCTTTCTCGCTCAGGACGGGCGCCTGGTCAGACCGATCGACGGCGGTATTCCGTCAGCCGAGATGCGTTGCCGGAAGACCCAATACGTCCAGCCCTGGTACACCACCGTCAGGGGCGTCATGATCGCCGCGACCCACGTCATGATCTTGAGCGTGTAGGGCGTCGACGAGGCGTTGTAGATCGTGACGTTCCACTGGCTGTTCAGCGTTGACGGCACCAGGTTCGGGAAGAGCGCGCCGAACAACAGCACCACCACGCTCGCCACCACCAGCAGCGCAGACACGAAGGCCCATCCGTCGGATGCCTGCCGCCACGCCAGCAGCACCGCCACCAGCTGGGCGACCACTGCCACGCCCAGCACCGCCCAGGTCCAATCCTTGCCGTAGGCCAGTTGCGTCCAAACCCCGAACCCCGCAACGAGTGCGGTGGCCGGCAGTGAGAACCAGCGGGCGAACCGGTGGGCGTCGTCGCGGATGCCGCCGGCGGTTTTGAGAGCGACGAACAGTGCGCCGTAGAACAGGAACAGCGCGGCGGTGGCGACGCCGCCGAGCAGGGTGTAGGGGTTGAGCACATCGCCGATCGACAGGTTGACCTGACCGTCGGCGTCCACCGGCAGGCCTCGCACCAGAATCGCAAAAGCCGTTCCCCACAGGATCGCGGGCAGCCACGACCCGACCGCGATGCCGAAGTCGGCCCAGCCCCGCCACTTGTTGTCGTCGACCTTGCCGCGCCACTCGATCGACACGATGCGCAGGATCATGCCGAACAGGATCGCCAACAGCGGCAGGTACAGCGTCGAGAACACGGTGGCATACCAGCCCGGGAAGGCCGCGAACATCGCCGCGCCGGCGGTGATCAGCCAGACTTCGTTGCCGTCCCACACGGGGCCGATGGTGTTCAGCGCGGCGCGCCGGTGCGCTTCCCGGTCGCCCTTGCTCACCCGCGCAAACGGCTCCATCAGCATGCCCACCCCGAAGTCGAACCCTTCGAGGACGAAGAAGCCGAGGAACAGCGCCGCGATCAGGCCGAACCACAACTGTTGAAGGTTCACGTGTCAGCTCCTTTCGGGCTCTGTCAGTAGGCGAAGGACAGGGTCTTGACCTGCTCTTGATCGGAGTCCTGGTCCTCGGGCGGTGGTGCGGCCGGTTCGGCGTCGTGCTCCTGCGGCCCTTCGGCGATGTAGCGCTTGAGCAGCCAGAACCAGATGACCGCCAGCACCGCATAGACCAGGGTGAAGGTGGCCAGCGAGGTGACGACCATGGCGAACGTGTTGTGTGAGACGCCGGCAGCGACCGTCAGGTGAACGTTCTGGTCTCCGGTGGGGTTGGGCGCCACAATCCATGGCTGCCGGCCCATTTCGGTGAACACCCAGCCGGCGATGTTGGCCAGGAACGGAGTCGGGATGGTGAGCAGCGCGAACCGGGCGAACCACCGCTGGTCGGGAATCCGCCCACCGCGGGTGAGCCACAGCGCCAGCAAGGCGAACAACACCGGGATGGCCAGGAACCCGATCATCGCGCGGAAGGACCAGTAGGTGACAAACAGGTTGGGGCGGTAGTCATTCGGCCCGAAGCGCTGCTCGTAGTTCTTCTGGATGTCGCGCACGCCCTGCAACGTCACGCCTTCGGTCTTGCCTTCGGCGAGGAAAGGCAACACGTAGGGCACCTCGATGACCCGGGTCAGCGCGTCGCAGTTGTTCTGCCGGCCGACGGTCAGGATGGAGAAATCCGGATCAGTCTGGGTGTCGCACAACGATTCCGCCGACGCCATCTTCATCGGCTGCTGTTGGAACATCAGCTTGCCCTGGTGGTCGCCGGTGAAGAACAGGCCGACGGTGGCCAGCAGCACCACCCAGCAGCCCAGCGCGGTGGCGGGCCGGTACATGGCCCGGGTCCCCGGGTCGACCGTGGTGGTCTGCGACCGGACCAACCACCACGCGCTGACGGCGGCAACGAACGTGCCCGCCGTCAGCAACGCGCCCGTGACGGTGTGGCTGAACGCCGTCAGACCGGTGTTGTTGGTCAGCAGCGCCACGATGCTGTTCAGTTCGGCCCGTTTGGTTTCGGGGTTGTAGTGCACGCCCACCGGGTGCTGCATGAACGAATTGGCCGAGATGATGAAGAACGCGGACACGTTCACCGAGATCGCGACGATCCAGATGCAGGCCAGGTGCACCAGGCGCGGCAACCTGCTCCAGCCGAAGATCCACAGACCCAGGAAGGTGGATTCGAAGAAGAACGCGAGTAGGCCTTCCATGGCCAGCGGAGCACCGAAGACGTCACCCACGAACTTCGAGTACTCGCTCCAGTTCATGCCGAACTGGAATTCCTGCACGATCCCGGTCGCCACCCCGATCGCGAAGTTGATCAGGAACAACTTGCCGAAGAACTTCGTCAGCCGGTACCACGCGACGTTGCCGGTGGCCACCCACGCCGTCTGCATGATCGCCAGCAGTGGGGCCAGGCCGATGGTCAACGGCACGAAAAGGAAGTGGTAGACGGTCGTGATACCGAACTGCCACCGCGATATGTCGACGACGTTCATCTGTTTACTCCCGAGGGTGCATCTACGACAGAGTGTAGTAGTTGTGGCTGGCCACCGCTAACTTCAGTGAATCGGCGGACTAATTACCTGAGGTTCTGGGATGCCTTGCGGATACCGAAGGCCGACACGATCTCGAACACGCCGATGACGATGCACCAGACGCCGACCACCAGAGCCAGGGTGATGATCGACTCGAACGGGGAGGCCATCACCACGATTCCGGCAAGCAGGCTGATCACGCCGATGAAAATCTGCCAGCCGCGGCCGGGCAGAGCCGGATCGCTGATGGCCGAGACCGTCGTCGCGACACCTCGGAAGATGAAGCCGACCCCGATCCAAATGGCAAGCAGCAGAACGGCATTGCCGAAATGCCGAAACGCCAGCACGGCGAGGATCAGTGACGCCGCGCCGCTGATGAACAGCAGAATGCGGCTGCCCGCGGAGACGTGCAACGCGAAGGCGAAGGCCACCTGCGCGGCGCCGGTGATCAGCAGGTAGACGCCGAACGCGACGGCGGCGACCAGCACCGACATACCTGGCCACGCCACGATCACGACGCCGACGACCAGTGACAAAACGCCCGAAATCAGCGTGGTCTTCCAGAGATGGGGCAACAAACTCGGGGCAGGCAACGTTGCGGAACTGTTTTCCATGAGCACCAGTGTGGCGCATGTGGTGGTTCGGCCGATAGGGGCTTTTGACCTCAGACGTGCGCGGCTTCGGCGTCCTCAGTCCGCAGGTCCGCGGCCTCCTCCGGCGTCTTGCGACCGACCAGATACCAGGTGCGCATCACGCCTTTGCCTTTGACGTCGATGTGGCCGCGCTCGCGCAATACGAAATCGTCCTTGAGGCGTTCATAGACTTCGTCGGGAACCTGAATCTGGCCGACCGAGTCGGTGGATTCCATCCGGGACGCCACGTTGACCGCGTCACCCCAGACGTCATAGAAGAAGCGCCGCGAGCCCACGACGCCGGCCACCACCGGGCCGGTCGCCAGGCCGACCCGCAGCGGAACCGCACGGCCGTGCGGGTCCTTGAGCGCGGCCGCGACGTCGGCCATGTCCAGAGCGAAGTTCGCCAGAGCATGGACGTGGTCGGGCCGGGGCCGGGGAACGCCGCTGACAACCATGTAGGAGTCGCCGCTGACTTTGATCTTCTCCAGCCCGTGCTTGTCCACCAGTTCGTCGAAGGCGCTGTACAGGCGATCCAGGAATTTGACCAGCTCGGCCGGCGGTGTGCTGCTGGCGCGCTCGGTGAAACCGACGATGTCGGCGAAGAGCACCGAGGCTTCGTCGTACTTGTCCGCGATGACGCGTCGCTCTGGTTCTTTGAGGCGTTCGGCGATGCTCGCGGGCAGCATGTTGGCCAATAGCGCTTCCGAGCGTTCGTACTGGTCTTCCATCGCCGCCTCGGCCCGTGCGGTGTCACGCAGGGCGAACCAGACAGTCACCACCACCACGACACATGCCGAGAGGGTGGTGATGACGAAGCCTGTCGTCTGCGCCCAGGGTGGCTGCAGGCCGGTGTCCCGGGGGATCAGCAGCTCGGCGGTGATGACCAGAGCGGCGGACAGCGCGGCCAGGAAGCCGGCCAGCACGATGTGCTCGATACCCAGCACGAGCACCACCAGACAGGCACCGACCAGGAAGAACAGTTTGGCGCCCGAGCCGGTGCCGACTTCCCAGCAACTGGCGAAGACCGTGGTGTACGCCGTGAAGATGAACGTCAGCGGCGCCACCAGCTCCCCGAAGCGGTGCAGCAACGGAACGATCGCAAAGATCAGCATGGCGGCGATGTTGATCCAGAGGACTTCCCAGATCCACGAGCCCATGAAGAACTGCACGCCGATAAAGCTGGCGCTGACCACGACCGACATCCAGGCCGCGATATTGAGAATGCGCGCCCGGCGAGCGGCACTGGCGGCGTAGTGCTGCCGCAGGTCGCGAGCCGGCGAGCGGACGGCGGCGACACAATCCGGCCGGCGTTGCACGCCGTCCGCGCCGGCCGATCGGGCTCCGCATCTCTTCGCGCCCACGGGTAAAGCCTAACTGTTGACCTCGACAAACGAGCGGTCTTGCCGTCCCGGGTGTTACACCGGCGTCAACAACGAGGATCGTCGTGGGCATTCCCGTGCCGACGGTGAGACTCGCGGAGCAGTCGCGAGGCCGAACCGTGCGACCTGCGGGTGGTGATGTGCCCTCGGTGAGATTCGAACTCAAATCGCGCGTTGCTGTGACCTCGGCCAACGCCGTCAACAGGCTGATCAACAGCGGTTTCGACGTGAGCGCTGAACAATCCAGATGAACGCTGATTAGCTAGGAATGTAGCCAAATGTAGCCACGTCGATCAGCTGTTCGGTGGCGCTTGCGCGAGATGGGCTGAACGCGTTGCGGCTAACGAATCATCCCGTGTGCCCACGCGGACACGGCGCTAAGCCGTACGCGTAGATGCTCGTGTTCTATCGGCGTGGCTGAGCCCGAAAGCCATGCTTTTACATGGGTCAGAGAGATGAAGGTCGTGAGATCGTAGCCCTGCTGCAGGTTGCTGTTTAGCCGTTCTTGCTCGGGAATGGGCCTTGCCCATGGGTCGAATGCGCGTTTGGCCACTGCATCAGCGAGTTCAGATGCGTTCTCATCAGCCGAGTCTTGAGCTCCGGATCTGTTAGATGCCGCTGCAGCGGCGAAAAACTCGTGGGGAGGATGAGCATGGCCGGAAACAACGCCCCAGGGCAGGTATAACGTCAGTGGGGCGCCGACGCCTAGGTTGGCGATGCTTACAAGGTCCTGCAGGGTCGGATCCGGCCGCTCGTACCAGTCGATTGACAGGCTGATGGGTGAAAGGCCATCGGGGGTTGGCTGGTTTTCGTCGGTATGCGAAGTGTCGTTGTTGCTTTCGTCCGTCGTGCTCACCTACGCCGCACCAACCAGTGGGCCGCGCCGAGGCGACGTGGCGGCGATCATGCTCGTATCCAGCGAAGCGGTACGGGAGTTCACGGCCACGACCGACCATATGAGCCGACTTCGGAGTTCCGAATCAATGACCGCATGATCCGCAAGGCAAGGGTAGCTGACTTCCTCGGCGCCTTCTTCAAGCTGAACCTTCTGAGCATTCAGCCACTCGGCCACGTCATGCCACAGCCACAGGCCCTTACCCGCGAGATGAACCGGTCGCGGAAAATCCTTCCGGCGTTGCCCACGGATCCAATGGTCAATAGTCTGCCGCTCCATCCCGGTCCGTTCGGTGACATCGGCGCGGGTGACCAGGTCGGGATAGCTGCGCTCTACATACCAGCCGCATTCATGTAGCACAGTGATAGCCGCCCTGGCGGCGTCCAACGCTGTAATCCCTGGCGTTAGGACGGTTACAAGATTTAACCCGTTGTGGGACTCAACCACTGCATCCAACCGTAGATTGAGCAGATCGATCCTGGGGTCGGCAGGTCCGTCGAGTTCTGGGACGACGAACATCCACTCAAAAACCTGTTCGTCTGGCATACCCCAAGGATGCGTTTACCTCCCAGGTGTTGTCAATCCGCAACAGCGGAGAGAAGCGTCACTGAAGGCCCATCAGTTCGTGCTGGTCAGGGCATCGATTCACCGACCTGCGGATCGTCTTGGCCTTCCAAGTCGGATTCCGGGGTGTGCCGTCGACGCGGATGAACGGATTTCGCCCGCCACATGGGCAGTAAAGAGCAAACGCGTGTCCTTGCTTCCGCAATCGGAACTGCTTTTCGTCGATGGCCCATTGGACGACTGCAAATATGTCTTTGTGCAGCACGCGGCGAGCGTCAGCTAGGTCCGCATCTTCCCACGCCACCTGAAGGATGATGCCAGTAGAGAGCGACGACCCTGGGGACATGTCGGTGTAACGGGGCATGATCGATCCCGTGCCCGGTTTCGACATCACGTCAATATTGGATTTCGACCCACCGCGATATATCTGCCCGGCGTGTCGTGGTCTGATGCGATGTACCCAAACGACGTTCCATAAGAACCGCCCAAACGAGGAAGCGTGCCGCGTCTGTGCCGTCAAGTACGACGTGGCTATCGAGCTGGAAGGCGATCCGCACTGGAGGCCGGAATGGAATGTCAGTACTCACGATTATTTCAAGCAAAACGGACTGCTGCTCGATCACGCGGACTTGCTGAGTCACGCGACCACGCTCGCTAAAGTCGTCCGCGAGTCACGTGGCAGTAAGGTTCGGCCACGTAGAGACCCTTGGCCAACGATGCGTACGTTCTTCGAAGTCGTTTCTCGTGCCAAGTATTTCGTCCATTTCTGCAGCTACGGCATGAGTCACCAGCTGATCGGCGCACTGAAGATGGCCAGCATGCGAGTGCCGGTCTACGGATTCGCCTCGAATGTGGAGCCCAGCACTCGCGTCGAGTTGACCGAATATCCAACCGAAGCGCCGGGGCTGATTGCCAAAGTCATCCCGACTGAGCAGAACATCTACGACGCTCCGCACCAGAAGCTGCTCATTGTCGATGGGCTAGTGGCGTTCAAGGGGTCAGCCAACTTGACCATGGCGGGGTTGCGACGTGCCGACCGTGGGCTCGATCTCTCGGAGACCGTCACCGACTACGCCGAGATCACCGAACTCAATAACACGCTCTTTGCTCCGATCTGGAGAAAGATCACTGCACCCGAGGACGTCTTTAGTCGCCCTCGCATTTCCGATTGGTGATTAGGGACCGGGACATGTATTCCGCCACCTGGCCGTAGCCTTGCTCACCTTCGAGGTCGCCGGGTCGGAACTTGTCAAGGCGGATGAGTCCATCGGGTGTTAAGCGGCGGTCGTGTCGGCCTCCTGGGCTGGTGGGTTGATC
>NZ_LKTM01000341.1 GCF_001417955.2 Mycobacterium gordonae | reverse complement strand
CGGTTCCGCCGGCGGCAGTGGTGGTTCCGGCGGCGGGCACTACTACATCGATTCGTCGTCCACCAACGCCGCCTACAGCTCAGGCGGAAACTCGTTCGGCGGCAACGGCGGACGGGGCGGCGGCGGCGGCGAGGGCGGCCACGGAGGCCAGGGTGGCGCCGGTGGCGCGGGCGGAAACGCCGGGGCCGGCGGGATGCTGGCCGGTAACGGCGGAGCAGGTGGCTTCGGCGGGGCCGGTGGTGCCGGGGGCAGCGGCGGTCTGGGTGGCCACGGTGGCAACGGTGCCGCCGGCGGCAACGCCGGCGCCCCCTCCGGAACCGCGTTCGGCGGCTTCGGCGGCGCCGGCGGTGACGCCGGCCGCGGCGGTGACGGAGGCAACGGGGGCAACGCGGGTACCGGCGGGACCGGCGGACGCGGCGGACTGATCGGGTGGGACGGCGCGGGCGGCGGCTTCGGTGACGGCGGAGCGGGGGGAGCCGGTGGCTCCCGGGGTGACGCCGGCACCGGCGGCGCGGCCGGGCTCGGCCTGGGGTCTACTGGCTACGACGGCCTGGCCGGAGCCGACGGACTGAGCAGCCCGGACTTCGACGGGACCCCGGGCACTGCCGGCTACCCCGGCCCGACAGTCAAGCGCGCGTGATCTACACGTATGCCAGGCCGGTGCGGCCGGCCGCGGTTGCGCCAAGCGGCCTGCGCACGTAGATCGCCCACGTCAGTACCGAGGCGGCGATGTAGAACCCGACAAAGACCCAGAACGCCGACGTCGCGGTACCGTAGCTCGAATAAGACTGTCGCAGAGCGAGATTGACGCCGACGCCGCCCAGCGCGCCGACGGCCCCGGCGAACCCGATCAGTGCGCCGGACATCGAACGCGACCACTGCCGTCGTTCGGCCTCACTCACCGGCAGTGAATGGCTGCGGGCTTCGAAGATCGACGGGATCATCTTGTACACAGAGCCGTTGCCGATCCCGGACAGGATGAACAACGCCACAAAGCCCACCACGTAACCGATCATCGTGGAGGCCGGTGCGGGGCCGGTGCGGTGATCGCCGAAAGTACTTACGCTGACCAGTATTCCGGCCGCGAGGATCATCGCGCAGAACACGCCCAGGGTGACCCGCCCACCGCCGATCCGGTCGGCCAGCCGGCCCCCGTACACCCGCGACAGCGAACCCAGCAGCGGTCCCAGAAAGGCGATCTGGGCAGCATGCAGGGCGGCTTGCCCCGTGCTCTGCCCGCCCGCGATGAAGTTGATCTGCAACACCTGGCCGAACGCGAACGAGAATCCGATGAACGAGCCGAAGGTGCCGATGTAAAGCGTTGAGATCACCCAGGTGTGCGGCTCGGACAGCACCTTGCGCATGGTGTGCATCTCGATGCGGTACTGCTTGAGGTTGTCCATGTACAACGCCGCGCCGATACCGGCCACTGCCAGCAGCACCAGGTACACCGCGCAGACCCAGTACGGCCTGCGGTCGCCGGCGGTGGCGATCACCAGCAGGCCGACCAGCTGGATCATCGGCACTCCGAGGTTGCCGCCACCGGCGTTGAGTGCCAGCGCCCAGCCTTTGAGCCGTTGCGGATAGAACGCGTTGATGTTCGTCATGGAGGAGGCGAAGTTGCCGCCGCCGAGTCCGGCGAGCGCGGCGCACACCAGATACGGCCACCGCGGCAGGCCCGGATTGGCCAGCAGCACAATGGTTCCGACGGTCGGGACAAGCAGCACCACCGCCGAGAAGACGGTCCAGTTGCGGCCGCCGAACTTCGCGGTCGCGAAGGTGTAGGGGAACCGCAGGCAGCCGCCCACCAGCGTCGCCGTGGCGCCCAGCAGGAATTTGTCTCCGGCGGAGAACCCGTACACCGACGCCGGCATGAACAGCACCATCACCGACCAGATCGACCAGACGGAGAATCCGACGTGTTCGGCGGCCACCGACCAGATCAGGTTGCGCCGGGCGATGTCCTTGTTGCCCGCCTCCCACGCGACCACATCTTCGGGATCCCAGTCGGAGATAACGTGCGAACGGCGGGCCAGCATGAAGACTCCTAACGTCATCGAACTTGCCGATCACGCTAGAAATCCATTGTTGCCCGATCGCTTCCGTCACCGACCCGGGTGTGTGAACTTCCGATCACCCCGCCGACCACCGTGGTGTGAGGCTTACCAGACGTCTCCGTCGCGCCAGTCGCACATCAACTCCGCGGAGGTGTCCAGGGTCACGCTCACCGGCAGGACGAATATCGAACCGTCGTCATCGGGAGTGCGGGCCGGGCCGGTGGGAGCCAGCACCGACGTCGGGCCGAGCCAGGGCAGCCAGCCCCGGGCCGCATACAACCCGCGGGCGTCCACCGTCGAGCTGAGCGCACCGAGTTGGTAGGCGCCACGCATCACCTGCTCGGCCCCGTCCAGGAGCGCGCGAACCAACCCCTGCCCGCGCCAATCCTCGCGTACCGCAACACCTTCCACGTACCCACAACGCAGCGCCCGGTCATGGTAGATCAGTCGCCGCTGCACCACCGCGGCGTGCGCGATGATCGCGCCGTGGTGCCAGACCAGTGCGTGCATCCCGCCCAGGGTGTGTTCCCAGTCGGTGTCGGTGAAGTCATCGGCGAACGCTGTGGTGACCATCTGATAGATGCTCTGGCGCGTGTGAGTGTCCAGATCGGCGGTGTGGACCAACCGTGCGGTGTGCACGGTGCTTGTTCTACCAGGCCCGGCCTATCCCGCTCGCCGTGGCCGTGCCCAGTGCAGCCGCACGTGCTGTCCGGGCCGCACCTGGGCGGCCTTGTCGATGTCCTCGTCGACCACCACACCGATCACCGGATATCCGCCGGTGACCGGGTGATCGGGCCCCAGAATCACCGGCAGGCCGTTGGGGGGCACCTGAATGGCGCCGCGCGTCGCGCCCTCGCTGGGTAGCTGCCGGTCCGGCTCGCGGTGCTGCAGCGGACGCCCGACCAGGCGCATGCCCACCCGGTCGCTGCGGTCGGAGGCCACCCAGTCGGTGCGGACCAGGATGTCGGGGTCGACGAACCAGTCGTCGCGCGGCCCGGGTATCGCCAGCAGCTCGACGGCGTCCGTGGTGATGGCGGCCACCGGGGCCTGGTCCAGTTCGGGGTAGTCGTCGGTGTGGTCGCCGATCGGCAGCACGTCGCCGGCCTGTAACGGCAAGGGGCCGATCGCCGACATCACGTCGTAGCTGCGCGAGCCGAGCACCGGCGTCACGCAGATGCCGCCGCGCACCGCCAGATACGTCCGCAGCCCGGCCCGCGGGGTGCCCAGCGATATCACCTGTCCGTCACGGACATGGTGAATGCTGTTGGTGCCGAACATGACTCCGTTGACGGTGGGATCGGTGTCGGCGCCCGTCACCGCGATGTCCAGGTCGCCGCCACGAACCCGGGCGGTCAGACCGCCGAACGTCACCTCGACGGTGGCCCGGTCGTCGGGGTTGGCGACCAGTCGGTTGGCCAGCGTGTGCGAGCGGCGGTCGGCGGCGCCGGACGGGCCGACGCCCAGGTGGGCGAGTCCGGAGCGGCCGAGGTCCTGAACGATCGCCAGCGGCCCGGTGCGCAGGATTTCCAGAGTGGGGGTCATGACCGGCTCCCTAACCGGCCCGGAACCGGACCCACCGGCCCTGCGTGAGCAGCGCGGGTTCGGGTCGATCGATGTCCCACAACACCGCGTCGGTGTGGCCGATGATCTGCCAGCCGCCCGGTGACTGCCGCGGATAGACCGCGCTGAATTCGCCGGCCAGGGCCACCGCGCCGGCCGGCACCGAGGTTCGGGGCTCGGATCGACGCGGCACGCGAAGCCGCTCGTCGCCGCCGATCAGGTAGGCGAAGCCCGGGGCGAAGCCACCGAACCCCACCCGCCACCGGGTGGCGGTGTGTGCGTTGATGACCTGCGCGGGACTCAGGCCGGTGTGACCGGCGACGTGGGCCAGATCAGGGCCGTCGTAGACGACGTCGATCACGATGTCGTCAGCCGGATCGCCGGGGCTGGGGTGCGCCGCGTCGGCGACCACCCGCAACCTTCTGATGCGCTGCCTGGTGACGCCCTGGAAACGCGGTCCCTCGAGTTTCACCAGGACCGTGACCGAGGCCGGGACGATGTCCACGACGCCGGGTAAGCGCGCCGCCCGTAGCGTCTGCGTCCACGCCAAAACCTCGGCGGTGCTGTCACACTGCAGGATCAGTGCTTGGTCGCCGTAGTCGACCACGGTGGTTGCCAAGTCGAGGCCCCCCGAGAACTCGGTGATCTCCGTCACACTCATCTTTCGACGGTAGCTCTGGCCACCAACGCCTTGCGAGCGAATTCGAGCACTGCCAGAGGTGCCTTAGCAAACGCTCAGAGCGTCATCAGCCCAGGATCTTGGCAAGCTGCGGAGGCAGCTGATCGGCGACCAGGGGATAGCTCAGCGGCGATGCGAATGCGATTGCTCCGGCCAGGTCTTTCCCCGTGAAGATATGGCGCTTCTGCGCGGTCGCCTGCGCCGCTGCCACCTCGGGGTCGGCCAGCAGCGCCTGCTCCTCCTCAGGGCTCTCCGTCGACCAGATCACCACGTCGGCGGCGTCCAGCACGTCTTTGATGTGATCGCGGGGGATCACCGCCCGGTGGTCGGCGGCGTAGGGCTTGATGCTGTCGGCGACCACCAGCCCCATCTGGTTCAGAAAATCGGTGCGCCAGCCGGCCACGGTTGCCACGATCGTGCCCTGCCAGATGCGGCCCTGCATCAGCAGCGCCTTGCGACCCTTCCAGGACGGATTCTTCTGCCCTACATCGGTGAACCTGCCGTCGACGGCGTTGACCAGGGTCTTCATCTGATCGGCCTGGAACACCGCCTGGCCGATCGCGGCGGCCTGGTCCTTCCATGGCTCGAAGAACGCGTCGCCGTCGGACTGGGCGATGGTCGGGGCAATCGCGGAGAGCTTCTGGTACGTGTCGGAGTCCAGGCCGGCGTTGGTCGCCACGATCAGGTCCGGCTTGAGGCCGGCGATCTGATCCACCTGTATCCCGTTGTCCAGGTTCAGCAGAACCGGTTGTGCCGCAGCAAGTTTCGGCTGCGCCCAGGGCCATACCCCGAACGGCTGGTCGCCGAACCAGTTGGTCACCGCGATCGGCACCACGCCCACGGCCAGCAGGTCGTCCTGTTCGGTGTAGCCGGCGCTCACCACCCGCTTCGGCGGCTGTTTCACGACGGTCTGGCCGAACAGGTGCGTGACCGTCACCGAACCGCCGCCGGCCGATCCGGACGCCGGCTTGGGGTCGGAGCACGCAGCAATCAGCCCGGCGACCCCCGTCACCCCGGCGGCCTGCAGAAACCCCCGCCGACTCCATCCCTGGTGCACAGCGAGAGAGTATCGCGTGTCTTACCGAACCGTCAGTTACGTGGCTTCTTTCCAGGGCTCGGCTTTGGTGTGTAGCCCACCCAAGGGGAGTAATCGGCGATCAGGTCTTCCTGGGGCGGACGCTGGTCGGCGGGTACGTGCTGCAGGTTGATCCGGATCCGGTACCAGATCGAACTGGGCCCGCGCATGCCGTCGACCAGCACGTCGACCGGCTGCAGCAGTGCGGCCGCCGCGGGATGCCGCTCCCGCCAGGCGTCCAGTGCGGACATCGCCTCGTCTTTGGTCTTGGTGCGGGCCACCTCGATCAACGGCATCACCGATTGCCGCCGGCCATCGGCGGACTTCTTGGCGCCGCGCGGCGCCTTCTCCGGGGGACCCAGTTCGTCGGCCAGTCCCAGCAATTGATCGAGGCTGCCGCTCACGTCGTCCATCCCGGCCCACGGGTCGCCCAGCTCGGCGAACCGGTCAGGCACCGTGGTGATGGTGAACTCCTCGGGCCGGCACCCGGGTACCTCATCCCAGCGCAGCGGTGTGGAAACCCGGGCGTCGGGGGTGGCGCGCACCGAGTAGGCCGACGCGACGGTGCGGTCCTTCGCATTCTGGTTGAAGTCGACGAAGACGCCCTCGCGTTCCTCCTTCCACCACCGGCTGGTCGCCAGGTCGGGTGCGCGCCGTTCGACCTCGCGTGCGACGGTCTGCGCGGCGAGGCGCACTTTGGCGAACGGCCAGTGCGGGGCGATCCGGGCATAGACATGGAACCCGCGTGACCCCGACGTCTTGGGCCAGGGGGTCAGGCCGTAGTCCTCGAGAACCTCCCGGGCCACCAGGGCAACGTCGACGATGCGCCGCCAGTCCACACCGGGCATCGGGTCCAGGTCGACCCGCAGCTCGTCGGGGTGCTCGAGATCGTTGGCGCGCACCGGATGTGGGTTCAGGTCGACGCAACCCGTGTTGATCACCCAGACCAGTCCGGCGGCATCGTGGATGACGGCCTCGTCGGCGTAGGTGCCCGACGCGTAGCGCAGCGTGGCGACGTCCACAAAGTCCGGCCGGTTGGCCGGCGCGCGCTTCTGGAACACCGCCTCCTCGGTGATGCCCTTGACGAAGCGTTTGAGGATCATCGGCCGTTCCGCCACCCCGCGCAGCGCGCCGTCGGCGACGCTGAGGTAGTAACGCACCAGGTCGAGCTTGGTGATGCCCTGATCAGGGAAAACAACCTTGTCCGGATGCGTGATGGTGACCTCGCGGCCGGTCACGTCCAGCGACACGGGTTTGGTCATAGAACTCGATGGTAATTCGGGGGAAACCTACCGATCGCTTTGCGACCTCCGTCACATATGGTGAGGAACATGCCTAATCTCAGCGACCTGCCCGGGCAGATCCCTGCCAAGATTCAGCAGTACGTCGAACGCGGCGCTGCCGAACTGCACTATGTGCGCAAGATCTTTGAAGCGGGCGCATTCAAGATCGAGTCGCCCCTCAAAACCGCGGCGATGGCGGCCGATATCGCCAAGTGGGGCGAATTCGGCATGCTGCCGTCGCTGAACGCGCGGCGCCATCCCGATGCCCGGGCAGTCATCGACGAGGAAGGCGAGCTCACCTACCAGGAGCTCGACGAGGCCGCCCACGCCGTCGCCAACGGCCTGATCGAGATGGGCGTCAAGGGTGGCGACGGGGTGGCCATCCTGGCCCGCAACACCCGGTGGTTCGTCATCGCCAACTACGGCGCCGCCCGGGCCGGTGCCCGCATCATCCTGCTGAACAGCGAATTCTCCGGTCCGCAGGTCAAAGAGGTCTCCGAGCGCGAGGGCGCCAAGGTGATCATCTATGACGACGAGTACACCAAGGTGGTCAGCAAGGCCGAGCCGGAGCTGGGCAAGCTGCGGGCGCTGGGCACCAACCCGGACAGTGACGAGGATTCGGGCAGCAAGGACGAGACGCTGGCCGACCTGATCAAGCGCAGCAGCAAAGAACCGGCGCCCAAGGCCAGCAAGCACGCGTCGATCATCATTCTGACCAGCGGAACCACCGGCACGCCGAAGGGCGCCAACCGCAGCACTCCGCCTACGCTGGCGCCGGTCGGCGGCATCTTGTCGCACGTGCCGTTCAAGGCCAACGAGATCACCTCGCTGCCGGCGCCGATGTTCCACGCGCTGGGCTACCTGCACGCCACCATCGCGATGTTCCTGGGCTCGACGCTGGTGCTGCGCCGCAAGTTCAAGCCGCCGCTGGTGCTCGAAGACCTCGAGAAGCACAAGGCGACCGCCATGGTGGTGGTGCCGGTGATGCTGTCGCGTCTCCTGGACGCCATCGAGAAGATGGACAAGAAGCCCGACCTGTCGCACTTGAAGATCATCTTCGTGTCCGGGTCGCAGCTGGGCGCCGAGCTGGCGACGCGGGCGCTCAAGGACTTCGGACCGGTCATCTACAACATGTACGGCTCCACCGAGATCGCGTTCGCGACCATCGCCGGACCCAAGGACCTGGAGAAGAACGCCGCGACGGTCGGACCCGTGGTCAAGGGCGTCAAGGTCAAGATACTCGACGACAACGGCAAGGAGAAGCCGCAGGGCGAGGTGGGCCGGATCTTCGTCGGAAACGCCTTCCCCTTCGAGGGTTACACCGGCGGCGGTCACAAGCAGATCATCGACGGTCTGATGTCCTCGGGTGACGTCGGCTATTTCGACGAGGACGGTCTGCTCTACGTCTCCGGACGCGATGACGAGATGATCGTCTCCGGGGGCGAGAACGTGTTCCCGGCCGAGGTCGAGGACTGCCTCAGCGGGCATCCCGAAGTGGTGGAGGCCACCGCGATCGGCGTCGAGGACAAGGACTGGGGTCACCGGCTGCGTGCCTTCGTGGTCAAGAAGGACGGCTCCGACGTCGACGAGGACACCCTGAAGAAGCACGTGAAGGAAGAGCTGGCCCGCTACAAGGTGCCGCGCGAGGTCATCTTCCTCGACGAGTTGCCGCGCAACCCGACCGGCAAGATCCTCAAGCGCGAACTGCGCGAGTTGGATGTCGACGACAAGGACAAGGCCGCGGACAAGGCCAAGGACCTCGCCAAAGACGCCGAGAAGAAGGGCGACAAGGGCGAAAAGAAGGCCGACGACAAGGCCGACGAAAAAGCCGACGAGAAGGTCGAGTGAACCTTTCGCGTCGAGCGTGAACCTACGGCGGGAAAATCGCGGAAATACCGCCACAGGTTCACGCTCGAGGAGGCCTTGGCTTACGGGTCGCGGGGCAGTCCCAGCAGCCGCTCGGCGATGATGTTGAGTTGCACCTCCGAGGTGCCGCCGTAGATGGTGGTGGCCCGGCTGGACAGTAGATAGTCGCCCCACTTGCCCTGCGGGGTGTCGGGGTCGCCGATCACGGCGTCCGTTCCGAAGGACGACACCGCGAACTCGGCGTAGCCCTGCCCGGTGCGCATCGACAGCAGCTTGGAGATGGCCGCCGACGGCATCGCGTCGCCGCCGGCCAGGGTCAACAGCGTGGAACGCAGGTTGAGCACCTTGGCGGCGTGGCCCTCGGCGATCAACTGGCCGGCGCGGTGCCGGGCGACCTGGTCGAAATGGCCGTCCCGGACAAACTCGACGAACTGCGGCAGGCTCGCCAGGAAGTTCAGGTCGCTACCGCCGATCGAAACCCGTTCGGCGGTAAGGGTATTGCGGCTGACCTCCCACCCCCGGTTCACCTCGCCCAGCACATATTCGTCCGGCACGAACACGTCGTCGATGTAGACGGTGTTGAAGAACTCCTGCCCGGTGAGTTCGCGCAGCGGCTTGACCGTCACGCCCTCGCTCTTCATGTCGAGCAGGAAGTAGGTGATGCCGTTGTGTTTAGGAGCGTTGGGATCCGTTCTGGCCAGCAGTGCACCCCACTGCGAGAACTGCGCGGCCGTGGTCCAGATCTTCTGCCCGGTGATGCGCCAGCCGCCGTCCACCTTGGTCGCCTTGGTGGACAGGCCGGCCAAGTCGGATCCGGCTCCGGGCTCGGAAAACAGTTGGCACCAGATCATTTCGCCCCGGAACGTCGGAGGCAGGAAACGCTGTTGCTGCTCCTCGGTGCCGAACGCGACGATGGACGGGATGATCCAGGCGGCGATGCCGACCTGCGGGCGCTTGACCCGCCCGGCGGTGAATTCCTGGGAGATGATCACCTGCTCGACGGGACTCGACGCCCGGCCCCACGGCTTGGGCAGATACGGCAGCACCCACCCGGCCTCGGCGATCGCGACGGTGCGCTCGGCGCGATCCATGTCCTTGAACGCCGCCACCTCGGCGCGGATCTCGGCGCGCAGCTTCTCGGTGGCGGGATCCAGATCGATGTCGACCGCGCGCATCCCGGTGGTGGTGGCGGTGTCGACCACCCGTTGCGGGTATTCCGAGGCGCGGCCGAAACAGGCCGCCAGCAACAGGGCCCGGCGGTAGTAGACGTTGGTGTCGTGCTCCCAGGTGAAGCCGATGCCGCCGTGCACCTGAATGCAGTCCTGCGTGCACCGCTGGGCAGCGGCCGGTGCCAGCGTCGCGGCCACGGCAGCGGCGAACCCCAGGTGCTCGCTGTCCTCGTCCAACGCGCGGGCCGCGTCCCACACCGCGGCGGTGGCCCGCTCGGTGTCGGCCATCATCTCGGCGCACTTGTGCTTGATGGCCTGGAACTGTCCGATCGGCCGGCCGAACTGTTCGCGGATCTTGGCGTAGGCCGATGCGGTTTCGGTCGCCCAGCGCGCCACCCCCACCGCCTCGGCCGACAGCAACGTCGTCATCAGCGCGTGCGCCTTCGTCATGCTCAAGTTGGCCAGTACCACGTCGTCGCCCACTTCGATCGCGTTGGCGCAGACGTCGGCGATGGGCCGCAGCGGATCGATGCATCGCACCGGCGTTATCTCCAGCTGCTCGGCGCGCAGCACCACCCACTCCTCCCCGCTGTCGATGGCAACCGGCAGCACCAGGACGGAGGCCTGCGCGGCGGCGGGGACCGCGCGCACTTCGCCGCGGATCACGAGCACGTCACCCTGTCGGGTGGCCGTCAGTCCCGAATCAAGCGCATAGGCGCCGATCGCCGCCCCGGACGCCAGCTCGGCCAGTACCTTGGCGTCCGGGTCGTGCGCCGCGATCAGCGCGCTCGCGATCGCCGACGGCACAAACGGCCCGGGCACCGCGCCGTGACCGAATTCGGCCAGCACGATGGCCAGCTCGAGCAGGCCGAAACCCTGCCCGCCGACGGATTCGGCGAGATGCACGCCCTGCAGGCCCTGCTCGGCGGCGGCCTGCCAGTACGGCGGTGGATTGTCCACCGGTGTCTCCAGCGCGGCATGCAGAACTTCCGACGGCGCTACCCGCGCCACCAGGGACCGCACTGAATCGGCCAGGTCTTGATGTTCAGGGGTGATCGCGATCGGCATTGGTCGCCTTCCCATCGATTCGCGGGTTCGCTTTCCAAGCTAACAACCAGTGGGTTGGTCAGCGACAGCTAGCCCCACCGTTGCCCGATCCACGCCGCGATGGTGTCGGCCTGCGCGTCGCGGGCGCCGGGGGTGGTGAAGTAGTGATCGGTGTCGATCGCGGCCTGTGATTTGTCGGAGCCGGCCAGTGCGTCGTAGATGCGCAGAGCATCCGACGGGAAGACTCCGGTGTCGGCTTCGGCGTTGATCACCAGCGCGGGGCAGGTGATGCGGCGCAGGTGCGGCTCGGCCCTCGTCTGGGCCGCCCGCAGGCTCCACATGCCCAGCCAGCTGCGCAGCGTGCAGGCGGCGGCGATCCCGAGTGCGGACCGGTTGGCCTTCACCGGCGGGCCTGCGTAACACGAATTGGGTTGCCGCTTGGTGGGTTCGAGGGTCGGGTCGACCATGCGGGGGTCGGCCCAGGTGCGCATCACGGTGAATGGGCGATCGAAGAAGCCCGCGGCGCGAACGCGTTTGAGTTCGGCTTCGGCCCAATCGGTGATGGCGTGGTTACGCGCCTGCTGTGCCGCCCGGTAGCGCTGTACGAACTCCGGTGAATACGGCGGGCCGTTCTTCTCGTTGAACAGGTCCAGTTCGGGATCGGTTGCCACGGGGTCGTTCTCGTCGACGACGGCACCGTCCATCCAGGCGGTGAGCACGTCGGGCCGCCCGGGGTGGGCGGCGGTGGCGACGTATCCGTCGGCAGCGGGCAGGTCGGTGACGCCGGTGGCCGGACGCATGCCCTCCAGCGGCGTCACGTTCGGATCCACGGCCTGGGACTGATAGGCCGACATCAACGAGCCGCCACCGGAATTACCCAGCAGCACAACCGTTTCGACGCCCGCCTGCTCACGCAACCAACGCACGCCCACCCCGATGTCGACCAGCGCGTGATCGAGCAGAAAGCTGCTTTCGAAGCCCCGAAAGCGGGTGTTCCAGCCCAGGAACCCGATGCCTCGGGCGGCCAGATACTCGGCGATGTAGTGCTCGGAGAAATCGATCTGGTAGTGCGTGGCGATCATCGCCGTCTTGGGCCGCTGCCCGGCCGCGTGGTGATAGAGACCCTGGCACGGGTGCCCACCGGCCCCCGCGCGTCCCGCGGTCGGCGACGGCAATCCGATGAATTCACGGATGATCTCGGTCAAGAGCGACGCTCCTCGCTGTAGATGGCCCGGTAGTAGATGTTGGCCAGCGTCCGGATGCAGGCCTGGTCGTCCGGGCCATCGGGGTCCCGGGTGAGCTGGATATAGCAGAACTGGTTGAACATGGCGACTATCGCCTCAGCCAGCAACTGGGGATCGTCGTCGGGGCAGTAACCCTGCCGCTGGGCGCGTCTGACCGACTCGGCGATGAAAGATATTGGAATAGAGCACATCTCGGCCCAATGATCGGCAAAGTCGGGGTTGACCATTGCCAGTTGCGAGACGCTGATCATCTCCGCGAGGCGATGCCGGTAGGTCTGCCAGTGTGCGGCGGCGGCCTGATGGGCACGCTCGCGTTCGGACAGGCCGTGCTCGGTCACCGCTGCCGCGCGCTCGCCGGCCTCGTCGCGGAAACGCAGCGCCCATTGGCGCACCATCGCCTCTTTGGAGTCGTAGTAGTTGTAAAACGACGCGGCCGAGCGGCCCGCCTCCGCCGCGATGTCGGCGATGGTCGTCGCAAGTATTCCCTTGCGCGCGATCACCTTTCGGGCAGCGGCGTCGATCGCGGCCTGGGTGCGCCGGCCGCGGTGGGTGGGGCGCCCGGTCGGTACTGCCGTGCTCGTCACGCGCACCTTCCCCTGGAAACCAACCTGAATCTGATGTTAGATTCAGGTTTCGATCTTAGGTAGGAGTCGCGAAGATGATCAAGCCGCACAACACCAACAGCGAGTTCGAACTCGGCGGAATCAACCACGTCGCGCTGGTGTGCTCGGATATGGAGCGCACCGTGGACTTCTACAGCAACGTCCTCGGCATGCCGCTGATCAAGTCCCTCGACCTGCCTGGTGGCGCGGGGCAGCACTTCTTCTTCGACGCCGGCAACGGCGACTGCGTCGCGTTCTTCTGGTTCGCCGAAGCGGCGGACCGGGTGCCGGGAATCTCGTCGCCCGGTGCGCTACCGGGCCTCGGCGACATCACCAGCGCGGTGAGCACCATGAATCACCTGGCCTTCCACGTGCCGGCCGAGAAGTTCGACGCCTACCGGCAGCGGCTGAAGGACAAGGGCGTGCGGGTCGGCCCGGTGCTCAACCACGACGAGAGTCCGATGCAGGTGTCCGCCACGGTGCACCCAGGGGTGTACGTGCGCTCGTTCTATTTCCAGGACCCGGATGGCATTATGTTGGAATTCGCCTGCTGGGTAAGGGAATTCACTGAAGCGGACACACCGGCGGTGCCCCGGACCGCCGCCGATCGCCGCCCGCCGGTGGCGGCGGCCCGTTAGCCGCCGATACTTTGAGGGTGACCGAGGGCATTCTCACTGACGAACAGATCGAAGCGCTGAGCCCCGAGCAGCGGCGGGAGTTGATCACCCGGCTGGAAAAGCCGCTGAGCGAACTGGAAGATCCTGAGGTCCTGGCCCGGATGCGGCGCATCCGACTCGGTCTGATCGTCGGCGGCCTGATCGTGATGATCCCGTGGATCGGCTACCTGTCGGTCACGCTGCCGCAGAAGTACGTGGCCCACAACTGGCCCGCCACCTGGATCGGCTTCGACATCCTGTTGCTCGGGTTCATGGCGGCCACTGCGGTGCTGGGGTTCTTGCGCCGGCAGTTGATCGTGCTCACCGGGTTCACCACCGGCGTGCTGCTGATCTGCGACGGCTGGTTCGACCTGATGACCGCCAAACCGGAGGACGCCGCCGTGTCGGTGGTCACCGCCATGCTGATTCAGGCGCCAATGGCGTTCCTGCTGATCTCCGGGGCCCTGCGGATCATGCGCCTGACGTGGTTGCGTCTGTGGCTGCATCCCGATATGCGGGTGTGGCAGGTTCCGCTGATGCCTTAGCCGGCCGGTAGAGGCTGGGCTCGGTGAGTTCGACGAGCAGCGAGGCCAGATGGTCGGCGAGTTCATCGGGGGTCATTTTCACGTCGCCCTCCAGCCATGCGCTGAGGGCCTGCCCGACGCCGCCGACGGCGAAGTGCGCCGCTGCCGTCACGTGCTGATTCGCCGGTGCCCCCAGCACGTTCATCACGTGCTGGCCGGAAATGAAGGCAAACAGGGCGCTGGACTCGGCCCGTTTGCGCATCACGACGGCGTTTGCCAGTTTGGTGCTGAACACTAAACGGCCGATTCGGGGGTCTTCCGCGACCGTGTCCACCACGACCCCCATCCCGGCGCGGGCCTGGTCATAGGTCGGTCCCGAAGCCGCGGCGGCCTGCATGTTGGTGGCGAGTTTGGCGATCACCCAGTCGTAGACGTGCTCGACCAACTCGTCTTTGTCGCCGAAGCTCTCGTAGAAATAGCGGGCCGACAGGCCGGCGCGCTGGCAGACGCTGCGGACCGTCAACTCCGGGTCATCGGGAGAGCCGAGCAGGTCCAGTCCTGCCTGCAATAACTGGCTGCGGCGCGCGGCCGACCGCTCGGCTGCCTCGATGCCGCGATACGGCCGCGCGCTCTGGGACGTCATGGCACCCATCTTGACATCGGGGGGCGGCAACAGACAATATCAGGAAACGTGTGTTTTCAAAATTATGGCGCAATTGCCGGGAGTCGACGATGACGATTGAACAGACCGCGCGCCGCCGCGTTCCTCACGTCGAGCGGCCGATCTCCGACCCGCCGCGGCCGTCGGGCAGGAGCCGTCAGCGGATCGCCAAGGACTACAGCCTGATGGGTTTGGCGCTGCTGGCCGGCCCGGCCAACGTGATCATGGAGTTGTCGCTCCCCGGCGTCGGCCACGGCGTGGCCGAGAGCCGCGTGGAGAGCGGGCGCATCGATCGCCATCCCATCAAGCGGGCCCGCACCACGTTCACCTACATCGCGGTCGCCAACGCCGGCACCGACACCCAGAAGGCGGCCTTTCGCCGCGCCGTGAACCGTGCGCACGCGCAGGTCTACTCCACGCCCGAGAGCCCGGTGTCCTACAACGCGTTCGACCCGGAACTGCAGTTGTGGGTGGCCGCGTGCATCTTCAAGGGCGGTATCGACATTTATCGCCTATTCGTCGGTGAGCTGGACGACGAAGAGGCCGACCGCCTTTACCGGGAAGGCATGTCGATCGGCACCACCCTGCAGGTGCCGCCGGAGATGTGGCCGGCGGATCGAGCGGCTTTCGACAAGTACTGGCAGGAGTCCTTGGAGAAGGTGCACATCGACGAAACCGTCCGGGAATTCCTGTATCCGATCGCCGTTGCCCGGATCAAGGGCGTGCCGCTGCCGGAGTGGGTGCGTGCTCCCCTGGAAGGTGTCGCGCTGCTGATCACCACCGGCTTCCTGCCGCAACGGTTTCGCGACGAGATGCGGCTGCCGTGGGACGACGCCAAGCAGCGGCAGTTCGACGGGCTGATGTCGGTGATCGGTGCGGTGAACGGCCTGATGCCCAAGGTGGTTCGGCAGTTCCCGTTCAACCTGATGCTGTGGGACCTCGATCGACGGATCAAGAGCGGTAAGCCGCTGGTCTGAGCGGAGTCGCCCGGACGCCGTATTGAAAACGATTGTCAAAATCAGTAACCTCCAAAGCCAGGGCTCGGCGGCAGAGGGGTGTTCGGCATGGCCACGTTGTGGATGGCAGCGCCACCAGAGGTGCACTCGACGCTGCTGAGTAGCGGGCCCGGCCCTGGCGCGTGGTTGGCGGGAGCCGCGGCGTGGTCGGCGCTCAGCGTCGAATACACCGAGGTCGCCGACGAATTGCTGGCGTTGTTGGCCGCCGTTCAGGGTGGGGCCTGGGAGGGGCCGACCGCGGCGCAGTATGTCGCCGCACACCAGCCGTATCTGGCGTGGCTGACGCAGGCAGGCACCATCAGTGCGGACGCCGCCGTCCAACACGAGACCGCGGCCGCCGCCTACACCACAGCCCTGGCGGCCATGCCGACGCTGGTCGAGTTGGCGGCCAACCACGCGATACATGGTGTGCTCGTCGCAACCAACTTCTTCGGGATCAACACCATCCCGATCGCCCTCAACGAAGCCGACTACGCGCGGATGTGGATCCAGGCGGCCACCACCATGGCTACTTACGACGCGGTGTCGAGCGCCGCCGCGACGTCGGTTCCGGCAACTGCGCCCGCGCCCGAGATCGTGGCGGCCGAGGACGACCACGGGGACGACGATCACGATCACGACGAAGACGGGGACCACGACCACGGGGACGATCACGACCACGGGGAAGACGGCCACGAGGACCACGACCACGGGGACCCGACCCCGCTGGACTACCTGATCGCCGACGTGTTGCGCGCGGTGACCGGCGGGCAGATCGACTGGGATCCCCTTGAGGGCACCCTGAACGGCATCCACATGCACGACATCAGCGACGCCACCCAGCCCATCTGGTGGGTTGCGCGTTCCCTGGAGTTCGGCCAGCAGTTCGAGACTTTCGTCCAGCAGCTGTTCACCAATCCCGCAGGCGCCATCGAGTACGTTGTCCAACTCGCCGAATTCGACTGGCCCACCCACCTGGCCCAGCTCGTGCCGCTGTTGCAATCCCCGCAGTTGCTGTCCTTCGCGGTGGGCGGCGCCGTCGCGAACCTCGGCGCGGTGAGTGGCCTGGCCGGGCTGGCCGGACTCGGCGGCATACCGCCGGCGACGGTCGCGGCGGTCGTGCCACCGGTCGCTGCCGCGGCACCTGCCCTCGCAGTCGCCGGACCGGCTCCCAGCGTGGTGGCCTCGGCGGCCCCCGCCGCGCCGGCGCCGACGACGGTGACCGCGACGAGCACGGTGACCAGCGTCGGGACGGCGCCGCCGGCCGGTGGGCCTGCCGGTGGCTTCGGATTTCCCTATCTGATCGGCGGTGGGCCGGGTATCGGGTTCGGTTCCGGGATGAGCGCGAGTGCCGCTGCCAGCAGGAAGGCTTCGGAGCCCGACCTTGCCGCGGCGGCGGCTGCTGCGGAGGCACGTGAACAGGCCCGCGCGCGCCGCCGCCGGCGCACGGCGATCCGCGACCATGGCGATGAGTTCGCCGATATGAACGTAGGCGTCGACCCGGACTGGGCAGCGCCCCCGGGATCGGCGGCGTCGGAAGCCGGTGCCGGGAGATTCGGTTTCGCCGGCACCGTGCGTAAAGAATCCGTTGGCGATGCGGCGGGATTGACCACGCTGGCCGACGACGAGTTCGGCGGCGGGCCGAAGGCGCCGATGCTGCCCAGCACCTGGGACACAGCCGGGTCCTGACGGCGGCGACCCGTCCCCCGCAAGCGGGAGGTGCCCCCAGCGCCCGGCTGCGCCGCGCTTGCGATCGGCGAGTCCCGTTGGCGGCGACCCGCGGCGCCCGGCTGCGCCGCGCTTGCGATCGCCGGGCCTGATAGCGGCGACCCGCGGCGCCCGGCTGCGCCGCGCTTGCGATCGCCGGGGGCCGCGTAGGGTCGGTTGGGTGCGAAGCGAACGCGACAGCTGGGACATCACAACGAGTGTCGGATCGACGGCGCTGTTCGTCGCCACCGCGCGGGCCTTGGAGGCCAAGAAGCCCGAGCCGCTGGTCGTCGACCCCTATGCGGAACTGTTCTGCCGGGCCGTCGGCGGATCCTGGGTCGATGTGCTGGACGGCAACGCCCCAGACCACGAGCTGCTCAGCGACGACTTCGGACGGCACTTCGTCAACTTCCAGGCCGCCCGCACCAAGTACTTCGACGCGTATTTCCAGCGCGCCGCGGCTGCGGGGGCGCGGCAGGTGGTGATCCTGGCCGCCGGGCTGGATTCGCGGGCCTACCGGCTGCCGTGGCCGGACGGAACCACCGTTTACGAGCTCGATCAGCCGCAAGTTCTCGACTTCAAGAGGGAGGTGCTGGCCGAGCACGGCGTGCAACCGCGTGCCCAGCGCCGCGAGATCGCCGTAGACCTCCGCGACGACTGGTCGGCAGCTCTGCAGGACAATGGCTTCGATCCCACCCAGTTCTCCGCCTGGATCGCCGAGGGGCTGCTGATCTACCTGCCGGCCGCCGCGCAGGAGCAGCTGTTCACCGGCATCGACGCGCTGGCCAGCCTTGGCAGCCACGTCGCCGTCGAGGACGGTGCCCCGATGCCCGCCGACGAGTTCCAGGCCAAGGTCGAAGAAGAACGCGCTGCCGCCGAGGAGCGCCCGTTCTTCCAATTGGTCTACAACGAACGCTGCGCCCCGGCCGCCGAATGGTTCGGCGACCACGGCTGGACCGCTATCGGCACGCCGCTCAACGACTACCTGCGGGAGGTCGGTCGGCCGATACCCGATGCCGACTCCGAGGCGGCGCCGATGTTCGCCCGTAACACGCTGGTGAGCGCCGCCAAGCCGTAGCTCCGCCGCCGCGATTCTATGAGTCGCAAAAGAGCTTCCTATATATAGGGAACTTTTCCCGATGTCTGTCCGACCTATTCTCTGTGCCGGTAGTGCCGTGGGGGGCCATGCCGCCCGAGGTCCATTCGGCCCAGCTCAGCAGCGGGCCTGGACCCGGGGGCTGGCTGGCGGCGGCCCAGGCCTGGCACTCACTGAGTGCCGACTACGCCTCCGCCGCTGACGAACTGATCAATGTCCTGGGTGCGGTGCAGGCCGGCGCGTGGGAGGGGCCGACTGCCACGCGCTACGTGGCTGCTCACCTGCCGTATCTGCAGTGGCTGCTGCGGGCCGGCGCGCACAGCGCCGACGCCGCGGCACAACAGGAATCCGCTGCGGCCGCCTACGCCGCGGCGCTCGCATCGATGCCGACTCTGGCCGAACTTGCTGCCAACCACGTGGTGCACTCCGCGCTGGTCACGACAAACTTCTTCGGGATCAATACCATTCCCATCGCGCTCAACGAGGCCGACTATGTCCGGATGTGGATTCAAGCCGCCGACACGATGACCGCGTACCAGGCGGTCACCGACTCGGCGGTGGCGTCGGTGTCACCGGAGGAGGCGGCGCCCCCGATCGTCGCCCAGGAGGACGGCGACGAAGGCGACAACGGCGACGGGATCATCGACAACGACGGTGGCGACCCGACTCAGGCGAGCTGGTGGGTCAACCGGGTTACCGAGGTCACCCAGACGGTGGCCAGGGATCTGGAGGAATTTCCCGAGAATCCGTCCGCGGCGATCTCAGAGCTGGAGAACGACCTGCCCCTGCTGCTGGCCGACGAGATCGACCACGTCGGTGAGGTGATCAGCACCTTTCCGCAGTTGCAAACTCTGGTGCCCCTCGCGCTCGCAGCGCCGCTGGGCGGCACCGGGTTCGCCGGGACGGCGGGGCTGGCCGGCCTGGCCGCCATCGCGCCCGCCCCGGTGACGCCTGCGGTGCCCGCGGCCCCCGCTGTGCCGGCCGCCAACCTGCCCACCGTCGCGAGCTCACCGGTCCTTTCCGCCACGGCCCCCGCTCCGAGCCCGACGCCGTCCCCCTCGTCACCAGCGCCCACGGCCGCGACTCCGGCACCGGCAGCGGCCGTACCGGCACCACCCGGCGCAGGACCTGCCCCATTTCCCTATCTGGTCGGCGGGCCGGGCGCCGGATTCGGATCGACGATGGGTTCCATAGCCCGGCGCACGGCGGTTGCGCCGGATCCGGCCGCGGCGCCGGCAGCGGCCGCGGTGTCGCAGCGCGGTCAGGAGCGGGCCCGCCGGCGGCGGCCGGCGACCCTGCCGGACCGGGGTTACCGTCACGAATTCGTGGATTCGGAATCCGAGCCGGCGGCCGCTGGAGCGGGCACCATCGGCTTCGCCGGGACGCTGCCCCGGGGCTCTGTCACCGACGCGGGAGGTCTGGCGAAGCTGACCGACGGCGGGCTGGGAGGCGCAACGGTGGCGCCGATGCTGCCCCACACCTGGGCGCCTGACGGAGAGCGACCCGACCCCCGGTGTTGTTAATGAAAACCATATTCAGTAAGCTTCAGTACCCTGGCCCCCCGCTGTTCTCGGCAGTGGAAAATGCGCAGGTCAAAGGCTTTAAGGCAGGAGTTCGAGTGATAAGTCGCGCGGAATGGGCCGCCTCGACAGTTAGCTTAGGGAATGCTAACTTCGTGAGGCTAACCTCAGGCGGAATTTGCCAATGGCGACCTTGACTTCAGGAGACGGCGCAGGCGTGGAACGCGGTGACGGCGGTATAGCGGGCATGCTGGCGGCAGCGCCCCGAGCATCCCGGACAGATGGCAGGGTAGACGGGGATGTCGTCAGCAGGTTTGCCACCTGCTGTCGCGCGCTCGGTATCGCGGTCTACGAGCGGCAGCGACCGGCGGACCTGAGCGCGGCGCGCTCGGGCTTCAGCGCGCTCACCCGTATCGCCCACGAGCAGTGCGACGCGTGGACGGGCCTGGCCGCCGCCGGCGACACGTCCAAACGTGTGCTCGAGCAGGTGTCGCGGACGGCCGCCACGGCCGGGGTGTTGCAGCGCCAGGTCGAACTGGTGCCCGGGGCACTCGGGTTCCGCTACGACACGGGGCTCTATCTGCAGTTCCGGGCCACCACGCCGGACGACTTCCACCTCGCCTACGCGGCCGCACTGGCCGGCGAACGTCAGTTCGCGGTGGCCGACGAGATCGTCAACCGCATCAGCGAACGTCGCCCCAAGTTGCGCGAGGCCCGCTGGATCTCCGTCGTGATCAACTATCGCGCGGAGCGCTGGTCGGACGTGGTCAAGCTGCTCACCCCGATCGTCAATGACCCCGATCTCGACGAGGCCTTCGCGCACGCGGTGAAGATCACCCTGGGCACCGCGCTGGCCCGGCTGGGCATGTTCGCTCCGGCGTTGTCGTATCTCGAAGAGCCCGAGGGCCCGATCGCCGTCGCCGCGGTCGACGGTGCGCTGGCCAAGGCGCTGGCGCTGCGGGCGCACGTCGATGAGGAAGCGGCCAGCGAGGTGCTGCACGAGCTGTACGCGGCCAACCCCGAGAACGAGGAGATCGAGCAGGCGCTGTCCGATCCGAGTTTCGGGATAGTCACCACCACCGCGGCGCGCATCGAGGCCCGCATCGACCCGTGGGACGCCGAAACCGAACCCAGCGACGCGGATTTCGTCGACCCGGGCGCGCGCGAGCGCAAGGCCACGCTGCTGGCCGAGGCCGAGGTCCAGCTCAACGACTTCATCGGTCTGGACGAGGTCAAGAACCAGGTGTCGCGGCTGAAGAGTTCCGTCGCGATGGCGGTGCTGCGCCAGCAGCGCGGCCTCACCGTCGCCCAGCGGACCCACCACCTGGTGTTCGCCGGCCCGCCCGGGACGGGCAAGACCACGATCGCCCGCGTCGTCGCGAAGATCTACTGCGGGTTGGGACTGCTGAAGCGGGAGAACATCCGCGAGGTGCATCGTGCGGACCTGATCGGCCAGCACATCGGCGAGACCGAGGCCAAGACGAACGCCATCATAGACAGCGCCCTGGACGGCGTGCTGTTCCTGGACGAGGCGTACGCGCTGGTGGCCACCGGAGCCAAGAACGACTTCGGGCTGGTGGCCATCGACACCCTGTTGGCGCGCATGGAGAACGACCGCGACCGGTTGGTGGTCATCATCGCCGGGTACCGGGCGGACCTGGACAAGTTCCTCGACACCAATGAGGGGCTGCGGTCCCGGTTCACCCGCAGCATCGACTTCCCGTCCTACCAGCCGTCCGAACTCACCGAGATCGCGAATCTGATGGCACAGCAACGGGACAGCGTTTTCGAGCAGGCCGCACTCGATGACATGCAGCGGCTGTTCACCCACCTGGCCGAGACGTCGTCGCCCGACAGCAACGGCATCGCGCGGCGCAACCTCGACATCGCCGGCAACGGCCGGTTCGTCCGGAACGTGGTGGAGCGCTCGGAGGAAGAGCGCGAATTCCGGCTCGACCATTCGGAGCAGGCCGGGACGGGTGAATTCACCGATGAGGAACTGATGACGATCACCGCACAAGATGTCGGCAACACCGTCGCCCCGCTGCTGCGCGGTCTGGGACTGTCGGTGCCGGCATGAGCAAGACCGAGTACGACGACGAGCGGGACGAGCGGCGTTCGTTCGCCTCCCGCACGCCGGTCAACGAGAACCCCGAGCAGGTGCACTACCGCCGCGGTTTCGTCACCCGCCATCAGGTGACCGGCTGGCGGTTCGTGATGCGCCGCATCGCCTCGGGAATTGCGTTGCACGACACCAGGATGCTGGTCGAGCCGCTGCGTACCCAGTCGCGCGCGGTGCTGATGGGTGTGCTGCTGCTGGTCACCGGATTGCTTGGCTGCTTTGTGTTTTCGTTGATCCGGCCCAACGGGCAGGTGGGTAACAACACGGTGCTGGCCGACCGGTCCACCGCGGCGCTGTACGTCCGCGTCGGGGACCAGCTGCACCCGGTGCTCAATCTCACTTCAGCCCGGCTGATCGCCGGCCAGCCGGTCAACCCGACCACGGTGAAAAGTGCTGAGCTGGACCGCTTCCCGCGAGGCAACCTGATTGGCATTCCCGGTGCCCCGGAACGCATGGTGCAGAACACCTCTCGCGACGCCGCCTGGACGGTGTGCGACGCGGTCAGCGGCCAGCCCGGGCGCGGCGCCCGCAGCACGGGCGTGACGGTGATCGGCGGGCAGCCCTACAGTGACGGTTCGCGCGCGGCCGCGATCAGTGCCGGCCAGGTGGTCCTGGTCGATAACGGAAACAGCACCTGGCTGCTGTGGGACGGCAAGCGCAGCCGGATCGATCTGGCCGACCACGCCGTCACCAATGCCCTGGGCTTGGGTACCGACGTGCCCGCGCCGCGGCCCGTCGCGGCGGGCCTGTTCAACGCGATCCCCGAGTCGCCGCCATTGGCCGCCCCGCCCATCCCCAATGCCGGCGCGCCGGCCGGCTTTGCGGCGCCCGCGCCGATCGGCGGGGTGGTGGTGTCCTTTGCGGTGGACCGCAGTGCGTCGGACACCGTCACCTACTACGCCGTGTTGCCCGACGGTCTGCAACCGATCTCACCTGTGCTGGCGGCAGTCCTGCGGAACACGAATTCCTATGGGCTGCAACAGCCGCCGCGGCTGGGTGCCGACGACATAGCCAGGCTGCCGGTGTCGCGGATGCTGGACACCGGTCGTTACCCGGCCCAGCCGGTGACCCTGGTCAACCCGGCCAGCAATCCGGTCACCTGCGCGTTGTGGAGCAAGCCCGCCGGGGCCGCGACCAGCTCGCTGAGCCTGTTGTCAGGATCGGCACTGCCGGTGCGCGACGGGCTGCGCACCGTCGAACTGGTCAGCGGCGGAGCCAAAGTCGCGCTCGCCCCGGGCACCGGATACTTCACCCAGACCGTGGGCGGAGGGCCGGCCGCGCCGCCCACCGGGTCGTTGTTCTGGGTCTCCGACACCGGGGTCCGATACGGAATCGACAACGAGTCCGACGGCCGGTCCGAGGGGCGATCCGGTCCTAATGGACCGAGCAAAACGGTTGAGGCCCTTGGTCTCGAGTCGCCACCGCTGGGCATTCCGTGGTCGATCCTGTCCTTGTTCGCACCCGGTCCGACACTGTCGCGCGCCGATGCGCTGCTGGCGCATGACGGCCTGCCGCCCGACAGCCGGCCGGGACACCCGGTAACCGCCGAAGGGGAGCCCCGATGAGCAGACTGATCTTCGAGGCCCGTCGGCGGCTGACGCCGCCGAGTGCCCGGAAAGGCACCATCACCATCGAGGCGCCGCCGGAATTGCCGCGGGCGATTCCGCCGTCGCTGTTCCGGCGCGCGATGCCGTACCTGATCGGGATCCTGATCGTGGGCATGATCGTGGCGTTGTTCGCCACCGGCATGAAGGTGATCTCCCCGCAGACGCTGTTCTTCCCGTTCGTGCTCCTGTTGGCCGCCACCGCGCTGTACCGGGGCAACGACAACAAGATGCGCACCGAGGAGGTAGACGCCGAACGGGCCGACTATCTGCGCTACCTCTCGGTGGTGCGGGACAACATCCGGGCCCAGGCGGCCGAGCAGCGCGCCGCGGCGCAGTGGTCGCATCCGGCGCCGGAGACGCTGTCCGCGGTGCCCGGGTCCCGTCGCCAGTGGGAGCGCGACCCGCACGACCCGGACTTCCTGGTGCTGCGGGCCGGGCGCCACTCGGCGCCCCTGGCCACCGCGCTGCGGGTCAACGACACGGCCGATGAGATCGACCTGGAACCGGTGTCGCACAGCGCATTACGCAGTCTGCTGGACACCCAGCGCACGGTCCGCGACATACCCACCGGCATCGATCTGACCAGGGTCTCCCGCATCACCGTGCTGGGGGACGCCGGACGGACGCGGGCCGCGGTGCGGGCCTGGATAGCTCAGGCGGTGACCTGGCACGACCCGACGGTGCTCGGCGTGGCGCTGGCCACCCGCGACCTGGAGGGCGACGACTGGTCGTGGCTGAAGTGGTTGCCGCACGTGGACATCCCCGGCCAGGTCGACGGTGTGGGGCCGGCCCGCTATCTCACCGACGATGCCGACCTATTGGCAGATCTGCTCGCGCCGGCGCTCGACGACCGCCCGGTGTTCACCGGCCGGCCGGTAGATGCGTTGCGGCACCTGCTGATCGTGGTGGACGACCCCGACTATGACCTGAACGTCTCGGCGCTGGGGGCGGGCCGCGCGGGCGTCACCGTCGTGCAGTTCTCGGACAAGGAGCCGCACCGGGAGCAGTACTCCGACCCGGAGAAGCCGATCCTGCGCGTCACGGGCGGCGCCATCGAACGGTGGCAGACCGGTGGCTGGCAACCGTACATCGATGCCGCCGACGAATTCAGCGCGCATGAGGCCGCCCACCTGGCCCGCCGGTTGTCGCGCTGGGATTCCAACCCGACGCACACCGGCCTGCGGTCCGCGGCTACCCGCGGCGCCAACTTCACGACGCTGCTGGGCATTTCGGACGCGTCGCAGCTGGATGTGCCCGCGTTGTGGGCGCCACGAAACCGCGACGACGAGTTGCGCGTCCCGATCGGCGTCACCGCCACCGGTGAGCCGCTGATGTTCGACCTGAAGGACGAGGCCGAGGGCGGTATGGGCCCGCACGGCCTGATGATCGGTATGACGGGTTCCGGCAAGTCGCAGACCCTGATGTCGATTCTGTTGTCGCTGTTGACCACTCACTCGGCAGACCGGCTGATCGTCATCTACGCCGACTTCAAGGGCGAGGCCGGGGCCGACAGCTTCCGCAACTTCCCGCAGGTCGTTGCCGTCATCTCGAACATGGCCGAGAAGAAGTCGCTGGCCGACCGGTTCGCCGACACCCTGCGCGGCGAGGTGGCCCGGCGCGAGATGCTGCTGCGCGAGGCCGGCCGCAAGGTGCAGGGCAGCGCTTTCAACTCGGTCACCGAGTACGAGGCCGCGATCGCCAACGGGCATGACCTGGCACCCATCCCGACGCTTTTCGTGGTGGCCGACGAGTTCACCTTGATGCTCGCCGACCATCCGGAATATGCCGAGCTGTTCGACTATGTGGCCCGCAAGGGCCGCTCGTTCCGCATCCACATCCTGTTCGCCTCGCAGACGCTGGACGTCGGGAAGATCAAGGACATCGACAAGAACACCTCTTACCGGATCGGTCTGAAGGTGGCCAGTCCCAGCGTCTCTCGCCAGATCATCGGTGTGGAGGATGCCTATCACATCGAGTCGGGCAAGGAGCACAAAGGCATCGGGTTCCTGGTGCCGGCCCCGGGCGCGGCCCCGATCAAGTTCCGGTCTACCTACGTCGACGGCATCTACGAACCGCCTCAGGCTGCGAAAACCATGGTGGTGCAATCCATTCCGGAGCCCAAGCTGTTCCCCGCCGGAGCCGTCGAGCCGGATCCGGGCACTGTTGTCTCCGGAGTCGACGAGGACGAGCCCATCGGGCCGCCACGCAAGCTGATCGCGACCATCGGCGAACAGCTGGCCGGCTACGGGCCGCGGGCGCCGCAGCTGTGGCTGCCGCCGCTGGATGAGCCGATCCCGTTGACGGGGGCGCTGGCGCGCGCCGGTGTGCCGCCCCGGCAATGGCGCTGGCCGCTCGGTGAGGTGGACAAGCCGTTCGAGATGCGCCGCGACCCGTTGGTGTTCGACGCCACGTCCTCGGCTGGCAACATGGTGATCCACGGTGGCCCCAAGTCCGGGAAAACGACTGCGCTGCAGACATTCATCCTGTCTGCCGCCAGCCTGCACTCGCCGCGCGACGTCACGTTCTACTGCCTGGACTACGGCGGAGGTCAGCTCCGCGCGCTGGAGGGGCTGGCGCACGTCGGCGGCGTGGCAACGGCACTCGAGCCCGAACGCATCCGCCGCACGTTCGGCGAGCTGGAGCAGTTGCTGCTGGCCCGCCAGCGCCGGGAGGCGTTCCGGGACCGGGAAGGCAACGGGCACGGCAACGGGTCGGTCACCAACGACGGCTTCGGTGAGGTGTTCCTGGTCATCGACAACCTCTACGGCTTCGGCCGCGACAACGTCGACCAGTTCAACACCCGGAACCCGTTGTTGGCGAGGGTGACCGAACTTGTCAACGGCGGTCTCGCCTACGGCATCCACGTGGTGATCACCACGCCGAGTTGGCTGGAGGTGCCGCTGGCGATGCGCGACGGCCTGGGGCTGCGACTTGAGCTCAAGTTGCACGACGCCCGCGACAGCAATGTCCGGGTGACGGGAGCCCTGCACCGTCCCGCCGAGGCGATCCCGCACGACCAGCCGGGGCGCGGCCTGACCATGGCCGCCCAGCACTTCCTGTTCGCCGAACCGGAATTGGACCAGATACCCGTGATCAACGCGCGCTATCCGGGCCAGACGGCGCCGCCGGTGCGGTTGCTGCCCTCCAGCCTGGCTCCGGAAGCCGTTGGCGCGCTGTATCGGGGCCCGGAGCAGATCGTGATCGGCCAGCGCGAAGAGGATTTGGCGGCGGTGGTGCACGACTTCGCCGAGCACCCGCTGCTGATGGTGTTCGGGGACAGCAAGTCCGGCAAGACCACCCTGTTGCGCCACATCATCCGCACCGTCCGGGAGAACTCGACCGCCGACACCGTGGCCTTCACGGTGCTCGACCGTCGTTTGCATCTGGTCGACGAGCCGCTGTTCCCGGACAACGAGTACACCGCCAACATCGACCGGATCACTCCCGCGATGATGGGGCTGGCCAACATCATCGAGTCACGCCGGCCGCCGGCGGGCCTGTCACCGGCTGAGCTGTCGCGGTGGAGCTACCAGGGTCACACGCACTACCTGATCATCGACGACGTCGACCAGGTACCGGATTCGGCCGCCGTCAGCGGGCCCTACGTGGGACAGCGCCCCTGGACCCCGCTGATCGGCCTGCTCGGCCAGGCCAGTGATCTGGGGTTGCGGGTGATCGTCACCGGCCGGGCGTCCGGGTCGGCGCACGCGTTGATGACCAACCCGTTGCTGCGCAGATTCAACGACCTGCAGGCGACCACCCTGATGCTGGCCGGCAATCCGCAGGACAGCGGCAAGATCCGCGGTCAGCGGTTCAGCCGGCTGCCGGCGGGCCGCGGAGTCTTGTTGTCCGACAGCGACACCCCGACATTTCTGCAGTTGGTCAATCCGATGGTCGGTGCGGCCGCGTTATTTGGTGATACGCAACAGGAGGGAAGTCAGTCATGACGTTGCGAGTGGTTCCGGAGGGACTGGCCAGTGCCAGCGCCGCAGTCGAGGCGCTGACGGCGAGGCTGGCTGCCGCGCACGCCAGCGCGGCGCCGTTGATCACCGCGGTGGTTCCGCCGGCTGCCGACCCGGTGTCGCTGCAGACCGCCGCCGGTTTCAGCGCGCAGGGCCAGGAACACGCAGCCGTTGCCGCTCAGGGTGTCGAGGAGCTGGGGCGTGCCGGCGTCGGCGTCGGTACCGCCGGTGCCAGCTACCTCGCCGGTGACGCGGCGGCCGCGGCGACGTACGGGATGGCCGGTGGCTGATGAGCGCCCGGGACGTGGGGCCGAGAGGAAGGGGGAGCCGGAAGTCAGCGAGATGACTTGCCGAGCAGGGAATTCTGATTCAAGACAAGGGAAGGAAGATCTATGAGTTTGTTGGATGCTCACATTCCGCAACTGGTGTCGTCGCAGTCGGCGTTCAGCGCCAAGGCGGGGTTGATGCGGCACACGATCGGTCAGGCCGAGCAAGCGGCGATGTCGGCGCAGGCGTTCCACCAGGGCGAGTCCTCGGCAGCGTTTCAGGCTGCCCACGCCCGCTTCGTGGAAGTAGCGGCCCGGGTCAACACCCTGCTGGACATCGCGCAGGCCAACCTGGGTGAGGCCGCGGGCACTTACGTCGCCGCCGATGCCGCGGCCGCGTCGTCCTACACCGGTTTCTGAGCCCGGCTTCGAAGAAAGGATTGATCATGTCGCAGATCATGTACAACTACCCGGCCATGCTCGCGCACGCCGGGGACATGTCGGGCTACGCGGGCACCTTGCAGGGCCTGGGCGCCGATATCTCGGCCGAGCAGGCCGCGCTGCAGAACGCCTGGCAGGGTGACACCGGGGTGACGTATCAGGCGTGGCAGGTGCAGTGGAATCAGGCGATGGAGGACCTGGTGCGTGCCTACCAGGCGATGGCCAGCACCCACGAAGCCAACACCATGTCGATGATGGCCCGGGACGCCGCCGAAGCCGCCAAGTGGGGCGGTTAGCCGCAGCTAGATGGACGCTTCGCCCAATGCCGTTGAGCTGACGGTAGATCAGGCGTGGTTCATCGCGGAAACCGCGGGGGCGGGCAGCTTTCCATGGGTGCTCGCCATCACCACGCCGTACCGCGATGCCGCGGAACGAACCGCGTTCTTCGACCGTCAGGCCGAGGAGCTGACCCGGATGGGAGTGATGACGCCGGACAATTCAGGCGGTGTCATCAACCCGGTGATCGCCGGCTGGATCAAAGTCGTGTGCTTCCCGGACCGGTGGCTCGACCTGCGTTACGTGGGGCCCGGTTCGGGGACTGACGCCGGCGACATGCTGCGCGGCATTGTCGCGCAGCGTGCGGGCGCCACCGTGGTCGCGCTGCGCAGCGCCCAGCTGGTCACCTTCACCGTGATGGACATCGACGACCCCAGGGCGCTGGTTCCGGTGCTGGGCGTCGGGCTGATGCAACGGCCGCCGGCGCGGTTCGAAGAGTTCAGCATGCCGACCCGGGTGGGCGCCCGGGCCGACGAACGGCTGAGGGCCGGCGAGCCGCTGTCGGAAGTCCTTGACTATCTGGGGATTTCCTCCTCGGCGCGCACGGTGGTGGAGTCCGTGTTCACCGGTCCGCGCAGCTATGTCGAAATCGTGGCCGGGTGCAACCGCGATGGCCGGCACGCCACCACCGAGGTCGGGCTCAGCATCATCGACACCACCGCCGGGCGGGTACTGGTCAGTCCCTCCCGGGCGTTCGACGGCGAATGGGTGTCCACATTCAGCCCCGGCACACCGTTCGCGACCGCCGTCGCGATCGAACAACTCACGTCCTTGCTGCCGGGTGGGGAATGGTTCCCCGGCCACCGGTTATCGCGAGACTTCTCCACCCAGAGTTCATAGCAAGCAGAAAGAGAGCACGATGTTCCAGCAACGGCCCCAGCAGCTTTGGTGGGTTCAGTGACCTCCGGCACCGTCATGCCGATCGTCCGCGTCGCCATTCTCGCGGACAGTCGGCTGACGGAGATGGCATTGCCCACCGAGTTGCCGCTGCGCGAGATCCTGCCCGCGGTGCAGCGTCTGGTGGTCCCCGCCGCCGGCAACGGTGAGAGTGCCGAAGGCGCTCCGTACCTGAGCCTGGCCCCGATCGGTGGAGCGCCGTTCAGTCTGGATGCGAGCCTGGACACCGTCGGCGTGGTCGACGGCGATCTGCTTGCGCTGCAGCCGGTTCCGACCGGCCCCGCCGCGCCGGGAATCGTCGAGGACATCGCCGACGCCGCCATGATCTTCTCGGCGTCGCGGCGTAACCCCTGGGATGCCAAGCACATTCAGCGTGGCGCGCTGGCCGCGGTGATCGGTGTGACGCTGCTGGCCACCGGCTTGTCGGTCGCTCACCGGGTAGTAACGGGTGCCCTCGTCGGACTGGTCGCGGTCAGTGCGCTCGCGGCGGTCGTCGCGATCACCGGGTTGCTGAGCACCGGCCGGTCTGCGCGCACCGGCGTCGCATTGTCGATCACGGCGCTGGTGCCGATAGCGGCGGCGCTGGCGCTGGCGGTGCCGGGTAGGTTCGGAGCCGCGCAGGTGCTGCTGGCCGCGGCCGGCGTCGCCGCCTGGTCGTTGATCGCACTGATCGTCCCGAGCGCCGAACGAGAGCGTGCCGTCGGCTTCTTCACCGCCTCGGCGGTGGTCGGTCTCACCGTCGCGCTGGCGGCCGGCGCCGAACTGCTCTGGCGGCTGCCGGTATTGACGCTCGGTTGCGGTCTGATCGTCGCAGCGCTGTTGATCACCATCCAGGCGGCTCAGCTGTCGGCGCTGTGGGCGCGCTTCCCACTGCCGGTGATTCCGGCGCCCGGTGATCCCACGCCTTCGGCGCCGTCGATGCGCGTGCTGGAGGATCTGCCCCGCCGGGTCCGGATCAGCGACGCCCACCAGAACGGGTTCATCGCCGCGGCTGTGCTGCTGAGTGTCGTTGGATCGGTCGCGATCGCGCTGCGCCCCGAGACGTTGAGCATCGCGGGCTGGTATGTGGTGGTGGCTGCCTCGCTGGCGGCCGCACTGCGGGCGCGGGTGTGGGATTCGGCCGCGTGCAAGGCGTGGCTCCTGGCCCAGCCGTTCCTGGTGGCCGGTGTGCTGCTGGTGGTCTATGCCGCGACCGGACGTTTCGCCGGCGCGTTCGCCGCGGTGCTGGTGCTGGCGGTGCTCGTGCTGGCCTGGATCGTGGTGGCGCTGAACCCGTCGATCGCTTCGCCGGACACCTACTCGCTGCCGCTGCGCCGGTTGGTGGGTTTTGTCGCGGCCGGTCTCGACGCGTCACTGATCCCGGTCATGGCGTTCTTGGTCGGTCTGTTCGCCTGGGTGCTCAATCGATGAGACGTGTTGCTGGATTGGGCTGCTGCACAGCGCTTCTGGTGCTGATGCAGGGCCCGGTGATCGCGACGGCGCCGCCGGCGCCCGCGATCAGCCCACCGGTGGTGGACGCTGCGGCGCAACCGCCCGGCGGGACGCCGGGACCGGTGCAGACGATGGAGCAGCGCGGCCCGTGCAGCGTCTCCGGCGTCATCCCGGGTAGCGACCCGGGCACGCCGACCCCCAGCCAGAACCTGCTGAATCTCCCTGCCGCGTGGCAGTTCTCCCGTGGCGAAGGCCAATTGGTGGCCATCATCGACACCGGTGTGCGCCCCGGTCCGCGGCTGAACAACGTGGATGCCGGCGGTGACTTCGTGGAGTCCACCGACGGGCTGACCGACTGCGACGGGCACGGCACGCTGGTCGCCGGCATCGTGGCCGGCCAGCCCGGAGACGACGGCTTCTCCGGTGTGGCGCCCGCGGCACGGCTGCTGTCGCTGCGGGTGACGTCGGCCAAGTTCTCCCCGCGCACCCCGGGCGGTGACCCGACACTGGCGCGGGCGGCCATCGATATCGAGGCGCTGGCCCGCGCCATCGTGCACGCTGCCGATCGCGGCGCCCGGGTGATCAACATCTCCGCGATCACCTGCCTGCCGGCAGACCGCACCGTCGATCAGTCCGCGCTGGGAGCGGCGATCAAGTATGCGGCGGTGGACAAGGACGTGGTGATCGTCGCCGCCGCCGGCAACAGCGGCCCGACCGGATCGGTGGCCGGTGGCACGTCGTGCGACTCCAACCCGCTCACCGACCTGAGCCGCCCCAGCGACCCGCGAAACTGGGCCGGCGTCACGTCGGTCTCCGTCCCGTCGTGGTGGCAGCCTTACGTGCTGTCGGCGGCTTCCGTCTCTCCCGACGGCCGTCCGTCGAAGTTCACCATGGCGGGTCCGTGGGTCGGCATCGCTGCGCCCGGGGAGAACATCGCGTCGGTGAGCAACGCCGACGGCGGCGGCCTGGCCAATGGCCTGCCCGACGACCACCAGCAGCTGATCCCGCTCAGCGGCACCAGCTACGCGGCCGGTTATGTCTCCGGCGTCGCGGCGCTGGTCCGCGCCAAGTACCCGGACCTGCCGGCCGCCGAGGTGGTGCGCCGCATCACCGCGACCGCCCAGAACGGCCCGCGGGATCCGTCGAACGTCATCGGGGCCGGCACCCTGGATGCCGTCGCGGCGCTGACCTGGCAACTACCGGCGGCAGCCGGTGGGGCACCGGCGCCGGCATCGGTGAAGCCGGTCGCCCTCCCACCGCCACGGGCGCCCGAGGACACGACACCGCGCAACGTCGCACTGGCCGGAGCCGGCGTGCTGACCCTGCTCGTCATCATCACCGCAGCGACGGTGGCGGTAGTGCGCCGCCGGAAGGAGCCCACCTCGTGAGCTACTCGATTCCCGCACCGGGGGCCGCCAGGATCACCCTGGCGCTGCTGGCCGTCGTGCCGGCCGTGATGGCCTACCCCTGGCAGTCCACCAGGGCCTACTGGTTGATCGGCATCGCCGTGGCGGCGTCGATCCTGCTCTTCGGGTGGTGGCGCGGGCTGCACTTCACCACGATCCTGCGCCGTCGGCTGGCCATCGTCCGCCGTGGCGGGCGACCGGTTCCGGAACCGGATGCAAACACCCGCACCACCGCGGTGGTGCGGCTGGGGCCGGCGTCCTCGGCCACCGGCACACTGCCGTTGCCAGTGATCGCGCGCTACTTGGACTGCTACGGCATCCGCGCCGACAGCATTCGAATCACCAGTCGCCACGACGGATCCGGTGCCGCTGACAGCTGGGTCGGCCTGACGTTGTCGGCGGTGGACAACCTCGCCGCGCTGCAGGCCCGTTCGGCCCGGATCCCGTTGCACGAGACGGCCGAGGTCGCTGCCCGCCGACTCGCCGATCATCTGCGCGAGATCGGCTTTGACGCAAACACCGTTGCCGCCGAAGATGTTCCGGAGGTGCTGGCGATCGAGGCCGGCAACAGCAGCCGCGAAACGTGGCGAGCGGTACAGCAGGGTGAATCGGATTACGTTGCGGCATACCGGATCAAGGCGGATTCCGGGTTGCCGGAAACACTCGCCGAGGTGCGGGCGCAGCAGGCACGCGAGATCTGGACCGCGCTCGAGATCGCGGACTCGGGAACTCACTACACGGTTGCGGCGGCCTGCGCGCTGCGCACCGACGCCGCCCCGGCCGGCACCGCCCCGGTGGCTGGCCTGACCCTGGAGCGAGGCAACCAGCGACCGGCGTTGCAGGCGCTGGACCCGTTGTCCACCCGCCGCCTCGACGGTCATGCGCAAGCGCCTGCGGACCTGCTGCAGCGGTTGGACTGGCCGACTGCGCAAGGCCCCTCAGCGACCCTCAGTCGTACATGAACTGGTGCAGGAACGGCGTCATCCGGCGTAGGTAGTCCAACTGGCTCACGTGCAGCACGTGGCTGCCGGGGAACCAGTGCAGCGCGCAGTGGTCCCAGTGCTTCCACAGGGCCACCGCATGCTCCGGTGGGGCCATCCGGTCGCCGAGACCGGTGATGATCATCCGGCGATCCTTGGACAGCAGTGGCTGATAGTTCAGCGGGCCGTGGTAGGCCAGCCCGGCCTGCAACTCATCGTTGCTGATGCTGGTCAGCCACCGGCCGAACTTGATGAACGTGCTGGCCGGGAACCACTCGTCGAACAGATCGCCGGGCGTGATGACGGGACAGTTTGGGATGACTGCCTCGAGCCGGTTGTCGACGGAGGCGATCAGCGCCGATGTGTACCCGCCGAGTGAAAGTCCGGTCAGCGCAATGCGTTCCACGCCGGTGCCGTGCAGATAGTCCACCACGGACCGGAAGTCGTGCACGGCCTGGGCCATCGCCTCGGCGAAACCGCTCAGCCCGCTGGCGAAGTAGCCGAAACCGCTGAACGGCGAATGTTTTTCGGCTCTTTTGCCATGAAACGGCAACGTGTACAACAACACGTCGTAGCCCGAGCGGAAGTACCAGGGCAGCGAGAAGAACAGGCCGTTGAAGAGATACGAGGACCCCATGAAGCCGTGGATCACGCACAGGGTGGGGCGGGGCCCGTCGTCATGGCGCCAATGTTGGGCCCGCACCACATTGTTGGCCGACAGCGAACTCCACCGCTTGCGCATGGCGGGGTTGACCGCCCGGAAGCTGCTCGGGAACGAAATGTTGTCGATGGTGGCCAGGGCGACACGCTGCGCGAGCGGACTGGCGTGCCGGGTCACCTTTTTCGGCGGTTCCAGCGGAGCCGGGAAGGACAGGCGCGGGTCGCGCTCGGCGCCGAGTTCGGCGTAGAACCTCAGCTTGTCGCGCTCGCTGCCGGAATCACCACGCCGCAGGTTGCTGCTGACGACCACCGGCGCCACCGTGGCGGCCAGCAGCGCCGATGCGGTGGTGCGCAGTGCGACATCGCTGATCGCCGAGGCTTCCACCACCAGGCGCTGGCGGGGAGACAGGGCGGAGCGGGCGGGCAGTCCCTCGACGCCGACGTCGCCGCCGGGTACGTCGGGAATGGGCAGGGGAGGGCTGATCGGGTCAGCGTCACCAACCAGGTCCGAAATCTCAGACATCCTCTTGATGGTAACGCGCTGATTGTGGCGAATGCCGGGCCTTTCGACAGGCTCGTCAATAATTTGGCACCCGGTGGACGCGCATTGCGGGGCCGTCCGGTAATACGGTTTGTTGATGACACCCCCAGTTCAGGTGTCGATCAGGAGGACCGACATGTGGGATCCGGACGTCTACCTGGCTTTTGCGGATCATCGCAGCCGTCCGTTCTACGACTTGTTGTCGCGGGTGGGTGCCGACCGGGCGCGCCGGGTGGTGGACCTGGGTTGCGGCCCCGGCCACCTGACCCGGTACCTGGCCAAGCGCTGGCCGGAGGCGGTGATCGAGGCGATCGACAGCTCTCCGGAGATGGTCGCGGCGGCCCGCGAACGCGGGATCGACGCCGCCACCGGAGACCTGCGGAACTGGAAGCCGCAGCCTGACACCGACGTCGTGGTCAGCAACGCGGCGCTGCACTGGGTTCCCGAGCACTCCGACCTGCTACTCAAGTGGGTCGGCCAGCTGCCCGGCGGATCGTGGATCGCCGTTCAGATCCCCGGCAACTTCGACACGCCGTCGCATGCCGCCGTGCGCGCGCTGGCACGCCGCGAGCCCTACGCAAAAATCATGCGGGACATACCGTTTCGCGTAGGCGCCGTGGTGCACCCGCCCGCGCATTACGCGGACCTGCTGATGGACGCCGGCTGCCGGGTCGACGCGTGGGAAACCACCTATCTGCACCAGCTGACCGGCGAGCACCCGGTGCTGGAATGGATCACCGGGACCGCGCTGGTGCCGGTGCGCGAGCGCCTCGACGACGACGGCTTCGACCAGTTCCGTCAGGAGCTGATTCCCCTGCTGGACGACGCCTACCCGCCCCGGGCCGACGGTACGACGATCTTCCCGTTCCGCCGGCTGTTCATCGTGGCGCAGGTCGACGGGCGCCGTTCAGCTGGTTAACCCGGGCTCGGCCTCTTCTTCGATGCCGCGGTCCACGGCGATCGCCGAGCGGCTGGTCGGCGTCGCGCGGTGGATCTGCAGATATGTCTCGGTGTAGCGCACCGCAATCCGGGTGCCGGCGAAGTCGGACGGAATAACGTCGCCGGTGCGCTGACGCCAATCATGCAGCCGCACGGCGAGATCGGCCGCAATGGCGTCGGAGTCCCCGGTGGCGGCATCGAGCAGATTGCTGGTCTCGGTGGGGTCGGCCCGCAGGTCATAGAGTTCGCGCTGCGGCCGCGGCGCTGTGACATAGGGGGCTACGGCGATTCCCGAGGGGCTCTCCTCGATGTCCCACGGCAGGTCCAACAGCGGTCGCGGCACGTAGTTCTCGATGTAGCTGTAGTCCTTGGTGCGGATGGCCCGGATCGGGTCGAAGGAGTCGTGATAGGTCTTCGTGGTGTACACGTGGTCACGCACCGGCGCGATCGGCTCCGGCGCGAACAGCGCATCGGCGTGCGAGACGCCGTCGACGTCGGGAGGCACCTCGATGCCCAACAGACCCAGCAGCGTGGGCAACAGGTCCACGCCGCTGAACAACTCGTCGTACACGCGGGGCGACATGCCGAGGCCGGTCGGCGGGCGGACGATCAGCGCGATGCCGGTCCCGGCGTCATACAGAGTGGACTTCGCCCGGGGGAACGCCGGGCCGTGGTCGGTGAAGAACACCACCCAGGTGCTGGCATCCAGACCGGTCTCGGAAAGCCGGTCCAGCAACCTCCCCACCGCTGCGTCCGCGGTGGTGATGGAACCGTAGAAGTCGGCGAGGTCGCCGCGCACCTCGGGGGTGTCCGGCAGGTAGTCCGGCAGCTGCACGGTCGCGCTGTCGGCCGGTTCGTAGCGGTCGTGGGGATAGGGCCGGTGCGTTTCGAAGAATCCGGCGGTCAGCAGGAACGGCTGGCCGGACAGGTCAGCCGCACTGTCTTGCAGCCATTCCTCGACCTTCTCCACCACGTATTCGCAATACGAATTCGAGACGTCGAACTCGTCGAACCCCAGCCGCTTCGGATAGGACGTTTCGTGCTGCATCCCGAAAAGGGCCGAGTAATAGCCTGATTCGGAAAGCAACTGAGGCAGGGTGCGCACATCGGTGCGGTACTCCCAGCCGTGGTGGGCCAACCCGAGCAGCCCGTTGGTCTGCGGGTAGCGCCCGGTGAACAGCGAACCCCGCGACGGCGAACACAGCGGCGCGGTGGCATGGGCCCGGGTGAACAGGATGCCCTCGGCGGCGAGGCGGTCCAGCCGTGGGCTCGACACATCCGGGTGGCCGTAGACGCCGAGGTAGCGCCCGAGGTCGTGCCAGTGCACGAGCAGGACATTCTGCGCAGCTGTTCCCGCGTCACCCATTCACACCGTCCCTTTCGCTTCCAGGAGTCTGCCACTGATTCTCCGAGACGAACTCCCGCAGCGGTCGCGCCGAGGTCCAGCCGTCCAACTCGAGGGCGGGTCGGTCCGGGAACTCCGGGACCGGCCCCACACAGAGAATCGCCACCGGTTCGGCACCGTCGGGCATCCCCAGCAGCGCCGCCAACCGGTGCGGGTCGAACAGGGACACCCAGCCCACGCCCAGACCCTCGCAGCGCGCCGCCAGCCAGAGGTTCTGGATCGCGCAGGAGACCGACGCGAGATCCATCTGCGGCAGCGTGCGCCGGCCGAAGATATGCGATTCCCGGTCGTCACACAGCGCCACCACCAGTAGCTCCGCGCACTCGAGAACGCCCTCGACCTTCAGTGCCAGGAATTCGGCCTCCCGTGCTCCCAGGGCCGCCCCGGTCAGCAGGCGTTCGGCGTCGACCAGCGCGTGAATACGCCGTCGCAGGTCCGGGTCGGTGATCCGGATGAAACGCCAAGGCTGCATCAGACCCACGCTCGGCGCGGCGTGCGCGGCGTGCAGCAGACGCGCCAGCACCTCCTCGGGCACGCGGGCGTCCGGGGAGAAGCGGCGCATGTCCCGTCGCTCCGAAATCACGCGGTAGACGGCGCCGCGCTCGGCAGCGGTGTACGCGTGATCGGTCATCCGGTCAATCGTAGAAACGCGGCGGTCACGGGCTGTAGGTGACGCCCACCGCCCGGAACACGTACTCGGGTGGCACATCGAAGGACACCGATCGCCGCGGCAGGCGGGCCAGCACATCCTCGTCGATGGTGTCCTTGAAATGCAGGGAGAGGTGACCGTGGAAGCGCTCGTCAACCGCGGCCGTGTCCACGTCGACTTGCAATCCCGTCGCGGAAATCTCCGCGGTGGCCGCCCCGCCCTGCGCCTCGTCCCAGCGCACGTCCACCACCCGCCCGGCCAACTTGGGCACCACCGACAGCGTGGCCAGCACCCGCTGCTGGGTCAGCGCCAGCGAACCCACGTAACTGGCGACGCTGCCCTGAGACCGAAGGCCCGGGATGGACCCACTGAACCGCCTGGTGACCGCGACGAATTCGGCGAGGTGGATCAGGCCCTCGGATTCCACCTGGGCATGTAGCTCCGCGGGCAACCTACCGACGCCGAACAATCTCCGAAGAATCACGGGCATGACGCCAGTATGGGTCGGTTTGGCGTTCGGTGCATCGAGGCTGGTATCGATGTAGCCGATGAGCAGCCCACGAATTGCCTCCCGACTTTCGTGGTCTGCGGGCCTCATAGCGGCCGCGGTCGCGCTCTACGCCCTGCTGTGGGTGGGGCATCGGGAACACTGGGGCTGGCTGCACGCCTTCGACTGGGCGTTGCTGAACCCGGCGCACGAGATCGGCATCAAGCATGCGGGGTGGGTGCGGTTCTGGGTCGTGGTGTCATTCGTGCTGGGCCCGATTCCCCTGCGACTGCTGGGCCTGGCGGCGATGGTGTACGCGCTGGTGCGACGGCGGGTGCGGATGGGGCTGCTGCTGATGGCCTGTGGACCCCTGAACGGGTTCATCACGCTGGTTGCCAAAAATCTGGCCGGGCGCCCGCGACCGGTGACCGCGCTTGTCTATGCGACCGAGACGTCGTTTCCGTCCGGGCACGCGCTGGAGGCGATGTGCAGTCTGCTGGCCCTGCTGGCTTTGTGCCTGCCGATGCTGACCAGGAGGCCGGCGCGGGTGGCCGCGATGGTGTCGGCCGCCTTCGGCGTCTTCATCGTCGGCGTGGCCCGGGTCGCGCTGAACGTGCACCACCCCTCTGACGTGATCGCCGGCTGGGCGCTGGGCTATGTGTATTTCATGGTGTGTCTCTGGGCTTTTCGGCCCGAGTCACAGCCCCGTGACTCAACTGGTTCTTAACCTTTACTTGACCCTCGGCTACGGCGGGTCTGACGATTGACCCATGCGCCGACTGCTCGCTCAGCTTTGTGCTGTCGTGTGCGCGTTCGTGATGGCCGCCCTGTTCGCACCGGACGCCGGGGCCGCGGGTAATCCCTGGTTCGCGAACTCGGTCGGCAATGCGACACAGGTGGTTTCGGTGGTCTCGACCGGTGGGTCGAACGCGAAGATGGACATCTACCAGCGCACCGCGGCCGGCTGGCAACCACTCAAAACCGGGATACCCACCCATGTCGGCTCGGCGGGCATGGCGCCGCAGGCCAAGAGCGGCTACCCGGCCACTCCGATGGGGGTGTACAGCCTGGACTCGGCGTTCGGCACCGCGCCGAATCCCGGTGGGGGACTGCCGTACACGCAGGTCGGACCGAACCACTGGTGGAGCGGTGACGATCACAGCCCCACCTTCAACAGCATGCAGGTGTGCCAGAAAGCCCAGTGCCCCTTCAACACCGCCGACAGCGAGAATCTGCAGATCCCGCAGTACAAGCATGCTGTGGTGATGGGCGTCAACAAGAACAAGGTCCCCGGAGGCGGCGCCGCGTTCTTCTTTCACACCACCGACGGCGGGCCCACCGAAGGCTGCGTGGCAATCGATGACGCCACGCTGGTGTCGATCATCAAATGGTTGCGGCCCGGCGCGGTCATCGCGATCGCCAAGTAGACGAACGCTATTCGCTCACGTCGGCACGGGCACGGCCGGGCTTGACGTTGAACTTGAGATCCGCCACCGACATCGTCGCCTCGTAGGTGCGGTCGTAGCCGGTTGCGCTGATCCGCCACCCGTCCGGGGTGCGCCGGTACTGGTCGCGGTAGAACGCCGCACCGATCAGCATGAAATTGAACTCAGCGACGATCACCCGGTCTTGCAGATACCAGATGCCCGAAGCGGTATCGCCGCTGACGGTGATCTCCGGGTGAGTCACCCGGTGCTCGGTGACGACACCGGGCCCCATGGCTGAGCTCAGGTACTCCACCAGGTCCTTGCGATTGTCGAAGTGCAGTTCCTTGCCCAGCGACGAGCCGTAGGCCCCGACGATGTCCTCGGTCATCGTCTCGGCGAAGTCGTCCCAGTGCTTGGTATCCATCGCGCGCAGGTAGCGGTACTTGACTTGCTTGATCGCTTCGACATCTGCCACGGGGTATTCGGAGAGGCTCACCGGCTCATTGCAGCATACCGGGCCGGCCGCGGCGCGGGAGGGCCGGGACAAAACCAGGGCCGCACTCCTGCCGGCTCGATTTGTCAATGGTGCCCAACATACCTTTTCGATGACGACACGGCATCGACCGGATACCAATGACATTGCCGCCGAACCATATTCACCGACGCGGCGGCTAAGGTAATCCCTGGCTACCGACCCCCTATCGACGAAAGCATGGCTATATGTACGACCCGCTGGGGTTGTCGATCGGGACCATGAACCTGGTTGCGGCGGCGAGCGGAAGTTCTCCGGTCATCCGTCGCGCTGTGCTCACCCTGTATCCGCACTGCGCCCCGAAACTTGGTGTGTTCGGCGAGAATTCGGCCGATCCTGGCACTCTGATGAGTGCCTTTGTGGAACGAATCGGCGACTCGGTCGCGCTGATCTCGCCGGACGGATCCGCGCATGACCCGGACCTGCTGACGGTCGAGGCCCTGGACGCGATGGTGGTTGCCGCCGGCGCCGATGCGAGTTCCGCGGACATCACGATTGCCGTTCCCGCACACTGGAAACCGGGTGCCGTGCAGGCGTTGCGCAATGCACTGCGCACCCATGTCGGGTTCGTCCGCAGCGGTCTGCCGCCCCGCCTGGTCCCGGACGCGCTCGCGGCATTGACGGCGGTGAACGCCGAAGTGGGTGTTCCCACCGGGGGCGTGGTGGGGTTGCTGGACTTCGGCGGCTCCGGCACCTATGTCACCCTGCTGGAAACCAAGGATGAGTTCGAACCCGTTAGCGCCACAATGCGTTACGACGATTTCTCGGGAAACCAGATCGACCAGGCGTTGCTGCTGCACGTGATCGAAGAACTTGGCCATACAGACATCGATGCGACCGGCACCGCCATGCTGGGTCAGCTCGGCACGCTGCGCGAGCAGTGCCGGGAGGCCAAGGAGCGATTGTCCACCGATGCCGTCACCGAACTGGCGGCCGAGCTCTCGGGCACCAGCATCGCGCTGGAACTCACCCGGGAGAAGTTCGACGATCTGATCGCTGACCGGCTGACCGGTCTCATCTACGCCTTCGACGACATGCTGGCGCGCAACAATTCGAGTTTCGCCGACCTGGCAGCGGTGGTCACCGTCGGCGGCGGCGCCAGCATTCCGCTTGTCAGCCAACGTCTTTCATTCCACACCCGGTTGCCGGTGCTGACCGCGTCCGATCCGGTGAGCGCGGCCGCCAAAGGTGCGTTGCTGCTGGCGACCCGCAGTGAGCTGATGGACCTGCGGACCCGCACCTCCGTCGGGCTGCTGGTCGGCGGGGCCCACGCTGCCGGAGCGTCCGGCGTCGGCGTCATCGACCTGCCGGCCGGGGACGTGCTGATGATCGACCAGGACGCGTTGACCGACCGCGAACTGGCCTGGTCGCAGACCGAGTTCCCCGAGGTGCCGACCCGCTTCGAGGGCGACTCCTACAACGAAGACGGCCCGTGCTTCTCGATGCGGCTCAACATCATCGACCCCCCGAAGGCGCCGAAGCGCCGCATCCGGGTGTCGCAGCTGCTGATCGGCCTGTGCGCCGCGGTCGCGATGACCGCGGTCGGCGGGGTGGCGATCACGCTGACCGCCGTCGAGCAGCGTCACACCCACCATCCCGCTCCGATCGTGCCCAGCGTCGCGCCGCCACCGGTGTCGCCCAGCGCCAAGTTGCCGAACCCGATTCCGACCAGTCCGGCGGCACCCAGCCCGCTGCCGCCGCCGCCCAGCGAGGCGATGGCGCCCAGCGCGGCAGCGCCCACCAGCGTCGAGACACCC
>NZ_LKTM01000340.1 GCF_001417955.2 Mycobacterium gordonae | reverse complement strand
CCCTCCGCCGGTCCCGCCGGCGGAGTGACCGGCAACGGCACCGGCGGTGTGGGCGGGACCGGCGGCAACGCACTGTTCAGCGGTTCCGGCGGCGCCGGCGGGGCCGGGGGGCTCAGTCTCATTGGCATCGGCGGCAACGGCGGTAACGGCGGCTGGGCCGGTACATTGAACGGGATCGGAGGTGCCGGCGGTTCCGGCGGCGTGAGCGTCCTGGCGGTCAGCGGCAGCGGCGGCAACGGCGGCGCGGCGCCGGGGATCATCGGCTTCGGTGGCGCCGGAGGCGCGGGCGGCAACGCCCCCGAACTCACCGGCGTCAACGGAGTCGGCGGAACCGGCGGCGTGGGCGGCAGCGCCGGGCAGATCGGCAACGGCGGTAACGGCGGCAACGGTGGGGACACCGCTGCCCCAGGCACTGTCGGGGCCGGCGGTAAGGGTGGCGCGGCCGGGCCGCGGATCGGTGTCAACGGTCTGAACGGGTCGCCCGGGCTGCTGAGCTAGAGTCACGCCTGCCGCGAATTCACCTGTGCCGGTGCAGGAACCCGTGCAGGCTCGCCTGCACCAGCTCGTCGACGATCGCGTCGCGCGACGGTTGGTGGTCGCCGAAAAACGCTGAACGTAACGCGACCATGCCGACGATCATTGCCACCGTGGAGTGCGCCGGCAGCTCGGGACGGGCAGAACGCAGACCACGTAACTGCATGCCTTCGGTGCTGATCTTTCCGAGCACCGCGATGGCCGCCCGGATATCGCCGATGCCGGCTTCGGCGATCTCTTCCTCACTGAAGGCCTCCGACGCGGCCAGGGTCAGCAGCAGGCCCCGATGTTCGACGATCACGTCGTAGAGCTGTCCGACGAAATGGCGGGCCAGCTCGTCTTCGTCGGTTTCCTCGGGTACCACCTGCTGCCAGGTCCGGCCGAACTCTTCGACGAAACTGGTGAACGGAGCAACCAGGGCTTCGCGGAAAAGGCCGGCCTTCGAACCGAAGTTACGGAACAGCAGGTATTCGGTGACACCGGCGGCCGCGGCGATCTCACGTGTGGTGGTGCTGCGGTAGTCCTTGCGCGCGAACAACTCCCGGGCCGCGTCGAGTAGTAGCCGCCGCGGCTCGCCGCGGGCTCTGCGCGCTGCGGCCGGTCTCTGCTCAATTGGGCGCGGGGGCACGGTCTTTGACGATAGTCGCGCTTGACCGCGCTCTTAAGATAGTGTCCACTATTAATCGTGGGCGCAGTCATCATGCTCGGCACGCTGTTCGGGCTGATCGCCGTCATCTATGGCGTGGTCATCTACTTCGACCCCGAAGCCCGGCGATGAGCTCTGGGCTGACCCCGTTGCTGACGGGCGCCGTCATCTTCGGCTGGGGCAGCGGCATCGCTTTCACCGCGGCCGGCGTGTATCTGAGCATCCGTCGCCGTCGGCTGCATCCGCTGCTGCTGCTCTGCATCTCGGCGATCTCGTTCTCCTGGATCGAGGCGCCATACGACTGGGCGATGTATGCACAGTTCCCGCCGGCGCTGCCGCGGATGCCGGCATGGTGGCCACTGAACATGACCTGGGGTGGGCTGCCGTCGTCTGTGCCCGTGGGCTACATCGGATACTTCGTGCTGCCGGCCACGATCGGGGCAGCGCTCGGGCAACGGATCAGCAGGCGGTTCGGCTGGAGAAGGCCCCTCACACTCCTCACGGTCGGCCTCGTCGTCGGCTTCTGCTGGGCCTTCGTCTTCAACGCGTTCATCGGCGCCCGGCTCGGAGTCTTCTACTACGGCTATGTGATACCTGGACTCGCCGTCTTCGAAGGGACCAGGCATCAATACCCGATCTACGACTCGCTGGCGATGGGCGTGCAGATGATGGTGTTCACCTACCTGCTGGGACGCACCGATTCCGAAGGCCGCAACGTCATCGAGGCATGGGCCGACCGGAAGACGACGGGGTCCCGGCAGTCCGCGCTGCTGTCCATCGTCGCGGTGGTGATCGTCGGAAACCTGATGTACGGGGCCGTATTCGCGCCCCACGTGGTGACCAAATTGGGCGGTTGGGTGACGTCGGGCTCGACCGAGCAGTTGTTCCCCGGCGTGCCGAACCAGCCTGCGCGGTGACCGGTCGCGTTGGTCACTTCTTCGACACAATGTCATAGCGGTCCTACCAGCCGGGATTGAAACAGCGCGACGATTGACTGCAGCCGACAGGGAGGCAGTGTTTCGATGCGAGCAGTTGTCTTGAGCGCGCTTGTCGCCGCGCTCTGTGTGTTGAACCCGCTGGCATCGCCCGCCCGCGCCGATCCGACGCCGACGTGCGGGGTGAATCTGAACGCGCCGCAGATCGAAACGGCGCTCGGCTCGTTGCCGGCGCTACCGGAAGGCTCGGCGTGGGATCACAATGTCAAGAGCTTCGATCCGAGCAGCAACTACAACCCGTGCGCGACGCTGTCGACGGTCATCATCACCGTCGTCGGCGCCACCGGCAGTTCGCCCGACCTGGCGTTGTTGTTCCACAAAGGCAGCTACGCGGGCGTGGCCACGTTGAAGGCGTACGCGTTCACCTCCGTCAACGCGGCCAAGACGACAGATGACACCGTCGCGCTCGACTACAAGGACGGCAGGGAGGTCTGCACGGCCTGTCCGGGACCGATCACCACCGTGCGGTACCAGTGGCAGAACGACCACGTCGCGATGCTGGACCCGGCGCCTGCCTGGTGAGCGATGGGGCCCGACAAGAAGCTCGCCCACTTCGTGCTGCAGACCGGCCAGTTGCCCGCACTGCGTGACTGGTACATCCGAGTGCTCGACGCACATGTGGTCTTCGAAATCGAGTTCCTTTGCTTCTTGACTTTCGATGACGAGCATCACCGGCTGGCGATCGTTGAGCTTCCTGACCCGACCCCGCGCACCCCGACGACAGTGGGCCTGGCGCATACCGCCTACACCTTCCCTGATCTACTCAGCCTGCTCGTGAAATATGAGGCATTGCAGGAGAACGACATTCGCCCGCACGTGCCTGTGCAACACGGTGTGACGACATCGATCTACTACCGGGACCCTGATTCCAACATGGTGGAACTACAGATCGACAACTTCGCGACTCCAGCGGAATCGACGGCGTACATGCGTGGCGACGAATACGGCGCCGACCCGATCGGCCCGTCGTTCGACCCGGATGCCATGCTCGCCGCATTGCGTGCGGGCGCCCTGGAATCCGAACTCGTCACTCGAGCCTGGGCGAATACCTGTCCGCAGCTCAACGTGCGGGAACTGCTGCTCGGATAAGCGCCGTCGGCGACCAGCCTTCGCGCGGCAAGAGAGTGACCCCGCTTTGGCCCGGTGGGTACCCGGCGGACAAGATGTAGGGCGGAATGCCCGCGCGAGCCGACGACGCCGGCTCGCTGAACGCGTTGAGGTCGACATCATGGACGTTCGCCGCTGGAATCTGCTGAGCCGTGGAACACGTTGTAGCGCAGCATTTTTAGTGGTACTGGCCGCGGCCGTTTCGCCCTGGCAAGCGTCCGCCGCCCCGCGCCCCGCGGCACCCGCGCTGGCGGCCGACCCGGCGCTGCTGGCCCGCGACCTGGTCGCCGATGAGCAGGCCCTGCGTGACCCGTCGTCGTCGGATGCCGTGTTGCAGGCGGCCGCGCTGCGTCAGCAGGCGGCCTACCGCGCCATCGGACGCCACCCCGAGTGGGAGTCGGTCGTGCGGCCCGTCATTCCCGCATCGCTGGTCGGGATCTACGACCTCAATGTCGACGCGCGACACCACCTCATGGCGCTGAACGCGGGAGAGGCCAAACCCACGTTGCCCGCGTGGCGTATCGACGCGCCCGCTCCGCTCGGCGAACTCGTCGGCGACTACCAGGCCGCCGCGGCGGCGAGCGGCGTCGACTGGAACTATCTCGCCGCGATCAACATGGTCGAAACCGACTTCGGCCGCATCAACGGTGTCAGCACCGCCGGCGCGCAAGGGCCGATGCAGTTCCTGCCCTCAACCTTCGCCTCCTACGCCGAGGGCGGCGACATCCACTCACCGCGCGACAGCATCATGGCGGCCGGCCGGATGCTCGCCGCCAACGGCTTCGCCGGCAATCGGGACAGCGCCATCTACAGCTACAACCACTCCAGCCACTACGTCGGAGCGGTCAAGGACTATGCCGCCGCGATCGCCGCCGATCCGGCCGTCCTCCCCGGCTATCACCGGTGGGACGTCTACTACCTGACCACCTCGGGTGACGTGCTGCTGCCCGTCGGGTACCTGGCCTCCGAGCGGATCCCGGTGGGCGACTACCTGGCAGCGCACCCGCAGTGACCGTGACAGGCAAATAGCCACACACCGCGCCGCCGCGACGGACGGTCACGGACGGCTCAACCGGGGGAAGGGATCACCATGCGAATCAATCTGGCCAGCATCCTCGTCGACGACCAGGACAAGGCGCTGCGGTTCTACACCGAGGTTCTCGGCTTCGCGACCAAGGCCGACATCCCGATGGGCGAGGCCCGCTGGATCACCGTCGTGTCACCGGAAGACCCCGACGGCACCGAACTTGTCCTCGAGCCCGACGGGCATCCAGCGGTCAGGCCGTTCAAGGAGGCGCTGGTGGCCGACGGCATTCCCTTCACGTCGTTCGCCGTCGACGACACCCGAGCCGAATACGAGAGGTTGACGGGCCTCGGTGTGCGCTTCACTCAGGAACCGGTCACCATGGGCCCGGTGATCACCGCGGTGCTCGACGACACCTGTGGAAACCTGATCCAGATCGCGCAACTGACGGGCTGACCCGCGTGCCGTCAGAACGACTTCACGTTATCGATGCTGACGAACATGCCGTGGCCGGTGCCGTCATTGGTGAAGCGGGTGCCGTCGCTACTCGGAACGATCGTCCAGCCCAGAACGTGGTACGTCTGACCGTAGTTCAGCACCAGATCGTTCTGCGGTGTCCCGCCGCCACCGAGGTTGGCGTTGTTCCAGCTGAAGGCGCCCGACGCGCGGATCACGGCCTCGTCGAAGTGCTCGCCGTACGGACCGACCGGTGCCTGCGCAAAGCCCGGCCCGTGTTCGCAGGTGACCATCGAGTCACCGTCGTTCAGTTCGGCCGAGATGACGATGCACCGGACCGCACCGGACTGGGTCCGGACGTATTGACGACCATTAGGGTCGGCCGATGCAGACTGCACTCCACCGGCGGCGAACAACATCAACCCCGCCAAAGTGACTGCTGCGCGGACCATGTCGCCTCCTCGGCGCCGACCCTACTCTGATATCACGCGCGCTATCGCGTTTCAGGCAGAGAATCCAGGGCCCGCTTCGGGCGTCACATTGCGCGCGGTGATCTCCCCGCCGCAGTGGGCGCAAATCAGCCGTGGGTCCGCAACCTCGCCACAAGCCTGGTGCCGCAACACAATTGGCGGTCCGTCCGGGTTCGGCAGGTGTTCGTCGCCCCACCGCATCAACACCACGACGGCGCCGAAAAGGTCGTGCCCCACCTCGGTGAGGCGATACTCGTAACGCTCCGGATCCTGCGAATAGCGCACCCGTTCAAGCAGCCCCGCATCGACGAGCATTCGCAGGCGTGATGACAACGTGGGCCGCGGAATGCTGAGATTGCGGGCGAGTTGGCCGAAGCGCTGCACCCCGAAAAACGCCTCGCGCAAAATCAGCAGCGTCCACCGTTCGCCGACCAACTCCAGCGCCCGGCCGACCGATTCCCCTTGGAAGCGGTGGGACAGATCGGCGGCCGTCATAGTTCAGTCACTGTACCGGTTCAATAACTGAACCGCACGTGATAACTTGTCTGCACCGTCATCACCACCGGGAGCCGCCGATGAATCACGCAGACACCCCCGAGGTCCTCGCGGAGAAGATCGCCCTGTCGGCCCGCGAGTCGGCATCCGAGATCGATCGGGAGCGCAGGCTGCCGCCCGAGCTCGTCGCCCGTCTCAACGAGGCCGGCATGTTGCGCGCCACCATGCCGCGCGAGGTGGACGCACTCGAACTGTCACCGCCGACGGCCCTGCGGTGTGCCGAGGCGATCGCGCGCGGCGACGCGGCCACAGGTTGGTGTGTGTCGATCGCGATCACCAGTGCGCTGCTGGTGGCCTACCTCCCGGATGCGCCCAGGGACGAGATGTTCGGCGGCGGGAAGGGTGTCGCGGCCGGGGTGTGGGCGCCGCGGGGCAGGGCTAAGACGGTCGACGGCGGCGTGATCGTGTCGGGGCGCTGGCCGTTCTGCAGCGGAATCACGCACGCGGACATGCTGTTTGCGGGTTGTTTCGTCGATGAGAGCCGAGTGCCCGCTGTGGTCGCGCTGCCCAAAGAAGATCTGCGGGTCCTCGACAACTGGCACACCCTGGGCCTGCGCGGCACCGGCAGCCACGACACCGTCGCCGACGAGGTCTTCGTCCCCGCCGACAGGGTGTTCTCGGTGTTCGACGGGCCGGCGGTGGACCGGCCGTTGTATCGATTCCCGGTGTTCGGGTTCTTCGCGCTGTCGGTCGCCGCGGCCGCGCTGGGCAATGCCCGCGCCGCGATCGACGACCTCGTCGAGTTGGCCGGTGGCAAGAAGGGACTGGGGTCGACGCGCACCCTGGCGGAGCGCCCGGCGACCCAGGCCGCGGTGGCCACGGCGGAGTCGGCACTGGCTGCGGCCCGCGCGCTGTACTACGAGGCGACCGAAACCGCCTGGCAGGCAAGCCAGGAACCCGAACCCGTACCCGTTGCCCTGCGCAACCGGTTGCGCCTGGCGGCCACCCACGCCGCACGTACCTCGGCCGACGTGGTGCGCACCATGTACGACCTGGCGGGCGGCACCGCCATCTACGACACGTCGCCGCTGCAGCGCCGGTTCCGCGACGCGTTCACCGCCACCGCTCACTTCCAGGTGAACGAGGCATCCCGCGAACTGCCCGGTCGCCTGCTGCTCGACCAGCACGCCGACACCTCGATGCTGTGACGAAACTCGAAGTCGTCCTTCCGTTTTGGCTCGACCGGCCGGACTGCGAGGCATTGGAGATCGCGCGGACGGTGTCGGAATCCGGGTTCGATGCCCTCTGGGTCGGGGAGATGGCAACCTACGATGCGTTCGCTCTGGCGACCGCGATCGGGCTGCGCGCCTCGGAGTTGCCGCTGAAGATCGGACCATTGGCCGTCGGTGTGCGTGGCCCGGTGACTCTCGCACTCGGCGTCAGCACCGTGGCCTCCCTCACCGGCAACCGCGTCGACCTCGCCCTGGGAGCCTCCAGCCCGGCCATCGTGACCGGCTGGCACAACCGCGGCTGGGCCCACCACGTCCCCGTCATGAGGGAGACCATCGAATGCCTGCGGCCGATGCTGGCCGGCGAGCGCGTCAGCTACCACGGCCGGCACGTCAGCAGCAATGGTTTCCGGTTGCGCAACCCGGTTCCGGAGGCGCGAATCGCGTTGGGCGCGTTCGGTCCTGGCATGATCGCGCTGGCGGCACGACAGGCCGATGAAGTGGTGCTCAACCTCGCCTCGCCCGGGCGCGTGGCCCAGGTGCGTCAAGCCATCGACCATGCCGCGGCGGGCCGCCCCGCCCCGCGGCTCACGGTCTGGGTGCCGGTCGCGCTCGATCCCGGTCCCGCCGCGCACGCGCAACTCGCCGGTCAGCTGGGCGTCTATCTGGCACCGCCCGGCTACGGAGAGATGTTCAGCGCGTTGGGTTTCGGCGAACTGGTGCAGCGGGCCCGCGCCGGTGCCTCCCGCCGCGATCTGGCGGCCGCCATTCCCGTCGAGCTGCTGGATACGGTGTGCGCCCTGGGGTCTGCGAACCGGATCGCGCAGCGTCTGCGCGAGTACCGGGAGGCGGGGGCCGACTGTGTCGCAGCGGTGCCCGGCACAGCAGAGGATGCCGGCGGCCGTCGGGTTCTCACCGCGTTGAGTCAGGAGATGCCATGACGCTCACCAATACCGTGTGCCGGCTGGCCGCCCGTCCGGTCGGACTGCCGAAGGTCTCCGATTGGCAGATCAACGATGAACCCGCCGCGGCTCCGGCGGAGGGCGAGTTCCTGGTGCAGGTCGAGTACCTGTCGGTCGATCCGGCAATGCGGACGTGGATGAATGCCGGCCGGTCGTACGTGCCGGCGGTGGAGATCGGCGAGGTGATGCGAGCCGGCGCCATCGGGCGGGTCATCGAGTCGCGGCACCCGGATTTCGCGGACGGCGACGAGGTATTCGGAACGTTCGGGGTGCAGCGCTACGCGGTCTCCGACGGCCGCGACGTGACCCCCGTCGACACCACGCTGGCGCCCGCCCCGGTGCACCTCGGCGCGCTGGGCATCAGCGGTTTGACCGCCTATTTCGGGCTCCTCGACGTCGGCCGGCCCCAACCAGGCCAGACCGTCGTCGTCTCCGGCGCCGCCGGATCGGTGGGCAGCATCGCCGGTCAGATCGCCCGTATCAAAGGTTGCCGGGCCGTCGGCATCGCGGGCGGCGAGGAAAAATGCCGCTGGCTGGTCGAGGAACTCGGCTTCGACGCCGCCATCGACTACAAGGCCGGCGATCTGCGCGGGCAGCTCAAGACACACGCGCCCGACGGCATCGACGTCTTCTTCGACAATGTCGGGGGAGCGACCCTGGAAGCGGCGCTGTCCCGGCTGGCCCGTGGCGCGCGCGTCGTCATCTGCGGCGCGATCTCGCAATACAATGCCAGCGACGAGCTGCGCGGCCCGGCGAACTACATGCAGCTGTTGGTCGCCCGCGCCTCGATGACCGGCTTCGTCATCTTCGACTATGCCGACCGTTACCGCGAAGGTGTTGTGCAGCTGGCGGATTGGCTGCGCAGCGGCGAATTGCGCTCGCGGGAGCAGATCATCGAAGGAGGCGTCGGCGACTTCCCCGAGGTCCTGCTGAAGCTGTTTCGCGGCGACAACACCGGCAAACTCATTCTGGCGCTGGGTTCCTGACGCCGAGGGGTTTGATTTGGGGCGATGGCGGCTAGTTATCTTCCATGGGCAAATACCAGGTCGTGGTGGTCGGGACCGACGGGTCCGACACGTCTTTTCGTGCCGTTGACCGGGCGGCGAAAATCGCAGCGGAGTCGGGTGCCAAGTTGATCGTCGCGTCGGCATATCTGGATGAGGATCGGGGCGGCACCGATCCCGACCAGGCTCGCACCGTCGAGTATCGAACCCGGGGCAATGCCCCGGTCTACGACATGCTGCGGTCCGCCGCCGACCGGGCGAAAGAGGCCGGTGCCGCCGACGTCGAGGAGCGTGCGGTGGAAGGCGCTGCGGTGGACGCGCTGGTGCAGCTGGCCGAAGACGTCGACGCCGACCTGCTGGTGGTGGGCAACGTCGGGACCAGTTCGATCGTCGGAAAGGTCATCGGTTCGGTTCCCAAAGCGGTCGAGCGTAAGGCGAAGACCGAGGTGTTAGTCGTCGAGACCGACGACTGAGTTGCCAAAACCGGTGTAGCTGCGGATAACTGGCAATCCGGCACTCGTGGCGAACCCGGGCGGCGCGGCACAGACTGCCGGCACGGCGTTGAGCACCTGCATCGCGGTGGCGACACTGGCCGAGCGGACGTGCTCGGCCATGGTCGCGGACCGGGTGAAGCTGGCCAGCGCGAAGAAGTGGGCTCGCATGGACGGGTCGCCCTCGATGGTCAGCGTCCATCCATGCTCGGGTTTGGGCCAATGCCCGGGATACTCACCGCCCACCGTCCACAATGTCTCGATCTCGATGAGCGTCTGTTCGCCGCGACGCCCGGACCACGTCCACCGCTGGCCGGCGGTGGTTCCGGCGCGCAGCAGGTGCTCGAAGATCTGATGGTCGCTCTGGGCGGGCACCGCTTCCACCGCCGCGACTACCTCGTCGATGCCGGCGTTCAACTCGTCGGCGAGAAACCAGACCTGCTCTTCGAAGATCGAGCTGTTGAAGGCGAGGAATTCGCTTGCGGTGGGACTGATCTGATCGACCGGCTGCCCAAAAGCCATGTTGTCGAACGTGATCGAGGTGCTCTCGTACACCGACCAGTCGGCGCGCTCCTGCAGGGTGACCTTGTCGATGGTGCGGCTCATTCCTGACAACGCCAGGGGCAGGACCCCCGACAGGTTGCCGGGATTGAGACCGCTGCCGTGCACGGAGGCATCACCGGCTCGGCAGGCCGCCGCCAACCGGTCCCGGTCGGCGGGCGGGAGGCGCCGCGGATGAAACAGGAACGCAGTGGTGGCAACGTTTTTCCCGCTTGCCAGTAGCGCGCACACCTCGTCGAGGTTTGCGTTGCGCGGCGTATACAGCACGCAGTCGGCGTCGAGAGCCAGAATCTCGGCGACGTCGGTGGTGGCGGTGACACCGATGGGGTCGCGTCCGGCCAGGGTGCCGACGTCCACGCCGTCCTTCTCGGCGGAGTAGACCCGGGCACCGACGATGCGCAGGTCGGGGCGGTGGTCGAGGACGGTGGTCAGCATTTCCTGGCCCACCGCGCCGGTGCCCCAGAGAATGATTCGGCGCATCTAGATATTGAAGCGGCCGGCGAATGCGCGCAACGGCAGGTCGGCACTGGTGAGTAGACCCGGAGGAGCGGCGACGACCGACCTGATCGAATTGAGCGCCGGCAGCCCGGTGACCGTCATGCCGATGGACGCGAAGTTGTCAGGGTTGGACAGATCGACGCCGGGCTTGGGGAAGATCATGTGCTTGTTGTAGATGCACGGGTCGCCCTTGATCTGAGTGATGTAGCAGCCCTTGATATCCCAGCTGGGGTCGGTGTGCGGGGTCATCTGCCACTCCAGGTGTGTCTCGACCCTGGGCACGCCGTCCACCATGCCCTGGTACTTGATGTAGTTGCCACCCAGCGAACCCTTCGGCAGCGTGTACCAACCCAGGTCGACGTCCTTGGTGCAGGCGCCCAATTCGTAGTCGAATTTGACCTCGTCGAGCGTGAGGTCGAAGCAGTCGGCCATCATCAACACGCTGTCGGCGAACACGCGCGTGTACTTCTCCAATTTGCCCGGGATGGACGGATCATCCACGGGCAGTCCGTAACCCACCTCGATCCAGGTGTCCTTGGAGTGGTGGCACGACACGTCGACCGACTCGATGGTGGTGACGTTCTCGATCTCGGCCACATCGGCTGAACAGACCACACCGAGGATCTGGTTGACTCCGGGGTTCATGCCCGTCCCGTAAAACGTGGAGCCACCCTTGTGACAAGCCTCCGCCAGCAGCTGGGTGACGGGCTTGCCGGAGTGGTGCGGATGGTTGCGATCACGGTGCCAACCGGTGATCCAGTCCGCCGTGGTGACGATATTGATTCCTGCCTCAAGGACTTTCACGTACAGATCCTCGTCGGGAAAGACGCCGTGGAAGGTCAGCACGTCAGGCTTGGCGGTGATGATCTCCTCGACGCTGCCGGTCGCCACGACGCCGTTGGGTGCCAACCCGACCAGTTCGCCGACATCGCGCCCGACCTTCTCCGGTGAGTAACAGTGCACCCCAATCAATTCCAGGTCGGGATGCGTCGCGATGCGCTTGATCATCTCAGAACCCACGTTGCCGGTGGCGACCTGGAAGACCTTGATCGGGGACGTCATGGTTGTGCCTTTCCGGAGCTGCTGAGTTCGGCGGCGGTGCCGCCCTTTACATCGGGGTAGAACTTCTTGGCCCAGTTGCGGATCGCGGTGAACCCCTCGTACTCGGCGTTCGCGAGCGCCGGCGGGTCGGAATACCGCTGGTGCGCCCAGATGTGCACGTCCTGGGTGAACTGCCGGATGATCTCCTCACCGAACATGCGGGCCTTGCCTTCGGCGCGCTCGTCGTCCCTGCCGGGAACCCTGCCGATGTAAACCATGAAGCGGACGTCGGACGTCCGCTCGTCGACCGGGGTGATCGCCGAGATGGTGCGGTTGTCGACCATGCCCCAACTCCTGGTGACGGCTACCCCCAGGCCGCCGTTGATGGCCTCGACGCCACTCTTGACGTCCTCGATGCTCTGCTGGTCGTTGCCCTCGAAGGTGATGGTGAAGTCGACGTAGGACACCGGCTCGTCGAAGTCGTGCCGGGTGAAGATCGGCACGATCGGCGTGTTGTGCACGTACTTGAAGTGGGCGAAGTCGACGCCGTTCTCCAGCACGTACTGCGGATGCAACTCCAGGCCTTCGCGGAACAAACGCTGCTGTGGGTAGTAATCGGCACGCCCGCGGCCGTCGGCGAAGTCGGCGAAGATGTCGGGGGCCTCGAAAAACGGTGCCCGGCCTTCGATGTCGTGCCAGATGTAGACCGACTCGTTGCGCTCCACCACCGGGTAGGTGCGAATGCGGCGGCCCTTGTTGGGCCGGTCCTGATACGGGATGCAGACGTTGCGGCCCTGCTGACTCCACTGCCAGCCGTGAAAGGGGCACTGCAGCACGTCGCCGACGACCTTGCCGCCGTAGCCCAGATGCGCTCCGAGGTGCTCGCAGTACGCGTTCATCACGGTGAGCCGGCCGGAGTCGGCGCGCCAGGCCACCATTTCCTGGTCGAAGTACTTCATCGAGTGGACGTCGCCTATGCCGATCTCATCGGACCACGCAACCTGGAACCAGCCGGTAGGTTTCATCGACAAAGGCGGCTTGGCCATGCACGCGGTCCTTTCCGTCCGATCATCAAGCACTCTATGAAAAAGTCATAGATGAGTCAACGAAACCTGTGCCGCCGCGTTAGGATTCCGGCATGGCAGTGGCGGACAGCGCGAATCGCAGGGCCAACAAGCGGGGCCTGGCCACGCGGGAGGCGATGCTGCAGGCCGCGGTGACCGCCCTGGCATCCGGAGACCCCGGAGCGGTTTCGGCGAACCGGATCGCCAAGCAGATCGGCGTCACCTGGGGCACCGTGCAATACCAGTTCGGGGACGCCGACGGGTTCTGGGCCGCGGTGCTGCACCACACTGCGCAGCGGCGGGCCAACGTGTTCGCCAATCCCGACACCGGGGCGTCGTTGCAGGAGCGGGTCGCGGAGATCATCGACACGCTGTACGACGGCCTGACCGCCCCCGACTCGCGGGCGATCGAGAACCTGCGCGCGGCGCTGCCGAGGGAACCGGGCGAGCTCGACCGGCTCTACCCGCACACCGCCGCGGAATTGCGGTCGTGGGGGCAGGGCTGGCATGCGACCTGTCAGAAGGCCTTCGCCGATCTGCAGGTCGATCCGCAGCGGGTGCGCGAGATTGCCACGCTGATCCCCGGTGCGATGCGCGGCCTTGTCTCGGAACGGCAGCTCGGCAGCTACGCCGACCTCGACGAGGCGCGGCGGGGGTTGACCAACGCGATCGTGGCCTATCTGGCGGAGTCGGCCGCCCCGGTTCGTCGAGCGTGTCGTCAGGGTGGAAATCTGGCCGATTCGCAACCCTGAGGTCACGCTCGGTGACTGGGACCGCCGGCCGAACGGCAGCAGGTTCAATGAGGAGGGTGTGGGGTACCAAAGCTGGTGTGAATGTCGTGAGTTCTGCAGCACGCGCTGGGCTCGGGCTGGTTCCGGGGCTCGTGTCGCTCTACCGCCGAACCGGCGCCGACGTGCCGTTCGGCGATCCGGTCCCGTCGCACGGGACCGAGATGGAAGGCTGGTTCTGGCGGCTCTCCGACCAGGACGAGGGACGGGTGGTGGTTGCCCTGTGCAGCGCCAACCGACAGTCCGACGGCGACTGGTCCACGGCCGCGATAGCGCTGCATCCCGGCGGGGTGGTGCGCTCGGCCGCGGTCGACGGTGTCACGGCGAGTCAGGCGCGGTTCAGTGTGCAGGCGGAGTCTGGTGGCAATCTGATCGATGCCGGCGGCGAGCGGCTCCGGATGGTTCTCGGCGACACCGCAGTCGACCTGAAATTTCACGATGTCTATCGGTGGCCCAAACCATTTGGCGGCGGTGGAGTTTTCTCGTCGGTGCCGTTTCTCAATCAGTATTGGCACCCTTATCGGCTGGGGGGCAGAGCTTCCGGCACAGTGACCCATCAAGACCAGCGTTGGGAATTCACCGGCGCCAGGTTGTACTGCGAACGAAATTGGGGAGCCGGTTTCCCGCTGCGCTGGTGGTGGGGACAGGCTCACGACTTCGGCGACGCCGACGTGTCGGTGGCGTTCTCCGGCGGTCTGCTCGAGCTGGGTCCGCTCAACCGCGATGTCACCGGAGTCGTTGTGCGACTGGGTGATCGAGTGATCCGGATTACTCCACCGGCGCTCGTGTCTTCCAGCTGCGACGTCGACCGCTGGCACATCGATGCCCGCACCGTGCGGTACCGCGTCGAACTCGAGGGCCGTGGCACGCCGGACGGACCGCACGTGCTGCCCGTACCCCTGCCGGCCGAGCGCCGCAACATCGACACCGACTACGAATATCTGGCCGGCACGTTGCACTGCCGGGTGCGTGAATGGGGGCGTGTGATCTTCGAGGGCACTTCGACATTGGCCGGCCTCGAGGTCGGCAGCCGGCCTTCCTGATGGACGCAGCGACGAGCCGAATCAGGCGCAGCCCGGTACGCTGCAACGCCATGAGGCAGACGCGATGAGCGCGGGTCTGTTCGGCCTTCTCGACGATGTGGCGACGCTCGCGCGACTGACCGCCGGCTCGCTCAACGGCGTCGGGCCCGCCGCGGGACGGGCGACCGCGAAGGCCGCCGGTGTGGTCATCGACGACACGGCCGTGACGCCGCAGTTCGTCGACGGAATCTCCGCCGAGCGTGAGTTGCCGATCATCAAGCGGATCGCGCTCGGATCGCTGCGTAACAAGATCCTGTTCATCCTGCCCGGCGCCATGCTGCTCAGTCAGTTCGCGCCGTGGCTGCTCAGCCCGATCCTGATGCTCGGGGCGACTTATCTGTGTTACGAAGGCGCCGAGAAGGTTTGGAGCAGCCTGCGCGGGCACGGCGACGGCGACGAGCAGCCGGACAACGAGCGTCACGTGGTGGCCGGCGCGATCCGCACCGACTTCATCCTGTCCGCCGAGATTATGGTGATCGCGCTCAACGAAGTGGCCAGCCTGGCGTTCGTGCCGCGGCTGGTGATCCTGCTCATCGTTGCGCTGGTGATCACCGTCGCGGTGTACGGCGTCGTCGGGGGCATCGTGAAAATGGACGACGTCGGCCTGCATCTCGCCCAGACTTCGTCCCGCGTCGGCAGGGCCGTGGGCCGTGCCCTGGTGGCCGGGATGCCCAAACTGCTCTCGGTGCTGTCGGTGGTCGGAACGGTGGCGATGCTCTGGGTGGGCGGTCACATCCTGCTGATGGGCGCTGATCACCTCGGCTGGCACACGCCGTACGGGCTGGTGCACCACGCCGAGCAGTGGGCGCATCATGCGGTGGCGGCGCTGGGCGGCGTCCTGGGTTGGTTGGTCAATACGGCGGCGTCCGCTGTGGTCGGCTCGGTGGTCGGAGCGCTCGTGCTGGCCGTCGTGGCCGCGTTCCAGCGGATTCGGCGCTCGCGCTCCAAGGCTTAGGACCCGGGCCGCCGCCCGTCCCAGAGCTGTTGGGTCTGCCGGCCGACCGACTGGTGATGGGTCTGCTGAAAGTTGCGGCCGCCGCGGCGGAACGTCGCGACGACCGCGCCGGGCACCTCGGGCTCCAGTAGCGGCTCAGGGAGCCAGGTGCAGCGGCGCACGTGCACCAGATCGACGGCCACGGCGCCGTCGTCATCGTCACGGAAATACGGCCCGTCGAGCCGGCCGAGCCAGAACAGTTCGTCCGGGTCGCGCGTCCACACGAAGGAGCCGTCGGCCGCAGCGGCGAACCGGTCCACCCGACGGGCCAGACGTTCCTCTTCCGCCGGATTCGCCGCCAGCTGTCCGAATCCGCACAGGCCCAACCGACGGGCGCGTTCGGACGTGGCGCGCGGGTCGATGGTGTTGCTGCGAGATCGCATTGGAGCGCGGTAGACATCGGCCACATCGCCCATTGTGCGCGATATGCTCCTGACGATGTCCACGTTCAAGCGCTACCTCATCATCCAGGCGATGGTGTTCGTATGCGGCATCGTCGGCCCGATCTTCTTGATCATCTTCTTTGCCGCGCCGACGGACCCGCAGATGAAGTGGGCGTACTGGGCCGGGCTGTTCATCACCTACATCGACGTGATGATCGCGATCGGAATCACGGCGAGCACCCGGGAGAACTCCAATATTCAGGTGCCGCAGAAGGTTCGGTAGACACCGAAGTCCGTGGGCGCGGGTGACGCGTACCGCTGCAGCCCGGGCCGTTCGGTGTACGGCTCGCTGACCGCATCCAGCAGCCGGCCGAACGGACCGAGGTCACCGTCGGTCGCCGCCGTCAGTGCTTCCTCGACGAGATGGTTACGCGGGATGTAAATCGGATTGACCCGGTCCATCGCGTCGGCGTCGGGTCCCAGGGCCCGCCAGCGCCGCGCCCACTCGTCGAAGCGGGCGGGATCGACGAACTGTCCCCGGGCCGGTTCGTCGTCGCCCCGGGCGGCCGAGGCGAGGTGACGGAAGAACGAGGTGAAGTCGACGTGGCTCTCCTGCAGCATGGGCAGCAACTCGTCGAGCAACGGCAACACGGCGTCGACGTCGGTGGCCACGCCGAGCTTGGCGTGCATACCCGAAAGCCACGCGGAGTGGTAGGCGTGGAACCCGTCAAAAGCGTGCTCTATCAAAGCAATTGACTCGTTGACATCCTCGCCGAGCAACGGCAGCAACGTCTCGGCGAACCGGGCGAGGTTCCAGGCCGCGATCGTCGGCTGATTGCCGTAGGCGTAGCGGCCCCAGGCGTCGATCGAACTGAAAACGGTGTCCGGGTCGTAGGCCTCCATGAACGCGCACGGCCCGTAGTCGATACTCTCCCCGGAGATCGTCATGTTGTCGGTGTTCATCACCCCGTGGATGAACCCGACCATCATCCATCGCGCCACCAGCGACGCCTGCGCCGCGACGACGGCTTCGAACAGTGCGAGGTAGGGATTCTCGGCCTGTGCCGCCTCCGGATGGTGGCGGCTGATGGCGTGGTCGGCCAGTCGGCGCAGGAGGCCGAGATCGCCTGTGGCGGAAGCGTATTGAAAACTACCCACCCGGAGATGACTGCTCGCCACGCGCACCAGCAGGGCACCGGGCAGCATCGTCTCGCGTGCCACCGGACGGCCGGTGGCGACCACCGCCAACGACCGGGTCGTAGGGATCTCCAGTGCGTGCATCGCCTCGCTGATGATGTACTCGCGCAGCATCGGGCCGACGGCCGCCAGGCCGTCGCCGCCGCGAGCGAAAGGGGTGCGCCCGGAACCCTTCAGATGGAGATCGCGCAGCCGCCCGTCGGCGTCGGTGAGTTCGCCGAGTAGCAGGGCGCGCCCGTCGCCGAGCCGCGGCACGTAGCCGCCGAATTGATGCCCGGCGTAGGCCTGGGCTACCGGCGCGGCGCCGGAGGGCACCAGGTTGCCCACCAGGAACCGCAGACCGTCGGGGCTGCGCAGCCAGCTCGCTTCCAGGCCCAGCTCGCCGGCCAGCGGCTCGTTGAGCACCAGCAACCGTGCCTCGGGTGGCACTTCGGCCTGCCAGGGAACCGCCATCTCGGGTAGCTCGCCGGCGAAGCGGCCCTGCAGGGTGATGGTGATGTCGGGGGTAACGCTCACTTGTCACACACTACGGAGAATCAACCGTCCTCGTTGATGGCCAAACCTTCCGGCGGGGGTGTGGAGTACGCGGGGTAGGCGGGTGGCGAGACGACGCTGTCGTCGCTGCTTTCGGTGGTCTCTTCCCGATCGTCCGGTGTTTCGGGGTGACTCATGTTGCTCCTAGCTGACGGCTTGCTTGATCAGGTCACGGGCGCGGTCGAGCATCGACGCGAACGGGCCGACCGCGAAGTTCAACTTGGCCGACTCCACCCCGGCGTGCGGCCGGGTCGGTGCAATGGCTTCGGCAAGCTTCACCGCGGTGCCCAGCCGCTTGAGTTCCTCGGAGCCCATGTCGGCCTGCAACTGTTCGAACTCCTCGAGTTCTTCATGCTCGGCATGGGCCAGCACGGCTTCCCGCAGTTTCGTCAACTCGTCGATGAACTCCTGCGAGGTGATCTCGAGCCCCTCGATCTTCGACAACTGCTCTTTGGCGGAGTGCTCTTCGGCCAGCAAACTGTCGACGATCGCGTCGCCCGCATCCACTTCGCGCCGCGCCCGCGGGTGCACGAACATCTCCTCGGCGGTCTCGTGCACCGCGAGAAGCTGACGCAGCTCGACGAACGGCTTCTCGCGGGCCTGCGGATCCGATGCGAGCAGCACCTGGTCGAACATGTCCTCGATCAGGTCGTGCTGGGCCTTGAGGAAAGCGATGACTTCTTCGGGTGTTTCAACAATCATTTCGGGCATAGCGAATAAACCTCCGGTGAGGGGGCTCGGAAAGTGCGGGCGGGGGGCTGTGCACCGCTGTTCGGCGCATACCCGGGCAACTGGGTGCTAAAACTCCGGTCGTCGTTCCACCAGGCGTTTCACTTCGTCCAGGTCGTAGGGCGCACGCAGCCCGAGGATCAGGTGTTCGGCCCCGGCTTCGACCAGTGACGTCATCAGGTCGGGGTCGGCCCGCTCGATCCACACGGTGCGTTCGATCTCGCGCGGGTCGCGCCCAACCTCGTCACACCACCGATCGATGACCTCGTTCTTGGCCCGGATCGTGTCGGCGTCGCCGTAACCGTTCCACATGTCGGCGTGTTGGGCCACCAGGCGCAGCGTGCGTCGTTCTCCGTTGCCGCCGATCAGGATCGGCAACGGACCGAGTGGTCCCGGTTGTAAAACGGCAAGGCGCCGTCGGATGCGGGGCAACGTTTCGGCGAGCAGATCCAGTCGTTGAGCCGGCGTGCGCACCGGATAGCCGTATTCGATTTCGTCCCGGTCCATCCAGCCCGACCCGATGCCCAACACCGCGCGACCCTCCGACAAGTGGTCGAGGGTGCGGGCCATGTCGGCGAGCAGGTCGGGATTGCGGTAGCCGCACCCGGTGACCAGCATCCCGACCTGAGACACGTTCGGCGCGGTGACTGCCATCGCGGCCAGAACCTGCCAGCCCTCGAAGTGGGCTTCGTCGGGCGCGCCGTACAGCGGGGGGAAGAAGTGGTCCCATGTCCACAGGCTGTCCACCCCGAGCCGGTCGACCGCCTGCCACGCCGCGCGCAGGTCGGCCATGGTCGTGTTCTGTGGATGTATCTGCACGCCGATTTTCACCATCGACGTCAAGCATGCTCCAGAGAATCGCCGGTTCGACCCCGCAGCGGGAAACGGCGACGCAGAGCCAGTGACACGTAGACCAGTGCCACCAGCACCGGTACTTCGATGAGAGGTCCGACGACACCGGCGAGGGCCTGCCCGGAAGTGACGCCGTAGGTGGCGATCGCGACGGCGATGGCCAACTCGAAGTTGTTGCCGGCGGCGGTGAAAGCCAGCGTGGTGGTGCGTTCGTAACCCAGGCCCAGCGTGGCGCCCAGTAGGTAGCCGCCGCCCCACATGATGGCGAAGTAGGCCAGCAGCGGAAGCGCGATGCGCGCGACGTCCCACGGCCGGTTGGTGATCTGATCGCCTTGCAGCGCAAAGAGTATGACGATGGTGAACAGCAGGCCGTACAGGGCCCACGGGCCCACGGTGGTCAGGAACTTCGTCTCGTACCAGTCGCGGCCCCTGGCCCGTTCGCCGAACCGGCGGGAGAGGTAACCGGCGAGCAGGGGGATGCCCAGGAAGATGAGAACGGATTTGGCGATCTGCCACGGAGACGTGGAGATCGAGGTCTGGGACAGGCCCAGCCAGCCGGGCAGCACAGACAGGTAGAACCAGCCGAGTACGGCGAACATGAGCACCTGGAAGATCGAGTTCAGAGCGACGAGCACGGCGGCGGCCTCGCGGTCGCCGCAGGCCAGGTCGTTCCAGATGATGACCATGGCGATGCAGCGGGCCAGTCCGACGATGATCAGGCCGGTGCGGTACTCGGGCAGGTCCGCCAGCAGCAGCCAGGCGAGGGCGAACATCAGTGCCGGTCCGAGCGCCCAATTCAGCAGCAGCGAACTGACCAGCATCCTGCGGTCGGCGGTGACGGTGTCGAGGCGGTCGTAGCGCACCTTGGCCAGCACCGGATACATCATGATCAGCAGGCCCAGGGCGATCGGCAGCGATATCCCGTCGATCTGCACCTTCTGCAGGGCGGTGTTCAGCCCCGGTGCCCAGCGGCCGAGCAACAGGCCGGTGGCCATGGCGATACCGATCCATACCGGGAGGAATCGGTCGAGTGTGGAGAGCTTGGGGCCGTCCGTCATGCCGGCGCTCCCGAGGCCATGTCGTGGTGGACCCCGAGGGCTGCCGAGAGGACGTGCACCGCCCCCGGTACGACCGCGTAGTACACCCAAGACCCGCGGCGCGTCGAGGTGAGCAATTCGGCCTCGCGCAGCACCTTGAGGTGGTGAGAGATGGTCGGCTGCGAGACGGCAAGACCTTCGGACACCTCACAGACGCAGGCCTCGCCACCGGCTCGGCTCGCCACCGCACTGAACAGCCGGAGTCGGACCGGGTCGGCCAGCGCTTTGAGCTTCACGGCGAGCTCGGCCGCATCCTCGGCCGACAGGGGTTCGACGAGCAGTGGGGTGGCCTCGCAGCAACTGTCGGCTACAGACGGGCGGTACTTTGACACTCGTCGATATTGACAGTCATCGAATACTTCGGCAAGGAAGCTCATCCGCGGTTTTGTCGTGGCACTCCGCCGCGCAACATCTGATGAGTGGTCGCCGTGGCGGTTTTCAGCCACAACCTCAACAGATGCCGCCTCGCTGCGGGGGATTCTTCGTCGGTGTAGGCCTCCCGCGAGTGCAGGACGACGGTGTTGTTGAGCAGTTGGACGTCTCCGGGCTCGAACCGCATCTCGATGTGGAAGGCCGGGTCGTTGGCGATGGACTCAACCAGATCTAGTGCTGCACATTGCTTTTCGGTTAACCTAGGCGCCTCGGGGTGGCGCTGTGAATCGCGGATATACCAGGCGATGAAGAACAGTCGCGGGGTCGCGTCGATGTCGGTGATGGGTGGTAGCTCGAAGAACGGTGGCTCGCCGGCGCTTTGCTCCTCGTTGCGATCCCAGGGCATCGGCTGATACATCACGTCCACCAGATGCGGAGCGCACCGCAGCATCTCGTTGTAGACGGCGTGCGCGCTGACGATTCTGGACTCACCACCGGCCTTGGCCGGATGCAGGCAAAGCAACCCGACGATGTCCGAGCCGTCGCTGTGGAAATCCTGACGCAGGTTTGTCCGGTACTTGCGCACCCCGGGGGCTGCGGGCAGGCGTTCGTCCCGAATGTGGGTGATGACGTTGGCGTCTCGGTCCTGGCCGACCGGCTCACCCAGCAGCCTGCCCAGGCCGAGGTACGCACGCTCGGTCTGGGCTTCGGTGAGTGCGTCGATGGGAAATCGCCGCACCCGGACGAAGCCGGGTCCGTGGGTCAACAGCTCGGCCCAGGGCTGCACGGCAGGTCGGAAATACTCTGCCAGATCACCCATTTCGCCACCCCGGCCATAGGCGATCAATGCCTGTCGATCGTCATCGGACAGGTCGAACGACCAGAGCTCCTCCTGGGGGAAATCACGCGGCGTCCACACCGAGGGCCCGTGGACCGCCGGTCTCACCGTGCCGTCGCCTCTGCGCCGCAGCAACCGGCATCTTCGGCAGCCGGCTCCGGGGCGAAGAAGGTGTCCGAGTCGGCCAGCTTCGTGTAGACCTCCCAGCGGTGCCCACCCGGACCGTTGACCCACACCTTGTCCTGCTTGGCGAAGCAGCAGGTGGTGCCCAACTCCTCTTCGGTGAACAGTCCCTCGGCGGTCAGGCGGGCGATCTGGGCGTGTACCTCGTCGGTCGAGTCGACCTCCACGCCGAGGTGGTTGAGTGTGCCGCCCTGGCCGGGGTTCTCGAGCAGGACCAGCTTCAGCGGCGGCTCGTCGAGGGCGAAGTTGGCATAGCCCGGCTTGACCTTGGCCGGCGCCGTGTTGAACAGCTTGGAGTAGAACGCGATGGCCTCGTCGATGTCATCGACGTTGAGGGCCAACTGAATACGGGACATGGCATGCCTCCTGGTGACCTTTGCGACATATGTCGAAGTAATGTGCTGCTGCCTAGCATGCCACCTTTTCGATATATGTCAACATTGTGGCATCATGAGTTCATGCCCAAAGCGTTGCCGGTGATCGACATCTCCGCGCCGGTGTGTTGTGCGCCGGTGGCCGCCGGAGCGATGACCGACGACGACGCCTTACAGATCGCGCTGCGACTCAAGGCACTCGCCGATCCGGCGCGGGTGAAGATCATGTCGTTGCTGTTCGGTGCCACAGGCGACGGATGCAACAGTGGGGAGTTGGCGACGGCGATCGGGGTGGGCGAGTCGACGGTCAGCCATCATCTGAACCAATTGCGAAATGCCGGCCTGGTGGAATCGACCAGGCGCGGAACCAGCGTCTATCACCGCCCGCACCGCGCCGCGGTGGCTGCGCTGGTCGGGGTCCTCGATCCGGACTGCTGTTCCTAGAACGACTTTCAGCGTCTCGCCGTATCGGGCAGCAGCTCGGCGATGAGGTCTTTGACACGGGCCTCGATCTGGTCGCGGATGGGCCGCACCGCTTCCACGCCCTTGCCGGCGGGGTCCTCGAGCACCCAGTCGCGGTAGCTCTTGCCGGGAAAGAACGGGCAGGTGTCCCCGCAGCCCATGGTGATCACGACGTCGGAGGCCGCAACCGCATCGGTCGTCAGGATCTTCGGGTTCTGGGTGGAGATGTCGATGCCGACCTCGGCCATGGCCTGTACCGCGGCGGGATTGACCGCGTCGGCCGGCGCGCTGCCCGCCGAGCGCACCTCGACGGCGTCACCGGCCAGCGTCGCGAGAAACCCGGCGGCCATCTGGGAGCGGCCGGCGTTGTGGACGCACACGAACAGCACGGACGGCTTCGGACTCATCGACATACATCTATATTGATAGGGATCGAATCGGCGGTCAATCCGGCGGTGGCTGCCGGAGTAGCCCATCGCGTCCGCGATACTCGGTGAGTGATCGGTACTGGCATATGACGGATCGTCCCAAACTCACGGTGTACCTGCGCAACTTCAGCGACGACCCGAACCCCGACTGGAATGCCACCGTCGAAACCGCCCGCGCCATGGACGCAGCCGGAGTCGATCGCGTCGTGGTGTCCGACCACGTCGTCTTCGGCGAGAACCTGGACGCCTACGCCGATCCGGCGGTGGGAGGCACCACGGGTGGCAGACAACCGACCGGACCCGACGGCCAGTGGCTGGAACCCCTCATCCTGCTGACCGCGATCGCGGCGACCACCACCCGGATCAGGCTGGGAACGTCGGTGCTGCTGGCCGCGCTGCGACGGCCGGCCGTACTGGCCAAGCAGTTGGCCACCATGGATGTGCTGTCCGGCGGACGGATCGATCTGGGTGTCGGAATCGGTTGGCAACGCGAGGAGTACCAGGCCGCCGGCTTGCCGTTCGAGCGTCGCGGTCGCCTGCTCGACCACACGCTGGAGGTGTGCCAGGCGCTGTGGACGGAGCGGCGGGGCGTCTACAGCTCGCCGGAGCTGTCGTTCGACGGCATCCATCAGATGCCAAAACCGATGCAGCCCAATGGAATTCCGATTTGGGTGAGTGGCACCGTCAATCCGGCCGTCGCCAAGCGGTTGAGCAGGTTCGGAATGCGCTGGATCCCGTGGGGCCCGGCCATCACCGATCTCCAAGGCGCGATCCCGGCGATGAAGCGCGCGATCGCCGACACGGGTGCAGACCCGGATGGACTCCGGGTGCAGGGTTCGGCGGTCCTGGTCAGAGGCGCCGATCGCCGGATCGATGTGGATGCCTCGGTTGCGGTGGTCCCGCGCATCGTGGCAGACGGCGCCACCGACATCCGATTCTCGGGATCGGTGCCCTCCGATCCCGGGCGGGCCCAGGAGATGCTGGCAGACCTGGTCGGCGCCTTCCGCAAGGTCACCGACTGATCAGATCGCGGCGACCAGCTTGCTGTACTGCGGGCAGTAGGCCCGGACGGAGATGGCGACGAAGTCCTCGGCGTGGGCCGCGAAGTCCGGGCTGCTGGAACGGAATTGCGCGACCACCTCTTGCACCGTCATGCCCTGTCCGATGTTCTGGCACACCGTCTTGCCGTTGAAGACGGCGGCTTCGGGGTTGGCGAACTGGATGCCCTTGTCGTTGAGCGCGGCGATGTACCGGCTGTCCTGGTCCGCCGTGGACGAGACGGTGGTGGTGGCCGGTGCCGTGGTGGTCACCGGCGCGGCCGTTGTTCGCGTCGGCTCCGAGGCTGTCTCGGACGTGTTGTTCTTGTGCATCAACCAGCCCGCGACCACAATCACCACGGCCAGGGCCAGACAGATGAGCAGGACGGTGGCGGCTCGGGTCCACGCCGTGGTCCAGGACTGGTCGACCTCGGCCTCTTCGGGGACTGCGGCGGGATTCGCCCGGCTGCCGGGCGCCGACGCACTGTCCTGAATGTCCGGCAGCTCGTTGCCGCTTGACCACGCCAGGTTTGCCGACTCTGCCGTCTCGCCCGCGTTGTAGTCGGCGCCTCCGACCCGGTCGACCATGGGGGTCATGGTAGTCCGGGCGGACCGTCTCAGGTCAGGTGGCGGTTGCGCCAGCGGGACAGGCGACCGCTCGGAGACTGAATCGCCGCCATCACCGAGCTCATCGACGATGCCACCGACTTGGCGTGTTCCTGCGGGTGCGCGGTGGGAACCGCGGGCGTGTCGCCCACCCACCAGGTCGGCGACAACAACGCCGATGTCACCGGAATCGCCCGCTCGACGCTGGCGCGCCCCCACCGGTAGGCGCGGTCGATCGCGGTGGTGGACGGGGCGAGGTTGATCGGCGACAGGGTCGGCTCGAAGCGGACGAGATGGTCGGCATAGGGCAGGTTGCGCAGCATCTGCAGCTGGATCGCCTGCAGGATCGGGGCCAGCCACAGATGTCGCGAATCCCATTGCGGATGAAAGCAATCGAACGCCAGGTAGCAAGCGTTGCGGGTGCCGATCTTGCCGTCGCGCACGCGCTTCCAGGCCAGCTCCACGGGTACGTTACTGGCCGCGCCGCCGTCGACCAGCGCCGCGATATCCCGCTCGGCGAACAGGTCCTCGAGCAGTGGCAGCATCCGTGCGTCGCTCGTCTCGTGGTGCAGCACACCGGGAATCGCCGAGGAGAAGGACGCCGCGTCGAGGACGTCGAAGTCGAGTGCCGGATCGTCGCCGGAGATCACGATCGGCTTGACCACCCGCAGGTCGATGAACGCCGAGACCTGCCACATGCGGGCCGCCACCAATGGCCCGATTCCGATGGGGCGGAAGGGAAGTGAGCGAAGTTGTAAAGCCGCCAGCTCGGGGCGGCGAAACCGTGAGGGCAGCGCCGCGTACGGTTGCCGGCGAACTCCGGCGACCACGACGTCGAACGGAATCGCCAGATCCGACATCCGCATGCGCTCGCCGTCTTCCCGGCTGAGCAGGGCGTGCGCGAACTGGTCGAACCGCAGCGCGAACAGGCCGGCCATCCCGTGGCGGCGCCGCACCCGCTCGGGCCCGAGGATGGCGCGGTAGGACACCGTCTTGGCCCAGGCCACGTACTCCTCGATCGGCACCGGAAGTTCGCGGGCGACCAGGCTGCCGATGATCGACCCGAACGACGAGCCGATCATGTAGTCGGGCACCTGGCCGGCTTCCAACAGGCGCGCCATACCGCCGATGTAGACGAAGCCGGCGCCGCCACCGCCGCCGAGCACGGTGACGAGCTTCTTGTAGCCCACCTCGGCGTCGAGTTCGGCGGACGAGAAGTCATTGCGGTGGCGATCGATGAGTACCTGTCGCTGGTCGTCCTGGTCGTCGGCCAGGCCGGCCAACACCTCGCGTGCCGCCGTCAACGCCTTGACCTGGTCGGGTTCCTCGCGCAACGGAGCGAACAACGCATCGACGACCCTGGATCGCCACGGTCCGATTTCCGCGCCGACCGAGATGTCCCCACGGCCCCGGGTGCCACCCGGGCCCGCCACCCCCGGTTCGAAGTCGGCCAGCCGGGCGAAGTTCAGGATGTAGCGCAGTCTGCGCAGTTGCTCGTCGCTGAGTACGTCAGGGTTGGCCAGGTGGTTGCGCACCAGCCGGTTTTCCATCTTCTGCAACAGCAGGGCGGGGTCCGCCGACGGCAGGTCGACGGTGTCCAGGGCGGCATCGGTGGCTTTGGTCTCGTCGTCCTCGATGTCCTCGAGGGCCGGCACGAGGTCGAACGCGGGCGCTCGGTGACCCCTGCGGGCACCGAATCGGCCGCGGACTATGTCGGCGAACGGGATCTCCATGAGGAACCACCCTCTCATGGGTGGCTCCCGCTGGTGCCTACCGTCCGGGGACGGGGACCGTGGGCATGGCGGTGGTGCCAGGCCAGCAACCCAGCGGGCTGATGCCCTTGTTGATCGCGGCGGTGATGCAGTTCTGGACGACCACGTTGGGGTCGTTGCTGATGGAGCGCGACAGGATCTCGTTGGCCTTGGCCTGAGCCTCGGCCGTGCGCTGAGACTCGACCGCGATCGAAGTTTGCGCGCGCTGCTGGTTGAGTTGGTTGATCTTGTCCTCGGTGCCCTGGTCGTACTGGATGGTGGGCACGTTGATGTCGAAGATGTCGACCTGTTCGCCCACATCCTTGCGCATCAGGTCGGCGGCGCGCTTGGCGAGATTGGGCAACGGCGAGACATCGAGGTTCTGCGGGTCCAGCGGGTTGAACGCGGCGAACACCTCGTTGAGCGCCACGGACAGGTTCCGCTCGATCAGATTGACGCGCACGTTGTCGAATGTCTTGTACTGCTGGAAAAGTTCGGGCGCGGCGTGTTGTTTGAGCTGCCAGCGGATGCTGACGTCCGCCCAGGCGGTGGACTGGTTGCCCAGGCGCACCATGATGCGCTCGTCGTGGTTGCCGTCTTTGACGTACTTGTCGATCTGCACCGCACCGTCCATCTGGTGGGTCATCTGCCACGGCCACTTGCCGTGAAATCCGTTGTTCAGACTCACCCCGGTGGGCCGGCCGAACGTGGTGACGATCGCGATCTGGCGGGTACCGACGATGGTGAAACAACCCAGGAGGAAGAAGAGGACTGCGGTCGCCAGCGCGCCGAACACCACCGTCCTGCGGCGGCTGCGGGCCTTGTCCTCCCGGCTTATCAGCCAGCCCAGCGCCGCAACGCCGGCCACGATCAGGCTCACGACGAACATCACGATCTGCCACGTCATCCCGGACTCCTTTTCCTGTGGTGTGGGAAGACTCTAAGCTGCCGCCATGGCCATCGATCGTGCCGCGCTCATTGCCGGCAGTATCCGACTCGCGTCGGGGATCTCGTTCCTCGTCGACCCCGACCGTGCGAACCGGCTCTGGGGCACTCCGCACCAGCCGGACGCGCAAGCGCGACTGCTGTTGCGCTCCATGGGATACCGCGACGCATTGATCGGCGGGTTGCTTGCCACGGCCGCGTTGCGCGGCAAGAACACCCGCGGCTGGTTCTTGGCGTCCGGTGGAGCGGACGCGGCCGACCTGCTTGGTGGGGTGAGCGTGCATCACGACTTGACGCGCCCACAACAGGTCATCGGCCTCGGTGGCGCGATTGTCGGTGTCGGAGTGGGACTTTGGGGTGCGGCGCGTCCGGCCAAGCGTGCTGAGCTACCGCCCGCGGCCGATTAGCTCCAGGGACCGATTCCGCCGACCTTGTCGATGCGGATGCGCGTCAGGAATCCCGGCGGTGCACCGGCCGGCGGGAACACGGCCGGGTCCGACAGGGTCTGCGCGAGTTCGCGCAACAGTTCCGGCGCACCGCCTTCGACAATGCGTGCCGTCCCGTTGATCGCGAGGTACGGCCGCATGTCGCCGTGCGGGTCATCGGTCGAGACGATGGTGACCGCAACGCGGGGATCGTTGCGGACGTTGCGCACCTTCTTGTGTTCGGCCAGATGGGCGGTGACGAGTTCGTCTCCGTCCGGCGTCGACTGCAGCGCAACCCACACCACACTCACCTGGGGGCTGCCGTCGGGATTGAGGGTCACCAGGGTGGCGTCGGCGCCCTTGCCGATCAGTTCACGTGCCGCGTCGTTGAGCTTCATGCGTTGTTCTACCGCCGCGGTCAGGAATTAATTCCCACCAGGAGGTCTTCACGTCAGAGTGGACGCGGCGAGAGGGAACGACATGCGCTACGGGGTTCTGACTTTTAGCACCGACGAGGGCATCAGGCCCGACGAGCTGGGCCGCGCGCTCGAGCAGCGCGGCTTTGATTCGCTGTTTCTTGCCGAGCACACCCACATCCCCGTCAACCATGACAGCCCTTTTCCCAGCGGTGGCCCGATTCCCCGGAAGTACTATCGACCGCTGGACCCGTTCGTGGCGTTGACCGCGGCGGCGGTCACCACCGAAACTCTGCTGCTGGGCACCGGAATCGCTCTGGTCCCGGAGCGGGATCCGATCGTGACTGCCAAGGAAGTCGCGTCTTTGGACCTGTTGTCGGGCGGCCGATTCATCTTCGGTGTCGGCGTGGGATGGCTGCGCGAGGAGGTCGCCAACCACGGCGTCGATCCCGCGGTACGTGGCCGGGTCTCCGATGAACGGCTACGCGCGATGATCGAGATCTGGACACGGGAGGAGGCCGAATTCCACGGGAAGCACGTCGATTTCGACCCGATCTATAGCTGGCCGAAGCCGGTGAGCAAGCCTCATCCGCCGATTTACGTCGGCGGCGGTCCGGCGAGCTTCAAGCGGATCGCGGCGCTGAACGCGGGATGGATTGCGATAACCCCGACGCCGGAGTTGCTGGCGGGTCCGCTCGAGGAGCTGCGTGCGATCGCCGGTCCCGACGTTCCGGTGACCGTCTGCCAGTGGGGTGACGCCACGGCCCAGACCCTGGAGGGTTACGGGCCGCTGGGGGTGGAGCGGGTTCTGCTCGGGCTGGAGACAGCGCCGCGCGACGAGTCGTTGCGAAGCCTGGACGAGCTGGCCGGGATCGCTGGATTAGCTTGACGTTTCAGGCGAAGACGATGCGCAGCCGCTCCCAGCCACGCACCGTCGACGTCGGCGCGAGCTTGAGGCTGTCGTAGTCGACGTTCCATTCGGGCCACCGGTTCAGCAGTTCGTCGAGGGCGACCCTGCCTTCCAGCCGGGCCAGGTTGGCCCCCAGGCAGTAATGCACGCCCTTGCCGAAGGTCAGGTGCGAGATGCTGTCCCGGTGCAGGTCGAAAGTGTCAGGATCCCTGTAGCGCAACGGATCCCGATTCGCGGACCCGAAGAGAAGCAGGACGGCGCTGCCCGCCGGGACGGTGGTGCCGTAGGCCTCGAAATCGCGGATGGTGTAGCGGGCGACGTGCGGGCCGGTCGGCTCGAACCGCAGCGTCTCATCCACCGCGCGCGTCAACAGGGAACGATCCTGCTCGACTTCCCGGCGTTGATCGGGGTGCTCGGCGAGCACCTTGGCCAGCCAGCCGATCAGCCGGCCCGTCGTCTCGTTACCGGCGCCGGCGACGACCTGGGTGTAGTGCAGGACTTCCTTGCGGGTCAGCTTGCGTGTCACGCCACTCTCGTCCTCGAACTCGACATTGAGCAACGCGGTCATCAGATCGTCGGACGGGTTCTTGGCGCGCCAGTCCACATAGTCGGCGTAGATGCGCCCGTCGGCAATCGAGTCCGGGTCTGCCACCTTCATCGGCGTGCCGGGCTTGGTGCGCAGATTGGCGTCGTTGGCGTCGCGCACCCCGATCTGGTCGTCCTCGGGAATGCCCAGCAGCATGCCGATGACGCGCATCGGCATCATGGACGCGAGTTCGGCGATGATGTCGAAACCGTCCGAGCCGACCAGGGGATCCAGGCACCGGACGCAGTAGGCCCGGATCTGGTCCTCGATAGCGGCCATCCGGCGCGGAGTGAAGACCCGCGACATGACCCCGCGCAACACGGTGTGTGTCGGCGGGTCTTCGAACATCATCACACCCGGCGGCATCGGGAACTTGGACTGGATCAGCTCCAGGATGTCACTTCGACTGTTGGAGAACGTTTCCCAATCCGACAGCGCCTTCTCGACGTCGGCGTGCCGGGAGATCGCCCAGAAGTTGTAGCGCTCGTTGTAATACAGCGGTGCCTCGTCGCGCAGCCGGGCGAAGGTGGGGTAGGGGTTGGCGGTGATGTTGACGTCGTAGGGGTCGTAATACACGTCGGTGTCCGAAGTGATGGTCACGGCGGGTCCTTTCGCTACTTCAGGCAACTTCCCGCGTCCACGGGCGATGTCGGCGCCTTCTTGCGCCAGTCGTACGGCGTGGCTACGGCCCTGGCCGCTGCGCCGCGCCGGTGACGAACGCGACCTTGCCTGCCACTCGGCCGGGCATCGGCACCCTCCTCGTTGAGTAACCTCGTTACTCCCGGTACAGTAACTCCGTTACTGAGTTAGGGCAAGACTCGAGGCAAGGGCGGACGTGGTTAGCGCTGAGGTTGTGACCGAGGAATCCGACCCCATCCTTGATGTCGTCGTCGAGATCCTGGAAACCGAGGGCTATGACGCCGTGCAACTGCGCGAAGTCGCCAAGCGTGCGCGCACCTCGCTGACCACCATCTACAAGCGGTACCCCACCAGGGACGCGTTGATTCTGGCCGCCCTGCAACGCTGGATGGACGAGAACCGGTATGCCGGTCTGGCCTCGCAGACACCTGAACCCGGCGAATCCGTATACGACGGCCTGACGAAGGTTTTCCGGACCATTTTCGAGCCTTGGGAACGTCATCCCGACATGTTGCGCGCCTACTTCCGCGCGCGGTCGGCGCCGGGTGGGCAACGTCTCGTCAGCCGCGGTCTGGATGCGGTGATACCCGCCGCGATGGCCGTGCTCGCAGGTGCGGAACCGGATCTGGTCGAGGAGCTGCCGCCGATCGTGTCCAACCTCGCATACGGTTTGGTCGCACGCTTCGCCGCCGGAGAAATCCCGATCACCGAGATCCTGCCGACGCTGGACCGCGCCCTGTTCCGGCTGACCGCTAACGCGGCGAGAGGATGATCACCGGGATCTCCCGGTCCGTCCACCGCTGGTACTTCTCGAAGTCCGCGTAGAGATCGACCAACCGCGGCCACAACGCGGCGCGCTGCTCCGGCGAAGCGACATGCGCCGAAACCTCAAGATTGCGTTGCCCTTTCACGTGGATACGGGTGTCGGGGTTGGCGACGAGGTTGAAGTACCACTGCGGATTCTTGGGGTGGCCGCCCTGCGAGGCGACGATGACGAAGTCGTCCCCGTCGCGCATGTAGAGCAGGGGAGTGGTGAACAGTTTTCCCGATTTGCGGCCCCGGTGCTCGAGAAGCAGGGTCGGCACCGGCTTGTCGAAGCCGGCGCCGATGCGCCACTTGTTGCCGATGCGGCCGTTGGTCAGCTTGAAGACCGCCACGTGCGCCTTGGCCGAGTACTTGATGATCTTGGCCGTCGCCGGAGAGGCCAGGCCCTCGGGTTTTTCTTCGGGCAGCGAAAATTTCGGCATCTGACTTATCGGTCCCTTGTTTACGACGCCTTGGCGTACCGGCGAACCAGTTGGCCTTCCCGGAAGGTGCTGGAGTGGTCCCGGCCGTTCTTGTCGCGACCGAAAAAGGTCCACCTCGTCGATCCGGCCTGCGGGGTACTGATCATCTTGACCTGGTAAGGGAGATGTTCGGAGTCCACCGTGCCAATGGTGTCACCTACCCGGATCTCCGATGGATGAATCTCGGGTGCATCGCACCAATTGTCTGTGGGCATGCACCCATCCTCCACTATGTGCGCAGGTGATCGTCGCCGATCCCTATTCATGGCCCGCGGTGGAAGTGCCCGGGTGGTGGCGTAGCGTCAGGCGCGAGCCTTTTCGTTGTCAGCGATGGTGACCAGTAGCCAGCTACGGGCCGTGCCTCAGGGCAATGCGATTCCTCCGTCGTCCCGCACCCGCGGGACGGACGATGCCGAGCATGAAGGAAGAGCCCCGGTGAGCACCGTCAACCCTTCGCTGGGGATGCGACGCCAGTCCACCCCGATACGTCTCACTCTGGCGAACGAGCTGGGCAATGACATCGACGGGGCCTGGTGGCCACGGACCGACCGGATCGGCGTTGAGTTACCCGAGCTCATCCTGGCGCTGCGGGCGCGACTTGGTGAGATCACGAACATCGCCGTCAACTGGCCGCCGCTGCAACGACCGCCCGACTTGAACTGGCAGGGCTGGCAGCACAAGCAGCAGCACGTGATGACGGTGACGGGTGCCGACGCGCTGGCCAACGTCCTGATCGTGCCGTACTCCACCAACGGCACGCTGGCGTTGATGATGCTGCGCCGGGCCGCCGACCTGCCCATCGCCACCGCCCACCGCGACACGGTGCCGTTCCAGACCGCAGGCTCGATCCTCTACGCGGCGCGCCAGCAACGCGCGACCACCTGAATTGCGGGCCGGCCGGGCTCAGGTCACGTAATCGCCCCGAACGCGGCGGCGTCGCGGGCGAATTGCTCTGGCGCGTCGGGTCGGGCATCGGGGCCTTCGAGCCGGAACGAACTCGGTGCCAGCGGCCCGAACAGCAGCGCGCGCCGCAATTGCGGCCAGTTGTCCAGCTGCGGCTCCACTCCGGCCGCGCGGGCGAAGGTCAGCGCGACGCGGTCCATGCGTGTCTTGCCTCCGCCGGCTTCGATCCGCCGGATGGGCTCGGCCGGAGCGGGGATCGCGCCGCCCCAGGTGTATGCGATCCACCGGGCCTGAAGCTCCAGTGGCACGAAGTAGCCGCCGGACTGATCCCACAGACCCACGAACGCCAACCCGGGCAGATCCGGGTGGAAGGTGTAGCGGTCGGCGTCGAAGGAGGTACTGCCGGCGTTGAGCACCGCCTTGATGGCCTCATCGAGGAACGGCAGGCTCAGCCGGTAGCCGGTGCCGAACAGGATTGCGTCGAACTCCTCGGCATGTCCATCGGCGAAGGTCACGCGCGATTCCGTGACCGATGTTATCCACGGCCGCAACGTGATTCGGCCCGCGGCGACCAGCGGCAGATACCCGTCGTTCAAGGTGAGGCCGGCCACGGCGATCGACGGATCGGGTGCCGGTGCCCCGTAGTCCGCCGGGTTTCCGCCGGCATCGATCACCAATTGCTCTATCAGGCAGTCGAATTCGTCCGGTGGTAGCGATTCGCCGGCCAAGGCGTGGTAGCGGGTGAACATCCGGTGATCCGACGGCACGCCGGCCACGAACTTCGGCAGGACGTAGCGCTGCCGTCGCTGCGTCACCGTCACCTGAGCGGCACCGCTCTGGGCGAGCTCCGTCGCGACCTCGAGGGCGCTGATCGCACCGCCGGCGACCAACACACGGCTACCCTGGTAACGCGCAGGCCCGCGATAGTGATAGGTGGACGCGCAACCGAGATAGCCGGAAAAGCCTGCCAGCCCAGGAACATTCGGGATAGCCGGCACATGAAACCGGCCGGGGGCCACGACGACGCGATCGAAACGTTCGTCGGTGCCGGAGTGGCGAAGCAGCCAGCCCCTGTTCACCTGCCGGAGCCGGTCGACACGCGTGCCGAACCGAATACGCGGCGTGACCTCGAACATGTCGGCGTAGCGGTGCAGGTAGGCGAGGACGTCGTGATTCGACGGGTAGGCCGGGCCGTCCTCGGGTGCCAGGTCGCCGAACGCGGTCACGATCCGGCTGCTGTTGGTGTGCATCGCCGGCCACACGCCGCTGCTGCCTTGCAGGCCTGCCCACTGGCCACCGAGCGTCGGCGCCTGTTCGAAAACGGTCGGGTCGAAGCCCTGCGCCAGTAGCCAGCGCGCCGCGACGAGCCCGCCGGGACCGGCCCCGATCACCGCCACGCTGTCTGGCACAGAGGGAACTGTCCCACACCGCGCCCTCGGATCGGCGAGATTGCACCCTTGGTCGCGATGCGCACGCCGGCGCGAACCCTGTGGCGATCTCGGCGAACGGCCCTACTTGAAGCGCCCCAGCACCCGGCGCACCAGACCCTCGGACTCACCAGTCGGAGGCTGCCGGTTGACGTACGGCCACGGCTGATTGCGCTCGGGCACCGACGACGCCCGGGCCTGCTTGAGCTGCATCCGCAGGTGCTGCCGCAACTCGTGCAGGTCGGGGTCGGTCCAACGGTTTTGTGCCTCAACGGGATCGGCGGTCAGGTCGTAAAGCTCCCACTGGTCGTCGATCGGGTCGGTGCGATAGGCCTCGCCACCGATCCCGTTGGCCGCGAGATGCCGCACACCGGGTTCGGTCCAGGTGGCCGGATCGTCGAAGGTGCGAACCAGCTTCCACACATGCCCCGACCCGCCGTCCTCGTCCGATACCCGCACGACCAGGCCCTCAAAGTTGGAAGCCACGTGCGCCGGAAGCTTGATGCGAAGCGGCGCAGGCGGATTCACGTCGCGGCCCAGTTGGCGGGACAGCGCGGAAGCGCCGGTGTCGCCTTCGAGCACATTGTCGCGGGTCATCAGATAGACGGCGCGGTCCTCGTCGGCGGGCGCGCCGTCGACGACCGGCATCAGGTCGCGGCCGGGCAGCGGGTGCACCTCGGAGAACGACTCGGCTAGTTGTTTCGCCACCGCTTCGACGTCGACGCCGGCCGCGCCCAGCAGCGTCGGCACCAGGTCGACGTGCGACGTCGGAGCCGCCACGCTGCGCGCCCCGGTCGCGTTCGCACCGATGCGGGCGATCACGAACGGCACCCGGGTGGCCTCGTCGTAGAGGTTGAACCACTTCTGGTGCAGCCCGCCGTGCGCACCGAGCAGGTCACCGTGGTCGGAGGTGCGCACCAGCACCGCATTGTCGGAGCCGCCGTCGGTGACCGCCCGGCGGACCCGGTCGATCGGTGTGTCCACCTCGGCGTGCAGCCGGTAGTACAGGTCGCGGTAGCGCTGCGTGTTGCGCTTGTAAGACCGGCTGATGGCCGGTGACGGGCCGTACCCGGAGTAGTAGGCCTCGCGGAAGGCGATCTGCGCGGCCGGCTTGGTGGACAGATCCTCATCCGCGGTGGGCGGCGGCGGCACCTGCGGCGGGTCCAGCGGGGAGGGCTGGATCGGGCTGCGCCGCACCCAGGCCGGGAACAGCACGATGTCGTGTGGGTTGACGAAGCTGGCCACCAGCAAGAACGGGCGTTGGGCGGCCGCGTCGCCGGCACGCCGGCGGGCGTAGCGGTCTTCCAGCCAGGCAACCACCCGATCGGCGATCAGCGGGTCGCGGCGGTAGCCGCTGTTGGCGTTCCCGGCGCCGTGCGGCTCGGGGCCAACCCAGCCCGAGAAGCCGTAGGCGTCGAGCCGGTCGGCGTCGAGGTAGCGCTGAACCGCTGCCTGGTCGACGACGCCGTCGTCATCGTTGGTTGCCAGCGACCCGCCGGTCGCCGGGTCCTCGAGGTCGGCGTGCGAGATGTGCCACTTGCCGTCGTAGTGGGTGTCGTATCCCGCCGCGCAGAACCAGTTGCCCAGCGTCGGCACCTCGCCGGCGCGCAGCCAGCGCAGCCGCGAGTCGTCGAAACGCTTGCCGATGCCGTCGGTCTGGGTGACCCCGTGCAGGTCGGGGTATTGGCCGGTGAAGATCGTCGGACGGCTCGGCACACAGGCCAGCGAGCCGGTGTAGTGCCGGGTGAAGTTCACGCCGTGCTCGTCGAACCAGCGCCGGCCGGTCAGCGTCTGCTGTCGCCAGGCCAGGAGTTCGTCCGATTCGTACGGCGGCACCGCCCGCTCTTCGTCGGTCATCACGATGACGATGTCGGGGCGGTCAGACATGCGCGTTCTCCATTCGTTGTGCCAGGCCGGCCAGCAGCGCATCGGACTGCTTGGCCAGGACCCGCAGCGCCACCCATTCGGCCATGCGGGCCGGCCGACCGGTCCCGACCTCGACCGTGCTGATCAGGGCGACGGCGGTCTGGGCACCCACCGGGCGCAGTGTCCAGCGGTTGGCGACCCGGCGCAACCGGGCCGGCAGTCCTTGGATGTCGTAGGCGAGGGTCACGGGCGGATCGAAGTCGGTGATCCGCTCCACCAAGGTGTTCGGCCCCACCTGAACCCGGCGGGTGGTGCCCAGCGGCCCGCCGTCGGGCCCGTGGTTGAGGATGCACGAGTGGTCGACGCCGTCCGCCCAGGAACTCAGCGCTCCGAAGTCGGCGAGGACATCCCAAATCGCCTGCGGCTGCGCCGCTATGGTCCGACTGCGGCTGATATCTCCCACCCCGCCATCCAACACCATGACGCCAGTCCTGTCGGCCGATCGGGCCGAGCGGCGCGCGCACACCCGCTACCAGCGCTTTTTCACGCGCGTCCGCGATGAAGGGGAGGTCTGGTTGCTTCGTGGCGGGTGTCGCTACGGTAATGGGCGACTAGTCCGACACCGACCGGCACGAGAAGGCGGCAGAGCACGCAATGTATGACCAAGCGAATTTCGACGCGACGGATCCCGCCGACGTCGGCTCACGCATCGATCCGGTTCTGGCCCGCAGTTGGCTGCTGGTCAACGGCACGCACGCCGACCGATTCGAGGCGGCCTCGCACTCGCGCGCCGACATCGTGGTGTTCGACATCGAGGACGCGGTGGCGCCCAAAGACAAGGTGAGTGCCCGCGACAACGTGGTGCGGTGGTTGGGCGCCGACAAGAACGACTGGGTTCGGGTGAACGGCTTCGGCACGCCCTGGTGGGCCGACGACCTCGCGCGGTTGGCCGATACCCCGGTCGGCGGGGTGATGTTGGCGATGGTCGAATCGGTCGACCACGTCACCGAGACCGCCAAGCGCCTGCCTAACGTGCCGATCGTCGCGCTGGTGGAAACGGCCCGCGGACTCGAGCGCATCACCGAGATCGCGGCGGCCAAGGGCACCTTCCGGCTCGCGTTCGGCATCGGCGACTTCCGGCGTGACACCGGCTTCGGCGAAGAGCCGGCCACGCTGGCTTACGCGCGGTCGCGGTTCACCATCGCCGCCAAGGCGGCGGGCCTACCCAGCGCGATCGATGGCCCGACCATCGGCTCCAATCCGCTCAAGCTGATCGAGGCGACCGCGGTGTCCGTCGAGTTCGGCATGACCGGCAAGATCTGCCTGTCGCCGGACCAGTGCGCCGTCGTCAACGAGGGCCTGTCCCCGTCGCAGGACGAAATCGGTTGGGCGAAAGAGTTTTTCGCTGAGTTCGAGCGGGACGGGGGAGAGATCCGCAACGGGTCGGACCTGCCCCGTATCGCCCGCGCCACCAAGATCCTCGACCTGGCCCGGTCCTACGGGATCGTGGCGTCGGAATTCGAGGACGAACAGGTGCACTCGCCGGCTCCCTCGGACACCTACCACTACTGATCGATCGTGCCCGCGGTCCGCAGGTGAGAGGATCGCTGCATGCAGCTGGGATTGCATGCGTTGGGAATCGGGCCTGGCGCTGACCGGACGGTGATCGACGCCGTGGCCTCGGCGGCCGAGGACCACGGGTTTGCCACGCTGTGGGCCGGCGAACACGTCGTGATGGTGGACGACTCCACGTCCCGCTACCCGTACTCCGACAGCGGCGCGATTGCCGTTCCCGCGGAGGCGGATTGGCTGGATCCCATGATCGCGCTCAGCTTCGCCGCGGCCGCGTCGTCGCGGATCCGGCTGGCGACCGGTGTGCTGCTGCTACCCGAGCACAACCCGGTGATCGTGGCCAAACAGGCGGCCAGTCTGGACCGGCTCAGCGGCGGCCGGCTGACGCTGGGCATCGGCGTCGGGTGGTCCCGGGAGGAGTTCGAGGCACTCGGGGTGCCGTTCGAAGGACGCGCTGCGCGCACCGCGGAATACGTCGCCGCGATGCGCACGCTGTGGCGCGAGGACGTCGCGTCCTTCGCTGGGCGGTTCGTCGCCTTCGACTCGATCCGGGTTAATCCCAAACCTGTTGCCGAAAAAGGCATCCCGATTGTGGTCGGTGGCAACAGCGACGCCGCGCTGCGCCGTGTCGCCGCTTGGGGCGATGGTTGGTACGGCTTCAACCTCGACGGGATCGACGAGGTTCGGCACCGGATCGGCCGGCTCGAGAAGTTGCTCGAGGAATCGGGTCGTGACCGGGCGGGCGTGCGGGTTGCAGTGGCCCTGGCAGCACCCCGGGCAGCCGATGCCGGTGCGTTGGCCGAGCTCGGCGTCGACGAGCTGGTACTGGTGCAGGCGCCACCGGACAGTGCCGACGCTGTGCCCGAATGGATTTCGACTCTGGCAGACGAATGGATTCAGTAGTCGTACTCGGCCAGCGGCGTCTCAGGTGCGCGCGGCGTGCCGTCCAGTGACGTGGCCGCCGGGACCATCTCGCTGGTGACCAGTCCGTGGCGGGCCGTCAGCTCGTCGATGATGGTGAAGCTGCGGGCGATCGCATCGGGGGTGTCGACCACGATGGTCATCAGCGGCACCTTGCGAGCGAGCTGAAAAAGCTTGTCGCCGTGCGGTTTATGATCGCCATGAAAGCCCCAGATGCCGCGTAGCACGGTCGCTCCCCGGGCCGTGCGGGAGCGCATCAGTTGTTGCACGATCGCGCGGTGGATCGGCTGCCCGTCATCGCGTTCGCCGTCGGCGGTGTGCACCATCAGCTTCTGCCACAGTGTGCGTCCCTGGCTGTCGGTGGGCGGAAGCTCTTGTGGACGGGCGAACAATTCGCCGTCGCGTTTGCACAGCCGTACCCGCTCGATGGTCAGCAGCGGGTTGGGCAACACAGTGGCGAGCTCGGTGGCGGCGGCCGACACCTGCGGAGGCAGCCCGATGCCGATGATCATCTGCGGCACGTTGACGTTGCGGCCGAAGAACCTGGCCCGCTCTCGCTGACCGTGCGCGGTGCCGTCCACACCGAGAAGCACTGTGGCGCCGGCGAATCCGTGGCGGTGCAGCAACTCGCAGACGGCCAGGTGGGCCGGTTTTCCGGCGACGCGCACCTGCCGGCCGACGTAGATGGTCAGCTTGGCGCCGTCTCCGGTTCTGCTGTCGATTTCGCTGAACGCGTCGGTGCCGCTGTCGCGGGTGATCAGGCGCGCACGTTCGAGTGTGACCAGCCCATGGCCGGTCATGGCGGTGACGTCGTTGACGAGGCCACGGATCTTGGATTCGACGTCGACGGCGGCGATCGTCACCGGTGGGTCCTCGGACAGGCTGAGCGAAACGTCGCTGTGCAGGCCGCCGGTGGGCCCGAAGCTGGCGACTCCGCGCATCATCACGCTCGTCGCCACGCCGCGTGCCCCGAAGAGGTCCAGCATTTCGTCGGCCAGGAAGCGCCGCGGTGTGCCGACGGCGCGCTGCCGCTCGCCGAAATAGGCGGTGAGCTTCAGGCTCTTCTCGCTCATATCAGCCCCGCGATCCGTTGTCCCACGAGCACCGCGCCCAGTCCGAGTAGAACGCTGACGGCGATGTTGGCGAACGCCGCCAGCAGCTGGCGTTCTTCGCCGAGGCGCTGAGTTTCCAGCATCCAGGTGGAGAAGGTGGTGTAGGCGCCCACGAACGCGGTGCCGATCAGCAGGGACACGTCCTTGGGCAGCGCCAGGCTGGTGAGGAACCCCAGCAGCGCCGCGCCCGTGATGTTGACGGTCAGCGTGCCGTAGGGGAACGGGCGGCCCACCCGCCGAGCCACCGTGCGGTCCACCAGAAACCGCGTCACCGAACCGATGCCGCCGATGAGCATGACTCCGAGCCAGACCAGGGCCGTCGTCATCGGATGCGCACCCGGCGTACCAGGGCGGTGGCCAGGTATACCGCCACGAGTCCCAGCACGATGCTGACGACGGTGTAGGTGGCGGCCAACACCCAGTGACCGTGTTCGGCCATCTTGATGGTTTCGACCTGCATGGTGGAGAAAGTGGTTAAGCCACCGCACAATCCGGTGCCGAGCAGCGGGCGCCGATAGCTCGACAGGGGTAGTCGTTCCAGCAGTCGGGTGGTGAAGTAGCCCACCAGGAACGCGCCGAGGATGTTGACCACGAAGGTGGGCCAGGGCCAGCGCCCGGGATCGGGGACGGCCAGGGTGGCCAGGGCGGCTCGGGCCAGCGAACCGAGCGCACCGCCGGCGAAGATGGCCGCCAACTCGCGATAGTCAGGCCGTGCCACGGGCTGTTTCCTTCCGGTCTGCCAACTGTGCGCCTACGCAGCCTAAAACGTGTTGGGGCTTGCGGGCAGAATTGGTCACCATGGCCAACCCGCGAGCCGGTCAGCCGGCCCAGCCCGAAGACCTCGTCGACCTGCCGCACCTGGTGACGGCGTACTACACGATCACGCCCGATCCCGACGACGTCGCACAACAGGTGGTGTTCGGCACCTCGGGTCATCGGGGTTCGGCGCTGAAGGGTGCGTTCAACGAGCCGCACATCCTGGCGACGACTCAGGCGATCGTCGAGTACCGCGCGGCCCAGGGGACCACCGGGCCGTTGTTCATCGGCCGCGACACGCATGGGTTGTCAGAGCCGGCCTGGGTGTCGGCGGTGGAGGTGCTCGCTGGCAACGACGTTGTGGCCGTTGTCGATTCGAGGGACCGCTATACGCCGACGCCGGCGATCAGCCATGCCATCCTGACCTACAACCGGGGCCGCACCGAGGGGCTGGCCGACGGGATTGTCGTCACGCCGTCACACAACCCGCCGGCAGACGGGGGCTTCAAGTACAACCCACCCAACGGCGGTCCCGCCGACAGTGCCGCCACGGGCCTGATTGCCAAGCGCGCCAACGAAATTCTGCGGGATTTGTCCTCGGTGCGGCGGGTGCCGTTGGCGCGGGCTCTGGGTCTGGTGCAGCGCCATGACTATCTGAGTGCCTATGTCGACGACCTGGTCAATGTGGTCGACATCGACGCGATCCGCGCGGCGGGTGTGCGCATCGGCGCGGATCCGTTGGGCGGGGCCAGCGTCGACTACTGGGGCGCGATCGCCGATCGGCACGGTCTGAACTTGACCGTGGTCAACCCGTTGGTCGACGCGACGTGGCGGTTCATGACGCTGGACCACGACGGCAAGATCCGGATGGATTGCAGCTCGCCGGACGCGATGGCGGGGCTGATCGCCAACCGGGATCGGTACCAGATCGCCACCGGCAACGACGCTGACTCCGACCGGCACGGCATCGTCACTCCGGACGGGGGGTTGCTGAACCCGAACCACTATCTGGCGGTGGCGATCGACTATCTGTACACCCACCGGCTGTACACCCACCGGCCGTCGTGGCCGGCGGGGGTGGGCGTCGGCAAGACGGCGGTGAGTTCCTCGATCATCGACCGCGTGGTGGCGGGCATCGGCCGGGAACTGGTCGAGGTGCCGGTCGGATTCAAGTGGTTCGTGGACGGGCTGATCGGCGGCACCATCGGGTTCGGGGGTGAGGAGTCGGCGGGGGCGTCATTCCTGCGGCGCGACGGCTCGGTGTGGACCACCGACAAGGACGGGATCATCCTGGCGCTGCTGGCCTCGGAGATATTGGCGGTGACGGGTCTGACGCCGTCACAGCGGTATGCGCAGTTGACGGGCGCGTACGGCGCACCGGTGTACGCCCGGGTGGACGCGCCCGCCAACCGCGATCAGAAGGCCCGGCTGGCGCGGTTGTCAGCGTCGGAGGTCACCGCCACGTCGTTAGCGGGGGAGCCGATCGTGGGGAAGCTGACGACGGCGCCGGGCAACGGTGCGCCGCTGGGTGGGCTCAAAGTGACCACGGCCAACGCGTGGTTCGCTGCGCGGCCGTCGGGGACAGAGGATGTGTACAAGATCTACGCCGAGTCGTTCCTCGGCGCGGAGCACCTGGCGGAAGTGCAGACCGTGGCCCGGGAGCTGGTCAATTCCGTGATCGGGTAGCTTTTGGCGTCACATACGTCACACCAGTACCTTCTTGCAGGTGGTGGGATGTCTGCGGATTTGATATCGCCGGCGATATCACTGCGCTCAGCAGCGACTTTGAACGCGTGTGGCTGGTGGTGTAGCTTCGATGAGCACGACATCTTGGGGCTATGGCGCAGCTGGTAGCGCACCACACTGGCAGTGTGGGGGTCAGGGGTTCGAGTCCCCTTAGCTCCACCCAGAAACCGCAGGTCACAGCGTTTCGCTAATTCTCCCGTCAACACAGCGGTCAACATCGGGCGTATTCTGCCTGCATGGCGACGCTTCGACTGCGCACCCGCAAAGACGGTAGTTCCTACACATCGGTGCTTTTCAGGGTTGACGGCAAGCAGTCGTCGCTGTCTTTCGATGACCACGGGCTGGCGGTCCGGTTTCGGGAACTGGTCAACCAGGTGGGCCCGGCTAAGGCCCTTGAGGTCATGGCTGTGACAGAACGTGCGGGCTCGATTCTGACGGTCGAAGAGTGGATCGGCCATCACATTGACCACCTGACCGGCGTCGAGCCCGGGACCGTACGACGCTATCGGTCCTATCTGACCAACGACATCGCGCCGGTCTTGGGCGTCACGCCGCTGGCGGCGTTATCCCGTGATGACATCGCGCTGTGGGTGAATGCAATGTTCGACCAAGGTGCATCCGGCAAGACGATTGCCAACAAGCAGCGATTCTTATCCGGAGCGATGAACGCGGCCGTTGCGGGCGGCCACATCTCCGTCAACCCGTGTCGCGGCCTGCGCCTGCCTCGATGGGAGCGGCGAGAGATGGTGTTCCTCACCGAATCCGAATTCGCCCTCCTGCTCAATGCCGTCACCGAGTACTGGCGGCCGTTGGTAACCTTCCTCGTCGCGTCCGGAGCCCGGTGGAGCGAGGCGACCGCGTTGCGACCTGACGACGTCGACCGTGCGCAAGGCACTGTGCGAATATCCCGGGCCTGGAAGGCGGATGACGAGGGCGTCAGACTTGGACCGCCCAAGTCGGCTAAATCCGTGCGCACCATCAACGTCGCCGATAGTGCCCTTGCGAAGCTGGACTACTCCGGCGAGTGGCTCTTCACTAATCGGGTCGGAGACTACGTTCGCGCGCAGGGGTTCACTCGACGGGTGTGGGCGCCGGCCGTGAAACGGGCGGCGCTCGGCAAGACGCCTCGGATTCACGACCTGCGGCACACCTGTGCCTCGTGGATGATCGCTGATAACGTGCCGCTGGCTGTCGTGCAGCAACATCTAGGGCATGAGTCGATCGAGACCACCGTGGGGACGTACGGGCACCTGGACCGCCGCAGCGCGCAGGCGGCCGCCAGTGCCATCAGCGTTCGATTGGAGATCGGGCGTACGTCCACCACGTGACGTCGCCTGGCGCGGAAAATTGGTTCGCGAGCGATGTCGCGTTAAGCGAATCCAGGGCTTAGCGTAGATGCATGGAACTCTCGGCATCGATTACGCTCTTGGGCAATCGATGTCATTCGGTTCGTGTGAGGACAGCGTGTCTCGCAACAGGTTTCATAAAGACACGGGATCCATCTTGACTGGGCCGCTGACATATGATCTTGCCGAGGCCGCCCAGCGAATCGGCGGCGTGTCGGAGAAATGGTTGGCCGCTCAACTGAGGGCGGGCAAGCTACAAGGGCGAAAAGTCGGTAGGAAGTGGCGGATGACCCTCGGCGACATCGAAAGTGCTGTCGAGATGTTTCGTGTTGTGCCGCAGAAGGTTTCGGCGGAGTGTGAGCCTCCCGATGTGAATTCGTCAGGCCTGACCGAAACAAGTCGTCGTCGCTTCGCGTCGTGAGAGCGGACGCGCGGAGGTGACGACTTTTGTTCTCGCGTCGGGCGAACAGGCAGCGCCTCGTCCGGACCTAGCCGCTGGCAACGCCGCCCGGCGTAGAGGGTGCGGGCAAATTATTTGACGTGAGCCGGTGGGCATGCCCGGGTTTGCCGCTGCAGTGATCCGCTCGGTGTCGGAGGCGCGGACTAACGAAGTGCCTGAGATCACGTTGGGCCGCGTGTCGGAACCGGGTGCTACTTGTGTGTCATGCTGTCGCGCGTGGTAGCTATACCAATGCTGGACCGAGAGGTGTATCTGTACGCCGAGGTCGATCGGATCATCGGGTTGCGGAACGGGACGGCGAAACGGTGGATCAACGGGTACGAGCGGGGTGGAGTCGACTATAAGCCAATTCTTCGAGTGGAGGCGCGGGACACCGAATGGGTGACGTGGGGTGAATTCGTGGAAGCGCGGATCATTGCTGAGTTTCGCGAGCAGGTTAAGACGCGGCGGCTACGCTCAGCTATTCAAGCCCTTCGCGACACTTATCAAATCGATTATCCGCTAGCTCATTTGCGCCCTTACCTATCGGCGGAGGCGACTGACCTTGTTATTGGCGGCGCCGAAGTGGGACTCGATGACGCACAGATGGTTGTGCGGACTGGTCAAATGCTGCTGGGCGACGGTTGGCCACTTATCGAAAGGGCGAGACTCGGGATCGATGAGCGCGGGGAAAGCTACGTCGCCGAGCTGCCGGCTGATGAAGATTTTCCCGAAATTGTGATCAACCCACAGCGGCTGAGCGGTCAGCCCACAATCGCGGGACGCCGAGTCGCTGTGGCGACCATTGCTGGGATGAATAAAGCTGGCGAGTCAGTCGAGGATCTCGCTGCCGATTACGGGCTGAGCATCGCTCAAGTGCGCGCTGCTATTAATTACGCAGACAAGCATCGGCTCGCCGCATAGGCGGAGCCCACAATGGTTGCTGTCGAGGACGTCGTCTACGTCGTGGACGAAAACCTGCAGAGGCTGGGCAAGGGAATGTCCACTATCCGGCGCGACACTGCGCGCTTCACCGCCCAGCCGCTTGACGACTTGCTACCCGAGGGTATCGAGGATCCTGAATGGATTCCAATTGTGGGTGATAACGGGTGGGTCCTAATCAGGCTCTTCGCAGATGAGGGTGTAGGGGTGCTCGGCGCGTCGTTGTCGGGATAGGGGTCGAGGTCTTCCGAAGATGGG
>NZ_LKTM01000339.1 GCF_001417955.2 Mycobacterium gordonae | reverse complement strand
CGGCGGCCAAAGGCCCTGGTGCTGGGCATAGTGCTGGCGGTTGTCGTGGCACTTGTGATCGGGGCGGAGTTGCTGATCCGTCACCTGGCGGGGAACAAAGTGGCAAGCGCAGTGGCGTGCGAGGTCGAGGACAGTGCCACCGTCTCCTTTGCCGCCATGCCGCCGATGCTGTGGCAGTACGTCAGCGACTCCTACCCGAGCATCTCGGTGCAGACTGGCGGCAACCAAGTGCGCAGCGCCAAGGGCATGAAGGTCAGCATCGACATCAAGGACCTCCGGCTGAGCGACTCCGGCAACTCCAAGGGCACCATCGGCTCGCTGAACGGCACCATCACCTGGTCATCCGACGGAATCAAGCAATCGGTCCAGGACGCCGTCCCGGTCCTGGGCAGCTTTGTGACCAGCAAGGTCACCACCAATCCCGGCGACGGAACCATCGAATTGAAGGGGATGCTCGACAGCGTCACCGTCAAGCCCCATATCGTCAACAATGGGCTGTCTTTGCAGGTGGTCAACCTGACTGCGCTGGGCTCGAAGATGTCGACCGACACGGTGCAGAGCAACCTGGACAGCCTCACGTCCAAGGCGACGCAGAATTATCCGATGGGCATCCACGCCGACACCGTCAAAGTCACCGACAGCGGCCTGGAAGCCACGTTCTCGACCACTAACGCGAGCATCCCAGCATCGTCATCGAACGGTCAGGACTGCTTCAGCGGGTTGTGATCCGCCTGCCACCAATCGATGCGGTAGACATGGGCGCGTGAAGATCGATGGATCGGTGGCGGTGGTCACCGGAGCGGGCTCGGGCATCGGCCGCGCCATTGCGGCGGCACTGGCTTCGGCCGGTGCCTCGGTAGTGGCCGGCGACATCGACGCGGAATCGGCCGCCGAGACCGCCGCGATGATCGGTGGAGTCGCGTCGGCGGCAGACGCCGCGACCACGGACGGAATCGCAACGCTGCTCGACATCGCCCGCCAAACCTACGGTCCGGTGGACATCTACGTCGCCAACGCCGGTATCAGCGGCCAACTCGGCCTCGGCGACGACGAAGCAGCCTGGGACCGGATCATCGACATCAACCTGCGTGCTCACATCCGCGCCGCCAAAGCCGTTGTGCCGCAATGGCTTGAGCGTGGCAGCGGACATTTTGTCGCTATTGCGTCAGCAGCCGGGCTGTTGACCCAGCTCGGCGCCGCCTCCTACAGCGTGACCAAGCACGCGGCCGTCGGGTTCGCTGAGTGGCTCGCCATCAGATACGGCGACCAGGGAATCGGGGTGAGCTGCGTGTGCCCGATGGGTGTGGACACTCCGATGCTGCGCGGCATGTCGGAATCCCCGGACGCGGAGATGCGGATGGCCGGCGCCGCCGTCACCAGTGCCGGTGCGGTGACTGCCCCGGAGGCCGTTGCGGCCCTCGTGGTCCAGGCGATCGTCGAGCAGAAGTTCCTGGTGCTCCCGCACCCTGAGGTGCTGACCATGTATCGGCAGAAGGGCGCCGACTACGAGCGCTGGATCGCCGGCATGCGCCGCTATCAGCGCACCCTCGAGTAATGCCCGCCACCTGGCGAAAGTCACGCCCTGGTGCGAAGAACCGCTAGCGGTGATGGGGCGGCTGTTCGTCGCGGAGCCGACTCTCGTCCCACGCCGCCCGCACCTGCTCCTCGTCACCGAATCTCTCCAAATCCTCCGGAGTGACGTGCACGCGCGGCCGTTTGGGTGCCGCGGCGGATGGCTGCGATGGTTCGGCGGGCATGGAGATTCTTTCTGTCCGTAACGGTAGCTACCCGTACATCGTCGCAGGTTCGCAGCGACAGTGGCCACCCACTTGACGACATCGCCGGCGGCACGGCGCGATGGCGCTGTGACGCAATCAGTTTGGCCAATATCGCGGGCGGCCCCTGCGACTGGATCAGGGATTATTCCCCGTAATGGCAACGTGATGAGTTTCCAGGCGAGACACTGGGGGCGTATGACTAAGGGCGTCATGGTCAATTGGCTCGAAAACGCAGTTGCCCATCACGCGGCGGTTCTCGTTTGAAGAGGTGAATAGTGAAGAAATTCGCCATTTTCGGCATTGCGGCAACTGCATGGCTATGTATGAGTGTCCCTGTGGCACAAGCGGATATCGGTGGAAACGTACCTGGGCCCGGTTTGTGTGACTATCCGGGGGTCGGCGGGTCCGGCATGGAAATGGGTGCGTATCACTACTGGTGTGACTTCCCGATCGAGGAAAACGGCAGTCGCTGGCACTGCGAGTACGGCGGCGGCGCCGTCCAGGGCGTGGGTGGTGTGAACATCTTCTTCCTCACCGCTCAAGTCATCACTCCGCTGGGTGCGCTCGAGGGCTCATGCTCATTCCGCTGCCCGGACGGCTCGCTATCCGCCGCGCCGAATCCGCCCGGTGCGTGGAAAAACGGGCTCACCCCGAAAAAGTGCGTTCCGCTGGAGGTATCGCCGATTTCGGAACCGAATGCGGATTTGCCGGGCTGGCCGGGGCATCTTCCCGCGGTAACGAATCCGGTGACCCCCAACCCCGTGACAACCGAAAATCCCTGAGACCACTCGTCTGGTCAGCGTCTGACGCGGAGCGTTCACAGCGGGTTCTCAGCGACGCGTTCCTACTGTGGGCCCTCGACGATGCGCGGCAGGAGCATGCCTGCCTACGAACGTCCCACCACCACAACATGTTCCATTCCAACGGCGACGATCTCCCGAACGAGTTCATCAGCGATGTCGTCGACGTCGAGGCTGGAAGTATCGCGACCTCGCTTGGTGCCGCAACCGGGTACATCGACCGCGAGGCAGCGAACCCGGTCGGTTCGGGTGGCCAGCGCCGCGACGGTCTGATCCCAGACCCACGCGCCCATGCCGCCACCGTGCACCAGAACCAAGTTGCTGATCACATCCCCGTCAGCCCTCCCGATTTGCGCCGCGCAATCAAGCGTCCGGCCCAACCACCACCGTGGTCAAAGCGATGAAATCATTGCGGGTGGCAATTTGTGGTAGCCCCTGGAATAACGCATATACCGCTGATATCGACTCATCAAGAAAAACCTCCCTGAGCCACGAGGCGGCGTGACTCAGGTAGGTGTGCGCGGGTGTTCAGGTCGCCGGGGCGAGTGGTGCACCTGGGGCCGGACTCGAATTCCGCATGTCGCCGGGTGCGGAAGTGCCAGGAACGTTTGAGGTCCAGATCAGAATGTCCTGCAATCCGTCGTTGTAGACCACCGCGTTCGGAGCCGCTCCGGTGACATCGGAGTAGAGCATGCCCGTCGATTCGCTGCCTTGCGGAATTGGCGCCGGGTTCAAACCGTTGGGCACCTGCGCCTTGTCGATCAGCCTGTATGTCTGTCAGTTCGGACCCCGGGCACTGAAGTCTTTCACCGTCGGGCAGTTCCGGCGCCGAATAGGCTGCCGGCAATTGCGGCGGCTCCGCTGGCTGCCTTCAGAGTTGTCTTTGTGAACCTCACGACGGGCTCCTTCGTTCGAACAGTTTCCGTCATGCGGCGCGCCCGACCCCTTACTAACACCGCACTTATTCGCCGTACCCCGCGACCGGTTGGTCAAAACGCACCCCATTGGCCGGACGGAATCGGCGCGTCTCAGATGTCTTCAGTTCGTGTTAACGCTTCGCGCGCCGATCGCGATAGATCAGAACGTGATCGAGAGGCGGGCGGTCGGAGGTTGCGGCACCGCTTTGTGGCGTCCGCACAACGCGGCTTCGCATCATTGGCAGCCGGTCACGATGTGCGCGCCGCCAGTCGGCCGTAGTTTGCTGTCAACGCATCCGGCAGTCCCGGAAATACTGGGAAATCAAGACGGTTCATCGAGGCCAGGTTGGCCACATTGCGGCGAGTAGGAAGGGAACAAATTGTTGTCAGAAACGCGATCGACCCCGCGGCAGTTAGGTTTGGCGGCTGCCGACACCAATCCGCGCGCAGTGAACCCCGAGGATCGCACGTGGGTCACGGACGCGCTGTGCCGCAACACAGATCCCGACGACCTCTTCGTGCGTGGGGCGGCCCAACGGAAGGCCGCGACTTTCTGCCGGAACTGCCCGGTGAAGCGGGAATGCGGCGCCGACGCACTCGACAACAAGGTGGAATACGGCGTCTGGGGCGGTCTGACCGAGCGCCGGCGCAGGGCCCTGCTCAAGCAGCACCCCGAGGTCATGTCTTGGGCGGACTTTTTCAATAAAACGAACGCACGCTTCGCGGGTTAGCTAGGCCGGTCTTCCCGACGGCGGGCGGCGAACGCGCGCAGGGCTTGTCGGTGGTCTTCGGTCGCCAGCCCGATCACCTGCGACCGCATCTCCAACTCGAGGTGTTCGCGCAAACCGCCGGCGCCGATGCTCGCGTTCAGCAGCTCCTTCGACATCTGAACCGCCAGCCGGGGGCGGGCGGCAATGGTCGCAGCGAGCTCGATCGCGTCCTGCAGCGGGTCCTCGACGATTCGCTGGACGAGCCCGAGCCGTTGCCCCTCTGCCGCTCCCAGCGGCGATCCGCTGTAGAACACCTCGGCCGCCGCTCCTGCTCCGATCAGTCGCGGCAGCATCCACGACAGTCCCATGTCACCGATCGACACTCCGAGTTTGAGAAACGGCGCGATGAAAACCGCATCCGGAGAACAGAATCGGATGTCGGCAGCAGTCGCGATGGCGAACCCGCCGCCGACGGCGGGTCCACTTACGGCGGCGATCACCGGTTGCCCGATCTCGCGCATGGTCAGTACCGATGTGACGGCACGCCGCATCACCGCGTAGACCTGCTCGATCGATTCGCCGCCGCTGCTGTTCGGCGCCGACGCCTTGAGATCCATCCCGGTGCAGAAGGCTCTGTCACCGCCCGTGATCACCACCGCGCCACAGCCGGCGTCCTCGCCCAGTTGCCGCAGAACACGTTCCAGGTCGCACAGCGTCTGCATGGTGAGCGGGTTGAGGCGCTCCGGACGATCGAAAGCGACCACGCCGACTCCGTCGGATCGCAGCTCGGCACGCAGACCGTCGAGATCCTGGTACTCGACCAACCCGCTCAGCTCCGGGCTCGTCCGCTACCGCGCGCCGTGCTTGCGGCGCCGGCTAGCAGGGGTCGCCGTTGGGCGTGTAGTAGGGCACGCCCTCGGCGGTGTAGCACGGCGGCTGGCCGTTGGCGGCCTGGCTGGCGGCCTCGACGTCGCTGGCCGTCGCCACCCTCGCCGCCGGGTCGGTGCAGCCACCGACTGAAACGTGTCGGCCCCCGACATCACCGCACACGTCAGCGTGCGCGGCCGGCACGGGTGCGAGGGCAAAAGAACCGACCGCTACCAGCGCCGCGAACAACATTTTCACCATCGATTGATCGTACTGACTGTCGCAACCGGGCAAACGCAATTACGCGCTTTCGGCCCGGCGGCTGGTCACCAATTCCCGCTGGTCAACTCGGGCAGTAAGGCAGACGTGGCATCGGGTCCGATCATCCCCATCAGGCGCGCGTTGATGCCGGCCTTCTTTTCGGCGTACATCAATTCGTCAGCGCGGGCCAGCAGTTCGTCGACGGAGGCGGTGTCAGCGGCCGGCGCCTGCACCAGGCCGATGCTGGCTGAGAGTTGGTAGGGTCTGTCCCCGGTCTGGTTGAAATTGCGAAACGCCTCGACCAGCCGTTCTTTGAGCCGGCCCGGGTCTCCCTCCTTTTCGGTGGTCAGGACCAGGAATTCGTCGCCACCGATGCGCGCGATGATGTCCGACTCGCGCAGCGTGGCGCGCAACACCTGCGCGACATCGCAGATCAGCATGTCGCCGACGTCGTGGCCTTGCTCGTCGTTGACGCGCTTGAGGCCGTCCAGGTCGAGAAAGGCAAGCACGCAATTGCGGCGGTGACGGCGTGCGGCACGCACCGCTTGCTCGGCAAGCAGGTAGAACCCGCGTCGGTTGTTCAGTCCGGTGAGCTCATCGGTGACCGAGAGCCGGCGGATCTCCTCGTTCGCCTTTTCCAGTTCGGCGGTTCGGTCGCGTACCCGTTGCTCCAATTCGGCCGAGACCTGAACGTTCTCCATCGCGATCGAGGTCGAGTCGGCGAGTGCCTGCAGCAGGCGCACTTCCTGGTCGGAGGGGTGGTGCTGTTGGGCCCAGTAATTGCCGATGGCACCGATCGGGTCCAGCCGGCGGATGGGAACCATGACCAGGCTCTTGACGAAGGTCGGCCGGTAGATGCCCTGCGGAATGCGCGGATCGACGTAGATATCGGGAATCACCGCGGCTTCCCGGTTGAGCATGGCCCAGCCGCTGATGCAGGCCTCGATGGGGAACCGGTTGCCCTTCCACAGCGGGGCGATGGCCTCTTCGTCGGCGTAATAACACTTGTCTTGGTCGCGCAGCACAAAGGTGGCGCCGTCACATCCGGTCAGCTCCCTGGCTGAAGTGCGGACGATTCGCTGAATATCGGCCAGGCTACGGGCCAACGACAGTTCCTGAACCGCCCGCAGCAGACGCTGCATGCTATTGATGTAATCCGACGCCGCGGGGTGGACAGACGTGTGGGAGGGCGCCGGGTCAGACAACTCGGCGTACATACGCACCTCCGTACGAGCCCGGCCGCTGTCAAAACTCGGCCGCCAAGTCAGGGCAGACGTTACACCGCTCGGTCGGATTATGGCTCCTGATTTCGCCGACAGCCGACTCGATCAGGTGACCGCCTGCGCGCCGTAGACGGCGGCAGTGGTGACCGCCAGCAGTCCCAGGGTCACCCGCAGCGCGCGTTCGGGTACGCGGGGTGCGATAGCAGCGCCCAGGTAGCCGCCGATGAGCCCGCCGACACCGGCGACGATCCCGACCAGCCAGTCGGGTGCGATGTCGAAGCCCCGATGAGCAGTGGCCAGAACGGTATAGGTGGCCGCGCCGGCGGCGGAGGTGACCAATGTCGACGCCAGCGCGGCGGGCGCGACCGTGGCAACGGGCAGGCCGCGGCCGATAAGAATCGGGCTGAGCAGCGACCCGCCGCCGATGCCATAAATGCCGCCGATCACCCCAACACTGAGAGCCAGCAGGCTGATCGACCGGGATGACGGATGCCGGGCCGCTGGCCGTGCGGGTGACCGTTCGCGAGCGATCAGCCAAATGCCAAGGGGCAGTAGAACTCCCGCAGCTACGACGCGAAACATACGTGGTCCTGGAATCAGGAGGACGCGCACCATGGCGCCGATGACCACGCCCGGCACCGTGCCGGCGATCAGCCGGACAGTCAACGGGCTGTGCCACGACACGCGGTAGCGGACCAACGCGCCGGGGATGGACACGATGTTGAACAGCAGGTTGGTGGGAGTGACCGCAGGACTCGGAATGTGAAGCACACTGAATTGGATTGGCAGCAGAAACACCGCCCCGGACACGCCTACCGGAGCGGTGACCGTCGCGACGGTAAGGCCGGCGGCAAGGCTGAGCACTACGGTCTCGAGTGTGGTCACCAACGCACTATCGGCCAGTTCCCCTCATCTGACCACCGTTTGACTCACCCGACAGCCAACGCCGCGCCGGTCGCAGATCAGTGCAGAATAACCTCGTGCGGCGGGTCCTGAAGGTCGGATGACATGCATGGTTTCGGCTTTGCCACGCTGGCGTTGGTAACTGCTATCGGTTTCGCCGGTCCCTTGCTGGCTGCCGTACCCCGGCTGCGAATTCCGGTGGTCATCGGTGAGTTGCTCGCCGGGCTCATCGTCGGTAACTCGGGTTTCGGGATCATCGATGTCGCCGACCCTACGCTGCAGTTCCTCGCCAACATCGGCTTTGCGCTGGTGATGTTCGTTGTCGGCACCCAGATTCCGGGTCGTGGCCTGCAGATGCGCTCCGCGCTGCCATTGGCCGGCGCGCGCGCCGGCTTGGTGGGCGCCGTCGCGGCGGCTCTCGGATTGTTGCTCGCCTTCGAGTTCCGCAACGGCCATGCGGCGCTCTATGCGGTACTGATGGCCTCGTCCTCAGCGGCCCTGGCGTTGCCGATAATCCAGTCTCTGCAATCAAGGGCGTCTGCGGTTCTCCTGGTCTCCGCGCAGATCGCGGTGGCGGACTGTGCGTGCATTCTGCTGCTGCCGTTGGCGATTGAGCCGGATCGGGCGCTGATAGCGGCGCTCAGCGGGCTCTCGATCGCCGCCTGCGCGGTGGCCATCTTCGTAGTACTGCGGGAATTCGATCGCCGCGGGCTGCTGCGGCGACTGCACGCCCATTCCAAAAAAGACCGGCTGGCCTTGGAATTGCGGACCAGTCTCCTGTTGCTCTTCGCGCTGGCGGCAGTCGCCGTCACCACCCGCGTGTCGATCATGTTGTCCGGCTTCGCCTTAGGACTGGCGGTCGCGGCCGTCGGTGAGCCGCGGCGGTTGGCCAGACAACTGTTCGGCATCACCGAGGGGTTCTTCAGCCCGCTGTTCTTCGTATGGCTGGGTGCCACACTGCAGGTCCGCGAGCTCGTCGCGCACCCGAAGTTCGTTCTGCTGGGGATCGCCCTCGGAGTGGGAGCGTTGTCAGCCCATTGCGCGGCAAGGGTGTTGGGCCAGCCGCTGACGCTTGCTGTGATCTCAGCGGCCCAGCTCGGCGTACCGGTGGCGGCCGCGACGATCGGCACCGAGCGCCACCTGTTTGCGGCGGGTGAGGCGGCGGCGTTGATTCTCGGCGCCCTGATCACGATCGGCGGCACTTCGATCGCTGGCAGGTTGGCGGCGCGCAGACGCGCAGTGCCGGGCTAGGGACGTTTGACCCAAGCGGGCCCATGACGAAGGGCCTTCCCGCCTGGGACTTCGGCACGCCCAGCGGACGACCGAAGCACTGCGGGACGATTCCGTAGGACCCTATTGGCTGTGCTGCGCTCCTGGTCAGATTGATCTAAGGCTGATCGAGGAGGCCACAATGTCGAACTTTCGGACGAACTTCTGGTTACTGGCTACCGACCACTTCACGTTGGGCTGGCTGAATCGGCCGGCCGTTGTGACCCTGAACATCTACCACGTCACCGACCGGCTGCACGACGGCCGCGCGGTCGACGTGCCGGGTCACCAGATCGCACCGACGGTCTCGGCGTGGCTGGCCGAACTGGGCGTCGAAAGCCCGCTGGTTGATGACCTGGCGCGGGCTGTGCAGGAGGGCGACTGGCCGGCGGTCTACGCGGTCGGCGAGCACCTGTCGGTCGACGTCACGCTTGCGGCGTGAGCGCCTCTATGGCATCCGGCGTGAGCGCCGCAAAGGTATAAAGTCCCGCCGACTTGGGACGGCATGCCCTCGTATCGGCGGCTGGATCACGCTTTGGTTGAACCAAGACCTACGTGGACAAGACCTAGGTGGAAAGGAACGCAAAGGATGAGCGCACACTCCCCGGACGAAGGCACCATCCGGACAGTCCTCACGCTGGCGTCTCGGGCGCCGTCGGTGCACAACACCCAACCCTGGCGGTGGCGGGTGGACATGTCCAGCCTTCACCTCTACTCCGACACGAGCCGGCAGCTGCCTCATACGGATCCAGATGGTCGTGACCTGATGCTCAGTTGCGGTGCCGCGCTGAATCATTGCGTCGTCGCCCTGGCGGCCGTGGGGTGGCAGGCCAAGGTGTCCCGGCTTCCCAACCCGGCCGAGCCCGACCACCTTGCCGCCATAGAGTTCATTCCGCAGGCACCCGACCAGCTGGACATCATGTTGGCTGCGGCGATGCCCCGGCGGCGGACAGACCGGCGCCACTACAGCTTCTGGCCGGTGCCGGTCGGTGATGTCGCGCTGATGTCCGCCCGTGCCGCTCGCATGGGGGTGGCGCTGCATCGGGTGGAATCGATGGGCATGCTGAGCGCCGTTGTCCACCAATCGGTGTCAGCGCACGCGGCGGATCCTGACTACCTGGCCGAACTCACCGCCTGGAGCGGCCGGCACGCGTCGTCCGCGGGTGTTCCGGCGCGCAACGCGCCGACACCGGACCCGGCCGCGGCAATACCCAGCCGCCAGTTCGCCAGTGCCGCCCTGGCCATGACTCCCGATGTCTGTGCGGAGGACGACAACGGCGTGGTCCTCGCGCTCGGCACCCGTAGTGACGACCGCCTGGCGCAGCTGCGCGCCGGTGAGGCCACCAGCGTGGTGCTGCTGACCGCGACGGCGATGGGGTTGGCGAGTTGCCCGGTCACCGAACCGCTGGAGATCGAGGAGACCAGGGCCGCCGTCCGCGCGGATGTGTTCGGCAACAGAAGTTATCCCCAGATGCTGTTCCGCGTGGGCTGGGCCCCCATCAACGCGGATCCGCTGCCGGCGACGCCGCGCCGGGCGCTGTCGGACACGGTGGAGTGGTTGGCCGATTCGGAAGCCCGTTAAGTGGCGGCGAATTACGGCTGCCAGCGGTTGACAGCCCCCGCTGACATGGACGGATGATTGGTTGATGACCGGAGACGGGGGAGACGTCGGCGCTGGACTCCTGGATACCGCTGGATTGCACCGGCTTGTCGAAGTGCTGATCGAACGCGGCTACCGTGTCATCGGTCCGACGCTGCGGGACAACGCAATTGTGCTCGCGGAATTGCGGTCGGCGAGTGAGCTGCCCCGTGGCTGGGGTGTTGACGTGAGTCCGGGACACTACAGCCTGCGGCGGCGCGACGACGACGCGGCGTTCGGGCATTCGGCCGGGCCGCAATCCTGGAAACAGTTCCTGCACCCACCGCGCCAGCGGATATGGGCGGGCGCCCGTGACGGTAGCGCAGTCGAGGAGCCCGAGGAGGCACCGCGTTACGCGTTCCTGGGAGTTCGCGGCTGTGACCTCGCCGCCATCGCCACCCTCGGCCGGGTGCTGGGCGGCGGAGCATATCCCGACACCTCGTTCGTCAGTCGCCGACAACGGATCTTCGTGGTTGCAGTGAACTGCACCGAACCCGGTGGGTTGTGTTTCTGCGCGTCGATGGGCACCGGACCGGCGGTGGGACCGGGATACGACCTGGCGCTCACCGAGCGTGCCGACGTTGGGAGCGCGGCGCGCTATGTCGTCGAGGTGGGCACTCCGGAAGGTGCAGAGGTATTGGCGGAGGTGCCGCGGCGCGCGGCAACGGACGACGAAACCTCAGGTGCCCGTGCGGATGTCGCGAACGCCGCCCAGCGGATGGGCCGGCGGATGCCGGAGGGCGATCTGCGTAATCTGCTGCTCGACTCGCGGGAATCGCCGCAGTGGGATGAAGTGGCCAGCCGCTGCCTGACCTGCGGCAACTGCACGATGGTGTGCCCCACCTGCTTCTGTACCAGCACTGAAGACGTCACGGACCTGACCGGTGACCACGCCGAACGGTGGCGGGAATGGGCCTCCTGCTTCGAGTTCGATTTCACCTTCATTCATGGCGGTGGCAGCGTCCGTCAGTCGGGCGCGTCGCGCTACCGACACTGGCTGACGCACAAGTTGGGCACCTGGCACGATCAGTTCGGTATGTCCGGGTGCGTCGGCTGCGGACGGTGCATCGCCTGGTGCCCCACCGGAATAGACATCACGGCCGAGATGAACAAGATGGCCGGCGATGAGTGACTGGACAACGACACCGCCCATCTCAGCGATGGACCCGTTGCCATACCGGGTCCGCAGTCGCGTTGTGGAGAGCCCGGATTCGGCCACCCTGTGCCTGGAACCCGTCGGCTCGGCGGTGCGGCCGCCGGAGCCCGGAGAATTCATGATGCTGTACGCATTCGGCGTCGGCGAGGCGGCGATCTCGATCAGTGGTGACCCGACCGTCAAGGACGGGTCCATTACGCACACGGTGCGCGCCGTCGGTGCGGTCAGCCGCGCTCTGCACGATGCCCAGCCGGGAACCATTGTCGGAGTAAGGGGTCCGTTCGGCACCAGCTGGGGGCTGGCCGAGGCCGTAGGCCGTGATCTGGTCATGGTCGCCGGCGGGGTGGGCCTGTGCCCGCTGCGACCGGCGATCCTGGGCGCGTTGGCCCACCGCGAGCGTTACGGCAGGCTGATGTTGATCGTCGGGGCCCGTTCCCGGGCCGACTTCGTGTTCGTCGAACAGTTGAAGACGTGGGCGGATGACCCACGGATCGAGTTGCACCTGATCGTCGACGCGGCGACCCAGGGTTGGGAAGGGGAAGTCGGCCTGGTGACCGAACCCCTGCGCCGGCTGACCTTGGATGCCGCGCGCACCAGTGCCTTCCTCTGCGGGCCGGAGCCGATGATGCGTTTCGGCGCGGCGGAGCTGATCGCCAAAGGCATGTCCCCGCACGATATCCGGGTGTCACTGGAGCGCAATATGCAATGCGGAATCGGCTGGTGCGGGCACTGCCAGCTCGGTCCACTGCTGCTGTGCCGCGACGGGCCCGTCGTGGGCTACGACGTGGCGGGGCCGCTGATGCAGGTGAAGGAGCTGTAGATGAGCCCGGTCAAATTGGCGGTGTGGAAGTTCGCGTCCTGTGACGGCTGCCAGCTGACTCTGCTGGACTGCGAGGACGAGTTGCTGACCCTCGCCGATCATGTGGAGATCGCCAACTTCGCGGAGGCCTCCAGCGCGACAACCGAAGGGCCGTACGATGTCTCGCTGGTCGAGGGCTCGGTCACGACACCGCATGACGAAGTTCGGATACGTGAGATCCGGGAACAGTCGAAGATACTGGTCACCATCGGTGCGTGCGCAACTTCGGGGGGAGTGCAGGCCCTGCGCAACTTCGCCGACGTGGCTGAGTTCGCGTCGGTCGTCTACGCCAAGCCGGAATACATTGACACACTGGCGACTTCCACGCCCGCCTCCGCCCACGTCAAGGTCGACTATCAACTGCAGGGCTGCCCCATCGACCGCGGCCAGCTGATCGACACCCTGGCGGCCCTGCTGATCGGACGCAAGCCGCGGTTGCCGGCGAAGACGGTGTGCACCGAGTGCAAGCTGCGGGGTGTCACCTGCGTCATGGTCGCCGACGGCATACCCTGCCTGGGCCCGGTCACGCATGCCGGCTGCGGGGCGCTGTGTCCCCGGCACCACCGCGGGTGTTTCGGCTGTTTCGGTCCTTCTGCCGCACCGAGAACCGCGACGCTGATTCCGTTGCTGCGTCGCGACGGACTGTCGGAGGCCGACGTGGACCGGGTGTTCTCGACATTCAACGTGGCACGATTCGCCGCGGAACGGAGCAAGCAGTGACTTCAGCGGACCGCACGCTGCGGGTTGCAACACTGACTCGCGTGGAAGGTGAAGGGGCGCTTAATGTCACGCTCAAAGACGGCGCGCTGGAATCCGTGGAACTCAATATCTATGAGCCGCCGAGGTTTTTCGAAGCGTTTCTGCGGGGACGAGCACATACCGAACCGCCGGACCTGACCGCGCGGATCTGCGGCATCTGCCCGGTGGCCTATCAGCTCAGCGCCTGCAATGCGATCGAAGACGCCTGCGGCGCCGAGATCGACGACGAGATCGTCGCATTGCGGCGGTTGCTGTACTGCGGTGAGTGGATCCACAGCCACGTTCTGCACATCTACCTTTTGCACGCCCCGGACTTCCTCGGCTATCCCGACATCGTCAGCATGGCCCGTGACCACCGCGAGGTGGTCGAACGCGGGCTGGCGCTGAAAAAGGCGGGTAATCGCCTCATGGAGTTCGTCGGCGGCAGAGCGATCCACCCGATCAACCTGCGCCTCGGTGGGTTCTATTCGGTGCCGACCCGGTTGGATCTCGAACCCATCGCACAGGAACTCCGCAGGGCGCTCGATCACGCGTTGGCCACCGTCGAATGGGTAGCCGGCTTCGAGTTCCCTGACCTCGAACTGGACCATGAGATGTTGGCGCTCAGCGCATCCGGTCAATACGCGATCGAGAACGGCGTCATCGCGCGCAGCCCCGGTCCGCCCTTTCCGGTGGCCGACTTCATGGCGCACGTCGTCGAGTCGCAAGTGCCGCATTCCACTGCGCTGCACGCGACCCTGGATGGGGGTCGCTATCTGACCGGACCGCTGGCACGCTACTCACTGAACTCATCGGCGTTATCGCCGCTCGCCGCCGAGGCCGCCCGACGCGCCGGGCTGTCAGCGCAGTGCCGAAACCCCTTCCGCAGCATCATTGTCCGGGCCGTGGAGGTGGTGTACGCGATCGACGAGGCGCTGCGGCTCATCGGCGAGTATCAGCGGCCTTCCCGCCCGTTCGTCGACGTTCCGGCCCGCGCCGGCGTCGGGCACGGCGTCAGCGAAGCTCCCCGTGGTCTGCTCTATCACCGGTACCACATCGGTGCGGACGGGCAGGTCTCCGCGGCGACGATCATTCCACCCACTTCGCAGAACCAGGCGGCTATCGAAGCAGATCTCAGCCGGGTGATCTCCGACAACCTGGACCTCGAGGACGCCGCACTCACCACGTTGTGCGAGCGGGTGATTCGCAACTACGACCCCTGCATCTCGTGCTCGACCCACTTCCTGACGTTGACGGTCCACCGCACGTGACCGGCACCGTTGCCGTGATCGGCCTCGGCAATCGCTACCGGCGTGACGACGGGCTGGGCGTCACTGCCGCCAGGGCACTCGGCGATTTGGCGCTTCCGGGCGTTGAGGTCGTGACCGGGATCATGGATCCTCTGACGCTGCTTGATGTTTGGACGGGAGTGCGGTTAGCGGTCATCATCGACGCCGCGGTGACGACCGCCTCGACCGGCGGCCGTATCCGCTGCTGCAGCCTCGACGAACTGCTCAGCTCCGCGAAGTCGCTGAGCTCGCACAGTATCGACGTCGGCCGCACCTATGCGCTCGGCCAAGCACTCGGGCGAGTGCCCGAGGCGCTACAGATCTACGCCGTCGACGTCGCCGACACCGGACATGGCGTCGGTTTCACCGCGCAGGTCGAGCAGGCCGTGCCGCAGGTGGTCGCGTTGGCCGCAGCCGAAATCATCCGCGTGACAGGTGTTTCGGGTTAATCCTGAGACGTAGTGAGGTGACTGGTGAACCAGCCGCGCGCCAACATCGCCACCTGTTCGAGGGTGCCGGGCTCCTCGAACAGGTGCGTTGCGCCGGGCACTATGGCGATCTTGCACTCGGCGGGGATCGCCGCGCGGGCCCGGCGGTTGAGATCCAGAACCATCTCGTCGCGTCCGCCGACGATCAACAGAGTGGGCGACTGCACGTGGCGTAACGCCGGACCCGCGAGATCGGGCCGGCCGCCCCGGGACACGACGGCTGCCACCTTGACACCTGGATGGGCGGCAGCGGCCAACGCAGCCCCGGCTCCGGTACTGGCGCCGAAGTAGCCGATGGCCAGCGCCGCGGTATCGGGCTGGCCGGCGAGCCAACCGGTGATGTCCACCAGCCGGGACGCCAGCAGTGGAATGTCGAAGACGTTGGCGCGGTCACGTTCCTCGTCCGGTGTCAGCAGGTCGAAAAGCACTGTCGCGAAACCTGCCTCGTTGAGCACTCGGGCAACATACTGGTTGCGCGGGCTGTGCCTGCTGCTTCCACTGCCGTGCGCGAACACCACGACACCCTTCGGGTGCTGAGGGATCGTCAGGTGACCTGCTATCGATACCGGCCCGGCCGGTACCACTATTTCTTCGTCACGCAGCGGTGGTTCGTTGTGCTGCTTCATAAGTCGTTCCCCTCTTGAGCACCCGCCGAGCGTGAATCGCACGACGCGACACGCCGCCGCGGCGGCGTGTATGTCACTGTCGCGAATCGGACGTGCTGGCCAGCCGGTCGGTGGCGACGTAACGCAGCAGGGCGGCGACACCGTCGGTGGGTGTGAGGCGGTCGTCCGCCTGAACCAACCTGGCGCCCACGGCGAGAGCGCTGAAGGGCAGCGCCTCGTCGGCCCTGGCGACCCGCGCCACCGGTTCACCGAAATCGGAGAGCGCGTCGGCGTCCGGTGCCACCGCGGTCAGCGCCGCCCCGGTGACTACCGTCGCATCGCCCAGGTCGCCGACGATCAACGTCTCGACGTCGCCTTCGCGCAGCGCCGCGCAGACCGCGACGAGACCGTCGGCCGCCAACCCGGAGCCGCGGCCGATCTCGGCGTCGAGCCGCTCGGCGATCTCGGCCATCTCCAAGTCGTGACGCCGGGCGAACTCGGGAGCGGTCAGCCGGAAGATCTCCGCGTAATTGACATCACCGCGGTGCCCTTCGGCATGTAGTTGCGCCACCCGCTCCGCCACCCGTTTCGGTAATTCGGCCAGCACGTCGGCGCGGGAACGAACCTCGCCACTGAGGAACACCACCTCCGGGTCCGCCTCGTCGACCAGATGAGTCAGGTGGTCGGCGATCGCGCGGCAGTTCATCCGGATGGCTTCCTCGGTGGTGTGCTGCTTGTCGCCGTAGCCGTTCCACCCGGCGGTTGCGGGTTTGTGCACCGGGTAGCCGGAACCCTCGACGATCGTCGAACTCGTCGTGCGGCCCTTGTACAGGGTCACATCGGCGCCGGTGTGGTCAACCGCGGCGAACACGTACGTCGGTCGCCGCATTTCGTGTTCGATCAACGGCAGGACGTACGGGTAGTCCGAGAGGCGGATTATCGGGGCCGGGGGAGGACTGATCAGTTGCTCGTTGATGAGCACCTGAGCCCGCGTGACGATGACCGCCCGGCCGCGTCGTCCCACGGCCGGCTGATGGTGCAGAATCGCTTCCTCCAGCCGCTCGAGGATGCCCGCGGCGGCTCCCAGATTCTCGAGGTGCGCGCGGATATCGCGCCATTTGGCGTCCAGTTGTCCGGCCGCGTCGGCGGCGTCGTGGGAGTCGTCGAAATACACCGAGGCAAACGGGCCTGCTGCTTTCGTGAGCCACCTGAGGTGTTCTGAGAGCATGAGATCCCCTTTTCTTAGCTACTGGTGCGGCTGAGGCGGTTTCACCCGCCGACGCTATGAACGGTATGAAAGGCGAACCGGTCGGGGCAGAGTCGTAAGCCCTCCGATCGGGGTCTTAAGTCCCTGCCGTGACCGGCTCGTAGAGTTCCGCGAGGCGTTCGGCGAACTTGTCGACGACCACCTTGCGACGCAGCTTCATGCTCGGTGTGAGATCGCCGGCTTCAATCGACAGTTCGCGGTCGAGGATGGCGAACTTCTTGATCTGTTCCCACCGATTGAGCTCCGAGTTCAGTTCGTCGATATAGCCCGCGATCAGGTCGCGCGTCTTCTCGTCGCGCGCGATCTCCGCGAAGGACATGCCGGACAGGCCCTGCTTCGCGGCCCAGTCGGTGATCGCTTCACCGTCCAGCGTCACCAGTGCCACGCAGTACGGCTTGGCCTCTCCGATGACGATGAGTTCACCCGCGTACGGGCATAGGCCCTTGAACCGAACTTCGATCGCTGAGGGCGCCACATACTTGCCCTGCGAGGTTTTGAACATGTCCTTCTTGCGGTCCGTGATGCGCAGGAATCCATCAGGGTCGATCTCACCGATGTCACCGGTGCGGAACCAGCCCTCATCGTCGAGTGCCTCGGCGGTTGCGTCCGGCAGATCGTGGTATGACGTCATCACTCCCGGTCCCCGGAGCAGGATCTCGCCGTCGTCGGCGATCTTCACCTCGGTGGCCGGGAAGGGCCAGCCGACCGTTCCGAACCGGTAAGCGTTGGGCCGGTTGATGAATGAGGCCGCCGCCGTCTCGGTCAGGCCGTAGCCCTCGAGAACCACGATGCCGACCGCGTCGAACCACTGGGCGACGTTGCGATCCAGTTTTGCGGCGGCGGAGACGAAGAACCGCACCCGGCCGCCGAACCGCTCCCGGATCGTGGAGAACACCAGGCGATCCGCCAGTCGGTACGCCAGTGAGGATGCCCACGAGGGCTTTTCGCCCGCTTGCCTGGTTTCGGACACCTTCAACCCGACCGCGATGGCCCAGTCGAAGATCTTCTTCTTCAAGCCGCCCTGCTCGCCGACCATACTGACGATGCGGGCATGCGCCTTCTCGAAGATGCGGGGCGCCGCACCCATCACGGTGGGGCGCACGGCGGCGAGGTTGTCCACGATCCGCTCGACTCTGCCGTCGATGGCGGTCGGGAAGCCGATCTGTAGCGGCAGTGCCAGCATCACCTTGCCGAACGAGTGCGCCAACGGCAACCACAGGAAGTTGAGATCCTCTGGGCCAAGCACATTCAACGCGTCGATGGCCGCGGCGGTGTAGGTCCAGGCCTCGTGTGTCAGCCGCACACCCTTGGGCCGTCCGGTGGTTCCCGAGGTGTAGATCAGGCTGGCGAGCCGGTCGGGGCCCACGTCCGCGATCCTGGCGTCGACGGCGTCGGGGGAGTCGGCCAGTAATCGGCCGCCCCGCCGCTCCAGTTCGTCGAGGGTCAGGACCCAGTCGCCGTCGCCGTCGCCGTCGATGATCACGACGTTGCTCACGGCCGGCAGCTCATTGCGATGTTCGAGCAGTTTGTCGACCTGCCCCTGGTTTTCGGCGACCACGACGCGGCTGCCCGAGTTGGCAACGATGTATGCCACATCGCTGGCGTTCGTCGTCGGATACACGGTGGTGGTGGCCGCACCCGCACACATCACCGCGAAATCGACGAGCACCCACTCATAGCGTGTCGAGGAGGCGAGCGCGACGCGATCTTCCGGGGCGATGCCCAGCGCGATCAGCCCTGCGGCGATGTTCTTTACCCGGTCGCCGACCTGCTCCCACGTCACGCTCTCCCACCCGTGGTCGCGTGGGTAGCGAAAGGCCTCGGCGTGCGGGGTGGCGGCGACGCGGTTGCGGAACAGGTGTGCGACCGACGGGGCGCGCCGCTCGATCTTGCTGAGGTCCGGCCTCTCCAGTGAGGCTAGCGGTGTGTTCATGGCGCTCATCCGTGCTTTCCGGGCCGAATACCGTCTTTCGACGCTACGACGCCGGCACCGGGGGCGCGAGTGACTTAAGTCCTTTCCGGCCTGGTCATCCGTCCTCACTCAGGCGCCGGACATCTGCTATGCAGGTCAAGGACTTTCGCTCGCCTGGGCGGGGTCCTAGGTCCCTACGCCGCGTCCCGGCGCGGTGTTAGCGTGCCGCCATGACGATGCCCACCAGTAGCGACCAGAAGCATCCGGAGCCCTCCGGCTGGGGCGTGCCGGCCGTCGGCGGTCTGGTCGGCGCCGCGACGCCGTTCATGCACACCGGGCAGTACCTGGCCCAATCATGGCGGGACTATCTGGGTCAGACTCCCGACGAGCTCCCCATCGCCCGGCCGACCGTGGCGCTGGCGGCGCAGGCCTTTCGCGACGAGGTCGTGCTGATGGGCCTGAAGGCCCGTCGCCCGGTCAGTCGGCCTGAAGTGTTCGACCGCATCACCCGCGAGGTGCTGGCCGGTCTCGAGTTCTACGGCGGCAAGGGGTGGTTGGACCAGCCGGAAGGCTTCTTCGTCAAGCCGCCGGCGCCCTCGGATGTCACCGTGCGAAAGGTGAAGGGGCGCAGGCGTTCGTTCTACCGCATGTACTTCACCAGTGGCTACACGCCGCACCCGGGGGAACCTGGTGTGCAGCGATGGCAGGGCTACACGGCAAACGACCGTGAATACGCGCTGCTGCTTCGTCACGCGCAACCACGGCCCTGGCTGGTGTGTGTGCACGGGACCGAGATGGGCCGGGCCGCACTGGATCTGGCCCTGTTCCGGGCCTGGAAGCTACACGACGAGCTTGGCCTCAACGTCGTGATGCCCGTCCTGCCCATGCACGGGCCCCGGGCGCGGGGCCTGCCGAAGGGCGCGGTGTTTCCGGGCGAGGATGTGCTCGACGATGTGCACGCGACGGCCCAGGCCGTCTGGGACATCCGCCGGCTGCTGTCGTGGATCCGGCTGCAGGAGCCCGATTCCCGCATCGGCCTGAACAGCCTGTCGCTCGGCGGTTACATCGCATCGCTGGTCGCCAGCCTGGAGGACGGCCTCACGTGCGCGATCCTCGGTGTCCCGGTGGCCGACCTGGTCGACGTGCTGGGCCGGCATTCGGGTCTCAGTGACGATGACCCACGCCGTCGGACGATGCGGCTGGCCGAACCCATCGGACGGATGGTGTCGCCGTTGTCCCTGACCCCGCGCGTGCCGATGCAGGGCCGGTTCATCTATGCCGGCGTCGCCGATCGCCTCGTACATCCGCGCGAGCAGGTCAATCGCCTCTGGAAGCACTGGGGTAAACCCGAAATCGTCTGGTACCCGGGCGGTCACACCGGATTCTTCCGCTCCCAACCGGTGCAGCGGTTCGTGTGGGAAGCGCTGCAACAGTCGGGTCTGCTGGAGGCGCCTGCGAAGCTGCGTGCCCGGCCCGCCTGATCGCCCGAGTCGAGATGGACCTGCTCAGCCCGCTGGACACCGCGATGATGGCCGGGGAACTGCTGGCCAGCCCGATGCACGTCGGTGTAGTGCTGATCTTGTCGCCTCCGCCGGAAGCCGGTCCCGGCTACGTCGACGACGTGTATGCGTCGGCGCTCGCGGGGGCCCAGCCGATCGACCGGCGGCTGCGCCGCTATCCGCACCGTGGTGTGGATACCGGGGGCATGTGGGTTTGGCGTGAGCTGGAATCCGTTGACCTGGAACACCATTGCCAGCGCCGGACATTATCCGTCGGCGCCGGGGGCTTGTGGGGGCTGATCGGCGAACTGGACGCGGAGCGGCTCGACCGGTCGCGTCCGATGTGGATGTCGTATCTGATCGACGGCCTGGAAGACGGTCGCTTCGCGTTCTATGTCAAGGTGCACCACACCGTCATCGACGGCGTCGCGGGCCTGCGGATGATCACCGGTGCGCTCAGTGCCGACCCGGCGGAACACGCGATGCCGCCGTTCTACGCCGACCGCTGGACGGGACCGCCGCCGGACACATCGAGCGGGCTGGTGTCGCGGCTTACGGCGCCGCTGCGGTGGGTAGGCGGCACGGTCGGGTCCGGTGTGGAGTTGGTTGAGGGCGTGGTTACCGGAATGCTGGCGACCGTCGTCGACAGTGTGGTCGCGCACGTGACGACACTGCCGTTCGATGCTCCCTATACCCGCTTCAACGGTCGTCTGGGAGCCGGGCGTGCGGTCTGCGCGGGCAGCTGGCCGCGCCATCGTATCCAAGCCATCCAGCAATTGGCGGGAGTCAGCGCCAACGATGTGATCACGGCGATGCTGGCGGGCGTGGTGCGGCAATGGTTGCGCGAGCACGAGGAACTGCCCGACCGGTCCCTGGTCGCGGTGTGTCCCATCACCGTGCGGAGCCATGCCGGGCGCTCTTCGAAGCAGTCTTCCGGCAACATGTTCGGCCTGTGGCTGTGCCCGCTGGGCACCGATCTGGATGATCCGGGCGCCCGCCTGGGGCTGATTCACCGCTCCATGGCGGCAGGAAAACGCTGGGTGGCCAAGCGCGGATCGGCTGCGTCGCTACTGACGAATGCGGGAAGTGTTGCCGCGACCGTGATTCCGCCGCTGCTGCCGGTGACGTGGCAGGGCCGGACCGGATACAACCTGCCTATCTCGCACGTACCCGGGCCACGCACCGAGATGTACTTCAATGGCGCTCACGTCGAGGAGATCTACCCGGTCTCGACTGTCTATGACGGCCAGGGACTCAACGTGACCACGTGCTCGTATGCCGACCGGGTGGGATTCGGCTTCGTCGCGGGAGCTGACGTGGTGCCCGATATCGAGAGATTCATCCCGCTGACCGAGGCCTGTCTGGCCGAACTCGAAGTGGCCGTGGGCGCCTGCCCCGGCTGAGTGCTCTCAGGCGGCGCGGCGTACTTGCGTGGTCTGGCCTGCGGGCTGGGGCGCCGGCTTGGCTGCAGGCATCCATCCGACGAAAGTCAGATACAGCCCGAGCAGTGCCATGGCAACGAAACCCACACGCCACCAGGCGGTTACGTCGACCGCGGAGTAGGCAAACGACAGGTAGCTCTGCGGCAAGGCCATCAGCAGAAACCCTTTCAGCGTCGTCAACCAACCGAGGGCCGACACGATGATCGCGGGCGCGCCGCGCCAATGCCGATGCAGGGCCACCACGACCAACCCGAGTATCAGGACGAATACGCCACTGACCCAGGGCCATACCGCGCTTGCGCGAAACTCCGCCAGCAGCGTCCGCAGGGAGTCGGCCCGCCCGATCGCGGTCGCGGTGACGATGACGACGAAGGGGCCGATGACGCGGGCACACGCGCGTGTGTCGGGTGTCGCTTGCAGTGCAGTGTTCGATCCCACCATCACAATCTGCTCGCAGAGCAGGGTGTTGGGCTAGGGCCGGAAGTCCTCAGCGCAGTTCCACCGCCGGCAGATACCGCTCCTCGACCGCCTGGACCAGCTTGTGCCTGATCCGTTCCAGGTCGGCGGCGCGGTGTGCCTCCAGTTCGTCCTCCCACGCAGCCACTTTCGCAGCCAGGTCCTTGTCCGTGATGGTGCCGTCCAGCCACCGCGAGAAATCGCCCCGTGCCAGATGGTACTCGAGCGCTCGCTGGTCGAGATGCGCTATCGCAGTGCAGAAATCGTGCAACGTCGCCGCGGGGGCGACCGGGATTCCGGCGGCGCTGTGGAAGTAGAACTGTCGCTCCTGGGGCAGGCGGACATCGGCGTACTTGTGGCCGTGCCGCACGTGCGTGGTCAACCGGTCGGCGATGGTGAAAATGCGGGGCGGGCCGGAGCCGAATTGAACGGTCGCCCGCCTCCCGGAATCGATGTCTGCCGGGGTGGCCGGCGGCATCAGGGTCAGGAGGACATCACTGTTGTCGATTTCCTTGGCCGGCAGGGCAGCCGGGGCAAACGATGAAAGCACGTAGCCGCCCCGCCGGGTCCAGTGTGCGTGTTCCTCCGCGCCGAGCAGATGCGCCTCGTCGTAGATCACCCAGTGGGGAAATCCGTGCTCCTCGCGATACGCCTCGGCCGTCAGCCGCAACCGGTGCATGTAATCACTGTTGCTCGCCTCGGTCAGCCCGGACATGTCCACCACGATGCTGGTCTGTGGCCGTAGGGTGTTCACCAGGACAGCCGGCTCGGGCAGGTGCTGACCGGCGTCGACCACCTGCACCTGACCGAGCTGTTGCAGGTGTATGTGGTCTCCCTCGGGATCGAGCAGCAGCACAGAGTAATTGGCCAGGATCCACCGTTCGGCCAGCAGCCCGACCAGGTGGCTCTTGCCGGAGGCGGCGGGCCCGGTGATCACCACCCGGCCCTGGCTTCCCGGCACCCGGGCCGGTGTCAGGTCGTCAAAGGTGCCTACCGCGATCCAGCGCCGTGTCGGGCACCAGCGTTGTGCCCCAGTGAGATAGGGACCCGCCAGCAGCTCAGCCACCCCGGTGCCGTTCGGTTTGTCCAACGTCAGATCGGCGCATCGCCGCACCGAGGACACCGCGTTGCTGACGGCCACGCCGATCTCGGCGACGCCGAAGAGCGCCAAATCGTTCTCGGCGTCCCCGACAGCTACGGCGTTGTGCGGGGACAGATTCATCGCCGCCAGCATCGCGGCCAGCCCGGTGCCTTTGGTGATTCCGGCCGGCAGCACCATGAGTGCGGAGCGGTTGCGGATGATCTGGTAGTCCAGCCCCAGCGCACCGATCAGGTCGAGGACAGCGGGCGTGTGCTCACCGTCGATCGCGAGGATCACCTCGCCGTGGCGGTAGGGAACGCCCCGATCGCTGAGGGCCTGTGTGAGGCCCCCGTCCACCGGCGGAGCCAATGCGTGGCTCAGTCCGTCGACGACCGTGACCGCACCGTTTTCCAGCACCATCGCATCCACGTAGTCGGCTATCTGTGGGAAGTCGGCTCGCAGTTCGGCCAAGATGCGGCCGGATACGAGCACGATCGCCAGGCCGTTGCGTCGCGCCTCTTCGATCGCCGCCAGCGCTTCCGGTGCCAGGTGGCCTGCCGTGGTCAGGGTCCCATCCAGATCCAGCGCGACCACCTTGAAGAACGTCACGTCCGTAGCCGCGCTATCGGGAACCCGGCCGGGCCGGTCGCCGAACACGTCTGGTCCCCGACCGCCGCCGGGCCAGGGCCCGGGCGAGCAGGCGTGCGACCCCGAGCTCGATCCCCCCTGCAATCTCGTCGGCATCCGGAGTCGCGTCGGCGTCGGCGGTGATGCCCAGCACCAGTTCGTCGACATAGCTCAGGGTGCTGACGACGGTGCTCAAGGGCGCCGCGGTGGGTGGTATCGGCAACAGCATCTCCACGGGCCGCCCCAGCACCTGCAGGCGCTGCCGGGGGCCTGGCACGTACGCGGCGAGTGTGACGATGCTGCGCTGCGGTAGCCGCATGAGCAGCCGAATGCTCCACGCGCTCAACATGAACGGTAGACGGTCGGCCAGGTTGTCCGCGGTATGCGAGCCCCCGTCTCCCTCGGGCCGACTCTGCCTGGCGTGGATGAGGCGCAGGCGTTTCACCGGATCCTTCTGCTCGATCGGCAGGAAGGGGAGCATCGCCGAGGCCCGAATGTCAATGCGGTCCATGGGTTCCGGTGAACCCAGCGACACCGGGATCAGCGTGCGCAGCGAGTTGCGCCGCGGCTGCTGACCGTGGCGCAGCAGCACAGCGCGAAAGCTGTCGGTGATCGCGGCAAGGGTGACGTCGTTGCGCGTGACGCCGAAGACCTCGCACACCGTGTCGACGTCTTTGAGGGGAACGCGGACCGCGCTGTAACCCCGTGCGCCGGCCACGTGTCCCGGCCGCTGCGAGCCACCGGTCGAGCCGAGCAGGCGGGCAACGAATTCGGTTACCTGCTTTGCCGTTTGACCGGCGATCTCGGTCCCGACCATAGACGCCCGCCAGATCCCTCTGGCCCACGTCACCGGGTTGGTCCGCAACCCTGCGCCCTTGAACGGCGACGCCGGCTCGCCGGCAAGGGTCTCGCACAGAGCACCAGCGCCCGAGTCGGAGATGCTCGTCAACACCCTTAGGGTGGTGACTTCGTCTGCCAGACAATGATGAATCTTCAGCAGCACGACCCATCGACGCTCGGGCAGACCGTCGATGACCCAGCATTCCCACAGCGGATGGTCGCGATCCAGGCGGCGCTCCATCAGATCGGTCACCGTTCGGAACAACGCGGACTCGTCCGCGGGCTGCGGCACGACCGCCCAGCGCACATGGTGGGTGATGTCGAAGTTGTTGTCGACCACCAATTCCGGCGCGGCAACCTGCAAGGGGCGCTGGTGCACCACCTGCCGGAGCCGGGGCACGCTGCCCAGACGGTCGGACAGCGCGGCGATGAGTTCGTCGCGGCCCGGGCCGGGTCCGTCGATCACGGCCAGCGCCCCAATCGCCATACTCAGGTGCCGGTCGGCATCTTCTGCCTCGAGAAAACTTGCTTCCACCGTTGACAGGCGATCCATATTGCACGCACCTCCGCATCCCCTTACCGGCACCACTATCCGTGCCGTAAGTCGCCCTCGGTAGTGCCGTTGGTCCCCAACGGCGCCGGAGGAACCCGGAGCATTTTGGCGGCTTCGACGAGGACCAATGACCCTCGCCGAGCACCTGCCACCCGGCGCAAACTGACACCATGACCACGATCAGGCGCCTCGCGGAGGCGACCGCGTTGCTGGGCGCGCTCTACTGTGCGCGCCGTTATTACCGCAACTGGGGCACCACCAAAGCGGAAACCCAGATGCGGTTACCGGGCGACGCCCTGGTCGGGGATCCGGCCATCCAGGTCACCGAGGCGGTCTACATCGACGCACCGGCGTTCGCGGTCTGGCCGCAACTGCAGAAGAATCCGTTTGTCTCCGCGGCTGATGACACTGACCAGCCGCAGCCGGCCGGCCGCCCGCTCGCGGTGGGCGACCGGCTCCGCCTGGCGCCGGCGGGCTGGCTCGGCCTACCCGACGGCGTGACCCTGACGGTTGAAGAAGTCGTGCCCGAGCAATACGTGGTGTTCCGGACCGAACAATCCCGCCCGAGCTGGAGTGCGGTCCTGTCGTTTCACGTGCAGCCGCACTGGGAGGACCGGGTGCGGCTGCTCGCCCGGGCCAGGATCGCATTACGTCATCCCGGAGAGGTCTTCGCGATGGAACTCGCCAGACCGGTGATCGCGATGGGCACCAGGGGATGGCTGCTCGGCACCAAGCACCGCGCGGAACGCGCAGACTCCACCCCCGTCAGTGCGGCGGGCCCGGCCTCTGAAAAGTCCTGAGGCCCAACGTAGATCCTGGGAGGTTCCACCGTGCGCGACACCATTCCGCTCGGACGGATTGCAGGGTTGCGGGTGAACGCCCATTGGAGCGTCATCGTGATCCTGTGGTTGTTCACCTGGAGCCTGGCAACCACCTTGCCCCACGATGTGGCGGGTTATCCGCGTGGGGCGTACTGGGCTGCCGGCGCGTGCGGAGCGCTGGTGCTGTTGAGTTCGCTGCTCGCGCACGAACTCGCACACGCGTTGGTCGCTCGCCGGGTGGGCGTGACGACGGACAGCGTCACGCTGTGGCTGTTCGGCGGTGTGACGACATTGCAGGGCGAAGCGCCGACCCCCAAGGCCGCTTTCCGGATCGCGGTCGCCGGGCCCGCCACCAGTCTGGCGCTGTCAGTGGCTTTCGCCGGACTGGCAATCACGTTGGAATCAGCCCACATCGCGGTGATCGTGGTGAGCGTCGCGTGGTGGCTGTCTGCGGTAAACCTGCTACTGGGCCTGTTCAACCTGCTGCCGGGGGCTCCGCTGGACGGTGGACGGGTCGTGCGTGCCCTCCTCTGGCAGCGCCACGGCGACAGAGTGCGCGCCGCTGTCGGGGCGGCGCGTGCCGGGCGGATCGTGGCCATTGTGCTGATCACCCTGGGCCTGGCCGAATTTGTGGTGGGCGGTCTGATCAGCGGCGTCTGGCTGGCGTTCATCGGCTGGTTCATTCTCGCGGCCGCACGCGAGGAGGAAGTGCAGGCGACGAACCAACAGATGTTCGGCGGAATGTGCGTGGCTGATGCGATGACACCGAAACCGCACACCGCGCCCGACTGGATCTCCGTTGAGGACTTCATCGAGTGTTACGTGCTCGGAGATCGTCACTCCGCGTACCCGATCACCGATCGAAACGGATCGACCGTCGGCCTGGTCACCCTGCGACAGCTGCGCGATGTCGCGCCCGGTCTGCGTGCGACGACGAGGGTGCGCGACGTTGCCGTGCCCCTGCAGAACGTTCCGGTCGCAGCGCCGGGCGAGCCACTGAATGCGTTGCTGCAGAGGATGACACCGGTCGGTCCACGCAGCCGTGCCCTCGTGATGGAGGGGGGCAAAGTGGTCGGCATCGTCACATCGGGGGACGTCGCCCGGTTGATCGACGTGTACCGGATCGCCAGTCCTCAAGCTGTTCCAACACCGGTCGAGTCCAGGGAGATGTGAGATGAAGCCGATCATCGTCGGAATCGACGGATCCGAGGCAGCCATCGCGGCCGCGCTGTGGGGTGTCGATGAAGCCATAGGCCGCGGCCGGCAGTTGCACCTCATCGCCGTGATCAGCCAGACCCACTCGTCGGCGGATGACTACGCCCGAGACCTCGGCCACGCCGAAAAGTCACTCAAGACAGCACAATTGGCGATCGAGGCCGCAGCGAAATCCGTCGAGGTCACGACCGATATCGAACGGGGGCCGGCGGCAACGGTTCTGATCGAGGCGTCACGCGATGCCGAGATGATCTGCGTCGGCTCGGTGGGCATCGGGCGTTACGCCCGCGCGCTGTTGGGTTCGACTGCAGCCGATCTCGCGGAAAAGGCTTACTGCCCGGTCGCGGTCCTGCGGACCGACACCGAACAGCCGCCGGTCAATTGGATCATCGTAAGAATGACCGACGACAACGACGCTGTCGTCGAATATGCGGCCTGGGAGGCGAAGCTGCGCAAGGCGCCTCTGCTCGTGCTGGGCGGCCGCCCCGAGGAACTGACCGAGCACACCGACGGAGAGTTCGAACGGCGGGTGCGGGCCTGGCAGCAGATCAATCCCGAGGTTCGTGTCTACCCCATCACAACACGGTCCGCGATCGCCAAGTTCTTGAGCGCCAACGACGAGCGAGTGCAGTTGGCGGTCATCGGCAGCGACGAAGCCGATCAGCTGGCACGCCTCGTCGGCCCCTCGGGGCATGCGCTGTTCGCACATCCCCAATGCTCGGTGCTCGTGGTCCGCGGGTAGCGCAATGTATGTGCCGGCCGGCCACCGTTCCATCGTCGTCGGGATCGATGGCTCGCGGGCGGCCATCGACGCAGCGGTGTGGGCGGTGGATGAAGCGGTCGCGAGGGACATCCCGCTGCGGCTGCTCTACGCGATAGAACCGGACGACGTTCCGGAGATTCCGCCGGACCGGGTGGCTCGCAAACTGGCCATCGCGGAGAACGCCGTGCGCTATGCGGGCGTGACCGCCGAGGCGGCGGACAAGCCCGTCCGGATCGAGATCGAGATCGCCCAAGAACCGCCGACCGTCGCACTGACGCGAGCATCGGCTTCGGCGGTCATGGTGTGCGTCGGGGCCGTTGGATTGCACCACTTCCGTCCAGAACGGGCCGGCTCGACCGCGGCGACGGTAGCCCAAGCGGCACACTGCCCGGTCGCCGTTATTCGCCGTCACGGTGACCGGGCCAGGCGCGATGAGCACTGGATCGCCGTGGACTCTCATGCGGCCGCCGACTCCGATGCCGTGATGAGGACTGCCATGGAGGAAGCCCGGCTGCGCGATTTACCGCTTCGCGCAATCAGCTATGGGCAACGGGCCGGATGCGACTATCCGGACCGCCGACTGGAGCGGTGGCGACGGCACTATCCAGATGTCGACGTCCGGGGGGCGGTTTCACGCGGGAGTTTGGTCGATTATCTGGCCGGTCAAGGCCGACACGTGCGGATGGTGGTGATCGGGCACCGCAACCAGGACGTGGTGACGCAACTGCTGGGGCCGGCCGGCAATGCGGTGCTGCACCACGCGGATTGCTCGCTGCTGATCGTCGATCGTCCGAATCTGTGAATCTGCGACCGCCCGCCCAGTCAACGAGGAGGGCCAACGAGGTGACTTCGGACCCTATCCGGGCGCCCCGATCATCGTGAGGATGGTTGTGCCGGTTGCTGTCGAGGGGTGTCGGGGCCCGCAGGGGAGTGTGAATGGCTGCCAGAACTGGAGATCGGTCATTGGTGACTGCGTCCAGCGCGGATGAGCTTGCGCGCCAATTCTTGAAGTCGGCCTACGCCGACAGCGCCTATATCGATTGGACCCTTGATCGGCGTCTGGAAGGATTTCTGCATCGTCGCGGCCTGGACTGCCTGGTCGAAGACGGTGATGCCTACGACCTGGTGCTGGAGCGGGTGATGGTCCATATCGGTGACGCGGCCCGCGCCGGCACGACCGAAGCGCCGGGTCGACCAGCACCCGCGAATTGAGCGGCTTCGGCAACGAGGCGCTGACGGGTGACCGGCGCGCCGGAAAAATCTAGGCGGTGCCATTGGATTTAAGCTGGCGTTGCGTGAATCATGATGGCAGAAGTTGACCTGCTGCTTTTCAGCGTGATTTCGCACGGTCAGCCAGGGAGGAATTCGCAATGGTGAAGGTTTTCTTGGTCGATGACCATGAAGTGGTTCGGCGGGGACTGGTCGACCTTCTTGCCAGCGACCCTGAGCTCGAAGTGATCGGCGAAGCGGGGTCCGTATCCGAAGCCATGGCCAGGATTCCGGCTTTGAAGCCTGACGTCGCGGTCCTGGACGTGCGACTCCCGGATGGAAACGGCATCGAATTGTGCCGCGACCTGCTGTCCGCCGTTACGGAGCTGCGCTGCCTGATGCTGACATCGTTCACCTCCGATGAAGCGATGCTGGAGGCGATTCTGGCCGGTGCCAGCGGCTATGTCGTGAAGGACATCAAAGGCCTGGAACTGGCGCGAGCGATCAAAGAGGTCGGAGCGGGCAAGTCCCTACTCGACAATCGGGCCGCGGCAGCCCTGATGGCGAAGCTGCGCGGTGGCGGGGAGAAGAAGGATCCGCTGGCCGCGCTGACCGAACAGGAGCGGACGCTCCTCGGCCTGCTGGGCGAGGGTCTGACCAACAGGCAGATCGCGGACCGGATGTATCTCGCCGAGAAGACCGTGAAAAATTACGTGTCGCGTTTGCTGGCCAAACTGGGTATGGAACGGCGCACGCAAGCGGCGGTGTTCGCGTCCCGGCTGGGCACCGAGTCCGGTTCGCGAACACCACCGCACGGCCGATAGAAATTTTTCGTTTTGCGACCAGTGCGTGCGTCCGGCGGACAAGTGTGACAACCGCTGTCTGACAGGCTGGCAGGGTCGGTGGCCGCCTGACGCCGATGTGATTAAGCTGATCAGCGGCATCGGGCGTGCCGTGCACCGCCGGAAGCCAAGGATCGTCTTGGAGGTACAGCTCGGGTGGGCAAAGACGAGCACGGGTCAGCTTTTGCTGGCCTCGGTCAGCCTGGACTTGTGACCAGGATGCACCAGCAACTCGACGAATTGATGGCGGCCCGCGACCAGATGGAACAGCTGCTCCGGGTGATCGTCGAGATCGGTTCGGACCTCGACCTCGACGCGACGTTGCTCAGAATCATTCACGCGGCCCGGGAGCTGACGTCGGCGCCATACGGCGCGCTTGCCGTCCGCGATCCTGAAGGCACACTGCTCAGGTTCGTCCATTCGGGCATCGACGACGAGAAGGCCCACAAGATCGGCCATCTGCCGGTGGGCAAGGGCGTTCTGGGCGTCTCGCTCGTCGAGACGCCCGCGCTTCGGCTGGAAGACCTGACCCGCCATCCGGCTGCGGTGGGCTTTCCCGAGCACCACCCACCGATGCGCGCATTTCTCGGTGTCCCGATCATGATCCGCGGGGTGGTGTTCGGCAGCCTCTATCTGACCCACGTCGACCCGGGCCGAACGTTCACCGAGTCCGACGAGTTCGCGGCTCGCGCGTTGGCGTTCGCCGCGGCGGTGGCCATCGACAACGCGCAGGTCTTCGAGCGCGAGCGGACCTCCGTCAAGTGGATGGAGGCGAGTCGTGAAATCACCACCGCGCTGCTGGCCGGCGATCATGCCCACCGACGTCCCTTGCAGCTGATCGCCGAGCGCGCCCGCACCCTTACCGGATCGGAGCAGGGGATCGTCCTGGTGCCCATCGACAGCGACCTGCCGTTGGACGAAGCGGACACACTGGTGGTCTCCGCGGCGGTCGGCAGGCACGCCGACGAGGTGATCGGGCAGCGGGTTCCGGTGGACGGCTCTACCAGCGGTGCCGTGTTTCGCTCGGGCAAACCGTTGATCACCGAGTCGTTGAGCTATCCGATCCAGGCTTTCACCGACGTCGGTCAGCGCTCTGCGATCGTCATGCCGCTGCGTGCCCACGATCAGACGGCGGGCGTGCTGGCCCTTGCCCGCGACGCCTATCAGCCGCCGTTCGAGGACAGCGACCTCGATCTGGTCGGCCAGTTCGCCACCCATGCCGCGATAGCGCTGATGCTGGCGTCAGGGCGGGAGAACGCGCGGCAGCTGACGATTTTGGCCGAGCGGGAGCGGATCGCCCACGACCTCCATGACCACGTCATCCAACGACTCTTCGCCGCCGGAATGGATCTACAGGGGACACTGGCCCGGGCCCGCTCGCCCGAAGTCGCCGACCGGCTCAACCGCACGCTCGATGACTTACAGAAGATCATCGAAGAGATTCGCACGACGATCTTCCAGCTGAAGCTGCCGGTGGGGTCCGACGGGGGCTTCCGGCACCGTCTGCAGCGGATCGTCGCGGATCTCACCGACGACCGCGACATCTACACCACCGTCCACATGGACGGCCCCATGAGCGCGGTCGACGGTGAGCTCGCCGATCACGCGGAAGCCGTTGCGACAGAGGCGATCAGCAACGTGATTCGGCATTCCGGCGCTTCGAGGCTGACCATCGAGGTCAGTGCCGCCGACATGTTCACCATGACGATCAGCGACAACGGCCACGGCGTCCCGGCCGACAATCGCCGGCGCAGTGGTCTGGCGAACCTGGAGCATCGGGCTCAACAACTCGGTGGCACTTGCGAAGTCAGCAGTTCGCCTGCCGACGGGACCCGGGTCCATTGGACGGTGCCGCTGCCCGTGGGCTGATCGGTCCGCGGTCAGCGCACCACCAGCACCGAACGTCCGGCGTGCCCGAAATGGGGATCGAGCGGCCCCACCATTTTGGCGACCTTGCCCGCGTCGCCGGCGCCTATCACCGCAAGGTGCACGGGTTCTTGTGTGTCGCCGAGGAATTCGGCGGCACCGTCGCGGGCGGCGGCCGGGCGGACATGCACACCGGGGTACTGGTTCACCCACCGGCCCAGCCGGTGCTCCAGCTGGGAGTAGGGGATCTCGCCAAATCCCCAGCGCCACACGCCGAGCGCCAGGATCGGTGCGGACCGCAGCCCTGCTTCCCGGAAGCCGTGCTCGAGCACCAGGTCGTTGTCCGCGGAATCGTCGACGACGACGGCGATCGAGCCGGAGGCCGGCGCTTCGGCGCCGCGACTCGTCCGGATGACGGCCGCTGGGCACAACGCGCCCCGCGCCACCTCCTCGGCGGTGGAACCCAGCACCCGCCGTGCGAAGCGTCCGATGCCCACGGAGCCGACGCAAACCATTGCCGCACTGCGGGATTCGTCAATCAAGACCCGCCCGGGCAAGCCGGTCACCAGGTCGGTCTCGATTTTCACCGGCTGCCCGGTCGCGTGCACCGCGGCACAGGCGGCACGCAGTGCGGTCTCACCGTACTCGGTGTCGAGGTTTTCTTCCCCCGGGGGCGCGTCCGCCGGAGGTGGCGTGACGGCATAGACCAGACGCAGTGGGATGTCGAGGGCGCCGGCCTCTGGAACGGCCCACCGGGCGGCGTTGATCGCCGCGTCCGACCCGTCGATTCCCACCACTACCGACCTCGGGGACTCTTTGTGGTCCATAGCGCAGACGCTATCGTGCGATTTGGGCCTGCCGGCAGGGTCGTTTGGCACCTGGCGGCGCGAATTTGGTCCCGTGAGCGGGCTTGGGCCGCAACAACGAAGGGTCTCACGACTTACGCGGTCGAGGACTTAAGGCCCGTGACCAGACACCTCCGGAGCAATAGCGTCATAGTCAGGGCGTCACAGATCAGGCGTCGAAGGAGGACACCATGTCTGGCACCGTGACTCGTTATGGCGTCGTCGTCGGCGTCGACGGATCGGCCGCATCCAATGCCGCCGTCTTCTGGGCGGCCCATGAGGCGGCGATGCGACACGTCCCACTGACCCTGGTCCACATGTACAACCCGGTCGTGCCGGCGTATCCGCAGGTGCCGACGGCGGCGGGAGTCACGTTGTGGCAGAAGGACGATGGCCGCGAGCTTCTCGAGCACGCGGTCAAGATCGCCGAGGACGCCCTGTCGACGGACCGGACGATCGGCATAACCAGCGAAGTGAAGGCGTCGGCCCCGGTACCCACCCTGATCGAGATGTCTCGGGACGCCGAGATGGTCGTGGTGGGTTCCACCGGGCGCAGCGCGGTCGAGCGCGTCCTGCTGGGGTCGGTCAGCTCGGGTGTGGCGCACAGTGCGAAGTGCCCGGTCGCCATCATCCGCGAGGAAGCCTCGTGGATGCCGCAGTCCAAGAGCGCGCCGGTAGTGGTGGGCATCGACTGCTCCCCGACTTCTGAGCACGCGCTGGCCCTCGCCCTTGATGAAGCATCACGACGCGGGGTCGAACTCACCGCTGTGCACGCCTGGAGCGACATGGCGGTTTACCAGTTGCCCTGGCTGGAATGGCGCGAGGAAGCCGAGCGCAACCTGGCCGAGTACCTGGCGGGGTGGCAGGAGCGGTATCCCGACGTCAAGGTCAACCGGGTGATCGTTCTCGACCATCCCGGTCGCGCCCTGATCGAAGAGTCCGAACGCGCGCAGCTCGTCGTCGTCGGCAGCCACGGCCGAGGCGGCCTGTCCGGCATGCTGCTGGGGTCGGTCAGTAACGGCGTGGTGCACGCGGTGCGGGCGCCGGTGATCGTGGCGCACCAGTCCTGACGGCCGGCCTCAACGCCACTTGATGCCGCAGCCGATCGACGGTCGCTGATTCGGGTCGACCGGCCGTCCGGCAAGGACCGCTTCCACCGCGCCACGTACGTCGGCCGCCGTTACCGGCAGTTCGTTCTTGGGCCGGGAATCGTCGAGCTGACCCCGATAAACCAGGCGACGGTCAGCGTCGAACACGAATGTGTCGGGAGTGCAGGCGGCCGAGAACGCGCGTGCGACGTCCTGGCTCTCGTCGTAGAGGTACGGGAAGGTCCAGCCGTGGCGCTCGGCCTCGGCGACCATCTGATCGGGACCGTCCTGTGGATACGCCACGACGTCGTTGCTGGAAATGGCGACCATCGGCACCCCCCGTTCGACGAGGTCGCGGCCCAGTTCGGCGAGGCCGTCGGCGACGTGCTGGACGTAGGGGCAGTGATTGCAGATGAAGGTGACGACCAGCGCTGGGCCGGTCAGGTCGTCGAGGCTCAGGGTGGCGCCGGTCGCGTGTTCGGGCAGGGCGAAGTGCGGTGCGGGAGTGCCGAGCTCGAGCATTGTCGATTCGATAGCCATTCCGCCAGCGTACGTCGGCGGCCCGTCACGACGAGGCGAGCGTCAGCCCCGGACGGCGCGGATGCGGATGGGGCCACGCCACTCGGTGGCGGGATCGAGCACATTTCCGCGTTGTGTGATTTCCACGCGGCCGGATTTGGCCAGCTCCCGTGCGATGGCGCGCGCCTCGTCCATCAGCTCACGCCACTGCTTGCCACCGACGGCCCGGGCCGCATCCGACGGGCAGGTGCTGCTGTCCGGACCACGCAGCTCTGCCAGAGCGAGGATCGCGGACTCCAGTCGTTGCCCCACCGGACCGTCACCCAGGGCGGTCTGGGCGTAAGGCGCTTCCGGTCTTGCTTCGTCTACGGCGCGGCCTAGTTCGGCGCGCATTCGGTCGACCATACTTCCATTCAAGTCCTAGCCGGACGTGCTTTCCACTGAGCGGGTCCGGTATTCCGAGCCCGACGACTCACAGCCGTAAGTCGTTGCGCTTCAACGGCTAGGCCGAATGGTGCCGCTTTCTAGTCCGCGATGCGCTCCAGAAGGTCCATGACCGTCGACGCGTTGTTGGGCCCGGCAGCGGCCATCAACACCGCGTGCGCCCGGGTCGGCTCAGTTTCCGGGGAAACCACCAGTAGCACGACCTTATTGCGATTCAAACCAAGAATCTCGACGGTGTTAGCAGGCTGGCGGCTATATCCGTCGAGTCGTACCACCCGACCGCCGGTCCTGAATTTGGCTGGGGAGCTTCGCCATTCGCCCACGTTGTAGATCACCCGGCAAATGGGACCGAGGCGAACCGAGAGGACCGACAGCAGATCGGGCAGCTCGGTTTCAAGCCTGTCGCTGCGCGGTTGCCAGGCACCGTCGACATAGCCGCTCAGTGGCGCCTTGGGCTTGAGCTTCAGCCGCGGTGTGTGCTCGGGTGGGGGGTGCCGGTTGCCGGCTTCCAACTGACCATTTCTCGGCGCCATGACGACGCTCCCGTCTTGACCGCGAGACTGGCCAAATCCTTCGAATCGCCAATGACACGACCTTGACTGATCATGCACGAGTTATTGCCGATGTTTTCCACTGTACGCCAGGTGTATTCGGGCCCGGTATGCGTTCTCAGCGAATGGAAACCAATTGATCGATCGAGTCAGCCGGCAAGTCGCCGTCGACGACAGCAGTCACCGACAGCTGGTTCAAGGTGATGGCGCCTTTGTGGTTGTCGAGAAATGCGGTGTCTGCGGCGTCACGACCGGTGGCGATCCGCACCAATGTCTGCCGAGGCGCCAACAGCGTCGCATCGACTACGCGCCACTGCCCTTCGACGAATGCCTCGGCCACCGCGTGAAAATCCATGGGATACAAGCCTGGTGCGTACACGGAAACCAGCCGGGCCGGAACGTTCACCGCACGGAGTAGGGCCACCACCAGATGGGCAAAGTCCCTACAAACGCCCTTGCCGGCAAGCAAGGTGTCTACTGCTCCGTCGATCGGATCGCTGGACCCCGGCACATAATTCAACCGGGTGCCCACCCATGAGCTGACATTCTCCAAGAGCGTCGCCGAATCGTTGTACGAGCCGAATTCGGTTGCGGCGAAACCATAGAACTTGTCGGCCTCGGCGTAGCGGCTGGGCCGCAGATACATCGACTGGTCGTATTCGGTGACCGGAGCCGGATCGGTCTGACCCACGATGGTCGCCGAGTACTCGACCTTCAGAGTCCCCACCGCTGCATCGAACTTGTGGATCCGGTTGCCATGGACGCCGCTGACCTCCAACGGTTGGATGAGGTCTCCGTTGAGAAGGAAGCGCAATGACTCGAATACCTCGGTGTGCGGATGCGGTGCAACGGCGATCTGAAATTCCAGGGTCGTAGGGGCGGTGATTTGCACTTCCATCTCGGTGCCCACTTCTCGTCTCATGGCGCGATAATGCGCCAATCGTGAGGGATTCGCCAGGCGAGCCGCGTGCTCTGTCATCTGGGGGCGGCCATGGTTCTGCGGGTGCTCGGTCGATTCCATCGCTACGAATCCGTCGTCCCGATCGATTCCCCGAAGCCGGGGTAGCGTGGGGGGATCAAGGTCGTCATGAAGAGCGCGGCCGCTGTAAATCGCTTCGTCGACGATGCGGCGAGATCTGGCCATTGTGGTCAAGACGGGAGCGTCCTGATGACGCGCGAATTGTCCGACGCGGTGGCCGGATCACCGGCCGACGCTATCAGCTTGTCGCCTCATAATTCGCTGGCGGCATAGTGCGCGTCCGCCGACCAGGGACAGCGCGACGACCTCCGGAACCATCGTCTGCCGCACCCACTGTTTCAGCGTTGTCTGAAAATACTTCTGGGGTAAGCGGTTTCGCAGCAGAATGTGCGACACATTGGTAACGCGCCTTTCCGGGCCCGCTGCTTTGTCGCTGCAGACGGAAGGCCCGTCGACACCTGCCCACAGTGTCGCGATCATCATCCTCGATGGCTCCGATCGGCTCAGCCACCAAAGCCTGCACCAACTGGTGGTCTCCTCGTTGCCGCGATTGGCCCGCTTCCGTAGTCGGCTAGTGACCAAGCCTCTCGGCATCGGCCACCCGGTATGGGCCGAGATCGCGGACTATGACCCGTCGGAGCACATTCACCGCGCAACGGCTCCGGCGCCTGGTGGTCGTGCCGAATTGGCACGGTTGGTTGCGGAATTGTCCAGCGGTCATCGTGAATGCCGCGAACGGCTCTGGGAGGCTTGGACTGTCGACGGACTGGCGGACGGTCGGTGGGCGCTGGTGGTAAGGATGTCACCCGTCCTGAACGACAGGTTCGCAGGGTGGGGGTCGGTATGGCCCAGACTGCTGAGTCGCGGTCCGCACCTTGGTGTGGTCGACGATCTACCGACCGAGCCGAGCCTGGGCACTGCGCCGTCCGTCGGTGAACTTGTGATCGATATGGTGACCGAGATCGTCGAGAACCAGGTCACGGGTGCGTGGCTGATTGCAGAGACGGTATTGGGCGCCCTGCAGACAGCGCATGGCCGACTTCTCGGAGCCGATCGGCGCCGCTCAACGCCTACATCATCCCAACCGACCCGGCCGACGCCCCAGACGGCGTTCAACTCGCCGCTGACCAAACGGCGCGCGGTCGCTTTCACCACACTGTCGTTGGCCGATGTCAGGGCGGTCAGCAAGGCTTTTGGGGGTAGCGACACCAATGTGATGCTGGCTGCGTGCACCCTGTCGCTGCGGGCCTGGCTACGCCGGCAAGACCAGTTGCCCGCCGATCCGCTGTCGATGCGGATACCATTCGAATTGCCGGCGAGGGACCCCGCGCGGGTCGGCCGGACTCTGTCGGTCGGGCGGCTTCGTCTACCGGTGCACCTGGACGACCCCGTCCAGGTTTTGGCGATCCTGCACACCGCCACCGAACGGCTCAATACTGTGCGTCGTGGCACTGACGAAAGTAGTTATTCTGCCGTCGATTTCATGGCAATCACGTCCCTGGTTCCGCCGAACATAGCTCGTGTCGCGATGCAGCTCTACACTCGCTGTGGCCTGCGGCGTCTGTTCGAGCCGACCTGTCACGGCAGCATCAGTTATGTGGTTGTAGGACCGACTCCCGCCTACTGTGCCGGCTCGAGGGTCGCTGGCGTTCACGCCCTGTCGCCGCTGGCCGAGTCCAGTGGTCTGAACATCGCGTTCACAGCGCGCGGTGACGAGCTCGACGTGAGCGTGTATGCGTGTCCCGACAATGTGCCCGCGATCGACGACATCGCCACCGGGATCGTCGACTCAATTAAGGTATTGCTGGCGGCGGCTCAGGACTCTCCGCGCGGTCAGGGCCGTTCTGTCGTCACCGAGATGGCGTCGCATCCGGCGAATCGATCACGCGGCCGCACGTACTGACCGGGGCATCGCACCGGCAACCGTCCACGCGGCCGGATTTGTGCACCTGGGTGGGCGTCCCAAAGACATCGTGGAATTGAAGGGCTTCAGGTTCAGTCATGGCTATGCTTGTGCACGCTGGGAGGCCCCACGTGTGCGCCCGGTAAGGCGATTTGCGCCCGTGCTTTCCGCTCGGTCGGTGCTGACGCATGGTTGAGTATTCGTTTGCCGCAGAAGTTCCGGAAGGTGAGGCGAGACAGTTGGCAGCAGTGTCAGCCGTGGTGCTCTCGGGCAAGGGCGGAACAGCCAAGACGTTGTGGCAGATGATGCTGGCGGGGGAGGCCTCGCGGCTGGGGATCTCCACGTTGCTGGTCGACGCGGACCCGGAGCGCAACCTGTCCAACCACTTCGGGGTGTCGCAGCACTCGACCGGGCTGGGCTCGGTGCTCGAGGACGCCGGCATCAATTTCTGGGGCGATCCCGGCACCGCGGCCAAGCGGGTCGATGAGGAGATCATCGACACCAAATGGCCGCACGTCGAACTGCTACCGGCAGGGGCGTCGTTGACCCGGGTGGCCGGGGTCGGCGTCTCGGACACCGGCCTGCTCCGTGGCATCTTCACCGCGGCGGGCGTGTTCGAGCGCTATGAACTCGTTCTGATCGACACCGGTGGCCGCACGGGCTCGCTCGAGGCGCTCGCCATGCACCTGGCCGATGTGGCTTATGCGCCGATCGCGCCTACCGGCGACGCGGTCCGCAAGGCCATCGAGGCGCGCAACAGGGTCGAGCGCATCCAGCGCATTCACCCGCTCAAATGGTGCGGGGTCGTGCTGTCCGGCTTCGACAGCCGCAACGGCATCGAGCAGTCGATCCGCGAAACGGTGTACAAGGAGTTCGGCGACGAGGTGCGCGCCGAAGTCCCCCGGCGCGCCATCATCAACGAGGTGTTCCAACTGGGAGATCGGCTGGGCGACCGCCACGAGTGGGTCGCGCGACAGCTTGCGCCCATCTTTCGCCGATTTCTGGAGGAGGACCTGCTGGGTCGGCGATGAGTCTCGGGTCTTCCCACGGTCGGTAATGACATGCGCTCACTGATCATCACGCAGAACATCACCCTGGACGGCTCGATAGAGATGCTCGGGGACTGGTTCAATCCCGAGACACACGACGATGAACTGACGGCTGAACTGCGCCGTCAGGACGAAACCGCCGACGCTCTGTTGCTGGGCCGACAGACATTCCAGGACTTCCGCAGCTACTGGCCGCACCAGACCGACGACCCCACCGGCATCGCGGACTACATCAACGGTGTCACCAAGTACGTGGTGTCCTCGACGATCACCGATCCGCAGTGGAGCAACTCGGTCATCGTGTCCGGCGATGCCGTGGAGCAGGTCAGGACGCTCAAGGCCGCCGCGGGCGGCGATATCGTCGCCACCGGCAGCATTACGTTGTGCCACAACCTGATTGCCGCGGGTCTGGTCGATGAATATCGGCTGTTCATCTACCCGTACATCCAAGGCGGCGGGCGGCGGCTGTTCCCGGACGGCACCACCATTTCGGGGCTCGTCCCGGCAGCCGCACCTGTGACGTTTCCCGGCGGCGTCACGCTGGCTAGCTGGACGGCCCGGACGTCGGCGGCTCGTCGCTGAGCGTCAGCTCGCCGGCGAGCGCGCTACCGACTGCTCCGGCTCCTAATGCGTTGGGGTGCAGGGGCGCGGCAAGATGTGAGAGCTCGAATCCTTCGATGTACCTGTCGCCGGGGGCGGCGCACATGTCGTGTCCCACCGAGACCGGTCGGGTATCGAAGAAGTCGACTTGCAACTTGGTGGCCAATCTCCGCTGCTGATCGTCGATCTCGTCTACCTTGGCCTGGAAGTAGTCGGCATCCGTGGGATTGATGGGCTGCGCTGCGAAACATCCCCCGGGCCGTATGTACGTCGCATAACCGACCAGCACGACGCGGGCCCGCGGGGCTTTCGCCCGCACAGCGCCAATCATGGCTTCCCACAACGGTATCTGCGTGCGGATAGCCGCGCTGAACCGGTCACTGCCGCCCGCGACGAAGTCGTTGAAGCAGGGCGGCTGCGTCAAGGAACTCCGGCGACACTGAGCCGCGCTGGCGGCCAGGCCGACGTCGTTGCCGCCGATCGTGATGGTGACCAGTTCGGTGTCCACAGAGACAGCGTCGATCTGCCGGGGCACCTTCCCGCCGCTGGTCGACTGTTCTCGATCAGTGATATCGGCGGCGGTGGCGCCGCTGCAACTGACGTCGACGAAGCTGGCGGCGCCGATGCGGCGGGCCAAGACCGCGGGATAGTCGTTCGTCGACTTGAAGCACCCGGGAGGGTCGGCCGCATCGGGTACCAGCGGCGCCGCAGCCGCAGAGTCGCCGAGCGCTACGTATTTGACGCCCCGGCGAACCACTTCGGCGCCCCGCGGTGCCGCGGTTGCGCAGACCGCGGTCACCGCGACCAGCAACGCCGCGGGGTAAACCGACGTCCTTCGACGCCACCGGGAAATTTCGGTCATTTCACCGCCAGAGTAGCGAAGCGACGGTGAGCCACTGGCCGGTTGCTTTACGGCGCTTTACCGAGATCGCCGAGGGAATTCCTGATCCCGCCGTCCATGTGGATCTGAACCGCTGCCACCGCGACCATCACCGCCGAGGTCACCAGATGCACCACGGCATCGGTGATGTTGTTGGGGAAGGTGAACACGTACGCGACCTGATGCGAGAAGAATGCCTAGACACCCGGCGTCGCGCCGGCGATCGCGGCAAGCACGAGATAGAGCACGGCCCATGATTTGCGGAGTGCGAACACTAGGCCAGGACCGAAGAGGGCCAGGCCGGCGACGGCATGCCAGCCGTTGTAATCCATGCCGAGGAGTTGGACGGTCGGCGCGTGTGGCCCGGTCGCGAAACTCGGTTCCATAATGAACCCGATCACCGCCTGGATGACGTGCAGAGCGCAGATGATCAGCAGCCCGATCTGGGCGAAGCTCCACCTCATACGGCACCTCCTCGTGCTGACGGGTTCGACGCAATACTACGCCTCGTAGTAGAGGTCTGTGTGGGGTCGTGGCAACATACAAGCGCGGCGCCAGCCCGCGGGCACACCCGATCTACGCGCAATTCGCGCGGCGTCAGCTAACGCAGTAGCGCCTCGCCAGGCGAATGGTCTCAATCCAGGAAGCGCCGTGGAATGGGTGCGTCGATACATATTGTTGAATTTGTCTAACCAATAGTCATACGAGTGTCCCAGAAATAGCTGCACCACCTGGCAAGCTCTGCCAAGAACGCCGCGGTACCTTCCCACGCCTGGCCAAAGTCCCAGCTCAATGCTATATGCATCGGCACAGTGGGATTGCCTCCGGTCGGAGCAGGCCGGCCGGAATAATTTTCTGTATTAGTCGGCACGAACGGTTGAAACTGGCGTCACTCTATGGCAGCCTTCGTGTCCGTGATGCAATCGTTATAGAGATCTGAGCGCGACCCCGCCTGAGGCAGATATAAGACAGTTATGTGGCTGTTATAAGACCGTGATTGACCAAAGGATTGTGCATGTCGTATGTGATCGCGACCCCCGAAGCGCTGGCTGCGGCGGTGACGGATATCGCCGGAATCGGATCCTCGCTCAGCGCCGCCAATGCCGCGGCAGCGGTTCCGACCACCGAGATTCTGGCCGCCGCCGCCGATGAGATATCAACCGCCGTCGCCTCGTTGTTCGGCGCCCACGCGCTGGACTATCAGTCACTGAGCGCCCGGGTGGCGTCTTTTCAGACCCAGTTCATGGACTCTCTCTTCGCCGGCGCGCAACGGTATGCCGGCGCCGAGTTGCTCAACGGTTCGCTGCTGCGCGACGTTGCGGAGCGGCTGCTGGGCGGCGGACGGCCGGGCAGCGACGGTTCGAGTGCGGGATCCGCGAGCGCCGAGGCGACCGGTGCGGCGACGAGCCAGCCGACTGGCGTGACGGCGAAGACGACGGCAGCCGCCGCCACCGCCACCGCGACGCAGGCATCGGGCGGCGCGACCGGCACGGGGATAAAGGCGACGTATGCCACCACATCGCAGTGGAACAGCGGATTCGTCGCCAACTACACGATCACCAACACCGGCACAACGCCGTTGACCAACTGGCAACTCCAATTCAGCCTGCCCACAGGCGAATCCGTGGCGAACCTGTGGAACGGACACGTCACGCAGTCCGGCACGCAGTACACGGTCACCCCGCAGAGCTACAACACCACCATCGCTCCCGGTGACTCGGTCACCGTCGGATTCCAGGGCGCTCAGTCCGGGACCTATTCACCACCGACCAATGTGTCGATCGGCGGTCAGCCGGTCATCGGCGGCCCGACCCCGCCCGTCACCACCCCACCGGTCACGACACCGCCGGCCGGCACCGGCGGACTGACGGCCGCGTATACGGCGACGTCGCAGTGGAACAGCGGATTCAACGGGAACTATGCGATCACGAATTCAGGTACCACGCCGCTGAGCAACTGGAACCTCCAATTCGACCTCCCCGCAAACGAATCCATCACCAACCTGTGGAATGGTCAGGTCACTCACACCGGCTCGCACTATACGGTGACCCCGGCCAGCTACAACGGCTCGATCGCGCCGGGCAGCACCGTCAACGTCGGCTTCCAGGCGTCCCAGACCGGCTCCTACGCGGCGCCGACGAACGTGCTCATCAATGGTCAGGCCGCGTCACGGGCGGCACGACCACGCCACCGATTACCACGCCCCCGACGACCACCCCGCCGACCACCACACCGCCGACCGGCGGCACCCTCATCTCCAACCAGTACGGGACCACCACGGTCGGCAACGCCTATGTCGTGCAGAACAACGCGTGGAACAACCCGGGCGGACAGGCGATCACCGTCAGCCAGACCGGCTTCACCATCACCACTGAAAACGGTTCTGCCCCGACCAACGGCGCCCCGCTGGGTTACCCGTCCATCTACACGGGCTGGCACTACGGCACGGGTTCACCGGGCACGATCCTGCCGATACAGCTGGGCCAGATTCAGACGGCGACCAGCAGCATCAGCTACACCTATCCAACCAGCGGGATCTACGACGCCGCCTACGACATCTGGCTGAATCCCACGCCCATCACCACCGGCGTCAACCAGCAGGAAGTGATGATCTGGTTCAACCACACCGGCCCCATTCAGCCGGTCGGCTCGGTGGTGGGCAATGCGACCATCGACGGGCAGAACTTCGCGGTGTGGAAGGGCAGCAACGGCCAGAACAACGTGGTGTCGTATGTGGCGAACTCGCCGATCACCACGTGGAACAGTTTCGATGTGATGGGTTTCATCGACAACACCCAGACGTGGGAGCCGGTGACCGACTCGTGGTACCTGACGAGCATCCAGGCCGGCTTCGAGCCGTGGAGCGGCAGTGTCGGCGCGGGCGTCAACAACTTCTCCGCCAGCATCAACGGCCACAACTGAACCCGCTGCGCGAGAACAGGTTTGATCAGTTCGCCGGCGCGGGGGTCATCGATCCGATGAAGTACGTTTCGCGGCCGGTGGGGTAGCCGCCGCCATTGGTGGCGATATGGACGTGGTCGTAATGGTTGGCCGTTTCGTTGCCCAGGTCGGCGGTCCAGCTTCCCGAGGCGGGGCCGAGGTAGATCTTCTGCCGCCAGATGACGTGGTCGATTCCCCAGCGTTTGGCGTTGGCCAGGGCCAGCCCCGCGATCTGATTGCCCAGCGCGATGCCTTCCGGGCTGTCATGGTTCGGGATCATCACGTCGATCGCCAGACCACTCGGGTGCCAGCGCAAGGCATCCTGCCGGAAGCCGCCGATGGTCTTGATCTCCGGGAACAGCAACTCGATGACCCGGGCCGCCCAGATCGTCTTGACCTGCAAGCCTCCCTCGGGGGCGATCCCGGCAGGCAGCGCCATCTGAAAGTCCTGGGCCGACATGGGCGCGTTGCCGGCCAACATCGCCGCCTCGGCCGCGCTTGCGGTCTGGGGGGCGGCGACCGACGGGGACGCCGTCGGGCTTGTCGCCGGCGGCGCCGCGACCAGAGGGCTGTCGGCGCAGCAGGGCGTGTTCTGCTTGGTGTCCTGGGCGTAGATCATCCCGCCGGCCAGCACCAGCGAGGCCGCGATCGCCAACCAGCGGCCCCAGCCTTTCGCATCGGCGTCTTTGCCCACCTGGAGCACTCTAGTGTCGTGTGGGGCGGATGTGGCACTCTTCGCCAGCTTGTCGGCGTTTTCTCAGCTCACTCGCAGCTCAGTTCCGCCCCGGCAGTTTCATCACGGTGCGCACGATGGGCAACAGCGACTTCTGCCAGAGGGTCGAAGGAAGACCAAAGGGCGGATCGAGATTGAACACCCGAGCGGTCGCGATCGTCTGCGACTCGGTGTATTTCAACAGGCCTTCGGGTCCGTGCCGGCGACCGACACCGGACTGGCCCATTCCGCCCATCGGTGCGCTGAGGCTGCCCCATGCGAATGCGTAACCCTCGTCGACGTTCACCGTTCCCGAACGCAACCGGGCGGCGATCTGCTGGCCTTCGGCCGGCGTGCGGGCCCACACGCTTGCGTTCAGCCCGTATTCGGTGTCGTTGGCCTTCTCCACGGCTTCATCGACGTCGGCCACCGGGTAGATCGAGACCAGCGGCCCGAACGTCTCGTTGGCCGCGCATTCCATCTCCGGGGTGACGTCGGTGAGCACCGTCGGCTCATAGAACAGGGGGCCGACGTCGGGCCGGGCCTTGCCACCCGCGATCACCTTGGCGCCCTTTGACGTTGCGTCCTTCACGTGCTCCGAGACGGTCTCGAGCTGGCCTTCGGAAATCAGGCTGCCCATGTCGACCGAGAAGTCGTAGGCGGTGCCGAGCTTCATGTTGCGCACGGCGTCACCGAACTTGCGGGTGAACTCGTCGGCGATGTCCTTCTCGACGTAGATCCGCTCGATGGAGATGCAGAGCTGGCCGGCGTTGGAGAAACACGCACGGGTGGCCGCCTTGGCCGCCTTGTCCAGGTTCGCGCCCCGGGTGACGATCATGGCGTTCTTGCCGCCGAGTTCGGCGGAGAAACCGATGAGACGGCGGCCGGCCTGCTCGGCGAGGTGGCTGCCGGTCTGGGAGGAGCCGGTGAACATCAGATAATCGCAGTTCTCGGTGATCGCGGTGCCGACCACCGAGCCCGGGCCCGGCACGATCGCGTACAGCGCTCGCGGAAGACCTGCTCGGTACAACAGTTCGGCGCAGGCCAGCGCGCAGTACGGTGTCTGGCTGTCCGGCTTGAGCACCACCGCGTTGCCGGCGAGCAGCGCCGGCACGGAGTCCGATGCGGTCAGCGTCATCGGGTAGTTCCACGGTGAGATCACACCGACCACGCCTTTGGGCTGGTAGCCCACCGTGGTCTTGCCGATCGCCGGCAGCAGCGCCTGCACGTTCTGCGGTTTGAGCAGCTTGGCGGTGACGCGAACGTAGTAGTTCGCGTTCGCCATCAGGTCGACGATCTCCTCCTGCGCCGCCCACCGCGCCTTGCCGGCCTCGGCCTGCAGCAGATCCATCAGGAACTCGCGGTTCTCGATCACCAGGTCCCGGTAGCGGCGGATGATCTCGATGCGCTCGGCGACGGGTCGCCTGGCCCATTCGACCTGTGCCGCCCGTGCCTGGGCGAACGCGGCAGCGACGTCGTCGGCGGTGCCGACCGGGATGGTGGTCAGCGGCTTGCCGGTGAAGACTTCGTCGATCGTCTTGGTCGGACGTTCGGCGATGTCCTTGATCGCGGCGAGCTGACGCAAGCGGTCGAAGACCTCGGCTGACGGTGCAGGCATATCGCTACCTCTCGAAGCACACGGGGTGTCTGTGACCTCAGCCTATCCGTCTGGACAAAGTGGCTATTGCGCGCTGGTCAGCGCTGTGCTGTCAACGAGCCGAAATCTGTTGCGCAATATCTCCGTATCGTTCGAACCGTTCCGGATCGCTCAGAGCGTTGTAGAGAACGATGCGGGTGGCGGTCCTCTGGTACTTGTCGACGAGCGCGTCCGCCAGCCCGTCCCAGGTCGCCTCGGTGGCGAATACCGCGATGTGGTCGTCGGTGATCTGCGCTGCCATCCCTTTGAAGTCACCCGCCTTCTGCTTCTCCCGAATCCGCGCCGTTGTGCCGTCGAATCCGGCTTCGTCCAGGATGAAGGCGTAATTGGGGGTGCTGGCGTAGAAGCTGAGACTTGCCCGCACGAGTTCCCGTTCGTTGTGCCGTTCCTCGTCGGTGTCACCGACGATCGTCATGACCGGCACGATCACCGCGATGTCGGATGTGTCGCGGCCGGACTTCTCGGCGCCGGCGGCGACGTTCGGTGCGACGTGGCGCGCGAGGTATCCGGGTTCCCCGAGGGGGTGGACGTGCACGCCGTCGGCGACTTCGCCGGCCATGCGCAGCATCCAGGGATTGACCGCGGCGACGTCGACCTTGGGGTCCGCCGCATCGATGGGGCCGGCGCTCCACTGGGGGGTGATGAAATCGAGGTCATAAAAATCGCCGTGGTGATCGAGTCTTCCGGTTCGGAACGCGCTGAAGCACGCCTTGACGGCCCGCACGTAATCGCGCAGGCGCGGGCCGGGACGTTCGAAAGGCATTCCGTAGCGGCGCACCACGTGCGTGCGCACCTGGGTGCCCAGACCGAGGCGGAAATTGCCGTTGGTTGCTTCCTGCAGTTCCCACGCCGTCGCCGCCGTGACGAACGGGCTGCGCGGAAAGGCGACGGCGACACCGGTCGACAGCTCCAGACCGGGAGCGGCCTGGGACGCCACGGCGGCGTTCAAGTAGGCGGTGCGTCCGGTTTCGGTGAACAGCAGGCCGGAGAACCCGGCTTCCTGAGTACGCCTGGCGGTGTCTCCGATCTGCTTCAACGGCTGCGGGATAGTCATCGCGTCGACCTGCACGGTCTGAACGCTACCTGCGGCGGCCCGGTGTGCGCACCAACACCGCACATCTGACCGATCCGGCGCCGGCGCGAGTGAATGCGGCTGATCGTCAGCCGATTTCGGCGCAAGAATTCCGCAAGAAGTTCGCGAACTTGTGGCAAGCGTTGTGGCGCATCGTATGTGGTGACCGACGGTTGCCTGGCGATCTTGGGATCGGTAGCGACCCGATGGGCATGCAATGTGACCCGACCGCCCCCGGTCTCGACAACGTGGGAGGCAGTGGCCGGTAGGGGTCGGGAAAGCCGGGCCGGCCCGAGCTGAATATCGCAGCTCGTTCCGGCCGCGGATTGAAGGTTGCTGGTGCTATGTTGACGACGCTGTCGGTCTTGTCCTTGGAAAATTACTGCTGGGTGGTTAGGGGAACGAGTGAGTGCCAACCCATTCGACGATGACAATGGTCGCTTCTTCGTACTCGTCAACGATGAGGAGCAGCACAGCCTTTGGCCGGAATTCGCCGACGTGCCCGCCGGCTGGCGCGTGGTGTACGGCTTGGCCGACCGGGCCGCTTGTCTTGAATACATCGAGCAGAACTGGCCCGATATACGACCGAAGAGTCTGCGCGAAAGGCTGGCGCAGGACGCGGGTCGCTGACCGACCAGCCATCTGGGCATCGGCGGCGTCATGACAACACTTGAGGGCGAACTCAAGCACAGCGACTCGCAGGAACCTTCGGTCGAAGAGGTTTTGACCGATATCTACGCTCATGTGCTGGGTGTGGAGCGCGTCGGTGTCGATGAGTCGTTCTTCGACCTCGGCGGGGATTCGTTGTCGGCGATGCGGGTGATCGTCGCCGTCAACGCCGCGCTGAACGCCGACCTGCGCGTGGGTACCCTCTTCGAAGCGCCGACGATAGCCCAACTGGCGTCGCGGATCGCGGGCGATTCCGGGCGGCTCAAACCTCTGCGCGCCGGTCCGCGGCCTGCGGTCGTGCCGTTGTCCTATGCGCAGAGCCGGTTGTGGTTCATCGACCAATTGCAGGGCGCGTCCCCCGTATACAACCGGGCGGTGGCGTTGCAGCTTCGTGGTCAGCTCGACGGACAGGCGCTGGGTGTCGGTCTGACCGATGTGGTGCGCCGACACGAAGCGCTGCGGACGGTCTTCCCGGCTGTCGACGGAGTTCCCAGGCAGGTCGTGTTGCCGGCCGCGAGTGCCGACTTCGGCTGGCAGGTGGTGGACGCGACGGGGTGGCCCGCCGAACGGCTGGCTGCGGCGATCAAGGAAACGGCCCGCCACCCATTCGATCTGTCTATCGAGATTCCCTTGTGGGCAAAGCTTTTCAGGGTCGATGCGCAGAATCACGTGGTGGTGGTTGTGGTCCACCACATCGCCGGGGACGGTTGGTCGATCAGCGTTCTCGCGAGTGACCTGATTGCGGCCTACATCAGCCGGTGCGCCGGGCGGGCGCCGGACTGGGCCCAATTGCCCGTTCAGTACCCCGATTACACGCTGTGGCAGCGGGAAAATCTCGGGGATCTGACCGATTGTGACAGTCCGCTCGCGGCTCAGGTGGCCTACTGGGAAGAGACCCTCGCCGGGATGCCGCAGCGGCTGGAGCTACCCACCGATCACCCCTATCCGCCTGTCGCCGATCATCGGGGCGATCAGGTCCGCGTGGACTGGCCGGCGCTGTTGCAGCGGCAGATTCACCAGCTTGCCCGTGAGCACAACGCCACCAGCTTCATGGTGGTACAGGCCGCACTCGCTGTGCTGTTATCACAGCTGAGCGCCAGTCCTGATGTGGCCGTGGGCTTTCCGATCGCCGGCCGCGGGGACCCCGCACTCGACGCCCTGGTGGGATTCTTCGTCAACACCCTGGTGCTGCGGGTAAACCTGGACGGCGACCCCACTTTCGCCGAATTACTCGCCCAGGTGCGCCAGCGCAGCCTGGCCGCCTACGAGCATCAGGATGTGCCGTTCGAGGTCCTGGTCGACCGGCTCAACCCTCCTCGCTCGCGGACGCACCACCCGTTGATCCAGGTCATTCTGAACTGGCAGAACAACGACCCCACCGTCGGACTGGTGGCGGGCGACTTGCAGATCACGCCGGTTCCCGTCGACACCGACACCGCCCGTATGGATTTGGCGTTCTTCCTGATCGACCGCGTCTCCCCGAGCGGGGAACTCGACGGCATCGGCGGGCGGGTGGAGTTTCGGACCGATGTGTTCGAGGTGAGCACGATCGAGGCGCTCATCGCGCGGCTGGAAACGGTGCTGGCGGTGGTCACCGCCCATCCGCGACAAGCGTTGTCGAAGCTGGACCTGTTAGACGACGGTGAACGCGCCCGGTTGGCCAGGTGGGGTAACCGCGCGACACTGACCCGTCCGGCCCCCGCCGCGACGTCGATCCCAGCGGCGTGGGCGGCCCAGTTGACCCGCACACCCACGGCGGTCGCGCTGACCTACCGGGACCGGTCGTGGACCTATCGTGAGCTCGACGAGGCGTCGAACCGGTTGGCGCATCTGCTGTCTGGTTTCGGGGCAGGTCCGGGCGAAGTGGTGGCGTTGTTGATGGAACGCTCCGCGCAGGCCGTGATCGCCATCCTGGCCGTGCTCAAGACCGGCGCCGCCTACCTGCCGCTGGACCCCGGGCTGCCCGCCTCGCGGCTGGACTTCATGCTCGACGACGCCGCGCCTTGCGCAGCCCTCATCAGCGCCGGCCCCGGCACCTCGCTGACCGGGCGAGAGTTGCCGACGATCGATGCCGCCGCCTTCGATTCCGCTGAACTGCAATCGAGTTCGTACACAGCCTGGCCCGGGCCGGATCCCGGGGACATCGCCTACCTGATGTACACCTCCGGAACCACAGGTGTTCCGAAAGGTGTGGCCATCGACCACCACAACGTCACGCGGCTGATGGGGTCGCTGGACGCGAAGCTGGGATACGCGCCGGGGCAGGTGTGGACACAGTGCCACTCCCTGGTTTTCGACTTCTCGGTGTGGGAGATCTGGGGAGCGCTGCTGCACGGCGCCCGGCTGGTAGTGGTGCCCGACGACGTGGTGCGCTCACCCAACGACTTCTACGCCCTGCTGGCCGCCGAACAGGTCAGCGTGCTCTGCCAGACCCCGTCGGCGTTCTATGCGCTGGCAGCCGTGGACGCGGCTCAACGCGGTGTCGCCGGGCGGCTTCCGTTGCAGGCTGTGATCTTCGGCGGTGAAGCGCTGCAGCCGCAGCGCCTCCGGGGGTGGCTGAACAACAACCCGACGTCGCCGCGGCTGTTCAACCTTTACGGGATCACCGAGACGACCGTGCACGTCTCGGTGCGAGAGATCGTCGCGGCCGACGTCGACTGCATCGTGAGTCCGATCGGGGTGCCGTTGCCCGATATCACGTTGTTTGTGCTGGACCGCTGGTTGCGAACGGTGGCCGTCGGGGTGGTGGGCGAGCTGTACGTGGCCGGCCAGGGGGTTGGGGTCGGATATGTGGGCCGGGCGGGATTGACCGCCTCCCGGTTCGTGGCGTGCCCGTTCGCCGGCGCGGAAGCTGCCGGAACACGCATGTATCGCACCGGAGACCTGGTGCGGTGGGGTCCCGACGGCCAGCTCGTCTACGTGGGACGTGCGGACGAGCAGGTCAAGATCCGTGGGTACCGGATCGAGTGTGGTGAGGTGGCCGCCGCGTTGGCGGAGGTCGACGGGGTGGAGCAGGCCGCGGTAACGGTCCGCGAAGACCGTCCCGGCGACAAACGTCTGGTGGCGTACGTCACCGGATCAGTCGCGGCGAATCTGGACCCGAACGGGGTACGTGCCGCGGTGGCGGAGCGGCTGCCGTCCTACATGGTGCCGGCCGCGGTGATCGCTCTCGAAGCGCTGCCGCTGACGATCAACGGCAAACTCGACACCAAGGCCTTACCGGCGCCGGCGTATGCCGACGACGATCACTACCGGGCCCCCTCGACGCCGATCGAAGAAATCATCTCCGGTATCTACGCTCACGTGCTCGGCCTCGAGCGGGTCGGTGTGGATCAGTCGTTCTTCGACCTAGGCGGCGATTCGCTGTTGGCCATGCGGGTGGTCGCGGCGATCAACGGCGCCCTGGATGCCGGTCTTGCCGTCCGGACCCTTTTCGATGCGCCGTCGATCGCCCAGTTGGCGCCGCGGGTCGCAGTGGGGGACAACCGGACAGAGCCGCTCGCGGCGTTCTCGCGGCCCGCCGCGATTCCGCTGTCGTACGCTCAGAACCGGTTATGGATCATCGACCAGTTCCAGGGGCCGTCCGCGATCTACAACATACCGGCGGCCTTGCGGATATGTGGCCCGCTTGATGTCGAGGCACTCGGTGCCGCGCTGACCGACGTGGTGAGCCGCCACGAGAGCCTCCGCACGGTGTTCACCGCGGTCCAGGGAGTGCCCAGTCAGACAGTGATCCCGTTGCGGCAGGCTGACTTCGGCTGGCGCGTCGTGGATGTGACGACGTGGCCGGCGGACCGGATCACCGCGGCGCTCGCTGCCACGGCGTGTCACCACTTCGACCTGGCGAGCGAAATCCCGCTACGCGCGGCACTTTTCAAGGTCTCAGAGCAGGAACACGTCCTGGTGGTGGTCGTACACCACATCGCCGGCGATGGCTGGTCGGTCGGTGTGCTGGCGGCCGACCTGGGTACGGCGTATGTGGCCCGGTCTGCCGGACAGGCACCCGGCTGGGCTGAATTGCCGCTCCAGTACGCCGATTACACGCTCTGGCAGCGCCGGGCCCTCGGCGATCCGGCCGATCCGGACAGCCCGGTGGCCGGTCAGCTGCGGTATTGGGAGCAGGCGCTGGCCGGGCTGTCCCCGTATGTGGAGTTGCCCACCGACCGGCCGTACCCGCCGGTGGCCGAGCACCGCGGGGACAAAGTCGCCATCGAATGGCCGGCCGCGGTGGCCCGACGGGTGCGTGAGGTCGCCGGTGCCTACGGTGCGACCAGTTTCATGGTGGTCCAGGCCGCGCTGGCCGTGCTGCTGTCCAAGCTCAGCGGCAGTCGTGATGTGGCGGTCGGCTTTCCGATCGCCGGTCGCGGCGACCCGGCACTGGACGGGGTGGTGGGATTCTTCGTCAACACCCTGGTGCTGCGGGTCGACCTGAGCGGGAATCCGAGCTTCGCTGACCTGCTCGCCCAGGTGCGGGAGCGCAGCCTGGCCGCCTACGAGCGTCGCGATGTGCCGTTCGAAGTGCTGGTCGAACGCCTCAATCCAGCCCGCTCACTGACCCATCACCCACTGATCCAGGTGATGCTGGCCTGGCAGAACAACACCGCTCCCAGCCTCGCGCTGAGCGATCTCGACGTCACGTCCATTCCAGTCGAGACCCACACCGCGCGAATGGATCTGGCGTTCTCACTGGCCGAACAGAGCACCGAGGACGGCCGGCCCGCGGGGATCGCCGGGACCGTGGAGTTCCGCACCGACGTGTTCGACGCGGCTACCATCGACGCGCTGGCCGGTTGGCTGGAGACGGTACTGGTTGCCGTTACCACCCACCCGAAGCACCCGCTGTCGTCGGTAGATCTCGTCGCGGCCGAGGAGCGGTATCGGCTGAACCGGTGGGGAAATCGCGCGGTGCTGACCCAGCCCGCACCGCCCGCCGTGTCGATTCCGGAGGCGTGGGCGGCGCAGGTGTCGCGCACCCCGATGGCGGTGGCGTTGACCTGCGGAGCGCATTCGTGGACCTACCGCGAACTCGACCAGGCCTCGAACAGGTTGGCCCACTACCTGTCTGCTCGCGGCGCGCATCGCGGAACTCTAGTCGCGCTGGTCTTCTCGCGATCCGCCGAAGCGATCGTTGCGATGCTGGCGGTGCTCAAGTCGGGCGCCGGCTACCTACCGGTCGACCCGGCGCTCCCGCAGGCGCGGATCGGGTTCATGCTCGCCGACGCCGCGCCGGTGGCCGTGATCACCACCACCGGGCTGACCGAGCGCCTCGAGGTGCACGGCGTGCCCGTCATCGACATCGCCGACCCTTACCTGCGGTCCTGCCCCGTCACACCGCGGCCGATGCCGACTCCCGACCATCTTGCCTACCTGATCTACACCTCAGGCACCACGGGTGTGCCGAAAGGCGTGGCGATCACCCACCACAACGTCACGCAACTGTTGCGCATCACCGGCTTCTTCGGCCGCCCGGACCAAAGCGGCTCAGCCGCATTCGCCGCGACACAGTGGCACTCGTATTCGTTCGACGTCTCGGTCTGGGAGATCTGGGGCGCACTGCTGCGCGGCGGGCGGTTGGTGATCGTGCCGGAGGACGTGGCCGCCTCGCCCAGCGAATTCCATGACCTGTTGACCGCCGAGCGCATCGACGTGCTCACCCAGACCCCTTCTGCGGCAGGCATGTTAGAGGTTGCGGGGCTGGAGGCGACAGCGCTGGTGGTCGGCGGTGAGGCCTGCCCGCCCGAGCTGGTGGATCGATGGGCCCCCGGCCGGGTGGTCATCAACGCCTACGGACCCACCGAGACCACCGTGTACGCCGCGATGAGCGCACCGCTGCAACCGGATTCGGGTGCGCCGCCGATCGGGTCACCGGTGTCGGGTGCGGCGCTGTTCGTCCTGGACCGGTGGCTGCGTCCGGTGCCGACCGGTGTGGTCGGCGAACTGTACGTCGCGGGGCGGGGTCTGGGGGTCGGGTACTGGCGGCGGGCGGCCCTGACGGCGGCCCGTTTCGTGGCGTGCCCGTTCGGCGGACCGGGATCACGCATGTACCGCACCGGCGATCTGGTGCGGTGGCGCGTTGACGGGCAGTTGGTTTACCTCGGGCGCGCCGACGAACAGGTCAAAATCCGTGGCTACCGAATCGAGCTGGGGGAGGTTCAGGCCGAACTTGCCGCGGTCGACGGTGTCGGCCAGGCGGTGGTGGTCGCGCGTGAGGACCGTCCCGGCGACAAGCGTCTGGTCGGATATGTCACCGGGGCATGTGACCAGTCCCGCATTCGCGCCACCCTGGCCGAGCGGTTGCCGTCGTACATGGTGCCGGTCGCCGTGGTCGCGCTGGATGCGTTGCCGCTCACCGTCAACGGCAAACTCGACGCCCGCGCCCTGCCCGCGCCGGAGTATCAGGACACCGACTGGTACCGAGCGCCGGACGGCGTCGTCGAGGAGATCCTGGCCGCGATCTACGCCGAAGTCCTCGGACTCGATCGCGTCGGCGCCGACGAACCGTTCTTCGACCTCGGCGGGGACAGCATCCTGGCGATGCAAGTGGTGGCGCGTGCCCGGGATGCGGGCGTGGTGTGCCGGCCGCGTGACGTTTTCGTCGAACAGACCGTCGCCGGGGTGGCGCACGTCGCCGTTCTCACCGACGACGACGCCCGTCCGGCCGACGAAGGCATCGGGGAACTGGTGCCCACCCCGATCATGCGCTGGTTGCAGAGTCAGCGTGGAGCCGTTGATCAGTTCAACCAGACGATGGTGCTGCAGGCGCCGGCCGGCGTCACCGAAGCCGACGTCGTGGCGATCCTGCAGGCCTTGATCGACCGGCACCCGATGCTGCGGCTCACGGGCGACGCTGACGGCTGGTGGGTGCCCGAACCGGGCGCGGATGCCCGCGGCCGGCTGCAGCGGGTGCCCGACATCACGCCGGAGACGTTGGCGCAGGCCCGGTCCCGGCTGGACCCGGCGGCCGGTCGGATGCTCTGCGCGCAGTGGGATGCCGATGCCGGTCAGCTGGCCTTGGTCATCCACCATCTGGCCGTCGACGGCGTGTCCTGGCGGATTCTGCTGCACGACCTCAATACGGCCTGGGGCCAACTGAGCGGTGGCCGTGAGGTGGCGCTGGCTCCGGCCGGCACCTCCTTCCAGCGCTGGGCGTCGTTGCTGAACGAGCACGCCCATGCTCGGTCGGTGATCGACACGGCCGACACGTGGCGGCAGCTACTGACCGCCTCGACCCAGCTGCCGCCGGTGCAGCCCGAGGTGGACACTCTGGGCACCGCCGGGCACGTCTCGGTGGCCTTGGACACCGATACCACCCGGATGGTGCTCGCAGCGGTGCCGACGGCGTTTCACGCAGGGGTGCAAGACATTCTGTTGATCGCATTCGCCCTGGCGTGGGCCGAGTTTCTCGGCAGTGACGGCGCGCCGATTCTGGTCGACGTCGAGGGACACGGGCGTCACGACGAGTTAGCGCCCAGGATGGACCTGTCGCGCACGGTGGGCTGGTTCACCACCAGATACCCGGTGGCCCTGACCGTCGCGGGACCCGATTGGGCCCAGGTGGTGACCGGGGCCGGGGCGCTCGGGTCAACCATCAAGGACCTCAAAGAGCAACTGCGCGGTGTGCCGCATCCCATCACCTACGGCCTCTTGCGCTATCTGAACAACGATGTCGATCTGTCCGGGGCCGAGCCGGCGATCGGTTTCAACTACCTGGGCCGCCTCGGCGCGCCCGCCAAGTCGGATGGCCAGGGCTGGTCGATCGGCACCCGAGTCGCCGACAGCAACGCGGGGCTGTCGCTGTCGCTGATGCACACCGTGGAGGTGAACGCCTTCACCGTCGACACCGAGGCCGGCCCACAACTGCACGCGGACTGGATGTGGGCACCGTCGGCGCTGGACCGGGTGCAGGTGAACCGGTTGAGCCAGTTATGGTTTGAGGCCCTCGGTGGCATCTGCGCGCAGGTGCGCGGCGGTGGGGGCGGGTTGACGCCGTCGGACATCGTGCCGGCCCGGCTGACCCAGGAACAGATCGACGAACTGCAGTCGCAGTACAGCATCGTCGATGTGCTGCCGCTGACCCCCGTGCAGCAAGGTTTGCTCTTCCACGCCGCCGCCACCGGCGGCGACGTATACGCGGTGCAACTGGATTTCGAGATCGTCGGTGCTCTCGACCCCCAGCGGCTGCGTGATGCCGTGCAGATCGTTCTCACCCGGCATCCGAATCTGGCGGCCCGCTTCTGTGACCATGAGCCGGTTCAGCTCATCCCGGCCGACCCTGCGCTGCCGTGGCAATACCTGCAACTCGGCACCGACGAGCAGGTCCGGCAGGTGTGTGCCGCCGAACGCGCCGCGGTGTGCGACCTCGCGGATCCACCTTCCTTCCGCGCGGCCTTGATTCGCACCGGGGAGGACCGGCACCGGTTGGTGCTGACCAATCACCACATCGTCGTCGACGGCTGGTCGATGCCGATCATCCTGCGGGAGATCTTCGCCGCCTATCACGGGCAGCGGTTACCGGCGGCCGTGCCCTACCGGCGCTTCGTGACTTGGCTGGCCGACCGAGACGGCGTGGCCGCCGGGGGAGCCTGGCGGCAGGCGCTGCAGGACTTCGACACCCCCACGCTGATCGGTACGCCCGGCCGGTCGGGGCCCGGCCCTCGGCGCGCGACTTTGTTCCGGCTACCTGCCGCTACCACGCGGGCCCTCAACGAGCTGGCGCGCGCTCACCACACAACTGTCAATATTGTTCTGCAGGGCGCATTTTCGCAGCTTTTGGTGCGCTTGACCGGTCAGCACGACATCGCCTTCGGCACCACCGTATCGGGGCGGCCTGCCGAGGTGGCCGGTGCCGACGCGATGGTGGGCCTGTTCATCAACACGGTGCCGGTGCGCGCGAAGCTCACGGCGGGGACCACCACGGCGGACCTGCTGAGGCAGTTACATGGCGCGCACCGCGACACCCTCGAGCATCAGCACCTGGCGCTCACTGAGATCCATCGAATCAGCGGTCACGACATACTCTTCGACACGCTGTTCGTGTATCAGAACTTTCCGATCGACGCCGCGGCGCTCTCGGATGCCGACGGGTTGGTCATCTCGGAGATGTCGCGGCACGACTACAACCACTATCCGCTGACGATCCAGGCGCTCCCCGGCACCGAACTGGGGTTGCGGGTCGAATTCGACCCCGACGTTTTCGACCCCGCCGGCATCGACGCGCTGATCCGTGGCTTCGAGCGGGTACTGGGCGCGATGACGGCCGATCCGGGCCGGCCGCTGTCGTCGATGGACGTCCTCGATGACACTGAGCGTGCCCGCCTGGTGCAGTGGGGTAACCAGGCCGTGCTCATTCGGCCGGTGCCCGCGGCGGCATCGATTCCAGTTTTATGGGCCGCTCAGGTCGCGCGGTCGCCCGACACGGTAGCGCTGCGCTTTCAAGGTGATTCGATCACCTATCGCGAACTGGAGGACACTGCGAACCGGCTCGCGCACACATTGTCCAGGGCCGGCGCGCGCCCGGGAACATCTGTGGCGCTGGTGTTTCCACGTTCGGCCCAGGCGGTCGCGGCGATCCTGGCGGTCCTGAAAACCGGGGCCGCGTATCTGCCGATCGATCCGGCACTGCCGGAAGCCCGCATCGCCTTCATGCTCGAGGACACCGCCCCGGTTGCCGCGGTGACCACCGGTGCGCTGGCCGACCGGCTCGCCGGGCATGACCTACCTGTCATCGACATCAATGAGCTTGCGGATCTCGGCAGTCCACCGGGCACCGCCTTACCCGCGCCTGGACCCGACGACATCGCCTACCTCATCTACACTTCGGGCACGACCGGCGTCCCGAAAGGCGTTGCCGTCAGCCATCGCAACGTCACGCAACTGCTCGGTTCGCTCGGTAGCCACATCCAGCACTCGGAGCAGGTGTGGTCCCAGTGGCATTCGCTGGCGTTCGACGTCTCGGTGTGCGAGATCTTCGGTGCCCTGTTGTCCGGCGGCCGTCTGGTCGTGGTGCCCGAATCGATGACTCGCGCACCCGAGGAATTTCACGCACTGCTTGCCGCCGAACGGGTGACGGTGCTGAGCCAGACACCTTCGGCGTTCTACGCGCTGCAGGCCGCCGACCGGCTGTCACCGGCTGCAGGCCGGTCGCTCCAACTCGAAACGGTGTTGTTCGCCGGGGAAGCACTGGAACCGCAACGTCTTCGGGCCTGGCTGAGGAATCACCCACGATCGCCGCGTCTGCTGAACCTGTACGGCACCACCGAGACCACGGTGCACGCCTCAGTGCGGGAGATCGTCGCGAGCGATGTCGACGCCGGCGACAGCCCCATCGGTGTGCCGCTGAGCCATCTAGGGTTCTTCGTGCTGGACGGCTGGTTGCGTCCGGTGCCGCCGGGGGTGGTGGGGGAGTTGTACGTGGCCGGCAGTGCCGTGGGAGTGGGGTATTGGCGTCGTGGTCCGTTGACGGCGGCACGGTTCGTAGCCTGTCCGTTCGGGCGAAGCGGGGCACGGATGTACCGCACCGGGGACCTGGTGTGCTGGGGAGTGGACGGTCAGCTCCGCTATCTGGGGCGGGCGGACGAACAGGTCAAAGTCCGCGGGTACCGGATCGAACTCGGCGAGGTGCAGAACGCGCTGCTGGCCTGCCCGCAGGTCGACCAGGCCGTTGCCGTCGTGCCGGACAACGTCACCGGCGGTGCAAACCTCGTCGCTTACATCACCCTGTCGCACGACACCACAGCCGCACCGGATACCGGTCGGGACATGGAGATCGTCGAACAGTGGCAGCATCTCTACGACGACCTGTACGGGCCCGGCGACGGTGCCGCCGCAACGGGTTTCGGCCAGGATTTTCGGGGCTGGAACAGCAGCTACACCGGTGAGCCCATCCCCGTCGAGCAGATGCGGGAATGGCGTTCGGCCACGGTGGATCGGATCCTGGCCCTGCAGCCGCGGCGCGTGCTGGAGGTCGGCGCCGGCTCCGGACTGCTGCTGTCGCAGATCGCTCCGCACTGCGAGGAGTATGTCGCCACTGACCTGTCCGGGGTCGCCATCGGCAACCTCGCGGCGGCATTGCGGCACATCCCGTGGCGTAACCGCGTGCGGCTGCTGGCCCAGCCCGCCCACGTGCGGGCCGGACTGCCGCACAACCACTTCGACACCGTCGTCCTCAACTCGATCGTCCAGTATTTCCCGAACGCGGGGTACCTGAAACAGGTCATCGACAACGTCATGGACCTACTGGCCCCCGGCGGCACCCTGTTCTTCGGCGACATCCGCAATCTCACCCTGCGGGGCGCGTTCTACACGTCGGTCGCGTATGCCCAAACCGCCGGCGACGCCGACGAGATCCGCAGAAGGGTCCGCCGCGCCGTCATCAGCGAATCCGAATTGCTGCTGGCGCCCGAATTTTTCACGACCTGGGCGGCCGATCATTCGGCGGTGGCCGGGATCGACATCCAGCTCAAACGTGGGTCCGCCGACAACGAGCTGAACCGGTACCGCTATGACGTGGTCGTACACAAGTCCCCGGCATCGGTGCGGTCACTTGCCACCGCACCCACGTGGCCCTGGAGTGGGGATGCGCAGTTGCTCGCCCGGTTGCGCTCCGATCGTCCCGGCGCCGTGCGCATCACCGGCATTCCCCGCACCGGACTGATCGGCGACGTACTCCGCGAGCAGTCCCTCGTCGCCGGTCTGTCCCTGGCCGACGCCGGGACCCGTGCTGAGAGCGTCAGGCCCGAAGAGCTGTACCGCCTCGGGACGGCCGCCGGATACCGCGTCGCGGTCACCTGGGGTGCCCAGCCCGGCACCCTCGACGCCGTCTTCCTGACCGACGAAGCGCCATTGACCGATGTGTATCTGTCCGGCAAGGACATTCGGCGGGGCGCCGCTCATGCCAACGACCCGCACACCAGCAGCACGATCGATGCGGTGCGCCGGCAGTTGAGCGCGCAGCTGCCCGCCTACATGGTGCCGGCGCACATAGTGGTGCTCGAGGGGTTCCCGCTGACATCGTCGGGCAAGTTGGACCGCAAGTCTCTGCCGGCGCCGGAATACCAAAACGCGCAACACTATCGGGCCCCGGTCGGCGTCGTCGAGGAGGTGCTGGCCGGGATCTACGCCCAGGTGCTGGGGTTGGCGCGGGTCGGCGTGGACGAATCCTTCTTCGAGTTGGGCGGCGACAGCATCCTGTCGATGCAGGTGGTCGCGCGGGCGCGGGCTGCCGGGGTGCTCTGTAAGCCGCGCGACATCTTCGTGGAGCAGACCGTCGCCGGGGTGGCCAGGGTGGCCACGGTCACCGACGGCGCCGTCGGCGTGGTCGACGACGGCGGCGGGCCGGTTGCGGCCACTCCGATCATGTGGTGGTGGCGCGGCCTCGAAGGCGGCCGCGACCAGTTCAGTCAGGCCGTGGTGTTGCAGGCGCCCGCCGGCGTGACCGAGGACGACGTGGCGGTCGTGCTGCAGGCCCTTCTCGACCACCACCCCATGCTTCGGCTACGAGTGGTCGAAGACGCGTCGGGGGATTGGTCACTCACGGTGCCCGACCCGGGTTCGGTGTCCGCGGCGAGTTGCCTGCAGACAGTGCCGGAATGGTCCGATGAGGCGCTGACAGCGACCCGGTCGCGCCTGCGGCCGGCCGCAGGGGTGATGTTGAGCGCCCTGTGGGTGGCCGGCGATCGACAGCTGGTCTTGATGATTCATCACCTGGCCGTCGACGGCGTATCGTGGCGAATCCTGCTCAGCGACTTGATAATTGGGTGGGCTCAGCAGAGTCATGGACAGCCGGTGGCGTTGTCCGGAACCGGCACATCTTTTCGGCGCTGGGCGTCGCTGCTGGGCGAGTATGCGGGCCGCCCCGAGGTGGTGCGGACGGCGCGGGCATGGCGGCAGGTGTTGGCGACTCCCGCGGCGCTACCGGCGGTTCGTCCGGACGTGGACACCCACGCCAGTGCCGGCCACCTGTCGGTGTCTCTCGACGCCGAGACCACATCCATGCTGCTCGGTGCCGTACCGGCAGCCTTTCATGCCGGCCTGCAAGACATTCTGCTGATCGCCTTCGGTTTGGCATGGGCAGAGTTCGCCGGCCGCGGGTGCACCGCGATCGGCATCGACGTCGAAGGGCACGGACGTTACGAGGACGTGGTGGCGGATGTCGACCTGTCCCGCACCGTCGGTTGGTTCACCACGAAATACCCGGTGGCCCTCGACCTGGACCGGCTGGACTGGACGCAGGTCGTCACCGGCGACCCGGCGCTGGGCGCAGTGATCAAAGCAGCCAAGGAACAGCTGCGCGCGCTCCCGCACCCGCTGACCTTCGGGGTGTTGCGTTACCTCAACGAGGACGTCGACCTGTCCGGCCCCGACCCGGCAGTCCTGTTCAATTACCTCGGCCGGCTGGGTGATTCGCCGGCGCTGCTGCCCGCAGACGGTTGGCGCCCGGTGCAGCGGCCACTACCCACTGACGCGATCTCGACTCCGTTGACGTACGCCGTCGCGGTCAACGCCGGCACGCTCGACACCGGGGAAGGGCCGCGCCTGCAGGCGAACTGGACATGGGCGCCCTCGGCCCTGGACCAAACGCAGGTCAGTCGGCTAGGCCAACTCTGGTTGGACGCGCTGGCCGGCGTATGCGCGCACGTGCGACGCGGCGGAGGGGGGCTGACGCCGTCCGACATCGCTCCGGCCCGGTTGAGTCAGTGCCAGATCGATGAGCTGGAGTGCGGTCAACCGGTCGCCGACGTGCTGCCGCTCACCCCGTTGCAACGAGGGTTGCTCTTTCACGCGGACACTGCGGAGGACGATGTCTATGCGGTGCAACTGGATTTCACCGTCAGTGGCCCGCTCGATCCCGCGCGCCTGCACGCCGCGGTCCAAGCCGTGGTCGCGCGGCATCCCCACCTCTGCGCCCGATTCACCGAAGAGTTCGACGAACCGGTGCAGATCATCCCTGCCCGCCCCGAGGTGCCGTGGCAATACCTGGAACTCGAGAACCACCAGATCGAGGCGGTGTGCGCGGCCGAGCGCGCCGCCGTGTGCGACCTGACGAATTCGCCGGCGCTGCGGACGGCCCTGATCCGCACCGGCGAACACCTGCACACCTTCGTGCTCACGAACCACCACATCGTGCTCGACGGCTGGTCGCTGCCGATACTGCTGCAAGAGATCTTCGCCAGTTATCACGGGCACCCGCTGGCTTCCCCCGTGCCGTTTCGCCGTTATGTCACCTGGCTCGCCGATCGAGATGTCTCCGCGGCCCGGGCCGTATGGCAGGAGATGCTGGCCGGTTTCGAGGTACCGACGCTCGTCGCGCCGGGCAATCAGTTGCAGGCAGGGCGGCAAAGTGCTGCCTCGTTCACGCTGCCCGCCGAAATAACCAGGGCGGTCGGCGATTTGGCGCGCTCCTGTCACACCACCGCCAATATTGTGCTGCAAGGCGCGTGGGCGCAGCTGCTGATGTGGCTGACCGGCAGCCGCGACGTCGTCTTCGGGACCGTCGTCGCCGGGAGGCCGTCCGAGCTAGCCGGCGCCGAGACGATGCTGGGACTTTTGATCAACACGGTGCCGGTGCGCGCCACGATCACCGCGGCCACCACCACCGTAGAACTCGTCGACTTTCTGCAACGCGCCAACAACGACACCCTGGAGCATCAGCACCTGGCGCTCAACGAAATCCATCGCATCGCCGGCCAGCAACTGCTGTTCGACACGCTTTTCGTATACCAGAACTACCCGGTGGACACCGCGGCGCTGCTCGATGCCCAAGATCTGGTCATCGCCCAAGGCGTCGGCCGCGATCTGACCCACTACCCGTTGACCATTCGCGTCCTGCCAGGGACCGAGTTGACCCTGCGGGTGCAATTCGACGCCGACCGGTTCGCCGCCGAAGACATCAACACGCTTGTCGCGCGGTTCGAACATCTGTTGGCGGCCATGACCGCCGACCCGGCGCGCCGGTTGTGCTCTCTCGATGTGCTCGACAGCGGTGAGCATGCCCGGCTGGCCGAGTGGGGCAACCGGGCGGCGCTGAGTCGACCGGCCGGCGAGACAGCGTCGATTCCGGTGTCGATAGCGGGTCTGTGGCGTGCTCAGGTTGCGCGTACCCCCGCGGCGGTCGCGGTGTGCGCCGACGGCGATTCGATGACTTATCGCGAGCTCGACGACCTCGCGGATCGAATGGCGCAGCTGTTGGCAAGACACGGTGCCGGCCCTGGAACGGTTGTCGCTCTGCTGCTTTCGAGATCCGCCCAGGCCATCGCGGCGATTCTGGCGGTGCTGAAAACGGGGGCAGCCTATCTGCCGATCGACCCGGGGCTGCCCGCGGCGAGGATCGAATTCATGCTCACCGACGCCGCGCCGATGGTCGCGCTCACCACCGGCGCCCTGGCTGCTCGGCTCGACGGGTTCGCCGGCCCGGTGATCGATGTCGATCAGTCTGAACTGTACGAGTTCCCGGGTCCACCGCTGCCGGGACCGGCGCCCGACGACATCGCCTACCTCATCTACACCTCTGGCACTACCGGAGTTCCCAAAGGTGTTGCCATAACTCATCACAACGTGACCGGGATGCTCAGTGTGCTGGCTGACCGCCTGCCGCGCCGGGGAGTGTGGTCGCAATGTCATTCGCTGGCTTTCGATTTCTCGGTGTGGGAGATCTTCGGCGCGCTGCTCAGTGGTGGGCGGCTGGTCGTGGTGCCCGACTCAGTGGCCCGTTCGGCGCAGGACCTCCATGCCATGCTGGTCGCTGAAGAGGTCAGCGTGTTGAGCCAAACCCCTTCTGCCTTCTACGCGTTGCAGTCCGCAGACGCGGTCAGCTCCGAATCGAGCCTTCGATCGCACCTCGAGACCGTGGTCTTCGGTGGCGAAGCGCTCGAACCGCAGCGGCTCGGCGCATGGCTGGACGACCACCGCGGCTTGCCGCATCTGCTCAACCTCTACGGCATCACCGAGACGACGGTGCACGCGTCGGTACGGAAGATTGTCGCCGACGACCGCGAAAGAGCTTGCAGCCCTATCGGAAGGCCGCTGAATCACCTCGGCTTTCTCGTGCTGGACGGCTGGCTGCGACCGGTGCCCGTGGGTGTGGTGGGTGAGCTGTATGTCGCCGGTGCGGGGCTGGGAACCGGTTATGTCGGACGGCAGGGGCTGACGGCAGCGCGATTTGTGGCGTGCCCGTTCGGCGCTCCCGGAACCCGCATGTATCGCACCGGGGACTTGGTGTCGTGGGGTGCCGACGGGGAACTGCTGTATGTGGGGCGGGGTGATCATCAGGTCAAGATCCGTGGCTACCGCATCGAACTCGGAGAAGTTCGCGCGGCTCTGGCCGGGTTGCCCGGGGTGGAGCAGGCCGTGGTCATCGCCCGCGAGGACCGTCCCGGGGACAAACGGCTCGTCGGCTACCTCACCGAGTCAGTGCCCGGTGTGGTCGACGCGTCCGCGGCGCGGCAAGCGCTGGCTCAGCTGGTGCCCGCGTACATGGTGCCGGCCGCGCTCGTGGTAGTCGACGCGATGCCGTTGACCGTCAACGGCAAACTCGACCAGCGGGCTCTGCCCATGCCGGATTACGGTGCCGGGGTATCTCGTGCTCCCGCCAATCCGCTGGAGGAGATCCTGGCCGATATCCAAGCGCGGGTACTCGGTTTGGAGCGGGTAGGAGTGGAGGAGTCGTTCTTCGATCTGGGCGGGGATTCGCTGTCAGCGATGCGTCTGGTCGCCGCAGTCAACACCACACTTCATGCCGGGCTGTCGGTGCGTATGGTGTTCGAGTCGCCGACAGTTGCCCTGTTGGCGGCGCGCGTCGGTTCCACCCCTGCCGGGCGGGATCCGCTGACCGCGGGCCGGCGGCCCGCCGTAGTTCCGTTGTCGTCCGCGCAGAGCCGATTGTGGTTCTTGCACCAATTCCACGGCCCGTCAGCGATATACAACATTCCGGTGGTGTTGCGGCTGCGCGGGCAGCTGGACGAGAACGCCTTGGGCGCGGCGTTCGTCGACGTAGTCACCCGCCACGAAATCCTGCGCACGGTGTTCGCGATGTCGGAGGGGATACCGCAGCAGGTGGTGCTGCCCGTCGACAAGGCGGACCCGGGCTGGCGCACCGTCGACGCGACAGCGTGGCCGGACCGGCAGCTCACCGGGGCCATCGAGGCGGTGGGCCGGCACGCATTCGACCTGACCACTGAAATCCCGATACGCGCAGAGCTGTTCGCGGTTGCGCCGGACGAGCACCTGCTGGCGATCGTCGTGCACCACATTGCGGGGGACGGGTGGTCGATCGCCCCGCTGGCCCGCGACCTCGGGCTGGCCTACGCGGCGCGGTGCGCGGCCGGCTCGCCGCAATGGTCGGAGTTGCCGGTTCAGTACGCCGATTACGCGCTGTGGCAACGAGAGAGCCTCGGCGATCCGTCTGATCCGGCCAGCCGGTTGAGTCGCCAGCTGGCCTACTGGGAAGACGTGCTGAGCGGCCTTCCCGAACGGGTGCAGTTGCCCACCGACCGCCCCTACCCGTCGGCGGCCGACTATCGCGGTGCCAGCGTGGCGGTGGATTGGCCGGTGCAATTGCAGCGGCAGGTGCGAGATCTGGCCCGCGAGCACCATGCGACCGCTTTCATGGTGGTGCAGGCTGCGCTGGCGGTGTTGTTGGCCAAACTCAGCGCCAGTACTGATGTCGCAGTTGGGTTTCCGGTCGCCGGTCGCAGCGACCCGGCGCTGGATGATCTGGTGGGGTGTTTTGTCAACACCCTGGTGCTGCGGGTCGATTTCGTCGGTGACCCCACGGTGGGTGAGCTGCTGGACCAGGTGCGCGAGCGCAGCCTGGCCGCCTACGAACACCAGGACGTGCCTTTCGAGCTCCTGGTCGAGCGACTCAATCCGACCCGGTCACTTACCCACCACCCGCTGATCCAGGTGCTGTTGGCCTGGCAGAACAACATCGCGCCGCGTTCGGTCCTGGGCGAGCTACAGGTCGAGCCGCTGCCCGTCGATACCCACACCGCCCGAATGGATCTCGCATTTTCGCTGTCCGAGAGATTCACCGGGACCGGAGAACTCGCGGGGATCGGTGGGTCGGTGGAATTCCGCACCGATGTCTTCGACACGGCCACCGTCGAGAACGTGGTGTCGCGGCTGCAGCGCCTCCTGCAGGCCATGACGGCCGGGCCGAACATGCCGGTGTCGTCCCTGCACCTGCTCGAGGCCGCCGAACTGACGAGACTGTACGGCTGGGGCAACCGCGCCGTGCTGACGCAACCCGCACCGCCGGCGACATCGATCCCGGCGGCTCTGGCTGCCCAGGTCCGGCGCACTCCCGACGCCGATGCGCTGACCTGTGACGGGCGGTCGATGACGTATCGACAACTCGACGAGGCGTCAAATCGCCTGGCACATCTGCTCGCCGAGCACGGCGCGGCGCCGGGGGCCTGCGTGGCGTTGCGGTTCGCAAGGTGCAGCGAGGCCATCGTGGCGATAGCGGCGGTCCTGAAGACGGGTGCCGCCTACCTGCCGATCGACCCGGCCTGGCCGGCGGCGCGGGTCGAGTTCATGATCGGGGACGCGGCGCCCGTCGTCGCCCTCACCGGGCAGGCCGGCAGCTTCGACGGCTACGACCTGACGGTCATCGATATCGGCGACCCGAGAATCGCCAACTGCCCCGCCACCGGCCTGCCGGTGCCCTCGGCGCAGGACGTCGCGTACCTCATCTACACCTCGGGCACCACCGGAGTACCCAAAGGCGTTGCTGTCACTCATCACAACGTCACCCAACTCATCGGGACGCTGGATGACGCGCTGCCTCCCGCGGGCGTCTGGGCGCAGTGCCACTCCTATGCCTTCGACGTCTCGGTGTGGGAGGTCTGGGGTGCGTTGTTGCGCGGCGCCCGACTGGTCGTGGTGCCCGAGGACGTGCTGGCGGCACCCGACGACTTCCACGACCTGCTGGTCGCCGAGCAGGTCAGTGTGCTCGATCTGAGTCCGTCTGCGGCACAAGTCCTTTCCCCGCACGGCCTCGAGTCCCTGGCCCTGGTGGTCGGTGGTGAAGCCTGCCCGGCCGATGTGGTGGACCGGTGGGCCGCCGATGGCCGGCTGATGATCAACGCCTACGGACCAACCGAGGCGACGGTCGACGCCGCCAGAAGCGCGCCGCTGACGGGCGGCGTGCCCCCGATCGGATCGCCGGTGTCCTCGGCGGCGCTTTTCGTCCTGGACGAGCGGTTGCGGCCGTCGCCCGCCGGGGTGGTGGGGGAGTTGTATATCGCGGGGCATGGCCTCGGCGTGGGGTATTGGCGCAGAACGGCTTTGACCGCTTCGCGGTTTGTCGCGTGCCCGTTCGGCGGGACCGGAACACGGATGTACCGGACCGGGGACCTTGCTTACTGGGGTGCTGACGGGCAGTTGCGGTACGTCGGGCGCGCCGACCAGCAGGTCAAGATCCGCGGCTACCGCGTCGAACTCGGAGAGGTGCAGGCAGCGCTGGCCACCGTCGAAGGGGTCGATCACGCGGTGGTGATCGCCCGCGAGGACCGTCCCGGGGACACCCGCCTGGTGGGATACGTCACCGGAACAGCGGATGCGATCCGGGCCCGCGCCGAGTTGGCCGGCCGGCTGCCCTCGTACCTGGTGCCCGCCGCCGTGGTCGCCGTTGACACAATCCCGTTGACGATCAACGGAAAACTCGATTTCCGCTCCCTTCCGGCACCGGACTACCACGATGCGGTCCAGTATCGGGCTCCCGCCACCCCCGTCGAAGAAATCCTGGCGGCCAGCTACGCCGAGGTTCTCGGCCTGCCCAGGGTCGGCGTCGACGAGTCGTTCTTCGATCTGGGCGGCGACAGCATCTCCGCCATGCGGGTGATCGCCGCGATCAACAAGGCCCTCGATGTGCCGGTGAGCGTACGCACCCTGTTCGACACACCCACGGTGCGCGGACTCAGTCGGGTGATCGGCACCGCACCGGCCGTCGATCCGCGCTATGCCGCCGTGCACGGGCGGGGCGCCAGCGAGATTCACGCCGCTGATCTGTCGCTGGACAAGTTCATCGACGCGGCGACGCTGGATGCTGCGCCCGGCCTGCCGGGTCCGAGCGCGGAGGTGCGAACCGTCCTGTTGACCGGCGCAACCGGTTTCGTCGGGCGCTACCTGGTCCTGCAGTGGTTGCAGCAGCTGGAACTGAGCGACGGGACACTGATCTGCCTGGTGCGTGGGCAATCGGACGAGGACGCGCGGCGGCGCCTGGACGAGACCTTCGACAGCGGCGACCCGCAATTGTGGCGCCTCTATCAGGAGCTGGCCGCCGACCGCCTGCAGGTGATCGCCGCCGACAAGGACCAGGTCGATCTGGGACTTGACCGGCAGACCTGGGACCGCCTGGCCGAAACGGTTGACCTGATCGTGGATTCCGCGGCGGCGGTCAGCGCGGTCCTGCCCTATCGCGACCTGTTCGGGCCCAACGTGGTGGGGACCGCCGAACTGATCCGGCTCGCCGTCAGCACCAAGCTGAAGGCCTACACATTCGTGTCCACAGCTGACGTCGGGCGCCAGGTCGAGCCGTCTGAATTCACCGAAGACGCCGATATCCGAGTCGTGAGTCCCAGCCGCGCCATCGCCGCCGACCCGGCCAACGGCTACGGCAACAGCAAGTGGGCCGGTGAGGTGTTGCTGCGTGCGGCCAATGACCTGTGCGGGCTTCCGGTCACGGTCTTCCGATGCGGCATGGTGCTCGCCGACACCAGCTTCGCGGGCCAACTGAACCTGTCGGACACCTTCAGCCGGATGGTGCTGAGCCTGGTGTCGACCGGCATCGCGCCGGCATCGTTCTACCGACCCGATCCCGACGGCAACCGGCCGAGGGCGCATTTCGACGGTCTGCCCGTCAATTTCGTCGCCGAGGCGATCACCACCCTGAGCGCCCAGAGCGCTTCCACGGTGACCGGGTTCCAGACCTACCACGTCATGAATCCGCACGACGACGGCATCGGACTGGACGAGTACGTCGACTGGCTGGTCGAGGCCGGCTACCCGCTCCGGCGCATCACCGACTTCGGCGAGTGGGTGCGCCAATTCGAGGCCACCCTGCACACCTTGCCGGAGTGGCAACGCCGCCACTCCGTGCTGCCGATGTTGGCGGCCCGCAATTCCGCTGCGGTGCAGCCACTCCCGCCGACGAACGGGTCCTACGCGCCCACCGATCGATTCCGCGCCGCGGTGCAGGAGTTCAAGATCGGTCCCGACAAGGACAATCCGGATATTCCGCACATCTCCCCGCCGGTCATCGTCAAGTACGTGACCGATCTGCAGTTGCTCGGACTGCTCGGTGGAGGAACACCCCAATGCTGAGTCTGCTGCGCCCGCACTGGGTCTCGATGACCGTGAGTATGTCGCTGCTCAGTGCCGCGACAGTACTCATCCTCTGGCAACCGCTGCTGGTCGGCCGGCTCGTCGACCGGGCGACGACGGGTGCGCTGAACCTGGGCGCCGCCCTCGCGGTGCTCGCTGTTCTGATGTGCCAGCTCGCGCTGGAAGGTGTGGGGCACTTCCAGCTGGACCGCACCGGTGAAAGGATCGTGCTGCGGCTGCGCACCGAGTTCACCGAACATGTCGTACGCCTGCCCATCGGACTGCTCGACCGGGCCCGCACCGGCGACCTGCTGGCCCGCGGAACGAGCGATGCCGGGCAGTTGCGAGACATGCCCCGCGCCGTGGGCGACATCGCGTTCGGAATGCTGACGCTGCTGGGCGCGGGAGCATTCATGCTGTCGATCGATGCGCTCACCTTGTGTGTGGTGGTAGCGGTCATGACGGTTGCGTTCGGTGCCGGTAGCCCGTTCCTGTCCCGGATCCAGCGTGACTCACTGAATCGCCAAGTGGCCTTGAGTGACTACACGGCCGGCTTGGACCGGGCGCTGGGCGCGGCACGCACGGTCAAGCTGTTCGGGGCCGAAGGCCGCGAAGTGGGATTCATCGGTCTCAGCGCGGCAGCCGCCTACCGGGCCGGGGTGCGGGTGGCGTCGTCCACGGCCATCAACATCCTGGCAATCCGGCTGGGCGTCACGGTCTCGTTCCTGACCATCATGGTCATCGACGGACGCCGGGTGGCCGACGGAGGACTGTCCGTGGGTCACTTCGTCAGCCTCTTCGCTTTCGCCATGTACGCGGTTTTTCCGATCACGGCCGGCTTCGCCGCGCTCGCCACCTTCCGCACCGCCGCGGGTGCCTATGAGCACCTCGTCGCCACCCTGCGCGAGCTGCCCGAGGGCGACGCACCGGTGCGTGCGGAGGCCGCCGCGCCGCCGAGCCCGATGCCGCACCAGGCCGGCGCGCCACTGGTCGAGTTCGATCACGTGTCGTTCGCCTATGGTTCCGGCGCAGCGGTGCTCGACGATGTCTCCTTTACACTTCACGGAGATCAGATCACCGCGCTGATCGGCCCGTCCGGCGCGGGAAAGTCGACGATCCTCGCGCTGTTGTGCCGCTTTCACGATCCGGACGCCGGGACGATCCGGTGGGAAGGCCAGGACATCCGCACCATGACGCTGCGGGACCTGCGCGGTCGGCTCGGGCTGTTGGAGCAGGACGCGCCCGTGCTGCACGGCAGCGTTCGTGACAACCTGCTGATCGCCGACCCCGACGCCACCGACGACGACCTGTGGCGCGTCCTGCGACAAGCAAACATCGCCGACGAGATCGCCCGTCTACCAAACCAACTCGACAGCCCAGTGCTGGAGCGGGGCCGCAGCCTGTCCGGTGGCCAGCGTCAGCGACTGGCCCTGGCCAGGGCTTTCCTGTCCCGGTCGCAGCTGATCCTGATGGACGAACCGACCTCACATCTCGACCGCGCCAACGAGTACGACGTCATGGCCAATCTGCTGCACGCGCGCGGGCGGCGCAGCATTCTCGTGGTGGCGCACCGTTTGTCCACCGTCACCAACGCCGGGCAGATCCTCGTTCTGCAGGGCGGCCGCATCCAGGCCACTGGAACCCATACCGAGCTGATGGGCACGCCGATCTACCGCGAATTGATCGAACACGAACTCGTGCGGCACTAGAGAGCCAGGGGAGAGATCACCGTGCTGTACCGGATCAGTCTGCTGGCCATCGCGTTCCCGCGACGGGTCATCTCTGTGGCACTGCTGGTGCTGGTCGGCGCCGCGATCTTCGGTGTCCCAGTGGTCAGGCAACTTTCGGGCGGGGGCGGGCTCGACCCCGGCGCCGAATCATCCAAAGCCACCGAGCTGCTGTCCCGCAAATTCGACCAGGGTGACACGACGCTGGTGATCGCCTTGACCTCGCCGGACGGCGCGAACTCGGCTCGGGCCAGGGCGGTCGGCACCGATCTCGTTCGGCGGCTGAAGAATTCACCGGATGTGCGCGAAGTGCAGTCGGGCTGGACCGCACCACCGGAAGCGGCGCCGGCATTCTTCGGCAAGGACGCGAAGACGGGCCTGATCGTGGCCGCCATCGGCGGCGGCGAGAACAGAGCCCAGCAGAACGCCATGCGACTGTCCGACGAAGTCGTGCACGACCGCGACGGCGTCACGGTGCGTGCCGGCGGCGATGCCGCCGTCTCCTGGCAGGTGAACGCCCAGACCCAAAAAGACCTGTTCCTAATGGAATCCGTCGCGTTGCCGCTGAGCTTTGTCGTGCTGGTCTGGGTGTTCGGCGGACTGGTCGCCGCGGCGCTGCCGGTGGCGGTCGGTGTCTTCGCGATCCTGGGCTCACTCGCCTGCCTGCGCACCATCGCACTGTTCACCAACGTGTCGATTTTCGCCTTGAACCTTTCGGTCGCGATGGGCATGGCGCTGGCGGTGGACTACACGCTGCTGATCCTCAACCGGTTCCGGGACGAGCTGGCGGCGGGCCAGACCCGGGAGGATGCACTGGTCCGCACCATGGCCACCGCCGGGCGAACCGTGCTGTTCTCGGCGATGACGGTGGCGCTGTCGATGTCGACGATGGTGCTCTTCCCGCCGTACTTCCTGAAATCCTTCGCCTATGCCGGATCTGCGGTGGTGGCGTTTGCCGCCGCGGCAGCGATCATCGTGACGCCGGCGGCGATCGTGCTGCTGGACCGCCGTCTGGATTCCGGGGATGTGCGCCCGTTGCTGCGCCGGATCTTCTGGGGCAGTGCCGGCCGAAACCGATCCCGGCAGCAGCGAACCTGGTATGACTGGGCCAAGTCGGTGATGCGCCACGCGCTGCCCATCGGCCTCGCTGTCGTCGCTGTGCTGTTGCTGCTCGGCTCACCGTTTCACCGTGCGCGGTGGGGCTTCGCGGACGACCGGATCCTGCCCACCTCAGCCTCGGCCCGCCAGGTGGGAGACTTGTTGCGCAACGACTTCCCGAACCGGGGAGTGCCCGACATCACCGTCGTGTTGCCGGACGCTGCCAATCTCAGTGCAGCCGAACTCGATTCGTATGCCGCCGCGCTGTCGCAGGTGCCCGAGGTGAAGTGGGTCGCCTGGCTGGGCGGCACGTTCGTCGACGGCAGACGGTTCGGTCCACCCTCGGCGCCCTATGGGATCAGGGACGGCAGCGCCTTCCTGACCGTCGGCACCGCCGCACCTTTGTACACCAGCGCCTCAACCACCCAGCTGGACCGGCTGCACGCCGTCCCCACTCCGAAGGGCAGACCCGCCTGGCTCACCGGTGTGGCACAGAGTAATCGGGACAGTGTGCACGCCATCGCATCCCGGCTGCCGGTGGTGCTGGCGCTGATCGCCGCGATCACCCTGGTGCTGGTATTCCTGTTGACCGGAAGCGCGGTGTTGCCCGTCAAAGCACTGTTGATGAACACGCTGTCGCTGACCGCCGCGTTCGGTGCCCTGGTGTGGGTATTCCAGGAGGGCCATCTGGGCGGGCTGGGCACGGCGGCCACCGGCACCCTGGGTGTCGAGTTGCCAGTTCTGTTGTTCTGCATCGCTTTTGGCCTGTCCATGGACTACGAGGTGTTCCTGATATCGAGGATCCGGGAGTACTGGCTGGCATCGGATCAGGGGCCGGGCGCCAACGACGAGAGCGTCGCGCTCGGGCTGGCGCACACAGCGCGGGTGATCACCGCCGCAGCGCTGATCATGACGATCTCTTTTTCCGCCCTGATGGCCGCGCAGGTGTCCTTCATGCGGCTGTTCGGATTCGGCTTGACCGTGGCGGTGGTCGCCGACGCCACTCTGGTCCGCATGTTGCTGGTGCCGGCGTTCATGCATGTGATGGGCCGGTTCAACTGGTGGGCACCGAAGCCCATGGTCCGCTTGCACGAGCGGGTCGGGCTGAGCGAGGAACCCCCAACCACTCGTTGAGGCGGTTGCGCCGCAAGAATTTCGCAAGAATTGCGACAAGATGCGGCAAGCGTTGCGGGGCAGGGTATGTATGCCGGCCCATCGGGCGGCCCCGGCAGGGTTGACCGCAACGCAGAAGGAAAGACACCGTGGACACCACTCACCCGCTGACGCTGACGACCGGACAGCTGTTCGCCGGATTCCGGATCATCCGGGTGCTCGGCGCCGGGGGAATGGGCACCGTATACCTGGCGGCGCACCCGCGACTGCCGCGCGAGAATGCCCTGAAAGTGCTGCCGGCGCAGTGGAGCGCCGACCCGGTGTACCGCGCGCGTTTCGAGCGCGAAGCCGAGTTGGCCGCGAATCTCTCGCACCCGCACATCGTCCAGGTCCACGATCGCGGTGAGCACGACGGTCAGTTCTGGCTCTCGATGGACTACGTGCCCGGGACGGACGCGGCCCGCCTGCTGCGCGAAAGATTCTCCGGCGGAATGCCGTTGGACGAGGTGGTGAAAATCATCGGCGCGGTCGCGTCGGCGCTGGACCACGCCCACCAGCGGGGCCTGCTGCACCGGGACGTCAAACCTGCCAACATCCTGCTCAAGGATGACGGTCCCCAACAGCGAGACGTTTTCCTCGCCGACTTCGGCATCGCGCGGCGCATCGACGACGTGGGCGGACTCACTTCCACGAACATGACAGTAGGGACGGTGAACTACTCCGCCCCCGAGCAGCTTCGCGGTGACCCGGTCGACGCGCGCGCCGATCAGTACGCGCTGGCCTGCACCGCGTTTCATCTGCTGACCGGCGCACCACCCTTCGACGACGCCAATTCCGCGGTGGTGATCGGTCGGCATGTCGGCGCGCCACCGCCCTCGATCGGGGCGCTGCGTCCCGAGTTGGCCGGGCTGGACTGGGTTTTCGCCACCGCGATGGCGAAGGACCCGGCCCACCGATTCGGCACTTGCCGGGAATTCGCCGACCATCTGGCCGGGCAACCGGCCCCGGCGTTCGCCTATGCCGGCGAGATCCCGGAAGGCTCGGTCCTTCAGTACCCGACGCACCCCTCGCTCAGCGCGACGCTGCCGGCTCTGCCACGAGTCACCGACGGGCGCGCCCGACGCACCCGGGTGCTCGTCGCCGCCCTGTTCTGCATCGCACTGCTTATCGGCGGCGGCATCATCGCGGGGGAGAAACTGATGTCCCACTACCGCTCGGGCGCGGCCGCCAAGACCCCGGTTGCCCTGCCTACCACCACCACTCCCGCACCCAATACCGGGCCGTTCACCGGGTCGTTCCAGGTTGAGTACGGCGTGGTGACCGGCGTGGACGGCCAGCGTGCTGAGAAGCCGGTGCCGCCGACCAGTGAAACATGGTCGGTGCGATCGGTATGCGGTAACGCCGGATGCGTGGCAACCGCGTCGCGGTACGGCGGTGAGACCATGCAGGTGCCGGAGATCGTGTTCGACCAGGTGGATGGGACGTGGGTGGCGGTCAGCGTCGGCTCGACCAACTGCGGTGACGCCGTAGGTGAAGTGTGGGAGACGTTCACGCTGCGGGCCCGGCCGGATGGCACGCTGGCCGGTGAAGCGACCCAGACGATGGCCAAGGGCTGCGCGAACAAGCGGACGGTGACCTTCACCCGCACCGGAGACACCGACGTGAACAGCCTGCCGGATCCGGCCGCACTGCCCCTGCGGAAGACGTCACCGGCGGCTGCGCTGCACGGCCAGTACCACCAGTTCTCGATCCAGCCGAACGGATTCAAAGATCAGAACGATCTTGCTGCCCGGACCGACTGCCTGCGCACCGGTGATCGGTGCGTGACCCTCATGCACACCGCGCCGGCCACCGCCATGGTGTTGGTTTACGCCGACGGAACCTGGAACTATGACCGGGAGTTCGACGGCACTTGTGGGCGGGGCCGTGCCACGCATGTGAGAATCGTTGTGCCCTTTGCCCTTCCGCAGCCGCCACAAGACCCGATCACGACGCTGAACGGAAATGGCCACGAGGACCTCACGGGCGGTTGCCCCAGTACCGACGTCCAGGTGACCTTTACCCGCACCGGCGACTGAGACGGAGCGCTATCGGGTTCAGGAAGTCGTCGCGATGTGCTGACGTGCCCGTGGGCTGAAGTGGAATCGCCGGCCGGTCACCGATTCCGGAATCACCCGGACATAGTGCGATTTCTCTGAATCCGTCCAGGGCAGCAGGTGCGCGCGCTCGGCCTCGGCGATGTCGTCGTCGCTGCGCACCGAACGCGCGGTGCCCTTGACGATCACGCTCCAGCCCTCGGCGATGTTGTGGTCGTCCACCTCGAACACGACGTTGTTGTTGATCGCGGTACTGACCAGCTTGGTCCCGCCGGCGGTCCGGAACAGGATGGTCTTGCGCTGTACGACGTAGTTCACCGGAAAGATCTCAGGGCGCCCGTCGACGGCTGTCACCAACCGGCCCAACGTCATACTCGCCAGCAGCTGCCAGCATTCGTGTGCGGACAGGATGGCGGCGCCGACGTGGTCCTCGCTCTGGTGCGTCATGTCCTCAGACTATTGAATGAGGACCCACCGGCGCGCCTGCCAAAGGTCCTCTTCTGGCGGTGACCAAAAGCCGTACGGCTCAGGTGACCGCGGTGCCGAAGAGGTGGCCGACCCCGTAGGTGAACGCCAGTCCCGCGGCACCGCCGATGGTCACGCGCAGCACCGCGCGGCTCACGCTGCTGCCGCCGATCCGGGCGCTCAGGGCACCCGCGACAGCCAACGCGATCAACACCGCGATAAACGTCACGGGCACCCGCCAGGCCGCCGGGGGCAGGAGAATCGCCGCCAGCGGAAGCGACGCTCCGCCGATGAAGGAACCGGCCGAGGCCGCCGCGGCGTGCCACGGGTTGGTCAGTTCCTCCGGATTGATCTGCAACTCGGCTTCGGCGTGCGCGGCGAACGCGTCATGGGCGGTCAGTTCCTTCGCCACCGTCGCGGCGGTCGTGGGCGAAAGACCCTTGGCCTGGTAGATGGCGGTGAGCTCAGCCAATTCCGCCTCGGGCGTGTCGCGCAGTTCGTGACGTTCCTTGTGCAACAGGGCCCGTTCACTGTCGCGCTGACTGGACACCGAAACGTACTCGCCCAGCGCCATCGACACTGCGCCGGCCACCAGACCCGCCAGTCCGGCGGTGAAGATAGGGCCGCGTGCGGCGGTGGCTCCGGCGACACCGACCACGATGCCGGCGACGGAGACCACGCCGTCGTTGGCGCCGAGCACCGCGGCCCGCAGCCAGTTCAACCTGCCGGACGCGCCTTCGCGGTGCGGCTCGGACGGATGATGTCCTCGTTGATCCCCAAGTCGGCTCTGTTGTTCGTCAACCACGGGGTAAAGCCAACAGCACCGACGCGAGTACCGCCAGCAAGCCCAGGCTCACCAATGCCGTCGCAACCGGCGCCGCACCCAGAACACCACGGCGCCCAACGCGAGGAAAGCGGCACCCGCGATCACCGATGTCACCGGCAGGGCGAAGGCCACCACGATGCAGCCCAGCGCCCCGAACACCGGAACGATCTTGGGCAACGAGCCCTCCTGCGGCCGCAGCGTGAAGGCGGATGCGTTGGCGATCGCGTAGTAGGCCAGCACCGCGAACGACGAGAATCCGATCGCGCCACGCAGGTCGACCGCGGCGGCCAGTGCGGCGGCCGCCACCCCGACCGCGATCTCGGCGCGATGCGGCACCGCGAACCGCGGATGCACCGCGTCGAGCTGGTGCGGAAGATGGCGGTCGCGTGCCATCGCCAAGGCGGTTCGTGACACCCCCAATAGCAGCGACAGCAGGGAACCGAGCGCCGCCAGCACCGCGCCGACAGCGACGACCGGCACCAACCAGCTCGCGCCCGCCACCCGCACCGCGTCCACCAGGGGCGTGGCAGTCGAAGCGACCCGCCGCGGTCCGAGCACTGTCAGCACGGCGACCGCGACGCCGGCATACACCACCAGCGTGATCGCCAGCGCGATCAGAATGGCGCGCGGGATGGTTCGGGCCGGGTCACGAACTTCCTCGCCCAGGGTGGCGATCCGGGCATAGCCGGCGAACGCGAAGAACAGCAGTCCAGCCGACTGCAACACGCCACCCGGCGAAATGCCCTGCACCGTAATGAGATTCGCGGCGAGGTCCGGCGCTGCGGAGCCGAACGCGGCCACCGCGACGGCTGTTACGACCCCCGCCAGCACCAACAACACCGTGGCGACGATGCTCCGCGCCAGCCACGTCGACTTCTGCACGCCGAGGTAATTGACGACGGTGAGGGCCAGCACCGAGATCACCGCGACCGCGTGCGCGTGGGCGGGCCAGGCGTACGTCCCGACGGTGAGAGCCATCGCCGCGCAGGAGGCGGTCTTGCCGACGACGAAGCCCCAGCCCGCAAGATATCCCCAGAACTCGCCCAGCCGCTCGCGGCCGTAGACGTAGGTACCGCCCGACGCGGGATACAGCGCCGCCAACCGCGCCGACGAACTCGCGTTGCAGTACGCCAGCACACCGGCCGCCGCCAGGCCGATCAACAAGCCGGCCCCGGCGGCCCGCGCCGCCGGCGCCAGCGCCGCGAAGATGCCGGCGCCGATCATGGAGCTCAGGCCGATCACCACCGCGTCGCCGACACCGAGGCTGCGTCGCAGCCGATTCGAAGGCCGGCCGTCGCTCGTCACCCGGCCACGCTATCCCGCAGCGGCGAGCAACTCCTCGAAGGCGTTGTCCATGCACTGGGCGTAGTGGGCGGGATCGGGCAGCGCGTCGCGGTCCGCGGTGGCGCTGATCGACAGAATCCCGTTGTAGCTGGCCACGACATGGCAGAGGTTCAAGCCTCCGATCAGCGGGCCGAGGCCGGCGGCGCGCAGCAGCCGGGCACCGCGGAAGAAGATCGGATCGGGCGGACCCGGGACGTTGGTGACGGTCGTATTGGCGACGGTGGGCCCCGAGAAGGGAAGCACGCTGGCGGCCTTGGCGGTGACCCCGAGCAGGGCCGTCGGCAGGGTCGCCACCAGTTCCAGCATCTGCGTCCTGGTCGTCTGCTCGGCTTCGGAGCGGCTCTGCGCGGTCGACTCGGCAATGGCGGTCAGCCGTTCGAGCGGATCGGCGATGTCTGTCGCCAGCGTCTGCAGCCGGCCGGCCAGCATGTTCCCCTTACCGCTGGTATCGCCGGACTCGCGCAGGGAGATCGGGCACGCCGCGACGAGGGACTCGCCGGGAAGCTCGTCGTGCCCGGCCAGGTACTGGCGAAGGGCGCCACCGACGTAGGCGAGGGCCACGTCGTTGACGGTCGCGCCGGGCACCCGCGCCTTGATCTTCTTGAAGTCGGCGAGGTCGTGGAACCGGGCTTCGAAAACGCGATGCGGCGACGCCGTCTCGTTGAAGCGGGTCCTCGGTGCGAACGAGGGCCGGCCACCGTCGGTGACTCTGCTCACCAGGCCACCGGCCAGTTTGCCGGGTAGCCCGGCCAGTCCGCGGACCAGCTGCGGAGCACTCGACAGCACGACTTTGCCGGCCCGCACCGGGTACAGCGCCGCATTGACCGCCGTTCGGGACAGCAGGTCTGAGGTCGAGGGCAGCGGGGCCGGGCGCCAGGGTCGGTCCGGGCCTGGCGGGCGTGGGCTGTCGGCGGCCAGGTCGTGCAACGCCGCGATCATCTGGACACTGGCGATCCCGTCCACTGCGCAGTGGTGCAGTTTCAATGCCACGGCAAACGAGCCCGCGGGAACGCCGGGCACAGCGTTGAGCCCCTCGATGACCGTGATCTCCCACGGCGGACGGCGCAGGTCGATCTGCCGGGCGTGCAGCCGGGCGACCTGGATGCACAGCTGCCGCCAGTCTCCCGGCTGTGGCAGCCCGATATGGCGCACGTGATATTCGAGGTCGAAGTTCGGGTCCTCCACCCAGTACGGCATGTGCAGGCCGCCCGGAAGCTCGGTCAGCCGCCGGCGGAAGACATCGGCCAGATGCAGCCTGGCGTCCAGTTCCTCCAAGATGCCCTTGAACGTCACCTTTCCGCCCGGTGCGGTGGACGGGTCGTAGATCAACAGCATTTGAATCTGCAACGGCGTGGCGGGGCCTTCGGCCCGCAGCATCATGTCGTCACTCCAACTCAACTGCTGCACGTCAAGCCCCCTTCGCGCTTCGCGTCTCACGTTCGCAACCAATGCTGCGCCACCGTTGACGCGTGCGTAACAAGATCGCCATCGAACCTACCTACGGTGAGGCGGTCTAGCGTCCGTCGGCGATGAGTCACGGACCCCCCTCAAAGCACGATAATGATAGGAACTCCATTGAGCGGAAACGCGGTCCGCCTGCAGGCGATTAACAATGTCGAGGCATATGTACCCCCGGCGATCAGTTTTGTACCGGGTGAAGCTCCGGGCGAGATCTTCGGCTCCAACGTCTTCACCAAGGCCGAGATGCAGGCACGGTTGCCGAAAACGGTCTTCAAGTCGATCGTCGCCACCATCGAGAAGGGTGCTCCGCTCGACCCCGCCGTCGCCGACACGGTCGCGGTGGCGATGAAGGACTGGGCACTGGAGAAAGGCGCCACGCACTACGCGCACGTCTTCTACCCGATGACCGGCCTGACCGCGGAGAAGCACGACAGTTTCCTGGAGCCGGTCTCCGACGGCGCCACCCTGGCCGAGTTTGCCGGCAAGACATTGATCCAGGGTGAGCCCGACGCCTCCAGCTTCCCGTCCGGCGGCCTGCGCAGCACCTTCGAGGCACGGGGCTACACCGGCTGGGATGTCACCAGCCCGGCCTACATCCTGGAAAACCCGAACGGCAACACGCTTTGCATCCCAACGGTTTTCGTCTCCATGACCGGCGAGGCGCTGGACTACAAGACCCCGCTGCTGCGCAGCCAGCAGGCCATGGGCATTCACGCCGAGCGCATCCTGACCCTGTTCGGTCACCAGGACCTCAACAAGGTCGTGTCCTTCTGCGGCCCCGAACAGGAGTACTTCCTGGTCGACCGGCACTTCTTCCTGGCCCGGCCCGACCTGATCAACGCCGGGCGCACGGTGTTCGGCGCCAAGCCGCCCAAGGGCCAGGAGTTCGACGACCACTACTTCGGCGCGGTGCCCGAGCGTGTCCTCGGCTTCATGATGGACACCGAGCGGGAGCTGTTCAAGCTCGGGATTCCGGCCAAGACCCGGCACAACGAGGTGGCCCCCGGCCAGTTCGAGGTGGCGCCCATGTTCGAGCGGGCCAACATCGCCTCGGACCACCAGCAGCTGCTGATGACGATCTTCAAGACGATCGCCAAGAAGCACGGCATGGAGTGCCTGTTTCACGAGAAGCCGTTCGCCGGCGTGAACGGCTCCGGCAAGCACGTCAACTTCTCGGTGGGCAACTCCGAGCTGGGGTCGCTGCTGGTGCCGGGCGACACCCCGCACGAGAACGCCCAGTTCCTGGTGTTCTGCGCGGCGGTCATCCGCGCCGTGCACAAGTTCGCCGGACTGCTCCGGGTGTCGGTGGCCTCGGCCACCAATGATCACCGGCTCGGAGCCAATGAGGCGCCGCCGGCGATCATCTCGATCTTCCTCGGCGAGCAGCTGGCCGACGTCTTCGAGCAGATCGCCAAGGGCGCGGCAACGTCGTCAAAAGGCAAGGGCACCATGATCATCGGTGTCGACACGCTGCCGCCGCTGCCGACCGATGCCGGCGACCGCAACCGCACCAGCCCGTTCGCGTTCACCGGTAACCGGTTCGAGTTCCGGGCACCGGGGTCCGGGCAGACGGTCGCGGTGCCGATGATCATCCTCAACACGATCATGGCCGACTCGTTCGACTACATGGCGACGATCCTCGAGCAGGCGGTGGAGGCCGGCGAGGATTTCGACGCCGCGGTGCAGAAACTGCTCACCGATGTCATCACCGAGCACGGCGCCGTGGTGTTCAACGGCGACGGGTACTCGGAGAATTGGCAGATAGAGGCGGCCGAGCGCGGATTGCCGAACCTGAAGACGACGCTGGACGCCATCCCGGAGCTGATCAAGCCGGAAGCGGTGGCGGTCTTCGAGAAGTACGGAGTCTTCAACGAACGGGAGCTGCACAGCCGCTACGAGGTGCGTCTGGAGCAGTACGCACTGACCATCGCCGTGGAGGCCAAGCTGGCGCTGGAAATGGGTACGACGGTCATTCTGCCGGCGGCCTTGCGTTACCAGACGGAGCTCGCCCAGAACGTCGCCACTTTGAAGGCGGCCGGTGTCGAGCCGAACACCGCAGCGCTGGAAGCGGTTTCGGCTCCGCTCGCGGACCTGACCTCGGCGCTGGCGACTTTGAAGGCGGCGTTGTCGGACCACTCGGCGAGCACCGCGCTGGACGAGGCCACCCACGCCCAGAAGGAGCTGCTGCCGGCGATGGATGCGGTCCGGGCGGCGACTGACGCACTGGAAGGCATTGTGGCGGACGACCTTTGGCCGTTACCGACTTACCAGGAGATGCTCTACATCCTCTGAGAGACCGTCGTCGGGCGTGAGGGCCGGCCGCAACAGCGGACCTGGTGATTCCCGGTCCTCACGTCCGGCGACTCGTGTCATCCCAGGTGGTAGGGGTCATCGGGACGACCGGCAAGTCGCTGAAAGAGCTGCCCGCGAGCGTGGCCAATCCGGCGGCGTCTATGCCGGATACCGTTGCGGTTGCGGTGAATCCGAATGATCCTGCCCCAGCGCTCGAGTGTCCGGCCGGCGGTTCCGGCGGCGCCGCGGGCTCCTCGATGGTCAGAAACTCGTCGCGGTAGCCACGGCTGTCGACGGTGCCGCGACGGCGCCGGCGGGGCGCAACGGCACCTCTGGCATCGGCCGCGGCGGACGTGGCGATCTGTGCCCCAGGGGCACTCGCTGCCGCCTTGGTGCGCAGAGCGGGACCGAGCGTCGGGCCGGCGCCGGGACCCGGGCCGACGAGATAGGCGACGCCAGGGGAGGGCGTAAGTGCGGGTGCGCCGGCAGGAGCGGGAGCAACCGGCGTCTGCGGGGCAGGGGCAGCGCCGGGTGCCGGTGCCGCACCCGCCGTCAGGGGCGCGGTGATGCCGGCGACGGGCACGACGCGTTCGGCGGCCGCGACGGGTGCTTCGGCGCCGGCTTCGGCGGCGACGGTGGGTAGGGCGCACAACGTGGAGAGGCCGAGCGCGAGCGGGATCGCGGCGAACCCCGGCGCCGCGACCACGGTATAGATGGGAGAGCCCAACAGCGCGAACGTTGCGGCGTAGGCGAACACGTAGATCAGCGGGAGCCAGGTGGTCAACGCGGCCGCCGGGTTGGTGGCGAAGTCGGTGATGATCTGCACCACCGTGCCGAACGGGTTAGTGACCAGGCTCTTGAGAACCCGGTACATGCTCGAGAAATGTTCGGACCAGGCCAGCGCTTCTTCGATGGGATCGGTGGGAGGCAGTTTCGCCGGTTCCGCGGTGCCGATCGGTGGCGCCGCGTCCGTGGGCGTCACCGAAGTGACCGCCGATGACGAAAGTGCCTGGTACACAGTCATCGTCGTGGCCGCCTGAATCCACATGCGGACATAGTCGGCTTCGTTGAGCGCGATCGGGATCGTGTTGAGCCCGAAGAAGTTCGTCGCGACCAGTACGCCGTGCATCGCATGGTTTGCGGCCAGTTCGGCCATGGTCGGCATCGCCGCCAATGCCGCGGTGTACGCGGCGGCGGCCAACTCGTGTTGGGCGGCTGCGTTTGCGCTCTTGGCGCTCGCGCGCGTCAGCCAGTCCAGATACGGCACGTGGGCGGCGGCGTACCGCGACGCCGTCTGACCGTCCCACACTCCGCCCTGCACGGTGGCCAGCACGGCGGTCAGTTCGGTTGCCACCACGGCGAACTCGGTGCTGAGCGTCTGCCACCCCGACGCTGCGGCCAGCACGGCACCGGGTCCCGGACCGCTGCTCAACAGGCTCGAATGCAGTTCGGGGGGTGTCGCCATCCATAGGGTCATCGGGTGCCTCGCTGTCCTCGCCGCTCTCGTTGTCTGAACTATGGTTAACCTAACCTAACTTAGGGTGGCCTATCTAGAGTTCGGGGCAACTGCTCAGACGCCTCTTTGCCGCTCGGCCCGGCAAAGCACGCCTGGTGCTTGCCGAAACCATTAGCCTTATGCCTGGCACGCCACCGCGTACTCGTGTCCGGCGCAGGTCATGGTCGGAGGCGCGAAGGCGCTTCGGATCGGATTGCTGTGCGAAAGGCGGGTGGGAAGTCGGCGATGGGTGACACGTCCGAAGGTTCGCGGGTGGGGACGCAGTTCGGGCCGTACCGCTTGCGGCGCCTGGTAGGGCGGGGCGGCATGGGTGACGTGTACGAGGCCGAGGACACCGTGCGCGAGCGTGTCGTCGCCCTGAAGCTGATGTCGCAGTCGCTGTCGCAGGACCCGGTCTTTCGCTCCCGGATGCAGCGGGAGGCCCGCACGGCCGGACGTTTGCAGGAACCGCATGTCGTGCCCATCCACGACTACGGCGAGATCGACGGTCAGCTCTACGTGGACATGCGCCTGATCGACGGCAAAGACCTGGCCGCCATCTTGAAGCGCTATGGACCCCTCACCCCGCCGCGCGCCGTGGCGGTCATCCGGCAGATCGGCGCCGCACTGGACGCGGCACACGCCGCCGGAGTGACGCATCGTGACGTCAAACCGGAGAACATCCTGGTCAGCGCGGACGACTTCGCGTACCTGGTCGACTTCGGCATCGCCAGCGCGGGTTCGGACGAGAAGCTCACCCAGATCGGCAGCACGGTGGGGACTCTCTACTACATGGCTCCGGAGCGCTTCGGCGAGGCCGAAGTGACCTACCGGGCCGACATCTACGCGTTGGCCTGTGTGCTGTATGAGTGCCTGGCCGGCACCCCGCCCTACCGGGGCGACCAGCTCAGCGTGATGGGCTCACACCTCAATCAGCCGGTTCCGCGGCCCAGCGTGGCGCGTCCGGGCATCCCGGCGGCCTTCGACCAGGTCATTGCCCGGGGTATGGCCAAGGATCCGGCGGACCGTTACCCCACCTGCGGAGACTTGTCGGCCGCGGCGTATGCGGCGCTGGCGACGCCCGACCAGGATCGGGCGGCGGACATCCTTGAACGCAGTCAGGTCGGGAAGCTGCCGCCACAGTTCGCCGGTCAGACACCCGGAAGTTTCCCGGCCACCGCGCCGCCCGCGATGACGCCGGGAACACCCTGGCCGGCGCCTCCGGCCCCGATGCCGGGAACGCAGCCCGCGGCCCAGGGTGGCCCCGCGCCGGGGCAGTGGGCTCCCACCCACGGCTGGGCAGCCACGCCCGCGGGCACCACCGGAGTACCCCCGTGGGGCCAACCCCAGCAGTCGCGGGGGACCGGCCTGCTGCGTAAGCCCTGGCTTTGGGCGGGTCTGGCGATCGCCGTGATCGTTGCGGTCGCGGGCGGGCTGATCATCGGTTTCTCCCACCCCAAGCATTCGGCCTCGCCATCGAAATCCTCCACGCCGCCGCCGGCCCCGGATGCCGTGCAACTCAATGTGCTCAATGACGGCGTGTTCATCGGCAGCTCCGCGGCCGTCGCGACGATCGACGTCTTCAACGAACCGATCTGCCCGCCGTGCGGTGCGTTCATCAGGTCCTACGCCAGCGACATCGACACCGCGGTCAACAACAAGAAACTCGCGGTGCGCTACCACCTGCTCAACTTCCTCGACGAGCAGTCACACACCAAGAATTACTCGACCCGCGCCGTCGCGGCATCGTATTGTGTTGCGGCGCAAAATGATCCGAAGGTATACACCGGCTTCTACTCCGCTCTGTTCGGAAGCGACTTCCAGCCACAGGAGAGCGCTCCCGCCGACCGTACCGACGCGGAACTGGCGCACCTCGCCCAGACCGTCGGGGCTAACAGCACCGCGACCAACTGCATCAAGTCGGGCGCCGACCTCGGGACCGCCCAGACCAAGGCCAACAACGCCAGCGCGTCGCTGGCCGGGTTCAACGCCAACGGCACACCGTTCGTGTGGGACGGCAGCAGCGGCGTGGACCTGCAGAATCCCAACTGGCTGACGAAACTGATCGGATGATCCGATGACGGAACGCATTGAAACCGAACGCACCATCGCGGCTCCCGCCGCGCAGATCTTCGCGCTGCTCTGTGAGCCGCGTGGGCATGTCGCGATCGACTCGTCGGGGATGCTGCAGGACGCCGAAGGTGACCCGGTGAGGGCTGTCGGCGACACGTTCGTGGTCCACATGGACCGCGAGTCGTTGAACGACTTCCCGCAACTGGGGAAGTACGACGTCACGGTCGAGATCACCGAGTTCGAGCAGGACCGGCTGATCGCCTGGACCATCCTGGGCCAGATCCGCCCCCAGATCGGCCATGTCTACGGCTATCGTCTGGACCCGACCGACGACGGCGCGGGCACCGTGGTCACCTCGTTCTACGACTGGTCGAACATCGACCAGCAGTGGCGCGACGCGGGAATCTTTCCGGTCATCTCCGAAGGCGCGCTGCGAGCGACGCTGGGCATCCTGGACCGGACGGTACGGGGGCGCGCCGGACCCGGTTGACGGGTGCCGTCGGAGGTGTTCGGTAGGGTCCTCCGCGTGACGCCGACAGCCACCATCAAATCCGTAAATGCCCGTCTCGCTGAGGAACTGGCGGTAGAGCTGCCCCAGGTGACCGCTGCGGTCAAGCTGCTCGACGAGGGCGCCACCGTGCCGTTCATCGCCCGTTACCGCAAAGAGGCCACCGGAAGCCTTGACGACGGGCAGCTCCGTCTGCTCGAGGAGCGGCTGCGGTACCTGCGGGAGCTGGACGAACGCCGGGCCGCCGTGCTCGCGTCGATCGCCGAACAGGGCAAGCTGACCGACGAGTTGAAGGCCGCGCTGCTCTCGGCGGACACCAAGGCCCGGGTCGAAGACATCTATCTGCCGTACAAGCCCAAGCGCCGCACCAAGGCACAGGCCGCGCGGGAAGCGGGCCTCGAGCCGCTGGCCGACCGGCTGGTCGGCGACCCCGCACAGCTCCCCGAAGCGGCCGCCGCCGAGTTCGTCGGTGAGGAGTTCCCGGATGTCGCTGATGCCGCGGCGGCGCTGGAGGGTGCACGGCACATCCTGATCGAACGCGCCGCTGAGGATGCCGAACTGGTCGGCGCGATCCGTGAGACGTTCTGGGGGCGGGCCGCGCTGCGCACTACGCCGTGGTCCGAGGAAGCGGCGAAAAGTCCTGAAGCGCAGAAGTTCCGCGATTACTTCGACTTCTCCGAGTCGCTCGAGAGTATGCCGTCCCACCGGGTGTTGGCCGTGCTGCGCGGCGAGAAGGAGAAGGCGCTGGCGTTCAGCTTCGACGGCGGGCCCGACGATGTCTACGAGGCCATGATCGCGCGCACCCTCGATGTCGACCTGTCTGTCAAGGCCCCGGCCCAGCGATGGCTGGCCACCACCGTCAACCTCGCCTGGCGGGCCAGGCTGATGTTCTCCGCGACGGTCGACGCGCGCATGCGGTTGCGGCAGCGGGCGGAAGAGGACGCGGTGGCGGTATTCGCCAGAAACCTCAAGGACCTGCTGCTGGCGGCACCGGCGGGGGCCCGCACCACGTTGGGCCTCGATCCCGGTTTCCGGACCGGCGTGAAGGTGGCCGTGGTCGACGGCACCGGCAAGGTGCTCGACACCTGCGCCATCTACCCGCACCAACCCCAGCGGCAATGGGATGCCGCCAAGGCGGCTCTCGCCGCGCTGGTCGCCCGGCACGGCGTCGAGCTGATCGCGGTGGGAAACGGTACGGCCTCGCGTGAGACCGATGCGCTGGCAAGCGAATTGATCGCCGATATCCGGGCAGCCGGGGGCGCCTCGATCCGGGTCCCGGCGAAAGCAATGGTGAGCGAGGCGGGCGCATCGGTGTATTCCGCCTCGGCCTACGCCGCGCACGAACTGCCCGACCTCGACGTGACCCTGCGCGGCGCGGTGTCGATCGCCCGGCGCCTGCAGGACCCGCTCGCGGAACTGGTGAAGATCGAGCCGAAATCCATCGGCGTCGGCCAGTACCAACACGATGTGACACCCGGGATCCTGGCCCGCAGTCTGAACGCGGTGGTCGAGGACGCGGTGAACGCCGTCGGCGTGGATCTCAATACCGCCTCGGTGCCGCTGCTGGCGCGAGTCTCCGGCATCTCCGAATCGCTGGCGGAGGCCATAGTCGCGCACCGGGACCACACCGGCCCATTCGCGAACCGGCGCGCGCTGCTGGACGTTCCCCGCCTCGGGCCCAAGGCATTCGAACAGTGCGCGGGCTTCCTGCGAATCCGTGGCGGTGACGATCCGCTCGATGCCTCGGGTGTGCACCCGGAGGCCTACCCGGTGGTGCGGCGGATCCTGGACCGCTCGGGCGTCACCTTGGCGGAGATCATCGGCGACGAACGTGCGTTGCGCAAGCTTCGCCCCGCCGACTTCGCGGACGACAGGTTCGGTATTCCCACGGTGACCGACATTCTGGCCGAACTGGAAAAGCCGGGCCGCGACCCGCGCCCGGCCTTCACCTCCGCGACGTTCGCGACCGGCGTCGAGAAGGTCGCCGACCTCAAGCCGGGCATGGTGCTGGAAGGCGTGGTCACCAATGTGGCGGCTTTCGGCGCCTTCGTCGATGTCGGCGTGCATCAGGACGGTCTGGTGCACATCTCCGCGATGGCCGACCGCTACGTGTCGGATCCGCATGAGGTGGTCCGCTCCGGTCAGGTGGTGCGGGTGAAGGTGATGGAGGTCGACGTTGAACGTCAGCGCATCGGGCTGAGCCTGCGCCTGGGCGATCAGCCGCAGCGCGACAAGCGGCCGGATCGAACGGCAGCGTCCCGTCCCGGGGGCAAAGGCTCACCGCAGCAACGAAATTCGCAGCACTCCGGGAATTCCCGGCGCAGGGCGCCCGAGCCGTCGGGCAATTCGATGGCGCAGGCCCTGCGGGACGCGGGCTTCGGGCGGTGAACTCCGACGCGTAGTACTACTCATCCGGTGGTCCGGCCGGCTGGGCATGCTGGACGAATGCCCCTCGCTACTTCCCTGCCTGATCCTGCTGTGCTCGCATCCGACCGCAAGCGCGACCGTGCCGTCGACGTCGCGCGCCTGACCGCCCTGGTCGTGGTGATGTTCGGGCACTGCGCGCTGTTGCTGGCCACCATCGATTCCGGTGGCGTGCGGATCGGCAACCTGCTCGGAGCCATCCCGGCGATCGCGCCCGTGACCTGGGTGGTTCAGGTGATGCCGTTGTTCTTCCTGGCCGGTGGCGCCGCGGGCGCCTACGGCTGGCATTCCGGCTCAGCCTGGGGTTCGTGGTTGTTCACCCGGGCGCAGCGCCTGTGCCGGCCGGTGTTCTGGTACCTGGCGGCGTGGACGGTGGCGCTGGTGGTGGTGCGGATCACGGTCGGGGACGAATCCGCCGACGGGCTCGGACGCGAGTGCGTGGCGCTGCTGTGGTTTCTCGGCGTCTACCTGGTGGTACTTGCTTTCGTCCCGGCGTTGACCCGGTTGCGGTCGGGACGGGCCGCAGTGCTGACCGTGGTGGGTCTGCTCGTGGCCGCGTACGTGATCGACAGGATCCGTTTCGCGGTGGGAACACCCGAGTCCGGTGTCGCCAATTTCCTGGTCGTCTGGTTGATTCCGGTGGTGATCGGGGTTGCCTACGCCCGCGGGCTGACCAGCGTTCGGGCGGCGGTGGCCGCCGCGGTTTCGGCGCTCACTGCGCAGGTCGCGCTCGCTCTCGCCGGCACGTACGAGATTTCGCTGGTGGTGACCGGCGCGGAGAAGGTGTCGAACGTGTCGCCGCCGACGCTGTTGCTGGCGCTGCACTGCACCTGGATGTCGTGTGCGTTCGTGGCCGCCGCGGCGCCGATCCGACGGTGGGCGCAGCGTCCCAGGGTCTGGCGCGCTGTCGCGGTGGGCAACGGGGGAGCCATGACGTTGTACCTGTGGCACATTCCGGCGATCGCGATCGCCGCCGTCGGTCTCAATGCCGTGGGACTGGACGCCTATGACGTGCACGCCCCGGGGTTCTGGGCGCTGCTCGCTCTGCGGGCGGCGGTTTTCGCCGCCGTCATGACAGTGATGTTCCGGCTGCTCTCACCCTTGGAGCACCGGCGCCTGCCCTGGTGGGACCAGCCGGTCCGGAGCGCGGGGATCGGCACCACGGTCGCCGGGGGGTTGATCTGCGTTGCCGGGGTTGCCCTGGTGCTGATGGCCAAGAACGGTCTGGCCGGTGCTGACGGTTGGGTGGCGCTGGGCGGCTTCCTGGCAGCGGCGGCGGTTGCGCGGGGGGTCAGTCGCGAGCCATCTGCGAGGCCGGCGCCGCCCAGTCGGTCGACACCGTCCGCTGTTTGATCAGCCACGTGCCCTCGGCGGGAACCAGCACGTCGCGGTAGCGCCCGAAATGGTCGAGCCCGAGGTGGGTGACCACCGTGAAGTACGACGAGACGTGTGCTTGCTCCGCGGTGAGGTCGGCGAACCGCACGTTGGCCAGGATGTGCCGGACGACGGTTTTGCCGCCTGCACCGGCGGTGGTGGCTACATCGGCCGTCACACCGCGCAGAAAACCGGCGATCTGCGTTCTGCCGCGTAGCGACCGCGAGCCGCGTATCTCCAGCAGGCCGTCGACGCAGAACGTCGCGGCGAGGTCGTCGACCCGGCCGGCGTCACCCGACCAGTTGTACCGTGCCAGCGTGTCGCGAATCTGTTCGCGCGCAACGAGTTCCCAAATCTCCACGGTTGTGGCGGCTCACCCGAAGGGCCGGTTCTCGCGGATGCCGCGATACATTCCCCAGCGCACGATCAACGGCATCACCACATGCTCGACCGACCACAGCGGGAAGCGGAATGCATGCCCGGTCGGGAAGAACACCTCCAACCCGTCGCTCTGAACACCCACCAGCGAACCCCAGCGCCGCCCCGGCGCCTTGAAGGAACGCAACGGGCGGTCGGCGAACAGGGCGCGAATGTTCCGTGCTACCAACCCATCTCCGCGGTTACGCGCGGAGCTGCGCAGGGGATCGGTCGCCGCCACGTCACCGACCGCAAAGACGTCGGGGTGGCCGGGGACCTGGAGTTGTCGCGTCACCCGCACGAACCCGCCCTCGTCGAGCAGTTCCGGGGGCAGCCAGTCGGTGTTGGGGCGCACCCGGCCGATCGCCCACAGCACGGCGTCGCCCACCGCCGGTGTCTGGCCGGTGCTCCACCGCACCGGTTCGCTGGTGATCTCGTCGCCGGTGAAGTCGTCGGTGATCACGGCCCGATGCCCGGGATGCAGGCCCACGCCGAGTTCGGCGAGCCGACCGGCGACGCGTTTCCAGATCCGCGGATGGTACTCACCCAGCGGCCGCTCCGCGGGAAAGTACAGGTCGATCTGTTTGTCCGGCCAGGTGGTGGCGATGTTGACGGCGCTGCTGACCGCCGCCGCGCCACCGCCGATGACGATCACCGATCTGGCCGTTGCGATCTGCTCATGTGCCGCGTAGAGGCCGGCACCTATCTCGGCCGCGGAGCGCAAGGACGGCTCACGCCAAAAACCGTTGCTGACGCCAGTGGAGATGACCAGGGCGTCGTACGGCTCGGCGATCGGCGTGCCATCCTCACGGCGGCCGAACACTTTCCGCCCGTCGAGGTCGACTCCGGTCAGCTCGGCCTGCACCGTCCGGACCCGGTCCAACTTGCGGAACCTGTCGAACGGAATCCAGTAATCTCTTGCCCAATCGTCGGGGCGGGCGAGCCGGACGCCGAGTTCCTGGCCACTGACCAACCCGGGTTTGGCCGAGATCCCAATCACTTCGAAGTGTGGCGCGAGGTGAATCGCGGTCAGCACGCCGACGTCGCCCAGACCCGCGATCACGACCCGCTTGCGGCTCATGCCGCCACTTTCCGCGGCGGTCGCGGCACGAAGCGCGACACCCGATCGATGACGTGCTGGTATTCGGGGCGACGGGCCAGGCTGCGTGTCTCCATCATCGGAATACTGGCGCCGAGGAACATGGCCAGCATCGCCGCCGCTCCGACGAACAACCACCACCAATCCGACGGTGCAGCCGCCACTCCGAACAGCGCGAGGGAGAACCAGAAGCCGAACTCGCCGAAGTAGTTCGGATGCCGCGACCAGCTCCACAGCCCGCGGTCCATGGCCGCACCGGCGCGGGCCTCGCGGACAAACCGGTGCATCTGCACATCGGCCACGAGTTCAAGGGTGACCGCGGCCAACCCGATCACGAAAGCGAGGAGCGTGAGCCAGCGGATACCGGCGCCGGGGCGCGTCACGCAGACGTAGACCGGCAGCATGCCCGCGAACACCTGCAGCGTGGGGATGAGGTGGATGGCGACCAGGTCGACGACGAATTCCCAGCGCCCCGCGCGCTCCTTGAACATCGGGTAGCGCCAGTCCTCGTGGTGCAGGCCGGGAAATCCGTAGACCCAGTTCGCGGTCAAGCGCACCGCCCACACCATGATCACCACGACCACCAGCCAGCAACGCAGTTGGTCGACTCCGGCCCCGGCCTGGCTCCACCAGTACAACACCAGCAGCGGTGGTATGACGCTCCAATACGCGTCGTAGAAACTGGAATTGCGGTAGCGGCGGCTGAAGGCGAAGACCACCAGGGTGGCCAGCACGTCGGCGATGAAAGTGTCCAGCCACAGACGTCCGGTTCGCGGGCCCCAGGCCAGCCAGCCGGCAGCCGCACCGATCGCGATCACATACGCGAGGGTGACGAGCGTCAGCGATCTCGCTTTGCCCACCGGCTTCGTCATGACACTGAGTTCATCTCTGCCACTGCGCTTTTCGGCAAACATGCGTCATCCGGGTCTCCTTCAGCGCATGGCCCGGTTGGCCCGGGCGCCCGGCCACGGTAGGCAAAACTGTAACACGTTCTACCAACGCGACCGAGGGCCTCCGTCAGGGGGTGGGGGACTCGTGGGTGACGGCTCGGTAGCCCCGGGCGCCCGCCCGGTCGACCGCGGCTTTGACCACACCGAATATCAGCCCCTGCAGGCCGGCGCCGATCAGGGCGGAGCGGGTGGAGTTGCTCAGATCCTTCGGGTCGGGCGGCGCCTGGTCGTCGTCGCTGAACCGTTTCCAGACCTGACTGAAAACGGCGCCGGCCAGCAGGCCGCCGGTGACACTGGTGGCCATCGACAGCGGAAGGTACAGGGCTTTGGACTTTGCGCTCATCACTGTCCTTTGGTCGTGCGGTTTGTTCTTACCGGTGTTCCCCATCCGGCCGCTGTCCAAAGCCTCGACCCGAAGCGGGCGCCTAGGCTTTGTCGACTTTGCCGGCGACCTGGGTGGCCAGCTTGACCCCGGCGTCGCCCGGGTCCTTCGGCCCACATCCGCTGACGTCGATCACGACGTTGTTGCGTACGGTCAGGGCCCGCTGACAGGCTCCGCCGACCGGGGTTCCGTTGTCCGTCGTGCTCACCGAGATGGTGGTGGTCAGCACGCCGTTGGACGAATTGACCTGTCCCACTTTCCAGGTGATCTCAGCACCGCCGGGGTCGGCGGGCACGACGAGCGTGCGGTCCGCGCAGGCCGGCCAAGCTTTGGTTGACGCCTCGAAGAAAGCCTTCGCCTCGGTCGCCGACGGGAACACCACCAGGTACTGCACGGCCTCGGGGTCCATGTCCTTCGATCCCGGGGTGGCCGGTGACGCGCTGTCATCGCGACCGAGCGCCGCGGTGAATCCACTGCCTGCGTACACCGGATTCTCGCCCGGACCGTAGGCGTACAGGCACTCGGCGGGCCATTTCCAGCCCTGCGGGTACTGCTTGTTGCCGTCGTCCGCCAGCTTGTCGGACTTGTCTTTGATCGCCATACCCATGGTGCCCAAGGTGGCGTCGATTTCGCCGGGGCTAAGCAGGAGATTCGCCACGGCGGCCGGCGCCACCGGAGGTTTGGACGAAACCGAGCTGGTTGCCGAACTCGAGGATGACGACGTGCCGTTGTCGTTGTCCCCGCCGCACGCGGCGACCAACAACCCGGTGGCGGCGACGGAGGCCGCTGCGATGAGGGAGCGCATAACCTGTCCTTCTTGCTTGTCGTTGATATGCAAGCAATCCGCGACTCCCCGGCGCGCCTGCCGCAGCTGGCGGCCTGAGCATACTGCCGGTTCGCGCCGGGGGGAACAGGTTGGCGAGCGAACGCCCGTTACTCTTCGCGCTGGGTCTGCTCCAGCAACACCACCGCGCGCCCCTCGACCGTGATTTTGCCCTGTGGAGGCAGCGCGTCCGCGTTCTCCACCTGTCCGGTGCCGGCGGCGGTGTCCAGCACCGGCTTCCAGCCGGGCCCGAATTCGTCTGGTGGAAGTACGAATTCGATCGGCTCGTGGTGAGCGTTGAAGCACAGCACGAACGAGTCATCGGTGATGCGCTGTCCCCGGGAATCCGTGCCCGGGATGCCCAGACCGTTCAAAAAGACCGCTACCGACTTGCCGAAGCCGGAATCCCAGTCCTCGTCGCTCATCTCCGAACCGTCGGGCCGGAACCACGAGATGTCGGGTAGGCCCTCCGAACCCCGGATGCGGACCGGGGCCCCGGTGAAGAAGCGGCGCCGACGGAAGACGGGGTGGGCGGCCCGGATGGTCGCCACCGCCCGGGTGAACTCGATGAGGTCGCTGTCGGCGTTGTCCCAGTTGATCCAGGTGAGCTCGCTGTCCTGGCAGAAACCGTTGTTGTTGCCGTTCTGAGTCCGGCCCAGTTCATCGCCATGGCAGATCATCGGAACCCCCTGCGACAGAATGGTTGTCGCCAGGAAGTTGCGCTGCTGCCGGGCGCGCAGCGCATTGATCTCCGGGTCGTCCGTGGGGCCCTCGGCGCCGCAGTTCCAGGATCGGTTGTGCGATTCGCCGTCGTTGTTGTCTTCGCCGTTGGCTTCGTTGTGCTTCTCGTTGTAGGACACCAGGTCCCGCAATGTGAATCCGTCATGGGCGGTGACGAAGTTGATGGACGCCACCGGCCGGCGCGCGGTGTGCTCGTAGAGGTCCGCGGATCCGCTGATGCGTGAGGCGAATTCGCTGAGGATGGCGTCCTCGCCGCGCCAGAAGTCGCGGATGGAGTCGCGGAATTTCCCGTTCCACTCGGTCCACTGCGGGGGGAAATTGCCCACCTGGTAGCCACCGGGCCCGACGTCCCACGGTTCGGCGATCAGCTTCACCTGGCTGACGATCGGATCCTGTTGCACCAGTTCGAAAAACGCCGAGAGCCGATCGACGTCGTAGAACTCGCGCGCCAGGGTGGATGCGAGGTCGAAGCGGAATCCGTCGACGTGCATCTCGGTGACCCAGTACCGCAGCGAATCCATGATCAGCTGCAGGGTGTGCGGGTGGCCGACGTTGAGGCTGTTGCCGGTGCCGGTGTAGTCCATGTAGTACTGCTTGTCGTCGTCGACCAACCGGTAGTAGGCGGCGTTGTCGATGCCGCGCATCGACAGCGTCGGGCCCATGTGGTTTCCCTCGGCGGTGTGGTTGTAGACGACGTCGAGGATCACCTCGATGTTGGCCTCGTGCAGCGCGCGCACCATGGCCTTGAACTCCTGGACCTGACCACCGGGGGTGTTGCTGGCGGTGTACTTGAAATCGGGTGCGAAGAACCCGATTGTGTTGTAACCCCAGTAGTTCGACAACCCCTTGTCGATCAGCGTCGAGTCGTTGGCGAAGTGGTGCACCGGCATCAGCTCGATCGCCGTCACGCCCAGGGTGGTCAAGTGCTCGATGATCGCCGGGTGCGCGATAGCCGAATAGGTGCCGCGGATCCGCTCGGGGATCGCGGGATGGGTCTGGGTGAGGCCTTTGACGTGCGCCTCGTAGATGACGCTGTCGGCGTATTCGTGGCCGGGCGGGCGGTCCACACCCCAGTCGAAGTAGGGGTTGATGACCACCGACTTGGGCATGTTGGCCGCGGAGTCCTCGTCATTGCGGCTGTCCGGGTCGCCGAAGTTGTAGCTGAACAACGACTGGTCCCACTGAAACGAGCCGTCGATCGCCTTCGAGTACGGGTCCACCAGCAACTTGTTCGGGTTGCACCGGTGGCCGTTTGCGGGATCGTAGGGTCCGTACACCCGGAAGCCGTAACGCTGACCGGGCTGGACGCTGGGCAGGAACGCATGCCAGACGAATCCGTCCACTTCCGGCAGCGCGATCCTGGTTTCCGTGCCGTCGTCGTCGAACAGGCACAGCTCGACCCGCTCGGCCACCTCGCTGAACACGGCGAAGTTCGTGCCGGACCCGTCATAGCTCGATCCCAGCGGATAAGCCTTGCCCGGCCACACCTCCGGCCGGTCCTCGGGGTGGCCCGATCCGGCCGCGACCCCCGGCGTCGCGCTCTGCTCCGCGCTGACATTAACCACCGTGCCTCCTGACGTTGACGGATTGACCGAACTGGAACACCGGCGGTCGGCCTCTGTATATCCGTTGCCGGGCCGGGCTAAGCATGAGATCGCTCTCAGTCTGGGCAGTGTGCGGCGATGGGCCGAAAGAGGCTCCGTGAAAGTTGGTTTCGCAGTTCGGGGAAGGGTTGCGACACGGTCACGGACACATACCTATTGACTGCTCAGCGGTCACAACAACCTCATTGCTCACTATCGTCACATCAACCCATGCGGACGTCAATTCGCGTCCGGCCAATGGAAAGGTGTGAAATGTCGGCGATTCCTCGCTTCGTTTCGGTATCGCTGGCAGCGACGGCCGCTGTCGGACTTATCCTTCCGATCGGCCTGGTGCCCGGCGTCGCGCCGCAGGCGCATGCGTTGCCCTGTAGCGCGCCCGAAGCGAACGTCCCACCGCCGGCGAACGCGGTGGTGACCAATCCCGGCGGCAAGGTACTGGGCCCCATGAACAAGCGCCCCCGGGGCGCCAACGACCGCGCGCCGCTGCCGCGGCTGGGTCCATTGCAGCGCACGCAACAACCGGGACAGCGCTACTCCGCGCCGATGCAACAGCAGGCTCTGGTCCCGGGCGCCAATCCCGCACCCCCGGTTCCCGCTCCACCCGCCGCGGGGCAGCAGCCCGCGGCGGGCCAGTTGGCGCCCGCTCCGGAAGGGGCCGTCCCGCCGCCCAACCCGGCTCCGGCGCCGGCGCCGCCGGCCGGGGCGCCGGAAGCCGACGGCGCCCTCGGCGGCTCCAACACCTCGCTGGTCGAATGGGTCACCGGCCCGGACGGCCCGAACAAGACCCTGGAACGGTTCGGCATCTCCGGAACCGACCTCGGAATCCTCTGGGACAACGGCGATCCCGCCAACCACCAGGTACTCATGGCCTTCGGTGACACGTTCGGCTACTGCGCCGTCAAGGGTGACCAGTGGCGCTACAACGTGTTGTTCCGCAGCAACGACCAAGACCTGTCGCACGGCCTGCACGTGGCCGCCGGCGACCCCAGCAACAGATACGCCGGTTCGCCCACCCAGCAGCCGGGCTTCTCCCGCCAGGTCATCAACAGCATCAAGTACGCCAGGGAAGAAACCGGGATCATCCCGACCGCCGCCATCTCGGTCGGCAAGACCCAGTACATCAACTTCATGTCCATCAAGGACTGGGGCCGCGACGGCGAATGGTGGACGAACTACTCCGGCGTCGCGATGTCCACAGACAATGGCCAGACCTGGTCGGTGTACCCGGGCACGATCCGCGCCAACGGTCCCGACGCGGCGCGGGTTCCGTACGTCGAGGGCAACGAAAACTTCCAGATGGGGGCCTATCTGAAGGGAAGCGACGGCTACCTGTACTCGTTCGGAACCCCGAACGGGCGGGGCGGCGCCGCCCACCTGTCTCGTGTGCAGCCGCGGTTCATCCCGGACCTCACCAAATACGAGTATTGGAACGGCGATTCGAACTCCTGGGTGCCGAACAAGCCGTCGGCGGCGACTCCGGTCATCCCGGGCCCGGTCGCGGAGATGTCGGCCCAGTACAACACCTATCTCAAGCAGTACCTGGTGATGTACACCAACGGCGCCAACGACGTGGTCGCCAGGACCGCGCCCACCCCGCAGGGCCCGTACGGCCCGGAGCACCTGCTGGTGTCGAATTTCCAGATGCCGGGCGGCGTCTACGCGCCGATGATGCACCCGTGGACGACGGGCAAGGACGTGTACTTCAACCTGTCGCTGTGGTCGGCATACGACGTGATGCTGATGCACACTTCTCTGGGCTAGAGCACTCGATCAGGGGTCGACAGGGCGGTTGGTCCAGTCTCGGCCGGCGCGCCGGGAGGACCGGAACCATCCGCCCGCTGCGCCGGTCCCGCCGTCGGTCGGGATGGTGTGGCCGGTGACGAAGGACGAGAGGTCCGAGGCGAGGAACAGGATGACCCGGGCCTGGTCCTCCGGCAGACCCATCCGCCCGACCGGCACCCATTGCGGCCACTGGCTCTGCTCGTCGGGGGAGAGCCACTGCGAGTAGGGCACCTGCAGGGATTCGGTGACGTCGGGACCGATCGCGTTGACCCGCACACCGTCCCGTCCCACCTGCACCGCCAGGCTGCGGGTGAACGCGATGACGGCCGCCTTGAACGCGGCATAGACCGGGTCCTCCGGGTAGCCGCGCAGGCCCTCCACGGAGGAGACGTTGACGATCGCGCCGGCCTGCCGGTCGACCATCATCGGCAGAAAAGCCCGGGTGACCAGAAAGACGTGGTGCAGGTTCACCCGGTAGAGCTCGTCCCACAACTCGGGCCCGGTGCCGGCGAAGTTGCCGGGATGCCGCACCCAGTGCCCGACGTTGTTCACCAGCACGTCGATCCCGCCGTACCCGTCACGCACTGTCGCCGCCAGCGCCGCGACCTGATCGGGCTCCCGCACGTCGGTCACCACCGCCAGAGCCGGGTCACCGATCTGGGCCGCCGTCCGCTGCGCACGCTCACCGTCGATATCGGCGATGATCACCCGAGCGCCGTGCTCGGCGAACAGCCGCGACGTCGCCGCGCCGATGCCGCCTGCCCCACCGGTGACCACCGCGACACGACCGGTCAACAATCCACTTCCGTGCGCCATGGTCCTATCTTCTGCCGAAGCTGACAGGATGCTCCAGGTGACCCGACCCAACTTTCTGGTGATTGTGGCCGACGATCTCGGCTTCTCCGATCTCGGTGCCTTTGGCGGTGAGATCGAGACCCCCAACCTGGACCGGCTGGCCTATCAAGGCATCCGGTTCACCGACTTCCACTCGGCGCCGGCTTGCTCGCCGACCCGGGCGATGCTGCTCACCGGGACCGACCACCACGTCGCGGGCATCGGCACCATGCTGGAGGTGTCCGTTCCCGGCTTCCAGGGTGCGCCGGGCTATGAAGGCTATTTGAACGACCGCGTGGTCGCGCTGCCCGAACTGCTGCGTGACGCCGGCTACCTGACGTTGATGTCGGGCAAGTGGCATCTCGGCGCCACCATCGAAAGGTCGCCGTGGGCACGCGGTTTCGAGCGTTCGTTCGCGCTGTTGCCGGCAGGCGCCAGCCACTACGGAGGTGGCGGAGCCGGATTCCTCTCGGTGCCAACGCTGTACACCGAGGACGACCATTTCGTCACCGTTGGTGAGGACTTCTACTCGTCGGACTACTACACCGACACGCTGCTGCGCTATCTACGTGAGCGTTCCCCCGAAGACGAGCGCCCGTTCTTCGCCTACCTGCCGTTCCAGGCTCCGCACTGGCCGCTGCAGGCACCCGACGAATCCATCGCGCCCTACCGCGGCCGCTACGACGCCGGCCCGGACGTGCTGCGCGAGCAGCGGCTGGACGCACTGAAGCGGTTGGGCCTGTGCCCACCCGATGTCGAGGCGCATCCCGTGGTTGCCGACGGCGCGCCGGAGTGGGACGACATGACCGACGACGAGCGGGCGCGCTCGGCGCGCAGCATGGAGGTCTATGCCGGGATGGTGGACCGGATGGACTGGAACATCGGCCGCGTCGTCGAATACCTTTCCGAGACCGGTGAATTGGACAACACCGTGGTGATCTTCCTGTCAGACAACGGTGCTGAGGGCGCGATCGTCGAGGCGATGCCGCTGCGCGGTCCGCAGATCGCCGCGCAGATCGAAAAGTACTGCGACAACAGCCTGGACAACCTCGGCCGCCCGAGCTCCTATATCTGGTACGGCCCCCGCTGGGCCCAGGCCGCCACCGCGCCGTCGCGGCTGCACAAGGCGTTCACCACCGAGGGCGGCATCCGGGTGGTCGGCTTCGCCACCTGGCCGGGCTTCGAGCGGCAAGCCGAAATCGGCACCGCGTTCACGACCGCGATGGACATCGCACCGACCGTGCTGGAACTGGCCGGCGTCGAACACCCCGGCAGCAGCTATCGGGGCCGCGAAATCGAGCCGATGCGGGGCCGCTCACTGGTGGGGTATCTGTCGGGCGCCGTGGACAGTGTGCACGATGCCGAGACCGGCACCGGGTGGGAGTTGTTCGGGCGCCGCGCCATTCGGCAGGGCGACTGGAAGGCCTTGCACCTGCCCGCGCCGTACGGCCCCGGAGCCTGGCAGCTCTACGACCTGTCGGCGGACCCGGGCGAGATCCATGACCTGGCCGCCGCTCATCCGGACAAGCTCGCCGAACTGGTCGAACTGTGGGATCGCTACGTCGAGGACAACGGCGTCATCGTCGAGCCGATATCGGTTTTCGACGCCGATCCGTCGCTGTTCGGGTGACGCCTCAGTCCTTGCCGCGTGGCGGCGGCTGCACCTCCACGCCGCTCGATTGGTGTTCGGGGCCGGCGTCGGGGTGTTCGGCGGGAACCCGATCGCGATATTTCGTCGCCTCGCTGGATCTGGTGTCAGGACCCGTCGCCTTCGCGCTACGGTACGGACCGGGCTTCGGCCGCGGCTTTCCTCCGGGGAACGCCAATCGGAAGATGGTGCGGTGCACCATGAACCACTGCTTGGAAAATCGCCCGGTGTTGTAGGGCAGCTCGTAGCGCTCGCAGATGTCCTTGATCTTCGGTGCGATCTCGGAGTACCGGCTGGCCGGCATATCCGGGTACAAGTGGTGCTCCACCTGGTAACCGAGGTTGCCGCTGATCACGTGGAAAAGCGGGCTGCCTTCGATATTGGCCGCGCCGACCAGCTGACGCAGATACCATTCGCCCCGCGTTTCGTCCTCGACCTCTTCCTGGCTGAAGGTGTAGGTCTGGTCCGGGAAGTGGCCGCAGAAAATGATGGCGTGCGCCCACACATTGCGGATCACGTTGGCCAGTGCGTCGGCGGCCAGAGTGCGCAGATACGTGCTCTCCGCGCCAGGCAGCACTTTATCGAAAAATGTTGCCGTGGCACCGATTCGGCCCTTATCCGAAACCCGGCGAAGCCGCCGGCCGAGGCGGGATTTGGCCGGCTGTTCGAGGCGGCCGCCTGACGCCAGTTGCACCAGCGTAAACGCCCCGGCGCTGATCAGCGGCCACCCGATGTAGTCCTTGATGATCTGCGAGCGTGCCTTGACGCCGATCCCCTTCAGGTCCTTCCGCACCTCTGACCAGGGCTTCTCGCCGGCCCGGATGGCGTCGATGTCCATGTCGTGCACGGCCACGCCCCACTCGAACAGCACGGTGAGCAGCGCGTTGTAGAAAAACTGCCCCAGGTACCGCGGGTGCCAGGTCTGGTTCGGGTCGATCCGCATGATCTCGTAGCCGAGGTCTTTGTCTTTTCCGCGGATGTTCGTATAGGTGTGATGAATGAAATTGTGCGAGTGTCGCCACGACTCGGCGGTTGAGGCGGTGTCCCAATCCCACTTCGAGGAATGGATATCGGGATCGTTCATCCAATCCCACTGACCGTGCATCACATTGTGGCCGATCTCCATGTTTTCCAGGATCTTGGCCATACCCAGGCACGCGGTTCCCAGGACCCACGAGGTCCTCGATCGAGAGGCCAGCAGCAGCACCCGGCCGACGACCACGATCTGCCGCTGCGCCGCAATGACCGCTTTGATGTAGTGGCGGTCCCGCTCGCCGAGATCGGCGAACACCTCGTCGTGGATGGCGTCGAGTTCTTTTCCGATTTTCTCCCGTTCCTGCTCGCCCAGGTGGGCGAACGGGCTTTCCTGGCGTTGCATGGTAGAAGTCATTGCTTTCCTTCCGATCAAAGCTCTAGTTCGACGTCGCCTTCGGCGGCGTTGATGCAGATCCGGACCTCTTGTCCGGTGGGCTCGGTCACGTCCCCGGAGCGCAGATCGCGGAGCTTGCCGGATTTGAGCGTCCCCGTGCAGGTGTGGCAGATACCGATCCGGCACCCGAACGCGAGTTCCAGCCCGGCGTTCTCGCCCGCCTCCAGAATCGATGTGCCACCGTCGCATTCGGCGGTCTTGTCACTCTTGAGGAAGCGGACTTCGCCGCCTTCGCCGTCCCCGGCGTCACCACCGATCTTCGGCTGAAACCGTTCATAGTGCAGACGATCGGGGTCGCCGTTGTTCTCCCAATGCTCGATCAGCGCGTCGAGCATTTCCTCCGGTCCCGAGCAGAACGCTTCACGATCTCGCCAATCCGGACACACTTCGTCGAGATCGCTCGGCTTGAGCCGGCCGCGATCTCCCGTGAGGCGCAGGTCCAGCTTCATTCCGTCGTGACGTTTGTCCAGCCCTTCGAGGACATCCAAGAACATGACCTGCTCGCGGGTACGAGCCGAGTGAATGTGCAGGACGTCTCGCATCTCGTTGCGACGATCGAGGCTGCGCAACATGCTCATGATCGGCGTGATCCCGCTGCCGGCGCTGATGAACAGCATTTTGTCGGGCAGCGGCTCCGGCAGAGTGAATACGCCTTCGATCTCGCCCAGCCGGACCAACTCCCCGGGCTGGATCTGCTCGACCAGGTACGGCGAGACGACGCCGCTGTCCACCTTTTTGGGCGTCACGCTGATCAGGCCGTCCGCCGGTTCCGGGTCCGAGGTCAACGAGTAGGCGCGCCAGTGATAGACGCCGTCGATCACCAGTCCCAGCCGGACGTACTGCCCGGGCTTATGACCAGGCCACTCATACCCGGGGCGGATCAGCACGCTGGCCGCTTCCGACCCCTGCCGCTCGACCCTTTCGACCTTTCCCCGGAGCTCTTTGGTCGTCCAGAGCGGGTTGATCATCTCGAGGTAGTCGTCGGGTTCCAGCGGCTTGAACAGATTTCGGATAGCTCGCAGAAAGAGTCTGCGGCCGCGGGGGACTTGGGGCTGAGCGCCGCGTTCTGCCATGCTCGATGAGTACACACTCGTACACTGAGATAAACCTGCAAGACGCAAAAATGCACTAACCGATCCGCTTAATACCGGACTGCTGCCTGAATATGATTGAACATCTGTTCACCGATGTAGTCGATGTGCGAACGGTCCGGGCCGTTTGTGACGAGGGTTACCCCGCGAAACCGGTTTAAACGTCCAACCAGCGAAGAGAGCCGAATGCGGAGTCGCCGCCGCCCGACCCGCGTGTCGCCTCGTCAGATGCACAGTCGACCGCTAAGAAATGGCCATGACGCCGATTCGGCTCGCCGGGGCCGCCGTGGCCATCACGGGGGGCGCGCGCGGCATCGGCAGGGCCACCGCACAGGCGTTTGCGGCCAGGGGGTCCCGGGTGTTCATCGGCGATCTCGACGCTGACCTGGCTGCGGCGGCCGCCGCCGAAATCGGCGGGCATGGTGTGGGACTGGACGTGCGGTCGCGGGAGTCCTTCGCCGCGTTCCTCGATGCGGTCGACGAAGCAGGCGCCCCGCTGGCGGTATTGGTGAACAACGCGGGCATCATGCCCGCAGGGCGATTCGCCGACGAGGACGACGCGATCACCGACGCGATCCTCGACATCAACACCAGGGGAGTGCTGACCGGCACCAAGCTTGCGCTACCCGGCATGCTCGCGCGGGGCGCCGGTCATATCGTCAACGTCAGTTCGTATCTGGGCAAGGTGCCCGCAGCCGGACTGGCGACCTACTGCGCAAGCAAGTATGCGGTCGTCGGATTCAGCGAAGCGTTGCGCGACGAGCTCGCCGGGTCCGGAGTGACGGTCTCGGTCGTCCTGCCCTGTGCCGTGCGAACCGAACTGACCGCGGGAGTCAGGCTCGGTGGAGTACTGCCTACCGTCAACCCCGAAGACATTGCGGATGCCGTGGTGACGGCGTGCGCCCACCGTCGCGCCGTCGTCGCGGTGCCGGCATGGATGCGGGCCTATGAGGCCACCGCCGCCGCGCTGCCAGACCGCGTGGTTGCCGCCGTTCGTGGCCGTCTCACCCGCAACCGGGTGTTGCGGACGCTGGATGCGGTCGCGCGTGCCGGCTACGACGGCCGGGTGCGCGACACCACCCGCTAGGGGTCATCAACCATTCTGCGGTGCAACAGCTTTCGGGGAGTCACTGTACGCCCCGAGTTACTGTGAATGCCCTCGGAGAAGCCTGCCAATCTGGTGTGCACCGGCAGATAGCCGAAATGTGTTCCAGGTAACCGCAATCCGATGAACTAATCGGCCATCCGTGGCCGTGCCCTAGCTATGACCGTAACAACGTATTCCGGGTCGGCTCATCATGCCGGCCGACACCATGACGACTCACCCCGAATCGTCGGTACCGCAGTGGCTTTCCCGCCGCACCGGCACAATCAGGAGGAAGTCGCACGCGAACTAACCCGGGTGACCGAGCCGGAGTTCATGCGCTTTGCCCGCACGGCCGGAGTCGACGAACGAAACCTCGCCCTGCCGCTGTCGCGGTACCCGGAGCTCAGCGGTTTCACCGAAGCCAACAATGCCTACATCGAGGTAGCCACCGATATCGGTGAGCGAGCGATACTTTCGGCCCTGGCTACAGCAGATATCGAACCGCGCGAGGTGGATGCCATCATCGTTGTCTCCAGTACCGGGATGGCGGTGCCGACACTGGACGCGCGACTGATCCCGCGGGTGGGACTGCGCCCGGATGTCAAACGAATCCCGTTGTTCGGGCTGGGCTGCGTGGCGGGTGCGGCGGGAATGGCCCGCTTGCATGACTATCTCCGCGGTTTTCCCGGCGACGTGGCGGTGCTGCTGTCGGTGGAGCTGTGTTCGCTGACGCTGCAGCGTGACGACGTCTCTATCCCGGCGCTGATCGGAGTGTGCTTGTTCGGAGACGGCGCCGCGGCTGTCGTAGCCACCGGATCTGGTCGTAATACCCGTGGCGACAGCATGATTCGCGATCCGCGGATCCTGGCGACGCGCAGCCGGGTGATTCCGGACACCATCGGCGTGATGGGGTGGGATATCACCTCCAACGGATTTGGGCTGGTGATGGGCCGTGAGGTCCCGCGAATGGCGGACGACTACCTGCGTGGCGAGGTTGACGATTTCCTGTCCGAGAACGGTTTGTCGATCGACGACATCTCGGCATGGGTGTGCCATCCCGGCGGCCCCAAAGTGCTCGACTCCATCGAGAAGGCGCTGGGGCTACCTCAGGAGGCTGTAGGGCACAGCCGTGACTCCATGCGAGAGAACGGGAACATCTCCTCGGCGTCGGTTCTCGACGTCCTGTGCCGGACGGTTGCCGACCCACCATCCGCGGGTTGCTACGGAGTGCTGATGGCGATGGGTCCCGGTTTCAGCTTCGAGCTGCTGCTGCTGCGCTGGTGAGGGGGTAGGTCGTGTTCACCATCGCCAATGCCGCGGTGCTCAGAGTCCGGATCCACGCGGAGAACACCGCTCTGGGCTATGCGTAGCCCTTCCGATACCCGTAGTAGCGGAATACAGTAGGAGGGTGACCAGCCCTGTAGACGGCAGGTACCTGCATACCTGCCCGTTGTGTGAAGCCATGTGCGGCTTGGAGATTCGCGTCCAGGATGGCAAAGTCGCGGGCATCCGCGGCAATCGGGACGACGTCTGGAGCCACGGGCACATCTGCCCCAAGGGAGCCGCCCTGGCCGGCTTGCACGACGATCCGGACCGGATTCGGCAACCGCTTGTCAAAATCGAGGGGCGCTGGCAGGAGGTCAGTTGGGATGCGGCGTTTCGGCGCTGCACCGAACTGCTGACGCCGGTGATCCGCAAGTACGGAATCGGCGCGGTCACGGCATACACCGGTAACCCGCTGGCCCATTCCTTCTCCCTGGCCCGTTATGCGGGGGTGCTGCTGGGCATGTCGGGCATACCGGTCACCTATTCGCCCGGCACGGTCGACCAGTGGCCGAAAAACCTGTCGTCGCACCTGATGTACGGCGGCTGGTGGAACTTCCCGGTACCCGACATCGAACGCACCGACCTGCTGGTCATCATGGGCGCCAACCCGGCGGCATCGCAGGGCTCACTGCTCGCGGCGCCGAACGTGATGGGCCTGATCGACGCGATCGGGAAGCGCGGCAAGGTGATCGTGATCGATCCCGTTCGCACCCGTACCGCCGAGCACGCCGACGAGTGGTTGCCGATCGTGCCCGGCACCGACGCGGCCCTCTTGCTGGCGGTGACCCATACCCTGTTCGCCGAAGACCTGGTGGCACCCGGGCCGCACGTCGCAGGCGTGGACACGATGCGCCGTGTCGCGGCGGAGTGGCCACCGAGCCGGGTGAGTGCGGTCACCGGCATCGACGAAGATCGCATTCGAACATTGGCCCGTGAACTGGCCGGCACCGAGAAATCGGTGGTGTACGGCCGCATCGGCCTGTGCAATCAGGAGTTCGGCAGTCTGGCCAGCTGGCTGGTCGACGTCGTCAACATTCTGATCGGGCACTTCGACATTCCCGGCGGCGCGATGTTCCCGCGGCCGGCTGCCTGGTCGATCACCACGCAGCCCCTGCCCGGGCTGGAGGACGGCGCGCCGGAGTTCGGTCGTTGGCAGACGCGGGTCCGGGGGGCCAAAGAAGTGCTCGGCCAGGTTCCGGTGTCCTGCATGGTCGAAGAGATCGCGACTCCGGGGGAGGGACAGCTCAAGGCGCTGATCACCATCGCCGGCAATCCGGTGCTCTCCTCGCCCGGTGGCGACAAGCTCGACGAGGCGCTGCCGTCGCTGGAAGCGATGATCTCCGTTGACAATTGGCTCAACGAAACCACCCGCCACGCCGATGTGATCCTGCCCGGGCTGTCACCCCTCGAGCAGCCGCATCACGATGACCTGGTGCTGCAGTTCGCGATTCGCAGCTTTGCCAACTATTCGGCACCGGTGTTCGACCCGGGTGAGCGGCCGCATGAATGGGAGATCCTGATCCGCCTCACCGGATTGTGCACCGGCACGCCGGCAGAGGACGTCGACGTCGGCGCGATTGACGACGGCTTCTTCGACTATCTCGCATTCACTCAGGGCCTCGACGGTGCGGTCATCCGCCGGCGCTACCAGCACGGCGGCCCGGAGCGGATGCTGGACCTGACCCTGCGCACCGGTCCTTTCGGTGATCGCTACGGCGAGAACCCGGGCGGGCTCACCCTGGACCTGTTGAAGGCCAATCCGAACGGGATCGACTTCGGGCCGATGGTGCCGCAACTGCCCGGCATTCTCGGCACCGCCGACAAGAAGATCCGGCTTGCCCCGCAATACCTGCTCGACGACCTTTCCCGACTGGCCGCCCGGCTGGAGCGCCCTGCCGAACCGCTGGTCCTGGTCAACCGCCGGCACCTTCGGTCAAACAACTCGTGGCTGCACAACGTGCCAGCGCTGATGAAGGGCAGGGATCGCTGCACCTTGCTGATGCATCCCGCGGACGCGGCCCGGTGCCGGGTCAACGACGAGGACATCGTCACGGTGAAGTCGGAGTCCGGCGAGATCAAGGTGCCGGTCGAGATCACCGAGGCGATCAAGCCCGGTGTGGTGTCGATGCCGCACGGCTGGGGTCACGACAAGCCCGGGACCCGGTTGTCGGTGGCCAACGGTGCGCCCGGCGCCAACACCAATGTGCTCTCACCACCCACCTGGATCGACGAGCCCTCGGGCAACGGCGTCCTCAACGGGATTCCGGTGACGGTCAGCTGAACGCCGGCGCCCGGGACTGACCCGGACTCACCGACGACTGGCTACGCCCCTCTGCTGATCACCTGATCGGCCGCGGCACGCATCTGGTCGGACAACCGGAGCAGATCGTGCTCACCGATCCCGTTGGGCAGGGTGTAGGCCACTTGCCGCAACTCGACGGCGTAGTTGCGAAGCTGCTGGCGGAGTCGCGTCTCGATTGTCGGCATGACGCTTCCTAACGGTGGGGACTGGCCCGGGCGCCCCTCTGATCGACCGGCCTTCTCGAATCTATGCCCGGTGCAGCGTCGTCCGCGAGGGCGGCGGAGTGGTATTTACGAGAGATTGACGGGCCATTTACAGTCCGTACCCTTCAGCCGCGCCTCGATGACACCCTTGGTGAAGCGATTTAGTGAAACGCTTTATTAGCTGACGGCCGGCACCGCGCTCCGCGGCCGCAACTCAGTCGGAGTCCTCCGGCTCGTCGTCGATCACCACGGTCTCCTGCTGTTCCTGCCAGTCCGCAGCGCTCGCTTCGAGCGGCAACTCGGCCGGTCCGCCCTCGTATTCGTCATCATCGGAGAAGTCCGTCGTGGGCCGCAGCTGTTCAGCGGCGTCGGCGATCGGCACGTCGTCGGGGAAAGTGTTGTCGCGCTCGGACATGGACGCCAAACTACCCCGTGCGGGCCGACGAAAACGCGGGCTATGCCGATGCAGGGCCCCATCGTCGGTTTCCGCCGTCGTCCTGCGGGCTACTATGCGGCCATGGCGCTCGACGAAGGATCGACGTTTGCCGGGTACACCGTCATCAAGCGGCTGGGATCCGGCGGCATGGGTGAGGTCTATCTGGCCAAGCACCCCCGGCTGCCGCGCCAGGACGCACTGAAGGTTCTCAAAGCCGACGTGTCGGCCGACAGCGAATACCGGGAGCGGTTCCATCGCGAAGCCGACACCGCGGCCACGCTGTGGCATCCGCACATCGTTGCGGTGCACGACCGCGGCGAGTCCGACGGCCAGCTCTGGATCGACATGGACTACGTCGACGGCACCGACGCGGGGGAGTTGTTGGAGGAGCGGTACCCCCAGGGGATGCCGGGCCCGGAAGTGGTCGAAATCGTCACCGCGGTCGCCGAGGCGCTCGACTATGCCCACCTGCACAAGCTGCTGCACCGCGACGTCAAGCCCGCGAACATCCTGATCGCTCAACCGGATTCGCACGACCGGCGAATTCTGTTGGCAGATTTCGGGATTGCCGGGCTGGTGGGTGAATCGACGGGGCTGACCGCGACCAACATGACGGTGGGCACCGTGGCCTATGCGGCACCCGAGCAGCTGATGGGCAACGACCTCGACGGGCGGGCCGACCAGTACGCACTGGCCGCCTCGGCCTACCAGCTGCTCACCGGTGCGCCCCCGTTTCAGCACTCCAATCCGGCGGTGGTGATCAGCCAGCACCTCAGCGCCTCACCCCCTGCCATCAGTGAGCGCAGCCCGGAACTGTCGAATCTGGACCCGGTTTTCGCCAAGGCGCTGGCCAAGGACCCCAAGGATCGCTACCTGCGGTGTATCGATTTCGCGCGGGCCCTGAGCCACAACCTGGGCGGTGCCGGAGATCCCGACGAGACCAGCCTGTCCCTGCCCGCCGTGGCCGCCTCCGGCCCCAAACGTTCCCTGCTGCGACCTGGCGTCGTCGTTCCGGCGCTGCTGGGGGTCCTCCTGGTCATCGCCGTCGTCTTCGCCCTGCAGGAGTACCTGCGCGCGGACAAGGAAGAACGCGCGACGCCCGCTCCGCAGCCGCCGGCGACCACGTCGCTGCCCGCATCAACCACAGGCGCGGGGGCCACCACGGCGACCCCCGCGCCGGAGATCCCGGTTGTGGCCATCGGCGCCGACTGTTTCCCGCTCGGCAGCCTCGGCACCACGAAGACCGGGGCAACGGCGTATTGCTCGATGATCCAGGGCAGCAACACCAGCATCTGGTCGCTGACCGAGGGCACCGCGGCGAGCCCGACCGTCAGTGCCACGCTGGAACCGAACGAGACCCCGCCGCCCAGCGAGCAGGAGACACCGGTCCGGGTGTGTATGGAACAGACCGGGCAGACCAGGCTGCAGTGCCTGCAGGAAATCCGCCGCGGCAACGGCCGGCCCTGAACCTAGACGCACCCGCTCACGGTGATGCGCCGTCCCACGTTCGCGCAGACGTTGATGTTCGGGGGCGGCGGCGGGGGAGGCGGGTAGTCCTCCGGCAACGGCGCATAGTCCGCCGGCGGCGGGACGTAGGGGGCGACGGCGTCGGCGATATTGGTGCAACCGCTGACCGAAATGCGTCGTCCGGCGTTGACGCACACGTCGGCCATCGTGGTGCCGGGCGGCCGGCCGATGTCGAACACCTCGGGCGCGGCGGTCAACGCCAGCGCCGCAACGGCGATCGCACCGCCGCTGCGCTTCCATGGACCCAGCTTCTGACCCATGTCGATCTCCTTCCGGTGGGCGTTCATCATATTCGCGAGCGGCGCGTCAAACCCGGCGAACGGGCGGTGGCGACCAACCGCCCGCGATGACTTCCGGCCGGGGCGCATAAAGCCGCATCGTCACCCCCACCGGGCCGCGCGGCGCCGGTAGCCAATTGTCCCTGCGCGCCGGGCCGGGGTCCTCGTGCTGAATGTAGATATCGAGCGAGCCGTCGTCGTTGTAGTGCAGATGATCCCGGTCGCCGATCGCGAACCGATTCAATTCGTTGGCAACCTGGAATCCTTCCGCGTCGTACATGGTGATCGACCAGAACGCGTCCACCGGCGGCAACTTGTCCGCGTCGAAATGGACGACGTAGTCGTTGTCACCGCTGACCGGGTTGCCGTCGGCGTCGGAGGCGAGCAGCGGATAGACCGCGTCCTCGGGAGGGTTGGCACCCAGACCGATCAAGGCCACCACCGCGCGCCGGAAGTAGTTGTTGCCGTAGACCCCCATGCCCTCACCGAGGCTGATCCAGCCGTCGACACTGGCCGCCAGCCTGGGGCCGGCCACCAGCATGTCGGCGAGGGCATCGTCCTTGCCCTGCTGGATCTGGGCGAGCTGTTCCGCGCTGAACCGGCTCGCGTCGAATGGCCGGCCTCGTTCGATGCCGAGCAGAGCCAGGCGGGCCAGGATGGAGAAGTCGGTCGCATGCGGGGGGTTGACCCGCAGCAGTTCGGCGGCATAGGAGAGGTAGTCGACCGCGGTCATCCCGTTGACGACCTTGAGCGGCTCGGTGGTCACGTCGTACTTCGGGTCGGCCTCGAATGCTGCTTTCGGACCGAGCTCGGTGATGCGGAATCCGTCCTGGACCTTGTGCACCGCCGGGTAGTCGTCGGGTCCGTTGGTCTGAGTCCGACCGATGAGCCAGACATACGGAGTCGGCGCTTCGACGACCCTCGCCGACTCGGGTAGGTCGCCGCGGTAATCCGGACCGGTGATCACCAGATCCAGTGGCCCGGTGCCGGTGGTTCGTTTGCCGGGATTGGCGAACACATCGGACCACATGTCCAGCATCGGCAACATGTAGAAGCGATCGTCGGTGTCGTCGGCATGCAGCCGGACCGGACCGTTGCTCAGATCGAGCCACGCGATCGAGTAGAGCGTGTCGAAGTTCGGCCGCACCACCGACCGGAACTCCGCCGGCGGAAACTCCCGTAGATGGGAGAACTGGTTGGGCGGGCCGAAACCGGGCCGCGATCCGGGCGCCGAGTTGAACGCCTGCAGCCTGGTGACGTCCATCGTCACGAGCGGATAAAAGTAGACGAACGCTTCATAGCTCAGGGTGCGCAGATCGTCGGATAAGGTGGTCAAGTTCTCTCCTTGGGGCCCGAATTCGCCAGAGGCTTGAAGGATAGAGCTCAACGAATCGAAATGTCGGCGTTCGCAGCGGCTTCGGGGGCCACCGCGCGCGTCCGACCAGGCCCGCCCGGTTACAAACGACGTCCTGCTTCTTTAGTTGGCGTCCATGCCGATAAAGTTGGTTGCGATGACCCAGACAGCCGCTCCACCTGTCCTGACCGTGCGGTATGACGGTGCCGAGCGCACCTTCGCAGCGGGCCACGACGTAGTCATTGGCCGTGATCTGCGCGCCGATGTCCGCGTGGCGCACCCCCTGATATCCCGCGTGCACCTGTTGCTGCGCTTCGACCAGGGTCGATGGGTCGCCATCGACAACGGCAGCCTCAACGGTTTGTACGTCAACAACCGCCGGGTGCCGGTCGTCGACATCCAGGACGGCCAGCGCGTCAACATCGGCAACCCGGACGGACCGGCGCTCGACTTCGAAGTCGGCCGGCGCAACCAGGGCTCGGTCGGCCGCCCGCCGGCGACCACCGCCATGGCGATTCCGTCGCGGCCCAGCGGCCCCATCCCCGCCCAGGGCGGGCCGCCGAGCGGCGCCAACTGGGGTGCCCCGCCGCAACAGCATCCGTCCACAGCGCGGATGCCCGCAGCACCCCCCGGTCAGCCGCCGTCGGGACCGCAGCCGCGTTACCCGTCGGGTCCGCAGCCGATGCAGCAGCCGTCACCACAGATCTACCGGTCCTCCGCGCAGCAACAGCCACCTCCGGTGATCGGTCCCACCGCCCAGTCGGGCGGCCGGACCTCGATGATGAAGATCCTGCGGCCGGGCAAGGCAGGGGACGTCCCGCCGGGTGCGGTGAAGATCGGCCGCGCCGACGACAACGACATCGTCATCCCCGAAGTACTGGCCTCCCGCCACCACGCCACCCTGATCCCGTCGCCCGGCGGCACCGAGATCCGGGACAACCGCAGCATCAACGGCACGTTCGTCAACGGCACCCGCGTCGAATCGGCGATCCTGCGCGACGGCGACGTGGTCACGATCGGCAACATCGACCTCGTCTTCGCCAACGGCGCGCTGTCACGTCGTGAAGAGAGCCTGCTGGAAACCCGGACGGGCGGCCTCGATGTCCGCGGCGTGACCTGGACGATCGAGGGCAACAAGACCCTGCTGGACAACATCTCGATCACCGCGCGTCCGGGCATGCTCACGGCGGTCATCGGTCCGTCGGGCGCGGGCAAGTCGACCTTCGCCAAACTGGTCGCCGGGTACACCCACCCGACCAGCGGCACGGTGTCGTTCGAGGGGCACAACGTGCACTCCGAGTACGCCTCGCTGCGCAGCAGGATCGGCATGGTGCCGCAGGACGACGTGGTGCACGGGCAGCTGACGGTCAAGCAGGCCCTGATGTACGCCGCCGAACTGCGGCTGCCGCCCGACACCACCAAAGAAGACCGCGAGCAGGTGGTGGCGCGCGTCCTCGAAGAACTCGAGATGACCAAACACCTCGAGACGCGGGTCGACAAGCTGTCCGGCGGTCAGCGCAAGCGCGCCTCGGTCGCGCTGGAGCTGCTCACCGGGCCGTCGCTGCTGATCCTGGACGAGCCCACCTCCGGCTTGGACCCGGCGCTGGACCGGCAGGTGATGACCATGCTGCGGCAACTGGCCGACGCCGGTCGCGTGGTGCTGGTGGTCACACACTCGCTGACGTATCTCGATGTGTGCGACCAGGTGCTGCTGCTGGCGCCCGGCGGCAAGACCGCGTTCTGCGGACCGCCCAGCCAGATCGGCCCGTCGATGGGAACCACCAACTGGGCCGACATCTTCAGCTCGGTGGCCGAGGACCCGGACGGCGCCAAGGCCCGCTACCTGGCCCAGACCGGGCCACCCCCGCCGGTACCGCCGACGGAGAAACCCGCGGAGCTCGGGGAGGCGGCGCATACCAGCCTGCTCCGGCAGTTCTCCACGATCGCGCGACGGCAGTTGCGGCTGATCATCTCCGACCGCGGCTACTTCATCTTCCTGGCGATCCTGCCGTTCATCATGGGCTCGCTGTCCATGTCGGTGCCCGGTGATGTCGGGTTCAACGCCCCGCCACTGACCAGTGACGCGCCCACCGAGCCGGCCCAGATCCTGGTGTTGCTCAACGTCGGCGCCGTCTTCATGGGAACGGCGCTGACCATCCGGGACCTCATCGGTGAGCGGGCCATCTTCCTGCGCGAACAGGCGGTGGGGCTGTCCACCACGGCCTATCTGCTGGCCAAGGTCTGCGTTTACACCATCCTGGCGCTGGTCCAGTCGGCGATCGTGACCGTGATCGCGCTGCTCGGCAAGCCCGGACCCAAGGCGAGCGCAGTGGTGCTGGGAAGCCCCGCCCTCGAGCTCTACGCCGACATCGCGGCGACGACCGTCGCCTCGGCCATGCTCGGGTTGGTGCTGTCGTCGCTGGCCAAGACCAGCGAGCAGATCATGCCGCTGCTGGTGGTGGCGGTCATGTCGCAGCTGGTGTTCTCCGGCGGCATGATTCCCGTCACCAACCGGCTGGGGCTGGACCAGATGTCGTGGGTGACCCCGGCGAGGTGGGGTTTCGCCACCTCGGCCTCGACGATCGACCTGACCCGATTGTGTCCGGTTCCGCAGGTCCCGAAGGACTCACACTGGAAGCACACGGCCGGGGCGTGGACGTTCGACATGGCGATGCTGGTGGTGCTGAGCATCTTCTACCTGGGCTTCGTGCGCTGGAAGATTCGCCTCAAGAGCGGCTGACCCACGCTGATCGTCTTGGTCTCCCATCCGGCGCCCATGTTCGCCAGCATCAGCGCGAACAACACGCCGGCCGCGGTGACCGGCAGTCCGAGGTAGAGCATCCAGTCCACCGGCAGGCCGGCCCGGCTCAGCATCACGTAGTGCAGCAGCAGCACCACCGCGACGGCCCAGCCGGTCAGCAGCACGACGACCTTGGTCTTCATCGCGTATGCACTCACCTGGGCCACGGGGCGGGACCGGGTGCGGGCCACTGCGGGGCAGCCACCGGCTGCCTGGGCCGGAAGAACAGAGCGCCCGCGACCGCGCGATTGCGCAGCGCCGACGCGCGCCACGTGTTCACCGGGTGTGACGCCAGCGCGTTGGCCAGCCACACGAAGAACCCGGTCTCGGCCCCGGCCCGGTCGGCCATGCCGTCGAAATCGACCCAGCGCAGCAGGTACTTGCCGGCGCTCAGCACGCCGATGGCGCGACGGGCCCCTTCCGGGCGGAACGCGTAACCGTAGTTGTCGGCCGTGTACTCCATGGAACGCGACAGCGCCTGCCCGAGGAACGGAATCTTCATGGCCAGCTGGCTGAGCTGGCGCCAGTACGAAGCGTGCCCGGCTGCGATGTGGCCGACCTCGTGTCCGATGACGAAGGCCAGCGCCTCGGGATCGCGGGCCTGGCCGCCGATCTCGAACAGGTCGCTGTAGACCACGACGTAGCGGCGGAAGCCGTGACCGCTGGCGAAGGCGTTGATCTGCCCGTTGCCCAGCACGACGTACGCGTCCGGCACCTCGGTGAGACCAAAACGCTGCGCCGCTTCGACGACCAGCCAGTAACCCTCGGGAAACTGGGTGGGCGACATCTTCACGCCGTTGGTGCGCTGGCGGCCGTAGTTCAGCCCCCGGCCGAGGAACAGCAGCACCGGCGTGGCGAGCACCGACAGCCACAACAAGCTGACCTTGCCGGACAGCACCAGCGCGCACGCGATCAGGTACAGCACGACGCTGGACGCGATGACCAGCACCAGCAGGCCGATCTCCCACGGGTGGCGCCGGGGTTGCTCACGGAAGCCGGTCGGTGGGTGCGGGTGATGGTGGGTCGGTGAATCGACGATGGCCATGGCGGTCCCTGGACTCCTGACGTCGGTCTGTGCCCGCGGATTTTGGGCGATACCAGGTTGCGTGCCGGCCCTTGGAAGGTTCTTGGGGGATTCTTGGAGTGCTGGTCAGCGCGGCGGGCCTCGGACGGCCGGTGACCTGCCTCACTGTCAGCTTTCCTATCATTCGGTTATGACCGCCGGCGCGCTGAGCATCATGCGGTCGCCGGCATTCGCGGCCGGGGACGCCGCGGCGTTCCGTGCTGCCGGATGGTGGACCGACTCGACACTGTCCGACGCAGTTCGCCGCAACGCCGAGCGGTCACCGGACCGGGTGGCCTACATCGACCATCCCGGCGGCGCCCTGACGTGGGCTGAATTCGACGCCGCGGCGACCGCGCTGGCCGGGCAGCTGGCCGGCTCAGGGGTCGGCCGCGGTGATCGGGTCGCGGTGTGGCACGGCGACACCGCCGGCATCCATGTTCTGTTCGTGGCCGTCGAGCGCTGCGGCGCCGTCGTCGTCGGCATCGGTGCCCGCGCCGGCACCCGCGAAGTCGCCCATCTGCTGGGAGTCACCGAACCTCGAGTGCTGATCAGCGACGAGCAACGTGGCGCCGCCGCGGCGGAGGTGGCCGCGCAGCTCCGGATGGCGTTGCTGGTACTGGGCAGTGACGGCATGACGCCGCTGCTCGAGGTCGACGCGCCGGCCGCGGCGCCGGGCATCGAGGCACAACTGGGCCCCGACGACGTCTTCCTGATCAACTCCACCTCCGGGACCACCGGGTTGCCCAAGTGCGTCGTGCACACCCAGAATCGTTGGCACTACTTTCATCAGAAGGCCGTCGCAAACGGGCTGTTGACACCCGACGACGTCTTTTTGCCGGTCATCCCGATGCCCTTCGGCTTCGGGATCTGGACCAGCCATACCACCCCGATCCACTTGGGAGCCACCACCGTGCTGCTGCAGCGGTTCTCCACCGCGGCCGCGTGCGAGGCGATAGCCCGGCACAAAGTCACCGTAATGTGCTGTGTGAGTACCCAATTGACCATGCTGATGGCCGACCCGATGGTGCGCGAGACCGATCTGAGCTCGCTTCGGGTGGTGTTCGCCGGCGGCGAGGCGCTGCCGTACCGGCCGGCCGCGGAGTTCGAGGAACTCACCGGCGCCAAGATTCTGCAGTTCTACGGCTCCAACGAGACGGGCCTGCTCAGCGGTACGACCCTGGATGACACCCTGCACCACCGGTTGCGTACCGGTGGCCGGATCGTCCCGGAGATGAAAGTCCGCCTCTACGACGGCGACCGCGACGTCACCGGGACCGGCCGCGGCCAGCCGGCCTGCCGGGGTCCGGCAACCAGCCTGGGCTATCTCGACGGGATCGACCACGAACGGCTGTTCACCCCAGATGGGTGGATGCGGATGGGTGACATCTGCGAGATCGACGGGGACGGTTATCTCAGCGTGACCGGCCGCACGTCCGACTTCATCGTGCGGGGCGGCAAGAACATCAGCGCCGCACAGGTCGAAGACTCCGCCATGACTCATCCCGCGATCGCAGTGGCGGCCGCGGTGGCGATGCCCGACCCGGTGTTCGGCGAAAAGGTCTGCCTTTATGCCGAACTCGTCGAGTCCCGCACCCTGGACCTGCCAGAGCTCGTCGAACATCTTCTGGCGCTGGGTGTTTCCAAGGAGCTGCTGCCCGAACGGCTCATCGTGGTCGACGAGCTGCCCCGGTCATCGGGCGGCAAGATCGCCAAAGGTGAACTGCGGGAGAACCTTCGAGCCAGGATGGAGGCGGGCGTTATGGATGGTCCTCGGGTACGGCGTGGCGGGCTGGAGGTGTGGGCGCCGTCGGTGGTGCCACCGATCGGGGTGCAGCTGTCCGACGAGCAGGCGCTCGCCGTCGCCTTCCGCCATCTCGCCTCGATCGGTTTCGCCGAGAACATGGCCGGGCACATCACCTGGCAACGGGACGGCCAGACCGACATGCTGGTCAACCCCTGGGGGCTCTGGTGGCAGGAGCTCACCGCGTCGGACATCTGCGAGGTGGACGCCGATGCCCGGGTCGTGCGCGGTCGTTGGGATGTCACGCCGGCCATCCACATCCACACCGAACTGCACCGCGTCCGCGAGGACGCCCGGGTGGTCATCCACAATCACCCCTACTACGTGTGTGTGCTGGCCGCGCTCGGCAGGCTTCCCGAGCTGGTGCATCAGACCGGGTCGCTGTTCCTGGATGACATGTGTCTGGTCGAAGCCTATGAGGGGGAGATCGATACCCCCTCGCGCGCAGCAGAACTGGTGGCCCATATCGGTAGTGCCAACCTGACGGTGCTGGCCAACCACGGCGTTATCGCCACCGGCCGCAACCTGCCCGAGGCCGTGTACCGGGCGGCGTCCATCGAACGGGTGTGCCGGATGGCCTACGACGTCATGCTGACCGGTATCGCACCGTCGGAGATGAAGTGGTCGGACATGGTCGGCATGCGGGCCTCGCTGATCGAGCGCGCCGCGGACGTGTACTGGGCCGGTGCGGCGCGGATGACGATCAAAGCCGATCCCGATGTGCTCACCTAACCCCCGCGAGCAGACGCAAAATCGCACGGATTGCCGGGAAATTGTGCGATTTTGTGTCTGCTCGGCGATGAAAGGAGACCGGCATGAAATCGATTGACGAGTTGGCCGCCGACCTGAACTTCACCACCGCCAAGACCGGTGAGCAGCGCACCGTCACGTTGCTGCCGGATCCGCCGAGAGCGCAGCGCCGTTACACCGTCATCTCGGTGGACGACCACATCGTCGAACCGCCCGACACCTTCACCGGTCGTCTTCCGCGGAAGTTCGCCGACCGGGCACCCACCGTGGTGGACACCCCCGAAGGCGGACAGACTTGGGTGTACGACGGTCAGGTGCTGCCCAACGTCGGCTTCAACGCCGTCGTAGGCCGGCCGGTGTCGGAGTACGGTTTCGAACCGGTCCGATTCGACGAAATGCGCAGGGGCGCATGGGATATTCATGCGCGGGTCAAAGACATGGATCTCAACGGCATCTACTCCTCACTGAACTTCCCTTCGTTCCTGCCCGGATTCGCCGGTCAGCGGCTGCAGCAGGTGACCAAGGACCGGGACCTCGCGCTGGCTTCGGTGCGGGCATGGAACGACTGGCACCTGGAAGCATGGGCGGGGCCCTACCCCGGCCGGATAATTCCGTGTCAGTTGCCATGGCTGCTGGATCCCGAGTTGGGCGCCAAGATGATCTACGAGAACGCCGAGCGCGGTTTCCACGCAATGACTTTCAGCGAGAACCCGGCGATGCTGGGATTCCCAAGCATTCACTCGGGCCACTGGGAGCCGATGATGGCGGCGTGCGCCGAGACCGGCACCGTGGTGAATCTGCACATCGGTTCTTCGGGATCGTCGCCGTCGACGACCGCGGACGCGCCACCCGACGTGCAGGGCGTGCTGTTCTTCGCCTACGCGATCTCGGCCGCGGTGGACTGGCTGTACTCCGGGCTGCCGAGCAGATTCCCCGACCTCAAGATCTGCCTGTCCGAGGGCGGGATCGGTTGGGTAGCAGGGTTACTGGACCGCCTGGACCATATGCTGAGCTATCACGAGATGTACGGCACCTGGCGTGCGCTCGGTGAAAAACTCACTCCCGCGGAGGTTTTCAAACGCAACTTCTGGTTCTGCGCCGTGGAGGACAAATCGTCGTTCGTGCAGTATGAGCGCATCGGCGTGGACAACAGCATGCTGGAAGCCGACTACCCGCACTGTGACTCGACCTGGCCGCACACCCAGCAGACCATCCACGAGGAGATCGGTGAACTGCCCGACGACGTGATCCGGAAGATCACCTGGGAGAACGCTTCTCGGCTCTACCAGCACCCGGTGCCCGCCGAGGTGCAGCGGGATCCCGACGCGTTCTAACCGAGGTCGAGTTCGGCTTCCGAACAATAGACCCCGAGAACGTCGCGGGCCGAGACGATACCGAGCAGCGCGCCGTCGCGTTCGACCAGGATGTGGCGGATGTAGCGGTCCATCATCCGGGTGGCGACTTCGTCGATGGTGGCGTCAGCGTCACACCACACCAACTTGGTGCTGGCCACATCGATCGCCCGGACGGACTCGAGGTCCATCCCCGCGGCCACCGCGCGCACGACGTCACGTTCGCTCACCAACGCGCCCGGATTGTCGTCGTCGCCGACGACCATCGCGCCGACGTTCTCGGTCACCAACGCACGCGCGGCGTCGGCCAGACTCGCGTCGGCGGCGACACGCGCGACCGGGTCGCCGGTCACAGTGGAAATCGGCAGGTTCCCCACGGAAGAAAAGGCAGTCACGCCACCATGTTCGTCAGAGCGCGCCGCTCGTCTCTAGTGACTTCAGTCCCTAAATCTGGTGGCCTTGGTTATCGAGGACCGACCCTGGTGCACGGGTCAACGGTTGTCTGCGAATGTATGGTCAGTGACGATGAGTAACCAGTATCCGGCCGACGCGTTCACCTCTCGGCATGCGGTTGACCCGGGACTCCGTTCCATCGCCAGATTCCTGCCCCGGGGATACGGGCTGCACCGCGGCCTGAGGGTTCCCCGCGCCTTGATGGGGCTTGCCGGCGTGACCGGGCGCGAGCGCGACGTGCCGGTCGTCGCGGTCGATGGGAATGTCACCGTCCGGATACACCGGCCGGCCGAATTGGCGCCACCTGCCCCTGCGTTGCTGTGGATCCACGGCGGTGGAACCGTCATGGGTAGCGCGGCTCAGGAGGACCGGTACTGTCGCAAGCTGTCGCACATGTCGGGTGTGGCGGTGGTCGCGGTGGAGCACCGCCTGGCGCCGGAGCATCCTTTTCCGGCTCCGTTGGACGACTGCTACGCGGCGCTGCTGTGGCTGCGGCGCCAATCGTGGGTGGACCCCGACCGAATCGCGGTCGGAGGTGCGAGCGCCGGCGGTTACTTCGCGGCCGCACTGGCGCAACGCGCCCATGACCGCGAAGACGTCCGCCCGGTTTTCCAAATGCTGGTCTACCCGATGCTCGATGACCGCACCGGCGCGAAACCCGATGGACGCAAACGGATTATGTGGAGCGAGCGGGACAATCAGCTGGCTTGGCAGTGGTATCTGTCCGGAGCGGACCCCGCATCCGCGGTACCGGCGCGGCGCGACGACCTGTCAGGCCTTGCTCCGGCCTGGATCGGGGTCGGAACGCTCGACCTGTTCTATCAGGAGTGCGTCTCTTACGCGAAACGCCTGCGCGACGCCGGGGTGACCGTTCATGAGCAAATCGCCCCTGGTGCATTCCATGCCTTCGACCTGCTCGCCCCGAATGCACCGATTTCGTTGTCGTTCTTCGCCAGTCAGTGCCGGCATCTGCGCGACGCGCTCAGGTGACCCATTCCGGCTGCTCGGCGGTGTCGACCGCGGAGAAGTCTTTGTGCCCCAGACCGGCCACGCAGCCACCGTCGACCACGAACTCCGAACCGGTTGAGTAGCTGGACTCATCGCTGGCGAGGTAGATGACCAGGTTCGACACTTCCTGAGGCTCGGCGATGCGGCCCAGCGCCGTCTGGAAGATGTCCTCGGGCACCCACTCGGTCATCGGTGTTCTGATGAGGCCCGGATGGATGGAGTTGACCCGGATCCCGCTGGGACCCAGCTCCAGTGCGGCCGACTTGGTCAGCCCCCGGACCGCGAATTTCGTTGCCGTGTAACCGTGGCAGGCAATCGTGCCGGCCAGGCCCTCGATCGAGGAGATGTTGATGATCGATCCGCGGCCGGCGGTCTTCATCGGTTTGACCACGGCCCGGATGCCGAGAAAGACACCGGTGAGGTTGATGTCGAGGATCCGCTGCCATTCGGAAAGCTGGTAGTCCTCGAAGGTTCCGATGTTGATGATGCCGGCGTTGTTCACCAGAATGTCGAGGCGGCCGAACTCGGACAGGGTGGTCTGCACCGCGGCGTCCCACTGGTCCGGGTCGGTGACGTCCAGATGCACGTAACGTGCGGCCTCGCCGACTTCCGCGGCGACGGCATTGCCCTCGTCGTCGAGGATGTCGCCGAACACCACCCTCGCCCCTTCGGCGACCAGAGCCCGAACATGGGACGCACCCATGCCACGGGCCCCGCCACTGATCAGAGCGACTTTGTCGGTCAATCGGTTCGGCATGGAATCTCCTGACGGTTGGGCGCCCTGTCATGGTGGCACACCACGGTTCCCGCAAGAACGCCGCATCACCATACATACACAATCATCCGTATGGCGGCTTCACACTTCTCGAGCGCGAGCGCGCACCTGTCGGGAGTGACGCCGTGCCCGGGCTTCGAAGACCCGGACCCAGCGCTACGGGCTGCCCGGTGACGCGGTCGCGTCGTGAACGGAGCCGTTCGACTAGCGTCATCGCAATGGAGTTAAGCGGCAAGACTGTTCTGCTCACCGGCGCAACCGGCGGGCTGGGAAGAGCGATCGCCAAGGCGCTCGCACAGCGCGGAGCGCGGCTGATCGTCAGTTCGCGCAAGGCGCAGGAACTCGACGAGCTGGCGGCATCACTGTCGGGCAGCGGGCACCGGACGATTGTCAGCGATCTCGCGCAGCCCGGCGCCGCCGCGGCGCTGCTGGCCGAGGCGGGCCCCATCGACGTGCTGGTCGCCAACGCGGCGCTGCCGGCCTCGGGCAAGCTCGACAGCTTCACCGCCGAGCAGGTGGACCGGGCGCTGCGGGTCAATCTCGAGGTCCCGGTGCAGATGACCCGGGAGCTGATCCCGGCGTTCACCGCGCGAGGTTCGGGGCACTTCGTCTACATCTCGTCGATCTCCGGCAAGACCGCGACGGCACGCGCTTCGCTGTATGCGGCGACCAAGTTCGGCCTGCGCGGGTTCGCTCTGTGTCTGCGCGACGACCTGCGGCCGGCCGGTGTCGGCGTCTCGGTCGTCAGCCCGGGAGCCATCGGCGGCGCCGGGATGTTCGCCGACTCCGGGGCTTCGGCCCCTCCGCTCATCGGCACCGGAACACCCGAGCAGGTCGGGGCAGCGGTGGTGACCGCGATCGAGCGAAACCGCGGCGAGGTGACCGTTGCGCCGCTGCGGCAGCGGGCGCTGGCGCGCTTCGCGGCGAACGCTCCCGAGGTCGCCTCCCGGCTGGCCGGGGGCGTCGCGGCCAAGACGGCCGATCAGATCGCGGCCGGGCAGATCGACAAGCGCTGAAAAACTAGTGGCATCCTGGCGTCGTGGGTGTCCTGTTCCGGTTGGTCGAGTTGCTCCTGCTCGCCTTGCCGCTGATCGGCTTGATCGCGGCGGGAATCAGGGCCGTCTCGGCCATGAACCGGCGAACACGTCAGATCACTGACTCGTCGGACGACAACTCCGCGGCACCCGCCCGCGCAGCCTCGGCCGGAAACCCGGCGGCGCACTGGCAGGCCATCAAACGTGCGATCGAGGCGCACGAGAAGACCGACGCGCGATGGTTGGTGTACGAACTCGATGCCACCCGGCTGCTGGACTTCCCGGTGATGACCGACATGCGCGACCCGCTGACCACCGGATTCCACCGGGCCAAACTGCGCGCAGACCTGCACAAGCCGCTGCGGGCGGAGGATCTTCTCGACGACCGCGATGCCGCGCGCGAGTATCTCGACGCGGTCGAAGACTATGTGACCGCCTTTAACGCCGCGGAAGCCGAAGCGATGCGCCGGCGCAGCAGCGACTTCTCCAAAGAGGAGAGGCAGCGGCTGGCGCGGGCGCAGAGCCTGCTGCGGATCGCCGCGGATACCGCTGCCACAACCCAGGAGCGCCAGCACGCGTATCAGCTGGCGCGCACCGAACTCGACGGCCTGATCGTGCTGCCCGACAACACCCGGACCAGCCTCGAGCGCGGCATCCTCGGCGAGATCGACCGCTAATTCTTCAGGCGCACCATCCGCGTGGTGGTGCTTTCGTCGAGCTCGACGAGATCGGTGCGCGAGCGCAGGAAGTCGCTGAAAGACTTGAACCCCAGCGACTTCTCGCTGAACGACGGGTTCATCCGCTTCATCTGCGCTTTGACCACCGAATTGTGCAGCCAGTCCACGTCGTCCTTCTCCAGGCCGATCCGCAGCGCGCGTTCGAGCAGGCCGGTGGCCGCCAGCTGCGGGTCCGGAGCGGGCGGCTCGTCGTCCGGTTCGCCGGAGCTCGCGCGGCGTGCGCGTTTCCTGGGCGGGCTGGCAGTGATGGGCGAAATCCCGGGCAGCGCGTCGTAAGTGACGAATTCGTCGCAGGCCGCGGCCAGCGACTGGCTGCTCGCGCCTGCCACGCCGATACCGACGACGTAGCGCCCCAGGCGTTTACACCGCTGCGCCAACGCGATGTAGTCCGAATCGCCGCCGACGATCACCACATGTGTCAGATCGGGTAGCCGGAACATGTCCTCGACCGCGTCCACGGCCAGCCGGATATCGGCGCCGTTCTTGCCGTAGGCGGCCGCCGGGAACAACTGCACCAGGTCGACGGCGCGGCCGACCAGTTGACCGTGGTAGGCCGCGTTGACCTCGGCCGACCAGTCGGCGTACGCGCGGGTCAGCACCAGCGTGCCGAACGAGGACGCGAAATCCATGATTGCGCCCAGGTCGACCGTCGCCGCCCGAAGTTTCTCCTTGTCCAGGCCCTTGGCCTTGTCCCGCTGGAAGGTGTTGCGGCCGTGCACCTGGTCGTAACGCGAGATCACGATGTTGTCGAAGTCGAAGTACACGGCCACCCTGGTCGCGCCGGAAGCGCTGGAGTCGGTCATGCGGACATCGTCCGGCATTCGGTCGTTGACGCCAACTTCCGCGCCGTCAACGGCCGGCGCGGGACTGGATCTGGTAGCCGGTGCCACGTTCCTCGCGCACCCACAGTTCCTCGTCCGCGCCGACGGCGGTTCCCTGGGCGATGAGCTGGCGCTTGAGCACTTTGTGCGTTGCGGTGCTGGGCAGATCCGTGGCGATCCGGACGTATCGAGGTCGCGCCTTGGGGGAGAGGTCCTGCTGCGCGTCCAGGAACGACTCCAGCGATCGCGGGTCGAATGAGTGTCCGTGGTGCAGGACCACAGCCGCCATGATCTGGTCGCCCACCCGTTCGTCGGCGACGGCATATACGGCAACTCGGTTGATTGCCTTGTGGCGCAGGAGAATCCGCTCGATGGGAGCCGCCGCGAGGTTTTCGCCGTCGACCCGCATCCAATCAGCGGTGCGCCCGGCAAGATAGATCCAGCCCTCGGAGTCTTTGTATGCCAGATCGCCGGACCAGTACATGCCGTGCCGCATGCGTTCCGCGTTGGCCTGCGGGTCGTTGTAGTAACCGGTGAACAGACCCGATCCCGTGGTGTTCACCAGTTCACCGACGGCGTCGTCGGCGTTGATGAGCGCACCGTGCTCATCGAACCGGGCGACGTCGCACTCGGTGACTGTCTCGCTGTTGTAGACGGCAACCCCGACGGCCCCCTTGCCGATCGAGCCGCGCGGCGTGCCTGGTTCGCGTATCACCATGACGGCGTTCTCGGTGGAGCCGAAGCCGTCCTCGACCTGTACGCCGAAGCGGCGCGCGAACTCATCGATGTCTTTCTCGTTGGCCTCGTTGCCGAACGCCACCCGCAGCGGGTTGTCCGCGTCGTCCGCGCGCCGGGGCGTGGCCAGGATGTAGGCGAGCGGCTTGCCGACGTAATTCATGTAGGTGACCTGATACCGGCGGACATCGGAGAGAAAATTGCTGGCCGAGAACTTCGCCGGCACGATCGATGCCCCGGAGACCACCGCCGGCGCCCAGCCGGCGACGACCGCGTTGGAGTGGAACAGCGGCATCGACACGTAGCAGGTGTCGCGTTCGGTCAGGGCGAACCGCTCGGCGAGGTTGAGCCCGGCGAAAGCCGGCATCAGGTGTGCCACCCGCACCGCCTTGGGGTTCCCGCTCGTGCCGGAGGTGAAGATCATCATGAACGGGTCCATCATCTCGACCTCCCGATGGGGGACGAGTTCGCCGGCGTCGGCGACCAGGGCGGCCCATTGCGATGTCGAGGTGTCAATGATCCGAATACCGGGCAGGTTCAACCCGTCCAGCAGCGCGCGGTGTTCCGCATCGGTCACCACGACCTGGCAGTCTGCGCGCACGATGTCGGCGGCCAGCGCTTCGCCGCGCCGGGTGGTGTTCAGCCCGCACAGGACATACCCACCCAGGCCCGCCGCCGCCATCTGGGTCAGCATGTCGGGTGTGTTTCCCAACAGCGATCCGATGTGCATCGGACGGTCACGGTCGGCGGCCGCGAGCAGGGCCGCCGCCTGAGCGCCGGCGTGCGCCAGGTATTGGCTCCAAGTCCACTGCAAATCGCCATATTTCACGGCGATGGCGGAATCCGACAGCCGTCGGCGCAGCAGCGCCTGCACAGTTTCGGTCACGAATCCGACGCTCCCGCCCGGTCGAGGTAGCTGCTGACGATATCGACGAGCAGCCGGCGCTGCCTGCCGGTGTCGACCGGCCGTTGCATCACCAGCTGGTTGGCGATCATGCCCCGCAGTGTGGTCAGCAGCAGCTCACCGATGGCTGCGTTCTGGGTCGGGCTCAGATCCCGGTCGATAGCGGCGATCAGCGTGTTGAACGTCTTGCCGAGTCTTCGGATGTGGTTGGTGGTGGGCTCGCCGCGGGTGGCACGGGTGCCGATCAGGATTTCGGTGGCCGCGCGCCCGGTAGGGCTCGACATCGCCCGCCAGGCCGCCGTCACGGCCGCCTCGACCTTTCGGTGCGTCGTGGTGTCGGCAGTCGCCGCGGGCAGCGAATTCAGCGCGTCCAGCAGTTCCTCGAACCCCTGGTCCACCACTGCCATCAACAGCCCGTCGCGGTCACCGAAGTGATACTGGATCACCCCCCAGGTGACCCCCGCCGTGTCCGCGATGTGCCGGCCGCTGGCCGCGGCAATGCCTTCGCTGAGCACGATCTGGACCGTCACATCGATCACCTGGGCGCGCGTCCGCTCGGCGCGGACCTGATTGCCGTGGGCGGGCCGCGTCGGAGCAACTCGTCCGGACATCATCACGAGATCACCTGTCACCCTTCAGGACGGCGGGCCGTCGCCGGCGAAACATTGCGATCGCTAGGTTATGCCATCCGTGCCGGCAGGGACGCCCGACCCGCCGGGTTGGCGAATTCCAGGTGTGGTCGAGTTGCGGGAATTGCGCTTGTCCAGCTATTTTACAATGGCAGTCACGGCCCGTGAAGAAGGTGCGAATGTCAATTAATCAAACGTCCGGACGTCAAATAGATGTACTACACAGACATTCGCAAAGGTATTGCTTCACGCAGGTGCGCCAGATATTTGATCCGATCGTATGTGGTTGTGGTACAACACTATTTGTGTAGCTTCGGCTGAGACCGTTACTGCTATTGATCCGACTGTTCCCGACGTTCCGGACCGGTTCATTGCAATCCGTTGAAAGTCTTTTCCTGGCGGCGTGATGTGGTTATCATTCTGCTCGCATTACTTCTTGAAAACCCAAACCAAGAAAGGAACCACTATGACGGGAATTGGTAACAAGCGGGTGGCCCGCGGGCTCGCTGCCGTAGCGGCTGCGCTGTTCGGAGCGGCAGCGTTGGTGGGATGTATGAAGAGCGGCCCCGCGGCGCAGTCGGTGCCCGTTGGTCAGCCCGCCACCGCCTGGTCCCACATCGGCGGCTAGCAGCCCGAAGTCCGCGCTCCCGCCCGAACGCACTCAGGGCGGGAGCGCGGCTGTCTCTTCTCCTGCAAGGACACCTCAACGATGTTGCCGAACTTCTCGGCGCTCCCGCCGGAGGTCAATTCCGCCCGCCTCTACACCGGCGCGGGTCCGGTTCCGATGCTCACGGCGGCCGCCGCCTGGGACCTGCTTGCATCTGAAATGCACTGCGCCGCGGACTCTTTTGGGTCGACCATTGCCGCGCTGGCGGCCGGCTCCTGGCAGGGCCCGGCGTCGCTGGCGATGACGGCCGCCGCCGCACCACATCTGAGGTGGCTGAGCACCGCGGCCGCGCACGCCGAGGCTGCGGCGGTCATGGCCCGGACCGCGGCGGCAGAGTTCGACACCGCCTTGGCCGCCGCGGTGCCTCCCACCGTCGTCGCGGTGAACCGCGGGGAGGTGGTGTCGCTGTTGGCGTCCAACCTGTTTGGGCAGAACGCTGCGGCGATAGCGGCCGCCGAGTCCCTGTACAACGAGATGTGGGCTCAGGATGTGACCGCTATGGTGGCGTACCACGCTGGAGTCAGCACGGTCTGCGCGCAGTTGGCGCCCTGGCAACGGCGATTGCAGACCCTACTGAGCGCCGCGACGCCAGGGCTGCCGGTTCCGGCGCGTCGGGCAGTGCCGCCGCGGCGCAGACCGTTGCCGAAGTCATGGGAAGCAGCGGCATCCCGTCCCCGTCGCCCAGGTATGTGCAGCGCGCATTCGATCTCTTCATTCGCAACATCGCACCCGACGCCATCCCGCGCTCGCTGTTCACCCCGGAGGGTCTCTACCCGGTGGTCGACGTCAAGAGTCTGACGTTCGATGCGTCGGTGGCCCAGGGCGTGAAGATCCTCGACAGCGCGGTTCGGGCGCATCTCGCCGCGGGCGACAATGTCTCCATCTTCGGCTACTCCCAGAGCGCCACCATTGCCGCAACGGAAATGCAGAAGCTCGCTGCATCGATCAATCCGCCTACGCCTCAGCAGCTTTCGTTCACCCTAGTCGGCGATCCCGGCAATCCGAACGGCGGCCTCGCCGCGCGTTTCCCGGGGATCGCCATTCCCAGCCTCGGTGTGACCAGCCCGGGTGCGACGCCTGACAATCTGTATCCGACCCGCGTCTACACCATCGAGTACGACGGCGTCGCCGACTTCCCCCGGTATCCGCTGAACATCGTGTCGACGTTGAACGCCCTGGCCGGGATGGGCTACCTGCATCAGAACTACCTGATGCTCACGCCGGAACAGATCGACGCTGCCATTCCGCTGACCAACACCGCGGGCCCGACGATGACGCAGTACTACATCATCACGACCAGGAACCTGCCACTACTGGAGCCGCTGCGGGCGTTACCCGTTCTCGGCAATCCGCTCGCCGACCTCATTCAGCCGGACCTGCGGGTGATCGTCAATCTCGGCTACGGCGACCCGAATCACGGCTATTCGACGTCGCCGCCGAACGTGCCGACCCCGTTCGGGGTACTCCCGGACGTCGATCCCATACGGGTTTTGGGCGCGCTGGGAACCGGAACGCAGCAGGGGGTCGCCGACTTCGGCTACGGCATGACGCATCTCGCGCTGCCGCCCGTTGACGTTTCCGGTCTGTTTGCCGGATCTCTACCCTATGGCGGACTCACCGGTCCCACGATCTCCATCGACGGACTTATCGACGGTATGCAGGCCGCCAATTCCAAGTCCAGCGGCGCGATTTCGGCGGCGGCCGGGGCGGCCTACCAGGTGCTGCTGCCGACGGCCGACCTGGCGAATGCCATGTTGACCACTGCGCCGGCCTACAACGTCAACCTGTTCCTGCAGGGAATCCGCGAATTCGTGCACGGCAGCCCGATGGGCATGGTGAATGCGGTCGGCTATCCACTCACCGCCGGCGTCACGCTGTCCATCATGGCGGCGGCCCTGGAAACGCTCATCGTCGCCGCGGCCGCGCAACAAGTCGGTGCAGGCCTGTCGGCGCTGGTCGCCTGACCGTGGACGCGGGACCCTATGCTTGACCGCAAATGGCGGACAAGACAACGTGCGCGATCATCGGGGGCGGCCCGGCCGGCATGGTTCTCGGGCTGTTACTGGCCCGCGCCGGGGTAGAGGTCACCCTGCTGGAAAAGCACGGTGACTTCCTGCGCGATTTCCGCGGCGACACCGTGCACTGCTCCACCATGCGGTTGCTCGATGAACTGGGTCTGTGGGAGCGCTTCTCCCGGTTGCCCTTCAACGAGGTACGCAAAGCGGCATTCGAATCGAATGGGAACTCGGTCACCTACATCGATTTCGGGCGGCTGAACCAACCCCATCCGTTTATCGCGATGGTGCCGCAGTGGGACCTGCTCAACCTGCTGGCTGAGGCCGCTATTGCCGAGCCCACTTTCACCCTGCGAATGAACACCGAGGTCACCGGCCTGCTCACCGAAGGCGGCCGGGTCACCGGGGTTCAGTACCAAGACGCCGACGGCCCGGGGGAACTGCGCGCCGAGCTCACCGTGGCCTGCGACGGCCGATGGTCGATCGCCCGCCAGGCCGCCGGCCTGCGCACCCGCGACTATCCGGTGAAGTTCGACGTCTGGTGGTTCAAGTTGCCGAACGACGACGATGCGGAGTTCTCCTTCGCGCCCCGCACCGGTCCGGGCAAGGCGTTGGCCGTGATCCCGCGCAAAGGGTATTTCCAGATCGCCTACATCGGCATGAAAGGCACCGACGCGCAGTTGCGCGCTCAGGGCATCGAGGCATTCCGGCGTGATATCGCCGCACTGGTACCGGAGGCCGCCGGATCGGTAACCGCGCTGGATTCCATGGACGACGTCAAGCATCTCGACGTGAAGGTCAACCGCTTGCGTCGGTGGCACTCCGACGGCCTGCTCTGTATCGGTGACGCCGCACACGCCATGTCGCCCTTGGGCGGCGTCGGCATCAACTTGGCGGTTCAGGACGCCGTCGCCGCCGCGACCATATTGGCCGAACCCCTGCTGCGCCACCACGTGACCGGCCGTGACTTGGCAGCCGTCCGCCGTCGGCGTGTATTTCCCACCGCGGCAACGCAATTCGTCCAACGGATACTGCACCGGGGGCTGCTCGGTCCGCTGCTGCGGGGCCGGGACCCCGCCCCGCCGGCAGCCCTGCTGCGGTTGCTCGAGCGGATGCCGTGGCTTTCGCTGGTGCCCGCGTACTTCATCGGAGTCGGCGTGTTGCCCGAGCACGCACCCGATTTCGCCCGCCGCGGTTAACGTCACGCGATGTCTGATCAACGGGTGCCGCTGCGCATCGGCATCCTGGGGGCGGCCCGTATCGCACCGTTGGCACTCATCAACCCCGCCAAGCAGACTGACGCGATCGTGGTCGCCGCGGTCGCGGCCCGCGATGTGTCCCGCGGACAGGCGTTCGCGGTTGACCACGGCATCGCCCGCGTGCACAACAGCTACCAGGATCTGATCGCCGACCCGGAGATCGACGCCGTCTACAACCCACTGCCCAACGGCCTGCACGGCCGGTGGACGCGGGCCGCCCTGGACACGGGCAAGCACGTGCTGTGCGAGAAGCCGTTCACCGCAAATGCCGCGGAAGCACGCGAAATCGCCGACCTGGCAACGCACTCGGATCGCGTCGTGATGGAGGCCTTTCATTACCGCTACCATCCGCTGGCGTTGCGGGTCGAGCAGATAATCGCCTCGGGCGAACTCGGCCGGCTGCAACACGTCGAGGCCGCGATGTGCTTCCCGCTGCCGAAGTTCGCCGATATCCGCTACGACTACGCGCTGGCCGGTGGGGCGACGATGGACGCCGGCTGCTACGCCGTGCACATGGTGCGCACCTTCGGCGGTGCCACGCCGGAGGTGGTTTCGGCGCGCGCCAAACTGCGCGATCCCCGGATCGACCGGGCCATGACGGCCGAGTTGCGCTTCCCCGGTGGCCACACGGGACGGATTCGCACGTCGATGTGGTCGACGGACCTGTTGCGGATGAGCGTTACGGTGACCGGCACCGACGGGCAGCTGCGTGTTCTCAATCCTGTTGTGCCACAGATTTTTCACCGACTGACCGTCAAATCGGCCAATGGCCGCAGGGTGGAGCGCTTCGGGCGCCGTGCCTCCTATGCGTACCAACTCGACGCGTTCCTGGCCGCGGTGCTGGATGGGGTACCGGTCAAGTCGACGCCGCAGGACGCCGTGGCGAACATGACCGTCATCGACGGGATCTATCGCGCTGCCGGACTGCCGCTGCGTCAGCCCAGCTGATGCTCGCTGCCGCCCCCTCTCTCAGCCGGCGGCCTCCGCCAACACCCGTCGCGCCGCCTCCACACACGGTCGCAGACGGTCGGCCGGGTTGACACCGGCCAGCGCCAGCGATCGTTGCGGTACTTCGAGTTCGCACACCAGGTCGGTCGGTAGCGCACGGATCATGTCGCGCAGCGGTAACTCGCCGTCGCCGGGGGCCAATCGCTCGTACATGGCCTCCTCCATGTAGTCCGGGGTCCGGGGCCGGCGCGTGGTGTCATTGAGTTGGACGTAGCCGATGTGCGCAGGATCGATGGCCGCCAGGTCGGCCGGGGTGGACCCGGACCGGGACACATGCATGGTGTCGATCAACAGCCGAAAGTCCGGCCGCCCGACGTGCCGCACCGCGGCCAGCGCGGTGGGCACGTCGGAGACGGCGAGGCCTGGCACCGGCTCCACCACCGTGGCGATGCCGCGTTGTGCGGCCAACTCGGCGAGTACCGCGAACTCATCGAAAGTGCGGCCCAGGTCGGCATCGAGGCTGACGACATTGAGGCGCGGAATCCCGAGTTCGGCCATGACGTCGAGATCGCCGGCACACCCGCGTACGTCACCGCCGGGGACCACCAGAAAGCCGTCACCGAGTGTGATGGAGACGCCGTGGTGACCCAGCGCCGCATCGAGATCGGTGCGGAGCGCAGCATCGTTCGGCAAGGAGAATGGCGGATAACCAAGCGGCACGAGTGGGCGTCCCCGGAGAAACATGGAGATGAAACGGCACTCGAGAGCCACCGCGACCTCGACGAACTCCACTGGTGGCAGCCCGAACACACTGAGGTAGCCGATGCCGAGATGTTCCATGACGTGTCGCACGTTACAAGCCGCGACGATTGATTCCCGTGGAGATCGGGTATTTGTCCAAAAGCTGAGATTCCTCAGTCCGTTGTTCAGGGGCCGAAGTGGTGCCGTCCGGGCTGAGAAGAGGAGGCGAACATCATGCAGTTCAAGAAGATGATCGGAACGACACTGATGGCCGGCGCTTTGGGGGCAGGCGCGCTCGGGATGGGCGCAGGCACGGCGCTGGCGAAGCCCGGCCCCCACATTCCGGGTCCCCCGGTACCGCCCGTACCGCGGGTCGACGACTCGATCGGCTGGAATCCGGCACCCGGGCAGATCAAGCAGTATTGCCCGTGGCAGTCGCCGCCGGGTCACTGGATCGGAGGTCCGCACGGTATCCCGTGCACCTGATGCGCTGACCGGGGACGCCCTGATCGCTGACCGTAGTGTTTCAGCTACGGCCGCGAGGGGCGGCCCCGAGCGCAGGGAAGTGGTCCATGCCGACATCCGCCGCATTCCCCCGGCACATTCGAATCGGTGGCGGTGCGCTCGGAGAGCTCGGCGCGCTGCTTGACGCGTTGCAGCTGCATCGCCCGCTGGTGGTCACTGACCCTTACCTGACTTCCTGCGGAGCCGCGCATCGAGTGATGAGCCTGCTCAGCGCGGCAGGGAAGGCTCCGGCACTGTTCGACCGCACGGTCGCCGATCCCACCACGGCCTCGCTGGACCAGGGTATCGCGGCGGTCCGCGAACACCGGGCCGACTGCATCATCGGGTTCGGCGGCGGCAGCCCGATGGACACGGCAAAGGCATTGGGAGTCCTGGCTTTACAGCCAGGTCCCATGCGCAGATACAAGGCGCCGAACAGCTACGCCGGTCCGGCGTTGCCGATCGTCGCGATCCCGACTACGGCGGGAAGTGGTTCGGAAGCAACGCAATTCACGGTCATCAGTGACAGTGACACCGACGAGAAGATGTTGTGTCCCGGGCTGTCGTTCCTGCCCATCGCCGCGATCGTCGATTTCGAGCTGACCATGACGATGCCGCCGCGGCTCACCGCGGATACCGGCGTCGATGCCCTGACGCACGCGGTCGAGGCGTACGTCAGTCGCCGCGCCAATCCCATCAGCGACGGTCTGGCGCTCTCGGCAATCCGGCTGATCGCGACGCACCTGCGGCGGGCATATTTCGACGGCTCGGATGCCTCGGCCAGGGCGGCGATGATGGCCGCTTCCACCCAGGCCGGGATGGCGTTCTCGAATTCCAGCGTCGCACTGGTGCACGGGATGAGCCGGCCGATCGGGGCACACTTTCATGTCGCGCACGGACTGTCCAACGCCATGCTGTTTCCGGCGGTCACCGCGTTCTCCGTGAGCGGTGCGCCCGGCCGCTACGCCGACTGTGCCCGGGCCTACGGGGTCGCCGATGCGACGACGAGCGACCGGGCCGCCGCCGGGGCACTCGTCGACGCCCTCACCGCGTTGTGCGCGGACCTCGAGGTCCCCACCCCGCGGTCGTACGGTATCGACAGTGCCGCTTGGCAATCGCTCATTCCGTTGATGGCTGAGCAGGCCGTCGCATCCGGTTCGCCGGCCAACAATCCCGTGATTCCCGAGCCGGCGCAGATCGAGGCGCTTTACGCGCAGGTGTACGGCTGATCGTCACTTCACGCGGCTAGCCGACACTACAAATATAGAGTAATGTCTGCGCCCAGACCCGAGAGGCGTTGACGATGGACAGACGACGAAAGCCCAACCCCGCTGAACGCCGTCGTGACCTGTGCGATGCGGCAATCCAATTGCTGGCCGACGACGGGGCCAAGGGGTTGAGCCATCTCAAGGTGGACCGGAAGTCCGGTGTGCCCGACGGGACCACCTCCTTCAATTTCCGGACCCGGTCGGCACTGCTGCTGGCCGTGGCCGAACGGTTGGCCGAGCTGGACCTGGCAAACCTCCAATCGGTCGCCGACAACGAAAGTCCAGCCGGCACGGCCAAAAGCCGCCGGTCGCCCTCGTTGCTGTCCCAAGTGGTGATCCAATCCGGTTGCGAGCCTGAGCTTTCCCGAACGCGGGCCAGGTACGAGCTGGCGATGCAGGCCGCCCGGGACCCGGCGCTGGCCGCCACCCTGGCGCACGGCACGCAGGCGTTCACCAAGCTGCACCGCGAAATCCTGGTCCAGTTGATGCCGCACGGTGCGGAGCTCGAGTCCGCGGTGGTCGAGGACCTCAGCAACATCACCCTGACGTTCATCAACGGCCTGCTGTTGCGGTTCGCCCACGGTGACCGAATCGTCGACAGCGCCGAACAACTCGACAAGATCCTGGCCGCCATTGCCGGCGGAATCTTGAAGAGCCCCAACAAGGGACACCTGACCGGCAACTCCGGCCAGTAGAGAGAGGGTCACATGCCTGAGCACGACTACGAGGAAATGAAGAAAGAAGCCGAGCCCTACATCAGATTCGAAAAGGACATCAAGAACCGGATCGCCTACATCACCTTCGACCGGCCCGACGCGCAGAATTCCACGACGCTGGGGATGCGGCAGAACTATGCCGATCTGATCCATAAGTGCAATGTCGACGACGATGTGAAGGTGGTGGTGATCCGGGGCGAGGGCGAGGATTTCGGCAGCGGTGGAGACCTGCCCGAACAGCGCGGAATGCTGGAGAACCCGGGAATGCCGTTGCTGCACGAGCTGGCGATCAACGACGACGATGTCAAGTATCCGCCGGGCGGCTCCTACCGCTACCTGTCCACCGTCACCGACTTCTATGCCAAAGCACCCGCCGGAAACCGTCCGCTGCAGGAACTTCGGAAGATCAGCATCGTCGAGGCCAAGGGTTATTGCTACGGCTGGCACTTCTATCAAGCCGGTGACGCCGACCTGGTGATCTCGTCGGACGACGCCCTGTTCGGGCACCCGGCGTTCCGCTACGTCGGCTGGGGACCACGCTTATGGTGGTGGGCCGAGACCATGGGCCTGCGCAAGTTCTCCGAAATGCTGTTCACCGGGCGGCCTTTCACCGCCAAAGAGATGAACGATTGTGGCTTCATCAACAGTGTGGTGCCGCGCGACAAGCTCGAAGAGGAGACGGCGAAGTACGCACTGGCCTGTGCGCGGTGCCGGCCGACCGATACGGTCGCGGTGCAGAAGACCTTTCTGGAGCTCTACAAACAGCACAAGGGCGAGTACTTCGGCAGTCTGCTGACCGGGATGGTGGAGGGGATGCTGCCACTGATCGCCAACGACCAGGATAACGACGTCGACCTCACCGAAGGAACGTTCGGCAAGGGGCTCAACAACGTCGTCAAGGACAACGACCTCAATTTCCCGCCGGAGTGGCGGTTGAGCCGTTCGGGGCGCCAGAAACCCTGACCGCCGATTGTGAAAATCCCGACGCCCCGTCGGCGCGTCGCGTCGCGAAATTCACACTCGGCGAGGTGAGTAGCGAGACTCAACGGAGCCGCGACGACCGGGGCGGGACGGCTACCTGAACGTCGTGAGCATGCCGGCCGCCGATCGCTGCCAGGTGAACATCTCGGCCCGGTGCCGTGCACAGACGCGACGGTCGCGCTCCGGTCGGCCGACAAGGTCACGGACGGCGTTCGCAAAGGCTACGGGATGGTTGTCGGTCAGCGCACCGCTGTCCGCGGTGATGATCTCGGTCAGGGCCGAGGTCCGTGACACCACCGCCGGAGTGCCGCACGCCAGCGATTCCAGAGCGGCCAGCCCGAATGTCTCGTGCGGACCGGGCGCGAGCGCCACATCCGCGGTCGCAAGCAGTGCCGCGACCGCTTGCCGATCGGCCACGAATCCGGTGAATTCGATTGGCAGACGGCCCGCCTGGCGCTGCAGCCGCGCCCGCAGCGGACCTTCCCCCACAACGACCAGCCGGGCGTCGACGCCGTCGTCGCACAGTGCCGCAAGGGCATCAATGCTGCGATCGGCGCGCTTCTCCACCGACAGGCGCCCGCAATGCACCAGCAGGATCTGATTCGGCGTGGCGAAGCGGCGCCGAAGCTGAACGCTGTGCCGGCGCGGATGAAAGGTCCGCAGGTCCACACCGAGTGGCACCGTGACGGTGTTGGTTGCGCCGATACGGTCGAATTCTTCGCGGGCGAAGTCGGTGGTGCACACCACGGTGTCGTAGTCGGCGGCGGTGCGCCGGTTGGCGACATCGGCGAATCTCTGCGCGGCCCGTCGCGGAAGTAGTTGCCCCGCAAGGCGATCCAGGCGCTCGTGGGAGATCATCACGGTGGTGGCACCGTGCTCGCGGCCCCACCGGCCCAGCGAGCGCAGGGTGAGTCGGTCGGAGACCTCCAGCGCGTCCGGGTTCAGCGCGGCCAGCAGCGTCCGTACCGGCGCGGGCATGATCGCGCGGTACCCACCGGTGAACGGCAGCAGCCTGGCCGGCACCGTGATTCGCACGACACCGCTGTCCAGCCGGCTGCGTTCGGCGCGCGGACCCGGGACCACCAGGAAGACCTCGTGCCCGGTGGCGCAGTATTCGGCGCCCAACCGGTCAACCGCCGTCCGCAGCCCTCCGGACCGGGGCCCGTAGAAATTGGCGACCTGAACCACCCGCATACGGTGAGAGAAACGGTCGGGAATGTGCGGTCAACGAGCGCGGGCCCACGACCGCCTGAATAGTTCGTGAACCTCGGGTTCAGCTGGGTTTCCTCAGGTGTGGTCCCAGCATCTGCTGCCATGCCCTGGACATGTTCTGAAACTCTTCCTCGCAGTTGCCGGCACGGTCTTCCGGCAGGTCGCCGGAGGTGACGATGACGGCGTTGGCGGTGGTATCGGACCCGTAGATCCAGCACTCCCAGTTGTACATCCGGGTGATGTCCATCGAGTGCCCGTCCCAGAACGGGAGTTCGTTGGCGTCGCCGGCCTCTTTGGCGCTCAGCTTCCAGTCCTGAGCGGTGTCCATGGCGATCCGGACGCCGTTCGGGTAGGGCTTTCCATCGGCCCCGGGGGCCAACAGCTCGAATGCGGACAGCTGGTCGGCGACGTCCTCCTCGCGTCCGGTGAACGCGAGGTCGTAGATGTTGAGTGTCGCGTGACCGAGTTCGTGGTAGAACCCCGAAATCGTCGCATCGACCGCGGCTTGCGTCGGGTTGGGATTTCCGGCATTGGCGAACCGCTGCTGGCTCTGCTGAATGTCCTCGTAGCACAGCTGGATTTCGTTGGCGTTGGGATCCCAGTAGTCGTTGGCCTCGCCGCACTGTTTGCCCACGGCCCCGACATCGTGCGGCAGATTCAGCGTGTCGTTGACGTGCGCCGAGACATTCTCCAAAACCTTTGCGTCCGACATCAATTGGCGGCCTGCCTGAGCCTCCGGGGTGGTCGCGTCCTCGTAGCGGAAGATCATCTTTCCCGCCGGCTCGGGTTCGTTCGTCGTCGGGTCGGTGCGCGAGGTCGCCGGGATCCGCTCCGCGGCGCGCGGATGGGCGTCGGAGTGTCCTTTCGATCCGCCACACCCCGTCGCCACCAGCACCGCGGCACACGCCGCGATACCCATCAGTCGCCTGCTCATCCTTGGAGCCCCCTTCGATGGAACCAACCGATGGTCTGCCCAGGACCTGAGAGAACGGTACGACAAGAGTTGAGCTGCTGGGTTATGAGTTGGAAAGCAGCAGCATGACCGGCCGGGTCTCCCGATGAAGAACGTCAATGGCATGACGAGAAACAGCTCGAGCAGTCACACTTGACTGGGCTGCGGGATGCGGCAACCAATACGGTCGAAGGCCGGCACACGACGCCACAGCAACCGCAGACAATATTCAGTGAGGAATGCAGGTGGGCACGGTTGGACCATCAAGGTCGCGACGATCGCGGCACGCCGCAAAATCGCTGTCGGTCCGTCGACCGGGATGGTTGAATGGGCCGACTCGGTCGGGGGTTACGTCGCGTTGTCAATCGAGAAGGTGATACGCCAGGTGAAGAGGTCGCTGCGTGATACCTGCCGGTTGGCTCAGCTGAGGCTTACGCGTTGATCCCTCGGCTCATCTATCGTTTCGCGCTGTTGATCGTCGGCGTCTGGGCGTTCGCCGCCGTCGCCGGGAACAGCCTGGCGCCGCCACTCGAGCGGGTCGTCGCAGACCTGGACCAGCCATTCCTGCCAGTCGGCACCGCGACTTCGCTGGCGGTGCAGCGCTCGGCGGCCGCCTTCGCGCAAACGCCGACCGACAACATCGGTTACCTGGTGCTCGCACGCGACGGCCGGCTCACCGAACAGGACCGGACCTACTACGACCAACTCATCACGGCCTTGCGTGCTGACACCAAACATGTGTACGAGGTGACGGACTGGTGGCGGATGCCGGCGGCCGCGGACACGGCGGTCAGCCGGGACGGCCATGTGGTGACCGCCACCCTCACCCTTGACGGGGTGACGGGATCGACTGAAGCCGTCGACTCGATCACCGAGGCACGCACCATCGTGGCCGGGTTGCATGCGCCGGATGGTCTGCACGTCTACATCACCGGGGCCGGCGCCACCATCATGGATGAGTTCGACGCGATCGACCGGCAGACTCAGGTCATCACCGCGGTGACACTGGGAGTGCTGCTGATCTTCCTGGTCATCATGTACCGGTCGCTGATCACCGCCCTGGTGCCGCTGGTATCGGTCCTGTCGGGGCTGACCGTCGCCAAGCCGATCATCTCCGACCTCGCCTCCCGCATGGTGATCAGTGTGTCGCTGTTCTCGCTGTCCATCGCCGTTGCGGTGGCGGTCGGAGCGGGTACCGGCTTTGCGATCTTCCTGCTCGGCCGCTACCACGAACAGCGCAGGAACGGCTTCGCACCGGCCGAGGCGCTGGCGGACGCATACCGCAACGTCGCGCCGGCGATCATCGGCTCGATCCTCATCGTGGTCGCACCGCTGGGCGCGGTCGGGTGGCTGAGTCTGGCGCGGATCAGCATGTTCGCCACGACGGGCATCCTCTGCGCGATCGGTGTGCTCGCGGTCGGGATCGCCAGCCTGACACTGACGCCGGCCCTGATCGCGCTCGCCGGTCGTGCCGGCCTGGTGAAGCCGCCGCAGCGCGAGCGTCTGCGCCGGGGCTGGCGCCGCGTCGGCACCCGCGTCGCGCGCTGGCCGGCGCCGATCCTGGTGGCCAGCAGCGTTTTCGTGCTCATCATGCTGCTCGCTCTGCCTGGCGTGCCGATCGGTTGGGACGAAACCGCGTCCACCTCACCCGATACCGAGGCCAACCGCGGTTACCGCGTCGTCAACCAGCATTTCGACGCCAATCACGTGCAACCCGATGTCGTCACGATCGAGGCCGACGAGGACCTGCGCAACCCGGACGCGCTGGCCGTCGTCGGTCGGGTCACCGGCGCGATCATGGGGATCTCCGGGGTGCGCATGGTGCAGTCGGCGAGCCACCCCGGGGGGATGGTCTCCAAGCAGGCCTCCCTGTCTGCCACCGGCGGCAACGTCGGTGACCGGCTCGACCAGTTCTCCGACCGGCTCGCCGCGAAGGACGCGACGTTCACCGACCTCGAAGCCGCGCTGCGTGAGCTGGGTTCGGGACTTGATCTGATCCAGGCCGGCGCGCAAGCGGGCAGCTACGCCATTGGTGGCGTCAGTCTTGCGGTACGCCTGACGCAGCAGGCCACGGACAAGATCCGGGCTCGTTCGGCAGACGTCAACGAGATCTTCGATCCGCTGCGCAAATTTGTCGGAGCGATCAGGGACTGCCGGAGCACCCAGGTCTGTTCCTCAGCCCAGGAGGCGGTCGATTGGGCCAACGCGGTCGTCGGCGGTTCCAGCAAACTGGGTGAAGCGGCCGACCAGCTGGCGAAGGCGGCAGTGGACGCGGCCTCGGCACCGGGTGTGCCCCTGCCTGCGGTGGTGGCCAGCGTGAGCACCGAGATGGCGCAGGTCCGGGGGATGGCGGCGCAGGTCAGAGAATTGCTGGCCAATGCCCGCCCGGTGCCGGCCCAGGAACTTCCCGACTATCTGCACCAGTTGGCCGCCGCTTCCCAGGGCAGCCCCGGCGGAAGCCTCTACGCGTCGCGCCGCATCCTGGCCGATCCGGGTATGCGGCCCACGCTGGACCAGTTCTTCTCCGCGAACGGGCACGCCACCCGGGTATTCGTCTATGGCCAGGGTCTCGAGTGGGGTGACGAGGGCGCGGCCCGGGCCCGTTCGATCGAGGCTGCGGTGACCGACACGCTCAGAGGCAGTTCCGTGAAAGTCACGGCCGTCGATCTCACCGGTGTCGGACCGGCCACCCGCGACCTGCAGGACATCGTGGGCGGTGACCTGGCCCTGATGGTGGTCATCACGCTCGGAGTCATCCTCGTCATCGCCGCATTGCTCCTGCGCAGCCCGATCGCGGGTTTCGTCGTGCTCGCGACGATTCTCGCGTCCTATGTCTGTGCCCTCGGGGCCAGCGTGCTGCTGTTTCACCGGCTCCTGCACCACGACCTGCACTGGTCGGTGCCACCCATCGCGTTCGTATCGATGGTCGGCATAGCCTCCGGCGGCAACCTGCTGTTCGCACTGCGCATCCGGGAGGAACTGTCTCCGGGGCTGCGCACCAGCATCATCCGGGCCTCCGCCGCGACCGGAATGGTCGTCACCGCCGGTGGCGTCGTGGTCGGCCTGGCGATGCTCGCGCTGGGCATCAGCAGCGTGCTGAGCGTGGCGCAGATCGGGATCACCGTCGGGATCGGGCTGGTGTTCAACGCGCTGGTGGTACGTGCCTTTGTGCTGCCGGCGACGATGGTGGTGCTCGACCGCTGGTTGTGGTGGCCGCGGCGCTCGGAGGCCGGCGACGAGGAACTCGAGCCGGCGACCGCGACCAGATGAGCACACCTGACCTGCTTGCCGGGCGTGGTGCGGTGGTCGTCGGCGGCACCCGCGGGATCGGGCGCGCGGTCAGTGAACTGTTCTGCACGATGGGCGCGCGCGTCGTGGTCAACGGCCGTGACGCCGACGCGGTAGGGCAGAGTGTCGAATCACTGACGGCCTCGGGCGGCGACGCGGTTGGGGTGGCGGGCGCGGCGGACGACGAAAACGTTGCCGCGGGGCTGATCGAGGCGTGCACACAGTCGTTCGGACGGTTGGACATTCTGGTCAACTGCGCCGGAATCGCCGAGCCGGCAGGCTCTTCGATCCTGCACATCACAGCGGGGGAGTTCGACACCCTGATCGGCGCGCACCTCGGGACGGTGTTCCACACCTGTCGGGCCGCGGCGCCGATCATGGCCGCGCAGGGTCACGGCACCATCATCAACACCGGATCGGTGGCGTTCCTCGGCGACTATGGCGGTACTGGCTATCCCGCGGGTAAAGCCGCCGTCAACGGCTTGACGATGGCCATCGCGGCCGAACTGAAAAGCGTTGGGGTGCGCGCCAATGTGGTGTGTCCCGGGGCCAAGACCCGGTTGTCCACCGGTCCCGGGTACGAGGAGCACATCGGCGACCTTCATCGCCGCGTATTGCTTGACGAGATGACCATGCGCGCGTCCCTGGACGCCGCCCCACCCGCATTCGTGGCCCCGCTCTACGCGTATCTCGCCAGTGATCTGGCTCGCGAGGTCACCGGCCAGATCTTGGTTGGCGCAGGTGGTTTCGTGGGCCGCTTCGAGCGGCCGACGCCTGCCTTGCTCGGTTATCGCGATCACCACGACAGCGACCCGTGGTCCGTTGCCGAACTGCACGCCATGATCGCCCGCTGATCACCCGACCCGGCTGAACACCAGCAGCAACACCGCGTAACCGGCCAGCACCACCGCCGAGCCGGCCAGGCTGGTGCGTGTCGATGCGCCGTCGATCGGGTCGAGCCAGCGGCGGAAGGGCCGCGACGCCGCCGGAACGAGAACCCATTGCAGCAGAGCCACACTGATCACGTTGCCGATGAAAATTGCTGCCGCCGGGCCTATTCCAACTCGACTCAACGCGGGGGACAGCGACTTGGAGAGCAGGATCACGGTCGGGTACAGGCACAGCACGACGAGCATCGCGGACTTCCATCCCGGGGTGATCCTGGTCTGGCCGTCGGCAACGCGGACCGTCGAACCGAACGGCGCGCTGCGTGGCAGTTCGGCGAAATCGTGCGTCAACTCTTCCCGCAGGCGGGGCAGGACTTCCTGGCGCTCCGCGGACCGAATCCAGTCGGCAAGTCGCGCGGCGGTGCGGAAACGCAGCACTGACATCCACTGCCCGCTGCGATCTGCCGGAAACAGAGCCGTCCCTTCGTATCCGGGAAAGGTAGCGGTAACGAGCGCCAGATCACGTTGTGCAACAACGAATTCCGCGTCCTTTCCGGGAGCGACGGGGTGCAGGAACACTCCGACGTTGCCGGGTGGCAGGTCGCCCGCGGTGAGGAGGGTATCCGAGGCGCAACGTCCGAATCCCTGCGCCGCGCCCTCGGCGAGGAGCGCTCGCCGCTGCGCGCTGTCGAGCCAGGTGTCGAGGGTCTCGGCATCGTCGAAGGACACCTCCACGGCCCAGTCCAACTGTTCGCCGGCGGGAACCGATTGGCGCGCAGCGGCATATCCGGGGGCCTGCCGGGCCACGGCGAGGTACTCCTCGAGCCAGCCGCCGAACCGATCCGGATCCCGGGGTGGATGGAAGATCGAGATCGCGGCAGCGCCAACAGTCATGCCAGTTGTCTACCATCCGTTGCTCGACGCCATACGGATCAGTTCGGCTCGTGACGAGATCCTGAGCTTCATGAAGATCTTGCGTAGGTGATAGTCGACGGTGCGCGGGCTCAGGAACATCAGCGCCGCAATCGACCGGTTGGTCTCACCGGCGCTGACGAAACGCGCAATCTGCAACTCCTGCGGCGTCAGCTGATCGACGGCACCGGTTTCCCGCTTCCTGGTGGTTTCGCCGGTGGCCAGCAATTCGGCGCGGGCTTGTTCGGACCACGACGCGGCGCCCAGCCTTTCGAAGGTCTCGTGCGCGGATCGCAGGTACTTACGTGCCTGGGCGCGCCGGCGGCGGCGCCGCAGGCTCTCGCCGTATCGCAGCTGGGTGCGGGCGGTGTCGAAGGGCCGGTCGCCGCGGGCATGCAGGCTCAGCGCCTCCTCGAAGTACCTGTCCTGCTCACCGCCGTCGGCGAGCAGGCCGCGGCACCGGGCCACCAGGGCCTGCGCCCACGGCGCGCCGGTGTCGCGCGCCCACGTTTCCAACGCGAGCAGGCGCGCGGCCGCAGCCTCGCTGCGCTGAATGCGCACCGAGGCTTCGACGAAATCCGGGGTGGCCATCAACATCACCATCTGGTTGCCCTCGCCGGGTGCCGCGCCGGCCAGCGACTCAAGCCGGTCGCAGGCGTCTTCGGAACGGCCGGCCCCGAGATCGCACGCGGCTAACGCCCAGGACGCAATGGCCGCGTGCGGCCCCAGACGAAAAGAAATCGCCTGGGCGAGGGCGGCTTCCGCGTGATCGCGGCAATCCTGGGCGCGCCCCTGGATCCCCGCGAGCAGCGCGAGCACAGCGTGCAGGTGCGCCGCGGGATTGTGCTGGCCGGTCTCTTCAGCCAGCCGCAGCCCCTCGGTCGCATCGGCCAGTGCCGTCGGGTAGCGGCCGGTCAGCGTCTCCACCATGGCCAGTGGGCCGAGCAGTAGCGGCAGGGTCGCGACGTCGGCAGCCACCCGTGTCCTGGCCACGGCCGAGCAGAACAGATCGATGGCACGGGAATCTTCGCCCAGGAACATCGCCCCCGCCGCGGCGCCCATCAAGACCCGCGGTTGCCGGCTTGCGGTGGCCAGTTCCACGGCCGCGCGCAACTTGGCCGCCGTAGCCGTGGTGTCACCGCGCAACAGTCCGGAAAGGCCGGTGATCACATGCGCGGCAACGAATTCCGGGCGGTCTCCGGCCGGCAGCGCGGCGAGCCGGTCGGCGACCGCCGTCAACCGTGCCAGGTCGCCGCCGGCCCACGCCAGCTGCCCCGCCTCGCCGAGCATCACGGCGGCCCGCTCCGGTTCGGTTGCGGCAACCAGCTCCGAGGCCCCGACGAGGATCGCGTACGCGGCCGACGGAGTGCCGCAGTGCGCTTCGATCGATCCGCGCAGGTGCGCGATACGGGCCCGCAGCGCTGCCGCGCCGCTGAGCGGCAGGGCCCGGTCCAGGAACCCCTGGGCGCGTTGGGATTGTCCGGCCGACCACGCGGCCGCAGCCGCATCGGCCAGCCTGGCCGCGCGCAGTTCTGCGGCGGCGGTCAGCGAAGCGGCGCGCTCGAACGCGGCGGCAGCAGCATCGTGGCCGCCGCGCGCCGCAGCGCGTAACGCGGCCGCGTGCAGCGAGTCGGCCGCGCCGTCGTCGTGCCCCGCCGCGGCGTTGGCGAGGTGCCACGCCTTGCGATCGGCGTCGGCATCGGAGTCGAGGCAGGACGCCAGGGCGAGCTCAACCTGCCGGCGCCGCTGTGATGTCGCGCCCTGATAGACCGCCGAGCGTGCCAGCGGGTGCACGAACGAGACGACCGCCGATTCCACTTTCACCCATCCGGCGCGCTCTGCGGCATCGAGCGCCTCCGGTTCGGCGCCCAGGGTCTGCGCCGCGCGTAACACCACGTCGAGTTGCCCGGTGTCGTGCGCGGCCACCACGAGCAGCATCGCCTGGGCTTGCGGAGGCAACCGGCCGACGCGGTCCAGGTACAGACGCTCCAGATCGGTGCTGACCGGCAACTGGGCCGGCAGGGCGGATCGGCCCGCAATCTGCTCCGCGGACAACAACCGCCCCAATTCGGCGATTGCCAGCGGGTTGCCCAGGGTGTCGGCAACCAACCGGTCGCGCACCGTCGCGGCGATCGGCGTGCCGGTGCGTTCGGTCACCATGCGCGCGGCGGCATCCGCACCGAGCCCGGTGAGCCTCAGCTCGGGCAGCCCCCGTGCGTCAAAGGGCCGTTCGTCCCGCGCGGCGAAAATGATGGCGATGCCCTCGGCCTGTATCCGCCTGGCGGCGAATGTCAGAGCGTCGGCCGACGGTCCGTCCAGCCATTGCGCGTCGTCGACCAGGCACACCAGCGGAACCGTTTCCGCCGCTTCGGCCAGCAGGCTCAGCACCGCAAGGGAGATCAGGAACCGGTCGTCGGCGGACGCCGGACCCAGTCCGAAAGCACCGAGCAGTGCCGCACTCTGCCGGTCCGGGATGGCATCACACCGATGCAGCACGGGCCGCAGCAGGGTGTGGAGGCCGGCGAAGGGCAGCTGCGACTCGGTCGGAACGCCCGCGGTCCGCAGGACCTGCATGTCGCCGGCCTGCGCCGCCGCGTAGTCGAGCAGCGCCGACTTGCCGATACCGGCTTCGCCGTGCAGCACCAACACGCCGCTGCGCTTGGACCGCGCGGCCCCCAGCAGGCCGCCCACCTGCGCGCATTCCCGCTCACGGCCGTGCAGCACAGCACGATCGTAGGACCCGGACCGGTGGCGGTACTGGTGACTTCACTGATTCGGCGCCAACCGGGAGACGCGACGCTGGAGGGACGCGAAGAAGGAGCTGAGATGACCACTTTCGAGACAGATACCGATGTCGCCGTGATCGGCGCCGGTCCCACCGGGCTGATGTTGGCGGGGGAACTGGCGATGCGCGGGGTTCGGGTGCAGGTAATGGAACGTCGCGCCGAGGAGCCGAACATCACGCGGGCGTTCGCCATGCACGCGCGGACGCTGGAGTTGCTCGACGCCCGGGGCCTGATCGACGAAATCCTGACGCGCGGCTTTCGAGTCGGCGAGGTAGCTCCGATTCCGGGAGCCACGGTGTCGCTGGCCGACGAACTGCAGACGCGCTACCCGTTCATCCTGATGGTCCCGCAGAGCGGGACCGAGCGGGTGCTGGCTGCCCACGCACAGCGCCTCGGGGCGTCGATCCTGCGTGGCGCCGAACTGGCCGGCCTGGCGCAGGACGGCGACCGCGTCACCCTCACCCTGGCCGGTGGCGACACCCTGCGGGCGCGTTACGTGGTCGGGTGCGACGGAGCCCATAGTGCGGTGCGCCGGCTGCTGGGCGTGGATTTCGTCGGCAAGCAGTACCAGACACACATCATGCTGGCCGACGTGCGGCTGACCAGACCACCCGCCGAGCCGATGTTCGCCAGGACGAATGCCGAGGGGGTGGTGTTGGTCCTGCCGTTCGGTGACGGCTGGTATCGCGCCATCGCCTGGGACCGTCGACGCGAACACGAACCGTTGAGCGAGCCGGTGACCGCGGCACAGATCCGGGATGCCATCGGCCGGATCGCCGGGGAGGATTTTGGGTTGAGCGAGATGCGCTGGAGTTCAAGGTTTCTCAGCGAACGCCGACAGGCCCGCCACTACCGGGTGGGTCGGGTGTTCCTGGCGGGGGATGCCGCCCACGTCCATTCGCCCATCGGCGGGCAGGGCATGAACACCGGCATCGGCGACGCGATGAACCTGGGCTGGAAACTGGCCTTGTCGGTCGGCGGGGTGCTGGACGGTCGGGCGCGTGAGTCCCTGCTCGACAGTTACGAATTCGAGCGGCACCCCGTCGGCGCCGAGGTGCTGGCCATGACCGACATGCTCAACCAGCTCGTGCTCGGCCGCTCCGCTCTACGCCGAGTGTTGCAGCGCTTCGCGATTCGCACGATCCTTCGTTTCCCGCGGAGCCGTCGCACGGCAGCCCAGCGGCTCAGCGGCATCGGCATCGCCTATGCCCGCCCTTCCCGAGCCGGCAATCCCCTGGTGGGGCATCGGATGCCGGACATCGACTGCGACGGCGGCCGGCTCTACGAAGTGCTGCGCAGCGGCCGTTTCGTCCTGCTCACCGGCGGCGGTGTCACGGTCGACTGGCCCGGTGTCGAACGGGTGCAACACAGCGACGAGACGCAACCGGCCGTGGTACTGGTTCGGCCGGACGGATATGTCGCGTGGGCATCTCGCCGGGTGCCCGCACCCGCCGAAATCACCGAAACTCTCACCCGGTGGTGTGGCGAGAAAAAGGCTGGTTTAAGCGGAGAGCAACCGGGGTACGCGGTGCGGAACCTCGGTGCTCGGGAGGAGTCCAGGGGTTATCACTCATAAATGTGCACGTGACTAGTCGGGTGGGCGGCTATGGAACGACTAAGCGGTCTTGATGCTTTCTTTCTCTACATGGAGACACCGGCGCAGCCGTTGAACGTGTGCTGCGTGCTGGAACTCGATACCTCGACGATGCCGGGCGGCTATTCGTACGCCCGGCTTCGTGCGGCGCTGGCCAGGCACGTGTGCGCGGTGCCGGAATTTCGGATGAAACTTGCTGACACGCAATTCAATCCGGACCACCCGGTGTGGGTGGACGACGACAGCTTCGCGCTACGGCGCCACCTGCACCGGGTGGCGGTGCCGGCACCCGGAGGCCGCCGCGAACTGTCCGAGATCTGTGGACACATCGCCGGTCTGCCGCTGGACCGCGACCGCCCGCTGTGGGAGATGTGGGTGGTCGAGGGCGGTGCCCGCGAGAACGGGCTGACGGTGGTGCTCAAGGTGCACCATGCCGTCGTCGACGGCGTGGCCGGGGCGAACCTGTTGGCGCAGCTGTGCAGCCTCGTGCCGGACGCCCCGGAGCCAGAACCCATTGCGGGTGCCGGACGTGCCAGCGCTCTGCAGATCGCCGCGAGTGGACTGCTGAACGTCGCCAAGCGACCGTTGCGGTTGGCGACAGTGGTACCGGCAACCGTGCTCACCCTCGCGCAGACGGTGCTGCGGGCGCGCGAAGGCCGCACCATGGCCGCGCCGTTCACGGCGCCGCCCACTCCGTTCAACGGGGCGCTGACACACCACCGCAATGTCGCCTTCACCCAGCTCGACATGCGCGACGTCAAGAGGGTCAAGGACCGGTTCGGGGTGACGGTCAACGATGTCGTGGTGGCGCTGTGCGCCGGGGTGATGCGGCGGTTCCTGCTCGAGCACGACGCACTGCCCGATGTTCCATTGGTCGCCACCGTCCCGGTATCGGTGCGCGACAAGTCGCAGCGGCCCGGCCGCAACCAGACCACGTGGATGTTCTGCCGGATGCAGACCCAGGTCGCCGATCCCGCGGAGCGCATCCGCGCCATCGCCGCGGGCAACAGAGCGGCGAAAGAACACACCGCGGCGATGGGACCCTCCCTGCTGCACGACTGGACCGAGTTCGGCGGGCAGACGATGTTCGGCGCGGCGATGCGGATCCTGCCCCGAATCCCGTTGACTACCAGCCCCGTCTACAACATGATCCTGTCGAATGTGCCCGGTCCACAGGACCAGCTGTACTTCCTGGGCTGCGGCATCGAATCGATGTACCCGTTGGGGCCGCTCCTCGGTGGCGCCGGACTCAACGTCACCGTCATGTCCCTCAATGGAGCACTGGGTATCGGCATCATCTCGTGTCCGGATCTGGTCGCGGACCTGTGGGGGATGGCCGACGCATTTTCCGATGCGCTCAAGGAGTTGCTGGTCTGCCGTGATTCGTCGACCGCGGGAGGCCCGCCGGAGCACTGATCGGCCTGTCTGCTGCCTTGCGGACGCGGGTTTGTGGCACGTTATAGCCGTGCAACGCTCGCATGACGGCCCGCGGACGTGACATTGACCGGGCGCCGGAAGTTTCCGGTGCCGTGGACGACGCGCGCCCAGCTGGTTCTGGCGGCGCTGTTTCCGAACGTGCTGGGCGCCGCGGTGATCGGGGTGACGACTTTCTGGGCCCTGCCCACCGGCCACGCGCTGAGCCAGCGGCATGTCCTGCAGCTCAACGTGGTGGTGATGGCGGTCTACGTGGGTGCCGCCGCGATGACCGCCATCGTGTGCGGACTTGTGGCGACCACCTACCGCAGTGGCGGTGACGAGGGGCAGGCGCGTAAACGCGTGCTGATGGCAATCCCGTTGCGCACGGCCACCATTCACGGTGCGGTGTGGGTGACCGCCGGTGTGATCCTGGTGGTGATCAATCTCGACGCGCCGTGGTTGGCCACGACGCTGGGGGTCTCGGTGCTGCTCGGCAGCTTCGTCACCACTGCGGTTGCCTACTGGCTGTGCACACGAATTCTGCGGCCGTTCGTCGCCGAGGTGCTCACCGACAGCCCGCCGACCGCCGCGCGTGGGCCCGGCCTGCGGCTGCGCGCGGTGTCCGCGTGGACGCTGGGCACCGGCGTACCCCTGCTGCAGTTGCTTCTGGTCGGGGCCAGCGCACTGGTCATCGACTACTCGGGACGCCGGCTGGCGATCGTTGTGTTGGTCTTGGGTGGGTGCGCGGCCGTCAGCGGGCTGGCCATCACCGCGTTCACCGGTGCGGTCAGCGCCGACCCGATCGACGAGGTCCGGCGCGGGATGCGGCGCGTCGAACTTGGCGACTTCGACGTGACCGTGCCGGTCTTCGACGCGTCCGAACTGGGGCTGCTGCAGGCAGGGTTCAACACCATGGCGGGGGGCTTGCGCGAACGCGAGCGGTTGCGGGACCTGTTCGGCCGGCACGTCGGACGCGATGTCGCCCGTCTTGCCGAACAGGGCGCGTCCGAGAACGGCGCTCAGGTGACTCTGGGTGGCGCCAGCTGCGAGGCGGCGGCCCTGTTCGTCGACCTGGTCGGTTCGTCGCGGCTGGCCGAGCGGATGACTCCCGAAGCTCTCGTCGCGATGCTCAACGAGTTCTTCGCGGTTGTGGTTGATGTGGTCGAGCGCCACCGGGGGCTGGTCAACAAGTTCGAAGGCGACGCCGCACTGGCGATATTCGGGGCGCCAGTCGCGTTGGCCGACTGCGCGGGCGCTGCTCTGGCCGCGGCGCGCGAACTCGGGCGGCAGCTGAACCACTCAGAGATCAGGGCCGGCATCGGGGTGTCGGCGGGAACCGTTGTCGCGGGCAACATCGGCGAGTCCCGACGCTACGAGTACACCGTCATCGGTGACCCGGTGAACGAGGCGGCGCGACTCACCGAGGTGGCCAAGCAGCAGGGTGGCGTCGCGGCGTCCGGTGCGGCGCTGACCCGCGCTTCGGACGGCGAGGCGCAGCACTGGCGCACCCTGACCACCGCCGTCCTGCGGGGACGGGACAGCTCCACCGACATCGTCGTACCGTACGAGGACAGTGAATGACGTTGCGTTGCAGAATATCTCAGTACGGATAGCCAGTGCTGGTGCCCAGTACGTCGACGGCGGCGTTGATATTCGGGACCACCGTCGCGCCGTACCGGGTCACGATCTGATGCAGCGAGCGGGTGATGTGCGGTCCGACCGCGTCGGCCGCCAGCACGTCTTCGGCGATCACGATGCCGTTCACCACATGCCCGGCGAGCAGCCGTCCGTCACGCGCGATCTCGTAACGCCAGTCGCCGATCTGCACGCGTTCGGGGCTGGAGGAGAAGAATCCGCGCCGGGCCGGTGTGTGAATCACCCCGGGCAGCCCGGCGAACACCTTCACCACCATGGCGACGCCGCCGGGGCCGGCGAGTGCACCGGCGATGGTCCGACTGACCCGCTCGGCGTCGAACTCGTACATCAGTTGTCCATCGGCAGGACGAACGTGGGTTTGATCGTTTCCCCGCTCCCGGTGCGCCGCACCGCGGTTCCCGCGGTATAGAACTCGACCGTGTGGTGTCCCCACGCGTAGTTCGAGATTGCGAAGTGCACGCCCACCACTCCAGTTCCGCCGTCACGCTCGGCCTCGGTCTGCATACGCGACATCGCCAGCTCACGTGCCTGGTAGTTGCCCTGTGTCCACTGCGGCATTTCCATGTTGCGTCCCATTTGCCTGAGGGTTTGCATGAACCCCTGCACGGCGATGTGGAATACACAATTGCCCATCACGAATGCGACGGGCGCGTGGCCGGACCGCAGCAGCGTCACCATGTCCTGCCCGGAGAGGTGGCTGGAGAAGGCCTGCCCGTTGGGGCGCCGGAACGCTCCCGGCTTCTCGGTGTAGCGGACCGCGGTGCCCACTGCCATGAACTCCAGGTGTTCACCGCCTTCGCCGTGATGGCGCCAGGTGAGCCGGACCCCCACGATGCCGTCCGCGTGCAGTGCGTCAGCCTCGGCTTGCATGCGCGCCATGGCATTCCAGCGAGCCCGGTAGGTGGCCTCGGTCAGCACGCCCAGTTCTTGTTGTTGACGTATGTTCGTGAACTGGTATCCGACGTGGTACACCGAGACACCCATCACCAGCTCGATCGGTTCGAACCCGGCGCCGTGCAGCAGTGCGAACTCATTGATCGATAGGTCCGACGTCCACGACTTGGCGGCGTGAGACAGCCGTTCGTTTGCCACCGGGTCGAGCGAGCCTGGTTCCATGCGCGGGCGTCCCTTCTGTCGTTTGCGACAGCGTACCTATCAGCGGGCCGCTCATGGCGAAAGCGTGATCGCCTCTTCCGGGCAGTTCTGAGCACCGATCTGTGCCTGCTCCTCGAGGTCGCCGGAGACGTCCTCGACCTGCACCACGGAGTGGCCCACGTCGTCGGAATCGTAGATCTGTGGCGCCAGTGAATAGCAACGGCCGTGACCCACGCAGCGGTCCGCGTCGACCGACACGCGTGTCATCGTGCCTGCACCGGAAACGTCAGCGGCAGCGCTTCGACCGAGCGCAGCGCGGCGGTGTACTTCAGCTCGGTGCCGGGGGGAATTTCGTAATCCGGTATGCGCCGGTGGAACTCACGCAAGGCCACCCGAAGTTCCATCCGGGCCAGGTGCGATCCGAGGCAGCGGTGCGGACCCCCGCCGAACGCCCGGTGCCGGTTCGGGGTCCGGCTGAAATCCACCCGCTCGGGGTCCGGGAACTCGGCGGGGTCGGTGTTGGCCGCACCGAGCAGCGGGCTGACCCGCTCGCCCTTGCTGATGGGGCAGCCGCCGACCTCGACATCCTGCATCGCAACCCTGGCGACTCCGGGCACCGGTGTCTCCCACCGCAGCAGTTCCTCGATGGCGTGCGGCAGGATGTCGGGCTGCTCGACCAGCTGATGGCGATGCTCGGGATGCCGGGCCAGGTAGACGAAGAAGCAGTCCAGCGAGTCCGTCACCGTGTCCAGCCCGGCGATCAGGAACAGGAAGCAGATGTCGAGCAACTCCTCGCGGGACAGCGCCGCGCCGCCGTCCTCTTTGAAATGCGTCGCGATCATCGCGGACAGCACGTCGTCGCGCGGGGTGGCGATGTGGTCGTCGATGGCGCGGTTGAAGTATTCGTAGATCTGTTCGGCGACCTTGGCCGAGGCTTCGTGGCGGTCGTCGTACCCGGTGGACCCCTCGGGCCGGATCACGCCGTCCTTCCATTCCAGGAATTTGTCGAGATCTTCCAGCGGCAGGCCGAGCAGCTGCAGGAAGACGGTGCAGGGCAGGGGCACCGCGAACTCTTCGTGAAAGTCGCAGGATCCCCGGTCCGCGAAGCGGTCGATCATCTCGTTGACCAGCGCGGCGACCTGGGGTTCCCGCCGGGCCATCTCCCGCGGCGTGAAGAGTGGATCGAGGATTCGCCGGTACTTCGCGTGCTCGGGCGGGTCGACCTGCAGCGGGATCAGTGGTCGCAGGTTCCCCAAGTCGACCGCGTCCATGTTGGACGAGAACAGGTCCGTGCGCTTAAGCGCCATCTCGATGTCCGAGAGCCGGCTGAGCACCACCGCCTGGGGCGACCGGAAGACCGGAGCCGACTCGCGCAGCGCCTTGTACATCGGCTGGGGCTCGGCAAGACCCATCACGGCCTGGTCGACGAACGATTCCGCTTCTGTCATGCCTCCCAGCCTGACATCGCGCCGAGCGGCGGGCAATCCTTGTCTTGCAAAAATTAGTAAGTTAGACAACTTGGCCCGCCGGCCCGCCGTTGCACCCCTCCATCAGGCTTTGCGATGGCGGTCATCTCGAAGTTGTATAGCTTGTGGAAATAAAGAGCCGCGATTGCGAGTTACGTTTTACGCATGCTCCATCGGCACAGCGCCAACTGATCTGAATTGGCAACGACCACAAGAGGTTTGAATGATATCACCACGCCGGATCCGGGTCGGGGCTCAGCTGCGGCCGGGGGGCGCGCCCAGCTACGCCACGTGGCGTCAGGCGGTGCTCGACGCCGAAGCCATGGGTGCCGACGTGATCTTCGGGTACGACCACTTCCACAAGCCGGGCGCCCGGGCACCAGCGCCGGTGCCCGAGCGCGGCGAAGTCTCGAACTTCGAAGGATGGACGGCGCTGGCGGCGTGGGGTGAAATGACCACCCGCGCCGAAATCGGCCTGCTGGTCACCAGTGTGGGATACCGCAACCCGGACCTGCTGGCCGACATGGCGCGCACGGTGGACCACATCAGCGGCGGGCGGCTCATTCTGGGCCTGGGCGCGGGTTGGTACGAAAAAGATTACGCCGCATACGGATACGATTACCCGAGTGCGGGGGACCGGTTCCGCGCTCTGGTCGACGCGCTGGCGCGGATCGAGTATCGACTGGCGCGTCTGGTTCCGGCGCCGCTGCGTGAAATCCCGATCCTCATCGACGGTTCCGCTGATGACAGGACCCTGCCGCTGGTCGCCGGCTTCGCCGACATCTGGCACAGCGCCGAGCCCATCGATGAGTTCCGTCGCCGGGACGATCTGCTCAAGTCGTATGCCGAAGCGGCGCAACGCGATGATTCGGCGATTGAGCGTGCGGTGTTGTGGCGGGGCCCGAGCGAGGCCGACCTCTTCCGCAAAGAAGGCGCGACGCTGTTCACCGCGGAACTCACGCCGAACGAAAACGGTTACGACTTGACCACGCTCGCCGAATTGATCGCCTGGCGCGACGGGGTGTAGCGACTCAGTCCCGGATGTATGGCTGGCCAAAGATCTAACGTTGCTATTATTGCAGCAATAGAGTGCAGCCGATACCTGGAGGCGGTCATGACCTACGACCTGGTCGTTCGGGGCGGCACCGTGGTGGACGGCACCGGCTCGCCGCCGGTTACCGCGGACGTGGCGGTGCGCGACGGTGTGATCGTCGACGTCGGCCGGGTCAGCGGCAGCGCCAAGCGCACCATCGAGGCCGACGGGCTCACCGTCACACCGGGTTTCGTCGACGTCCATACCCATTTCGACGGCCAGGCCACCTGGGATCCCCACCTGACGCCCTCGTGCTGGCACGGCGTCACCACCGCGATCATGGGCAACTGCGGCATCGGTTTCGCGCCGGTGCGGCCCGATCGGCACGAATGGCTGGTCGACCTGATGGAAGGGGTCGAAGACATCCCGGGTTCGGCGCTGTCCGAGGGCATTACCTGGGAGTGGGAGTCATTCGGCGAATATCTGGACGCGCTGGCCCGGATGCCCCGGGCGGTCGACGTGGGGGCGCAGATTCCCCATGCGGCCGTCCGTGGCTTCGTGATGGGGGACCGGGCTCAAGAGTCCGCCACGGCCTCCGACATCGAGGCGATGAGCCGGATCGTCGGAGACGGCCTGCGCGCCGGAGCGCTCGGAATGTCGTTCGGCCGCACCGCCGGCCATCGCAGCGCGTCCGGGGAACCGGTGCCCGGTACCTATTCGGAGGAAGCTGAGCTCGCGGCCCTGATGGGAGTCATGGCGGACGTGGGATCTGGCGTGCTGCAAGTGGTTCCGGCCGGAGTCGGCGGCGCGATGGGCGGCGACCAACGGCATTCGATCGATGCCGAGATCGAGTGGATCACCCGGCTGGGGCGCAGGTACCGGATACCGCTGACGTTCCTGGCAATGGTCAACGAGCAGGATCCGCACGACTGGCGCAGCTGGTTCGCCGCGGTGCACGAGGCCAACGCGGACGGTGCGGCCATCCGGCCGCAGGTGGCGTGCCGTGCTTTCGGCATGCTGATGGGCCACCAATCGCGGATGAATCCCTTCCGGCACCGGGCCACCTATCGATCCCTGATGGGCCTGCCGCTCGGGCAGCGGGTGCACCGCTTGCGGGACCCCGCGGTGCGCTCCCAGATCCTGGCAGAGACACCCGAGCCGACGTCACAGCCGTCAGCCGACCAACTGAATCGGCACATCTTCAAACGGTTGTATCCGCTCGGCGCCGCCCTCAACTACGAACCCGCGCCGCAGGACAGTGTGGCGGCCATCGCGGAGCGGGAGGGCCGTGACCCGTGGGAAGTCACCTATGACGTGCTGCTCGGCGCGGACGGCCGCGAATTTCTGTTGCTGCCGTTGCTGAATTACGCCGGCAACAGCTACGACCACCTGCACGACATGATGTCGGATCCGGTCAGCCTGCAGGGCCTCGGCGACGGTGGGGCACACTGCGGAATCATCTGCGACGCCAGCATGACGACCTATCTGCTGTCGCACTGGGTGCGGGATCGGAGCAGGGGACCGGGGCTGCCGCTGGAGACGGCGGTGCACCGCCTGACCGGCGATCCGGCACGCTTCTACCGGCTGGGCGACCGTGGCGTGCTGGAGCCGGGCCGGCGTGCCGACATCAACCTGATCGACCTGGAGCGACTCGGGTTGCATTACCCGGAGCGGGTCGAGGACCTGCCCGGCGGCGACGGCCGGTTGATCCAGCGCTCGGACGGCTATGTCGAGACCCTGGTTCGGGGGCAGACCGTGGTCGCCGAGGGCGAATTGACCGACGCCAGGCCCGGTGCGCTGGTCCGGGCGTGCCGCGACTGACCGGACTGCCGCGAGTCAGCGCCGGCGGCGACGCACCAGCGAGAGGCCGGCACGGACCGCGCCCCGCACCGCGTACCCGGCGGCCACCACCGACAGCAGGATCAGCACGACGAACGTCGGCAGCCAATTCGCCCGGTTGTGGTTGACGTCCCACCAGACGACCGTGAACAACAGGACAGCGACGAACAGCACCAGGTCGCGCCAGTTGCCCCGGTACGTCGTCGCGGCCTTTCGCAACGCGTGCGTCTTGTCGGCGGCGTCGATCAGGTCATCGATCCGGGTGTCGATGCTGCGCTGCAGATTGGCGCGCCGTTCGGTGGCCTCCGGGGGGAGCCGGTCGAGCAGGTCCATGTCCTGCTTGATCAGTGACCGGTAATCCGGTCCGCGGAACTGCCCCGCCGTCAGGGCGAGCATCACCCCACCCACGACGGGCGCACTGTTCAGCGCGATCTGTCCCACACCCGCCACGCTCGGCCCTCCTTCGGCTCGTCCACGAGATTCCCCGATGAGGATTGCCGATCGCGGGGAACCGATCAACCGCCGGGTTCGGCGATTGCGTGTCACGGCTACGCATGGGTGGTGTAAGGGATTGGCCATGTCGCTGATGTTCCGCGATTCGCGCCGCCGCATGCTGGCTAGCGACTCGGCTGTTCGGCGTGCCGCAGGGCGCCTGATATCGGCGCACTCACTGCGGAAGCCCCTGGGCGAGAATGCGTTTGAAGATTTGCAGACAGGCAGTGACCGGCCCGCCTGAACGCGATCTGGCGTGTGTGGCCGGTAAAGGGCCTGGGAAGGCCCTGTGCCGCGGGGAACTGGACAGATGTCCAGAATTCCGAATGGAGGACCGGTAGACGAGCCAGTGGCGCCGCTGGCGGCACTGCGACGTGTGTCCCTACCTCGACTTCTCTTGCCTGAACCGCAGGATTCTTGCCGAATCGGAGCAAGCTCGCTACAGTCGAAACCATAATCAGACACCTGTCCATTATTTGCGGCGCCGGCTCCGCAGCCGGGACATGGACGCAGACGGAGGCCCGCCGTTGACCAGCAGATACGCAGCCCTCACCCGCGCGCAGCTCAGTACGCTGGTGCCGGAGTTGCTGCTGATCGGCCAGATGATCGACCGCTCCGGAATGGCCTGGTGCATACAGCAATTCGGCCGCGAAGAGATGTTGCAGATCGCGATCGAGGAGTGGGCCGGAGCCAGCCCGCTCTACACCAGGCGCATGCAGCGTGCGCTGCGCTTCGAGGGCGACGACGTGATCACCATCTTCAAGGGCCTGCAACTCGACATCGGCGCTCCGCCCCAGTTCATGGACTTCCGCTATACGGTGCACGACCGTTGGCACGGCGAGTTCCAGCTCGACCACTGCGGCGCGCTGCTGGACGTTGAGCCGATGGGCGAGGACTACGTGCGCGGAATGTGCCACGACATCGAGGACCCGACCTTCGACGCCACCGCGCTGGCCACCAATCGCCGCGCCCAGGTGCGCCCGATCCACCGGCCGCCGCGGGTGCCTGCCGACCGCAACCCGCACTGCGCGTGGACCGTGATCATTGATGACTCACATCCGGAGGTGGGCTTCATCCCGGAGTTGGAGATCGTCGGGCGCACCAGGGCCGCGACCACCGAACTCGGCCCGATCGACCCTTCAGAGCCCGGCCAGGCCGACTATTCCGGCCCGTTGGTGTCCGACTTCGATTTCGGAGCCTTCTCCCACTCGGCCCTGGTTCGCCTCGCCGACGAAGTCTGCCTGCAGATGCACCTGCTGTACCTGTCCTTCGCCCTCGCGGTGCACAAGCGGGCCGGCGGTGACGCCGCACTGGCTCGTTCCATCGCCACCAAGCAACTCATCGGACTGGCCGGGCTGGCGGCGGAGCGGATTCACCGCGCGCTCGGCCTGCCCGGGGGAGTCGAGGGTGCGGTGCGCGTGATGGAGTTGCATCCGTTGTTCAATCCCGCTGTCTATGTGGTGGCCGATTTCGAGTCCGACCGCGTACACCTGCGCCCGTCGCCGGCCCACGAGGACGATGCATGGCCGGCGTTGGTGTCGCCGGAAGCGGTGGCCCCATTGCAGGCGATCGCGTCCGCGGTGGATCCACACCTACATGTCGAAGTGAGCGGAACTCCCACCGAATGGACGGCGGTGGTCACCGAAACCGATTCGGCCACGGCAGAATTCTCTGAGGTGGCGGTTGCCAAGTTCAGTGGCGGTTCGAGTTTCGTCTTCCAGCCCCGTAAGTCGTTGCCGCTGACCCCGGTGTAATGGCCTTGGCCTGGCGGCATTTCAGGCGACGGAAGCACCGAGTATCAGGTTGACCGCCTCGTCGAGCTGGCCGGCGATCTCCTGATAGGTGAGGAAGCGGGCGGTCATCAGGGCACCGGCGAACGTCATCTGCAGGGTTGACTTGACCGATCGCGGCCAGCCGGGACCGAGCGCGGCGCCGATCCGGCGGGACACCTCCTCGGCGATTTCCACCCGCAACGGAACGACGGCGGGATCGTCGGCCATCAGGGCCGTTCCACACCCCGCGGTGAGTTCCGGCTCGTCGGCGACTACCAGCGCCATGTCACGCATGGTGGCGCTGACCCTGGTCTTGGTGGTGTCGTTCACGTCGGTGTGCAGCGGCAGTTCGCGGAGGAACCGTAGGTAGACCGCGGCCACCAGGGCACTCTTCGACGAGAAGTAGGTATAGGCACTGGCCGGTGACACCCCGGCTCGTTGTGCCACGGCACGCATCGTCAGATTGGCGTATGACGACTCGCGCAGCTCCTCCAGGCCGGCGTCGAGCACCTTGCGGATCGTCTGTCCCGGGCGCCGATCCGACCGGCGCGGGGCATTGGCACCGGTCGTCGGAGAAGCCGCTTCGCTAGACACCGGTTCAGTCTAGGAAACCGGGGCCGCGGATGTGGACAGCTGTCCAGAACAGCGTGCCCGTAACCTCGGATTCGTGAGCGAGCAGGATCGGCGCCGCTGGGACGAGAGGTATGCCCGCTCGGGTCCGCCGCAGTCGGGCGCCGTCGCACCGCCCGGTTTCCTGCGTCCGTTCATTGATCGGATTCCTGCCGCGGGCCTAGCGCTCGACGTCGCCTGTGGGCAGGGACTCGCCTCGATATGGCTGGCAAGTCGCGGGCTGGACGTATGGGGTGTGGACGTTTCTTCGGAGGCGATCACTCAGGCGCGAGATCTGGCGCGCCACCGAGGATTTGACGCGAGTTGCCGGTTTGACGTCGTCGACCTCGACGCCGGCCTGCCGCCGGGGCCCCAGGTGGACATGCTGCTGTGCAACAAGTTTCGCGATCGCCGACTCTACCCAGCGCTGATCGGGCGCGTGGCGCCCGGCGGCCTGTTGGCGATCTGCACCCTCAGCGCGGAGGACGCAGAACCGGGGCCGTTCCGGGCAGCCCGAGGGGAACTGCTTTCCGCCTTCGGCGAACTCGATCTGGTGGCGGCGGGCGAAGCCGACGGCCACGCGTGGTTGGTGGCGAACGCCTGAGTCCGCAAGATCATCGGTGGCACAAGCGAAATCATCAAGAATCATCGGGTGATCGCTGTGGCCGGCACCTCCCTTCGGGTAGTGTCAGCACCATGGAGCGGCGCGTCCTGGAAGCGGTGATCTACGAGCGCGAGCCACCGATCGCGCGCATCATTCTCAACCGGGTCGACAAGGCCAACACCAAAGACGCTGTGCTGGTTACCGAAGTCGACACGTGTCTGCGGGAAGCCGACCGCGACAAGGAGATCAAGGTCGTCATCCTCAAAGCCAACGGCAAGGGCTTCTGTGGCGGACATGTGGCGAGGTGGGGACCCGACGAGAACCCCTACCCCGACTTCGGAAATACCTTCGAAGATCTCTACAAAGGCACTGCCGACCTGTTCCTGTGGCCGACCCTGTACCTGTGGGAGTTTCCGAAGCCCACCATTTCTCAGATCCACGGCTACTGCATGGGCGGCGGGATCTACCTTGGGCTGCTGACGGATTTCTGCGTCGCGTCCGAGGACGCGTATTTCCAGATGCCGCTGGCCCAAAGTCTCGGCGAGCCAGGCGGTCACACCATGATCGAACCGTGGTTGCTGATGAACTGGCACCGCACCATGGACTGGTTGCTGCTGGCGCCCACCCTCTCGGCTCAGCAGGCCCTCGAGTGGGGTCTGCTCAACAAGGTGGTGCCGCGCGAGGACCTCGAGGACACCGTCGAGGAGATGGCCCGCAAGATCGCCCAGATTCCGCTGACCACCCTGATGGCGGTGAAGAACAACGTCAAGCGGGCCTGGGAGCTGATGGGCATGCGCGTGCATCTTCAGGTCAGCCACATTCTGACGAATATGGTGGGCGCGGCCACCGATGTGCAGGCCCGCCGCGCCGAACTCATGCAGTCCGGCATGAAGCCCCGCGACTTCGTCGAGGGCGCTGAGTCCTGACGCGAGCAGACGCAAAATCACCCTTTTCGTGCCGAAAAGTGGTGATTTTGCGTCTGCTCGGCACTAGTGGTGACCGGCGACGCTGCGGCCGGCGGCGTGCCGCGCGGCGACGTAGCCGAACACCATCGAGCTCGCGATGCTCGCTCCCGCTCCGGGATACGTCCGGCCCATGACCGTGGCGGTGGTGTTGCCGGTCGCGTACAGCCCGTCGATCACCCGGTCCTGCTGGTCGAGCACCTGCGCGTACTCGTTGGTGATCACCCCGCCGCAGGTGCCCACGTCCGCGGGCAGGACCCGCGTCGCGTAGTACGGCGCCCGGTCCAGGGGCCCGACCGCGGCGTTGGGTCGATACCCGGGATCACCGAGGCAGTCGTTGTAGGCGGACTGTCCCCGGCCGAAATCGGGGTCCAGCCCCTTGGCCGCGAACATGTTGAACCGCTGGACGGTTCGCACCAACTCCTCGGGCGGCAGGTCGATCTGGTGCGCGAGATCTGTCAGCGTCTCGGCGCGTTTGACGGCTCCGCTCTCGACCAACTCGGGGGGCAGGTGTTCGCGTTTGACCGGATTGGTGCCCGCGACGTAGCGCCGCACGTACCCGTCGTCGAAGATCATCCAGCACGGCACCGCCTTGTTGGCGTACATCGCCTTGCCGACCTCGACGTACGAATTCGACTCGTTGCAGAACCGCCGGCCGCCGGAATCCACGTAGATGGCGCCGGGGCGCTGGCGTCCCGACCCCAGTGAGGCAGCGGCGGCGCCACCGTTGGCGATGAACACCGACGGCAACCACCAGGCTTCGTCGAGCAGATCGGTTTTGGCGCCCAGGCGCATGGCGGTCTGCAGGACCTCACCGGTGTCGCCGGCATTGGCGATCGACCACTGTCCTTCGTTGGGCTGCTCACCGCTGTACTGGCGGCGCATCTCACGATTGTGGCCAAAGCCACCCGCTGCCAACAGGACTCCCTTGCGCGCCGCCACGTTCTGCGTCACCCCGTCACGAACGATACGGGCACCGACCACCCGGCCGTCTTCGACGATCAGGTCCTCCATCGCCGCGTTGATCCACAACGGTGGCTGGCCGTCGCTGAGGTCGATGAGCACTTTGAGCATCTGGCCGATCAGCGACGCGCCGTTGGTCAGCAGCTGTCGCCTGGCAAGCCGGGACGCCCTGGTTCGCGCGAACACCTTCGCCGCCACCGCGAATGCGCGCGGCGAACGGTTGAAGTACTGGACCGAACGCAACTCATTGGTCAGCACCGCGTACCCGTAGTTCTTGGCCAGCGGCGGCTGCACCTTGTCGTGCCAGACGCCGAGTTCGGCGGCGTCGAACGGGATTCCCTCGACTGCCCTGCCGGATTCGTTGCCGCCCTTGTGGTTCGGGTAGTAGTCGCTCCACCCCGCGCAGCGGATCATCCGAACTCCCTTGCGGAGCAGGAAATTGAGCATCTCGTAACCGGCGGTGAGGAACATCTCCCGGCGGGCGGGGGAGGACGCCGCACCGATGTCACCGACCACGTCGGCCAGGTAGGCAAGGCCGTCCTGGTGCGAGTCCGCGATGCCGTCCGCCCGCATCAGCGGGTTGTTGGGCAGCCAGACGATACCGCCGGACAACCCCGTCGAACCGCCCACGAGAGGCTGTTTTTCGACGATCAGCGGTTGCAGGCCGGCGTCGAGTGCGGCCAGTCCCGCCACCATGCCGCCCCCGCCGCTGCCGGCGATCACCAGGTCGACGGTGCGATCCCAGTTGGTGCTCATCGCGCGACCTCCTGCGTGATGCCGAGATCGGCGATCGGCACGTCGATGGTGGTGTTGGTCTTCTGTATCGCCGGCACCAGCGCGGCGGAGGGCAGACCGGCCAGGAAACCGTCGACGACGCGCTCGAAGTTCGAGATCAGGCCCTCGATCCGGCTGGACAGGCGCATGTACTCGAATCCCCTTGAGTGCAGGCCCTTCTGCTGTCTGGGCAGGTTGGAGAAGTCCTGAGCGGGAATCGGCGGCCAGCGCGGATCATCGGGGCTCATCGGCTCCGGCGGCGTCGGTCTCCCGGTGATCTGGTCCGGCGGGATCCGCGTGAGCGACCAGATCTCGAACAGGGTCTCCTCGGGCCCGAGCGGGCGGATCCGGTATGACGAGGCGCTGCTGTATTGCGGCAGCAGGAAGTAGTGCGGAAAGCAGAAACCGATGGCATCGACGATGCCGCGGCGCTGCAGGTCGTTGAGGTCGGGCATGTCACAGCCGCGGGCCCGGTGCCAGGCGACGACGGCGTCGTTGAGCGTCGTCTTCCAGACCGCCATCGCCTCGGCCGGATCGGCGGGCAGTTCGATGTTCTGCAGTCCTTCGGCGATGCGGATGTCGTTCTCGTGGGTCATGCCGGCCATGCCTTCACCGAGGGTCCGCATGAAATACAAACTGGTCTGAACCAGCCCCGGCGGTGCGGACGTAGCGGGCTGCGATGACGGCAGCAACTGCGGATGGGTCTGCGGGACGTGATAGCCCTCCATGAAGGCCGCCGTCGCAAGCTTCCAGTTGACCGGAAGACGGCACGACTGCCACCACTCGGTGCGCAGCGACTCCACCTTCCAGGCGTCGTAGATCGTGGCGAACGGCTCGAAGCAGTCGCGCAGCGGCGGAGCCTCGTCGTCCAGGTTGATCCAGGCGCACCCACCCCACAGCTCGCACCGCACCGGCACCAGCGCCAGGTCGGCAGGGTCCAAGTTGTGCTCGTCGAAAGCGTCGGCGCGCAGCACGAAGGTATTGCGCCCGTCGATGCCCCAGCACCAACCGTGGAAAGGACAGACGAAAGTGCGACGGGATCCGTTGCCCTCCACCAACTTCACCCCGCGGTGGCGGCAGGCGTTGTGGTAGGCACGCACGTTCTCGGCATCGAGGCGCACCACGATGATGGACTGGTCCAGGATCTCGTATTCGACGAAGTCGCCGGCCTTCGGTATCTCTTCCAGTCGGCACGCCATCTGCCAGACCCGCGGCCAGAACTTCTCATTCTCCAGTTCGTAGAATTCCGGATCGTAGTACCGCTGCTTGGGAATTCGGTCGGCGGACTGCACCGCCCACGGCACCTTGAGCGGTGTCCAGTTGACGTCCATGGCGTTTCCTCGTCTATAGAATCCGGGACATCCGTCCCTGCCAGTACCTGTCGCGGATGCGCCTCTTGTACAGCTTCCCGTTCGGGTCGCGGGGCAACTCGGGGTCGAATTCCACGGTGCGCGGGCACTTGTAGGTGGCCAGACTGGCCCGGCAGTACTCGATGAGCTCGGCCTCCAGCTCCGCGCCTGGCGTGATACCCGCCACTGGTTGCACAACCGCCTTGACCTCTTCCCCGAACTCGGCATTCGGCACCCCGAAGACCGCGGCGTCAACGAGTTTCGGGTGCATGATCAACAGGTTCTCCACCTCTTGCGGGTAGATGTTCACTCCACCGGAGACGATCATGAAGGTCGAGCGGTCGGTGAGGTAGAGATAACCGTCCTCGTCCAGGTAGCCCATGTCGCCCAGGGTGCGCCAGCCTCGATCGTTGAACACCGAGGCGGTCTTGGCGGGGTCCTTGAAGTACTCGAAGTCCCGGCCGCCTTCGAAGTAGAGTTCGCCGGATTCGCCGATGGGCAACTCATTGCCGTCCTCGCCGACGACGTGCACGGCGGTCATGGGAATCCCGACCGAACCCGGGTGTGCCAGCCACTCCTGCGGCCCTATCGTGGTGCCGGCGAATCCTTCGGTGCCGCCGTAATACTCATGGATGATGGGACCGAACCAGTCCATCATCTGATGCTTGACGTCCACCGGGCACGGGGCCGCGGCGTGAATGACGCACCGCAGACTGGAAACGTCGTATCTGCTGCGGACCGCTTCGGGCAGTTTGAGCATCCGCACGAACATGGTCGGCACGAACTGGGCGTGGGTGACGCGGTGTGTCTCGATCAGCCGCAGTACGGCTTCCGCGTCGAACTTGGCCATCATGATCGACGCCGCCCCGACGCGGTTGACCGCCATCGTGTAGTTGACGCCGGCCGCGTGGTACAGCGGCGCGGGGGACAGGTACACGCTGGACGGCTGCATCCCGTACTTGTGGATCAGTGCCATCTCCAGCACCGCCTGAGCCCAAGACCCGTTGCCGTCCAACGGCAGTGGGCGACGCACCGCCTTCGGCCTGCCGGTCGTGCCCGACGAGTAGAGCATCTCCGACCCGTCGCTCGCGGGCGGGGCCACCCCCGCTGCCGCCAGTGCCTCCTCATAGGACCGCCAGCCCGGCAGCCGGCCCCCCACCACCAGGCGTACCCGCACCGAGGCGTTGACCTCGCGGATGTGTGCTGCCAGCTCAGCCATCGACGCGTCGACGAACACCGCCTTGGCCTCGGAGTCGTCGATCACGTACGCGACCTCGTCCGGCGTGAAATGCGTGTTCACGGCGGTGTAGTAGAGCCCGGAAAGCTGGCAGCCCCAGGTGATCTCGAATAACTCCGGCCGGTTGGGCAGCACCAGCGCCACCCCGTCGCCCCGACGCAGACCGGCGTCGCGCAGCGCCGCGGCGACCCGTTGGCTACGGTCGTACAACGCACCGAACGAGACCGCGCCGCCATCGGTGAGCAGCGCCGGCGATAGTGGCGCGGTTCTCGCGTGGTCGGCGATGTTCACTGGCGGATCTCGGGCGGGCTCAGGTGCCGGCGCCGTCGGTCGAGGCGGCGGCCGCGGCCTGGCGCCGGGCCTGCTCGGAGGGCAGCACCTTGTCGCGGAACACCGTCTGAATCAGCTCCTGCACGTCCTTACTGATAGAGGCAAGGGCGACAAGGTCATTCGAGCTCTGCCAGTGCACCCGCATGCCCATCAGCTCCCAGGCCCGTTTGAGGTTGGCCTTGGTGGCCAGCAGGGTCGTCATGGGAGCCTGGGCGATGTGGCGGGCGATGGCCTCGACGCGGTCGTCCAATTGCTCGCGTGGCACCACCTCGTTGACGAGCCCGACCTCCAGCGCCTTCTTGGCGTCGATGACCTCGGCGAGGTACAGGTAGTACGCCGCCCGCCGCCAGTTCATGAACACCCAGGGCTCGATCGAGCACTCCCCGGACGGCATGCCGAAGCCCTGCAGTGGCGGGTAGGAGAAGTACGCGTCCTCGGCCGCGATGACGATGTCGGTGGTCAGGCCGTAGTGCGTGCCGCCTCCCACGCAGTACCCGTGCACCTGCGCGATCGTCGGTTTGGAGAACTCCCACAGATTCATCACCGGCTTGACGAACAGATCCGTCTGCGGCTTCCAGGGGGTGCCCATCACCTTCGCGGCCTCGACGAACGACGGGTAGTCGACCGCATTGTTGCCGATGGCGTGCCCCGAGCAGAAACCCTTGCCGTTTGCCTTGAGGACCAGCACCTTGATGTCGTAGTCACGGTCGGCGTCCAGCAGTGCCGCGTCGACTTCCTCGGCCAGTTTCTGGTCCTGCGCGTTGGCCTTCTCCGGCCAGTTCAGCGTGACACGCGCGATCGGACCTTCCTTTTCGTAGATGATCCGTTCGCGAGTCTCGTTGAGATCCATGACTTTTCGATTACCTTTCAGGATGAGGTGATGACGCCGATTTCGGTGCCGATGTCGTAAGTCGTTCCGGTCTGTGCGGTCCAGCGCACGGTGCCCGATGCGCCGGCTTCGATTTCCTGTTCCACCTTCTCGGTGGCTATGACGTAGATGGGTGTGCCTTCCTCCACATAATCGCCGCCGTTCACCAGCAACTCGGTGAGCTCGGCCTCCGAGACGGCGACCGACACCCGTGGAATGCGGATAATGAAGTCAGCCATGAGCTTTCGCTTTCTCCAGGGTGACTTGCGCGGCGGCGACGATGCGTGCCGGCGACGGGTAGACCTGTGACTCGAGGCCGGCCGCGGCGGGATTGGGCACGAAGCGTGCACCGACACGCTGCACGGGCGCGGCCAGTTCGCCGAACAGCTCCGATGACAGGATGGCGGCGATCTCGGCTCCCGGACCGGCGAACTGGACCGCGTCGTGCACGATCACGACTCGCCGGGTGCGGCGGGCGGATTCGACGATGGTGTCTACGTCGAGGGGAAGCAGGGTGCGCAGGTCGACCACCTCGGCGCTGACACCCTGTTCGGCAAGAGTGGCCGCCGCCGCCAGCGCGTCGTGCACCGCGCGGCCGTAACTGATCAGGCTGACATCGGTGCCGGGCCGTTTGATATCGGCCTGTCCCAAGGGAATCGCGAACCCGGGGTCCAGTGGGACCGGGCCCTTGCGGCCCTGCAGCCGGATGGTTTCGACGAACAGGCACGGGTCTTCATCGAAGATGGCCGAGGTGAGCAGGCCTTTGCCGTCCCGCGGGGTGGACGGCACGATGACCTTCATCCCGGGAATGTGCATGAACCAGGCTTCCAGGGACTGCGAGTGCGTGGCGCCGGTGGCCAGGCCCGCGTACACCTGCGTCCGGACGGTGATCGGCGCCGTCGTTCGGCCCGCGGTCATGAACCGCAATTTGGCGGCGTTGTTGATCAACTGGTCGGCGGCGATACCGATGAAGTCCATGATCATGATCTCGGCCACCGGTAGCAGCCCGTCGATCGCCGCACCGATCGCCGCGCCGACGATCGCGGCCTCCGAGATCGGCGTGTCCAGCACCCGGTCGTGCCCGTACTTCGTCGACAGCCCGGCGGTAGGCCCCGACGCGCCGGGGTCGGCGATGTCCTCACCGAGCAGGAACACCCTGTCGTCGGCCTGCAGCGCCTGGTCCAGCGCGAGGTTCAGCGCCTCACGCATCGTCATCTCTTTTTCTTCCATAGCCGGCGAATTCCTCACCCGGGGAACCTGATCGGGGCCGCGTACACGTCCCGGTCCAGTTCCTCGATCGACGGTGGATCGGCACTGAGAACAGTGCGGAGCGCGGTCTCGACGGCCGCCTGCGCCTCGGCGTCGATGCGGTCGAGTTCGTCCGCGCTGCAGATGCCCGCCGTCTCCAAGTGGTTGCGGAACCGTGGTACCGGGTCGGCCGCCAGCGCCGCGGCGAGCTGATCTTTCGGGATGTAGGGCATCCGGTCGCCGAAATAGTGGCCGCGGAACCGGAAGGTCACGCATTCGATGAACGTGGGCCCGGCACCACTGCGTGCCCGGTCCAGCGCTCGGGTCAGCTCGGTTTGGACGGCAAGGGGATCGTTGCCGTCGACACGGACGCCGGGCATCCCGTAACCGGCGGCCCGGTCGGCTACCTGGGCGATCTTCATGGTGTCGGCCGTCGGCGTCATCTCGGCGTAAAGGTTGTTCTGGCACACGAATACCAGCGGCAGGTCCCACAGAGCGGCCATGTTGGCGGCCTCGTGAAACGAGCCGGTGTTGGTGGCGCCGTCGCCGAAGCTGACCACCGTAACCCTGTCCAGGCCTTTGCGTTTGCCGGCCATGGCCAGCCCGACGGCCACCGGGGGACCGGCTCCCACGATGCCGGTCGAGAGCATCACGCCCTTATCCGGGTTAGCGATGTGCATGGTGCCGCCCTTGCCGCGGCCCGCTCCCACCACCCGGCCCATCATCTCGCCGTAGATCTCTTCCAGCGGAACGCCTTTGCCGATCAGATCATGCAGCCCCCGGTAAGTGGTGACCAGTTGGTCGTCGCTCCGCAGTGCCACCCCCATCGCCGCCGCGATGGCCTCCTGTCCACGCGATGGCCAGTACACGCACACGAACTCCCCGGTGCCGATGCCCTTGGACAGCCGGTCGTCGGCCGTCTTCATCAACACCATGAGTTCGTACAACCGGCGCTCGTTCACCTGACCTCCAATTCCTCTGCAAGACAGGACTACGAGCCCGACCAGGGTTTGACCTTCAGGAATCCGCCGGCGTCGACGCGCAGTTGCTGGCCGGTGATGTAGCGCGCCGCGTCGGAGGCCAGGAACAGCACGGCTTCGCTGATGTCCTCCGGTTCCACGTAGGGCACCGGCATCGCCTGCACCAACGGGAAGATCGGTTCGGCGTCCGCCCGGGTCGGGTTGGCCAGGTCGGGACGGAACGCCCGGTACATCGGCGCGCTGTGCAGCATGTCGGTGTTCACGTTGGTCGGGTGCACCGCGTTCATCCTGATGGAGAACGGCGCCAGGGCCCGCGCGAAGTCGTTCACATAATGTGCCGCAGCGATTTTCGCGAAGGCATAACCGGCTCCGCCGGGTCCGCCGTCGATTCCGGTGGTGTTCATCGATGACATGAAGGCGGCGTTGGATCCGATGACGATGATGGACGCGCCGGAGTGCAGATGTTTGAGGCTGCTGTGTACCAGGTTCAGCACGCCGCCCAGGTCGACGTCTACGGCGTCGGCGAAGGCCTGCGGCGGCAGTCCCGCGGTCAGCGGACAGATGCCGGCGTTGGCGACCACGATGTCGAGGTGGCCCAGCTCGGCCACCCCGTCGTCGATCGCAGCCGCCAGCGCGGCACGGTCGCGGACGTCGGCGATCGCGGAATAGACCCGCTGGCCCTCCTTCTCGACCAGGCGCTCGGTTTCCTCGAGGTCCTCCGGCCGGGCCAGCGGGTACTCATTGGTCTCGATGTCATCGCACAGGTCGATCGCGATGATGTCGGCGCCCTCGGCCGCCAGCATCCGGGCATGGGATCGGCCCTGACCCCGCGCCGCGCCGCTGACGACGGCCACCTTTCCGGTTACTCGGCCCACGTCTCGCCCCCTACCCAGATACCTGTTCGCACGACCGGCGCTGTGGCCCAACGTCCTTCGTCATGGGGAGGGTCCGGGCATCTGACCAGCGGCCGGCGTCCATCACATCTCTTCCACAAGCAGCCGTGCTCGAGCGGGCATGGCTGCGGTCGGGCTACCAATATGCCTTACAGTAGCTAGAATATCTAAAATAGCAAGGAATGAAACGGGCAACCGAGGAGGTTGACGATGGCGGGCATGCTCAGCGGTGTGCGGGTGGTCGAGCTGGCGTCCTGGACGTACGTTCCGTCCGCCGGAGTCGCACTGGCGGACTGGGGTGCCGACGTCATCAAGGTGGAAGGCGTCAGCTCCGGTGATCCCGGACGGGCGCTGGTCGTCGGCGGTTTCACCCGCCAGGCCGCACGCGCCGATGTCGATTTCATCCTGGAGCTGAGCAACCGGGGCAAGCGCAGCATCGCTATCGACATCAAGACCGAGACCGGCAGGGAGCTGTTCGGACGCCTGCTGGCTTCGGCGGATGTGTTCTTGACCAACTGGCTGCCGGGTGCCCTCGAACGGGCGAGGCTGACCGTCGAGGACATCCGCTCGTTCAATCCCCGGATCATCATCGCCAGGGGCACCGGCCTGGGAGTGCGTGGTCCGGATCGCGACAGCGGCGGCTTCGACGCGGCGACCTATCTGGCGCGCGGCGGGGTGGCGTACACACTGACCCCCTTCGGCACCGAGAACCCGGCAGTGCAGGGACCGGCCTTCGGTGACCTGCAGGGCGGGGCGACGTTGGCCGGCGGCGTCTGTGCCGCACTGTTCCACCGCGAGCGAACCGGCGAGCCGAGCATCGTGGACTCGTCGCTGCTGGCGCAGGCCATGTGGGCCATCGCGCCCTCGATCTCGGTCGCGGATCTCTTCGATATCGACGGAATACCCGGTGCGCCACCGGGATTGGCGATCAACCCGCTGGTGGCCCGGTACAAGACCAAAGACAACCGATGGATCCAACTCGTCTTTCTGCAACCCGACAAGTTCTGGGCCGGGTTCTGCCGCCGCATGGGGCTGGCCGAGCTGGCCAACGACGAGCGATTCGTGCCGTCGGCCAACCTGATCGCCAACGCCGCCGAGGCCACCGCGATCTTCGCCAACGCGTTCGCGTCACACGACCTCGCGCACTGGCGGCAGGTCCTGGATGACGAGCCGGGAGTGTGGGGTGCTCTGGCGACACCGCGCGAGACGCTCCACGACCCACAGGTGGAACCCAACGGCTACGTGATCGCCAATGTCGACGACCAAGGCGAGAAGTACCGGATCGTCGCAGCGCCAGTGCAATTCAACGAAACCCCACCGGGGCCGAGCCGTGCGCCGGAACACGGCCAGCACACCGAGGAAATCCTGCTTGAACTTGATGTGGACTGGGACCAGATAGCGCAGGCCAAGGACGTCAAGGCTATCCTCTGACCGCGCGCGGCCGGCAGTACCAATAGGGCATTCTGCACAATCTCCGGTGTCGCGGACGGCAAACTGCACAGACTGCGGACCCGGTTTCCACGAGGGTTGCCTCAATTGGGCGAATGTTCAGTAAGGTGTGACGGCGTGAATGCCGCCCACCAGCCACCTCAACAAGGGCAGGTCCGGCTCGACACCCGGGGCCGACTGCAGCGCTACGAAGAGGCATTCGCCGACCTCGATGCGCCGTTTGCATTCATCGATCTCGACGCGATGTGGAGCAACGCCGCCCAGTTGCTCGCCCGCGCCGGCGGCAAGCCGATCCGGGTGGCGTCAAAGTCATTGCGCTGCAGACCGATACAGCGTCAGATCCTTGACTCCAATGAGCGCTTCGATGGCCTGATGACCTTCACCCTGCGGGAAACCCTCTGGCTGGCCGGCCACGGCTTCCGCAATCTTCTGCTCGCCTATCCGAGCACCGACCGTGCGTCGCTGCGCGAGCTGGGCGAGATCACCGCCGCGGATCCCGACGGTGCGCCGATCGTCATGGTCGACAGCGTCGAGCATCTCGACCTGATCGAGAGTGCGACAAATCAGCCCGTGCGGCTGTGCCTGGATCTCGACGCCGGATACTGGCCGGCCGGCGGGCGCGTCAAGATCGGTCCCAAGCGCTCCCCGCTGCACACCCCCGAGCAGGCGCGTGCCCTCGCGGAGGAGATCGCGCGCCGGCCGGCGCTCAAACTGGTCGCGTTGATGTCCTATGAAGGTCACATCGCCGGATTCGGCGACCACGTGTCCGGCAAGCATGTGCAGAACGCGCTCGTCGGGCTCATGCAGCGGCGGTCGATCGCGGAACTGCGCGAGCGCCGTGCCCGCGCGGTGGAGCTGGTCCGGCAGGTGGCCGACCTGGAGATCGTCAACGCCGGCGGCACCGGCGACCTGCAACTGGTGGCGCGGGAGCCGGCAATGACGGAGGCAACCGCCGGTTCGGGCTTCTACGCGCCGACACTGTTCGATTCCTATTCGTCGTTCACGTTGCAGCCCGCGGCGATCTTCGCGCTGCCGGTGTCTCGCCGCCCCGACGACCACACGGTCACCGCGCTGGGCGGCGGCTATCTGGCCAGCGGCGTCGGCGCCAAAGACCGGATGCCCACTCCCTACCTGCCGGAAGGCCTCGCGCTCAATTCGATGGAGGGCACCGGTGAGGTGCAGACGCCGCTGAGCGGCGACGCGGCTCGTTCCCTGCGGATCGGCGACAAGGTCTACTTCCGCCACACCAAGGCGGGCGAACTGTGTGAGCGGTTCGACCGCCTGCATCTGGTTCGCGGCGCTGCCGTGGTCGACACGGTCCCGACCTACCGGGGTGAGGGGTGCACGTTCCTCTGATGCACGAACAGGAGTTGCGATGACCGCGATCAGCGCGGGCCCGACCGAGATCGACACGTTGCGCGAAGTCGTCGAGAGGCTCGCGCCCATCGAGCGGGGTGCCGGCAGCCCGGGCGAACACCAGGCGGCCCGCTGGATCGTCGAGCGGTTGCGCGCCGCCGGGGCTCGGCAGGCGCGGATCGAAGAAGAGCAGTTCTACGACGGTTACCCGCGGCTGCACGCCAAGTTGTCCGCGGTCGGGGTCGCTGCCGCGGCAGCCGGCCTGGTCAGCCGTCGGTTGCGCACGCCGGCGGCGCTGGCCGGGGTGGGCGCCGGACTGGCCATCGCCGACGACTGCTCCAACGGCGCACGGGTGGTGCGCAAGACCCTGCACAAATCGCGGACCACCTGGAACGTGGTGGCCGAAGCCGGTGACCCGGCGGGCGAGCACACTCTGGTGGTGTGCGCGCACCACGATGCCGCGCACAGCGGCAAGTTCTTCGACTCCAAGCTGCAGGAGTACGCGGTCGCGTGGTTCCCGGGCATCGTCGAACGGGTCGACACCTCGCTGCCGAACTGGTGGCCGACGATCTTCGCCCCCGCACTGGCCGGCGTCGGGGCTCTGCGCGGGAGCCGCGCCATGATGCTTGCCGGGGCGGCGGTCAGCGCCATCGGAGTGGCCGCGTTCACCGACATCGCCCGCAGCCCGATCGTCCCAGGGGCCAACGACAACCTTTCGGCCGTCGCGCTGCTGGTCGCCCTGGCCGAGCGGCTGCGTGACCGGCCGGTGCCGGGCGTGCGGGTGTTGCTGGTATCCCTGGGCGCCGAGGAACAATTGCAGGGTGGCATCTACGGTTTCATGGCGCGGCACAAGCCGGAACTCGACCGCGAGCGCACCTACTTCCTGAACTTCGACACCGTCGGCTCGCCCGAGCTCATCATGCTCGAGGGCGAGGGCACCACCGTCATGGAGGACTACTTCTACCGGCCGTTCCGTGACCTGGTGGTGCGCGCGGCCGAACGCGCGGGGGCGCCGCTGCGGCGCGGCATGCGATCCCGAAACAGCACCGACGCGGTGCTGATGAGCCGCGCGGGCTACCCCACCGCGTGTTTCTCCTCGATCGACCGCCACAAGGCCTTGTCCAACTATCACCAAATGTCCGATACGCCAGAGAATCTGGTGTATGAGACCGTGATTCACGCCGTCACGGTCGCCGAATCCGTAGCGCGGGAGCTGGTGCGATGAATATGTGGAAGAACTGGGCCGGTGACCAAATCTGCGCGCCGGCTCTGGTCGAGCGGCCCGCTTCGGAGGCAGAACTCTCCGACATCGTGGCGCGGGCGGCTGGGCGAGGTCAGCCAGTGCGAGCGGTGGGCAGCGGCCACTCGTTCACCGACTGCGCCTGCACGGACGGCGTCATGGTCGACATGACCGGCCTGCAGCGAGTGATCAACGTCGACACGGCGAACGGGCTGGCGACGGTCCAGGGCGGCGCCAAGCTGCATCCACTCTTCGCCGAACTGGCAGCCCACGGGTTCGGGATCGAAAACCAGGGCGACATCGACAAGCAGTCGATCACCGGAGCCACCGCCACCGCGACGCACGGCACCGGCGCCAAGTTCAAAAACGTTTCGGCACAGATTGTTTCGGCCCGAATCGTCACCGCTACCGGCGAGGTGCTGGAAGTGTCCGAAGGCGACGACTATCTGGCCGCGCGGGTGTCGCTCGGGGCGCTCGGCGTCATATCGGAGGTCACCCTCAAGGTGGTGCCGCTGTTCACGCTGCACCGCGAGGACGAGTTGCGCCCGCTGAGCACGACGCTGGAGCGGCTCGACGCCGACGTCGACGGCAATGACCACTTCGAGTTCTTCGTCTTTCCCTACGGTGAGACAGCGCTGACCCGCACCACGCGGCGCAGCAACGAACCACCGCGGCCGGGGCCGGCGTGGAAGAAGAGGCTCGGCGAAGGCCTCGAGAACGCCGGCCTCAACGTGATCTGCCGCACCGGGCGCCAATTCCCCAGCGCCGCACCGCGCCTCAACCGGCTGTTGACGAGCCTGATGTCGCCGTCGAGTGTCCGGGACCACGGTTGGAGGGTCTACGCCAGCGCGCGCAACGTCAAGTTCACCGAGATGGAATACGCGATTCCCCGCGAGCACGCGCAGGAAGCCGTGCAGCGGGTCATCGACCTCGTGCGCCGGCGCAACCTGCCGATCATGTATCCCCTCGAAGTCCGATTCAGCGCTCCCGACGACGCGTTCCTGTCGACCGCGCACGGCCGGGAAACCTGTTACATCGCGGTGCACCAGTTCAGCGGCATGGAGTTCGAAACGTATTTTCGCGCCGTGGAGGAGATCATGGACTCCTACGAGGGCCGGCCGCACTGGGGCAAGCGGCACTACCAGAGTGCCGCAACCTTGCGGGAGAGGTACCCGGACTGGGACCGATTCATCGCCGTGCGCGACCGCCTCGACCCCAACCGCGTTTTCCGCAACGACTACACCCGGCGCGTGCTCGGTAACTGAGTCGGCGGGCATTGACGAACGGCCCCATCTGTGGGGACCAAAGTCATTGGCTACCAATATGGTGCTGACGCCGGACGCTGCTGGTCGTAGGTTTACGACCGGGAGCCGAACATGACTGAATTCTTGCGTAACAGCGACGCCTTCACCTGGGCGATGGAAAGCGATCCACGGCTGCGGTCGACGGTGGTGAGCGTGGTGCTGTTGGACCGGACGCCGGACTGGGCCGAAGTGCGCGAGCGTTTCGACCTGATCAGCCGAAAACTGCCGATGTTCCGGCAGCGGGTGGTGGAATCCCCGCCGCCGGCGCCGCCCCGGTGGGAGTACGACCCGGACTTCGATCTCGACTACCACATGCGCCGCACGGCGGTCTCCGGATCCGGCACGCTCGACGATGTGCTCGAGATGGCGCGCCTGGCCGAGATGCAGGACTTCGACCGGGCCCGGGCGCTGTGGGAGACGACGTTGGTCGAGGGTTTGGCCGACGGCGGCGCGGCGGTGATCTGCAAGTTCCACCACGCCCTGACCGACGGGGTGGGCGGTGTGCAGATCGCGATGAACCTGTTCGACCTCTCCGCGGAGCTCTACCCGCACGAACCGCTTCCGGATGAGCCGCGGGTCTCGGCGTCCACCTGGTTGGACGGGTATCGGGACACTTTGCGCTACAACACTTCTCTGCTCGGGCAGGTACTGGTGGGCACCGTCAGAAGGGCACCGCGTCTGGTGTATGAAGGTGTTCGGCGCCCTGTTGCCACGGCGCGGTCGGCGGCTGCCAACGCCGCGTCCGTCTACCGCACGGTGCGCCCGCTGAGCCGCACCGGTTCGCCGTTGACCACCGAGCGCAGTCTGATCCGGCGTCTCAGCGTCCACGAGGTGTCGCGGCCGCAACTGCGGGAGGCGGCACACCGTTGCGATGGCGCGCTGAACGACGCGTTCGTCGCCGGAGTGGCGGGCGGGTTGCGTCGCTACCACGAGAAGCACGGTGTCGCCGTGGGTGACCTGCATCTGACGATGCCGATCAGCCTGCGGACCAAGAGCGACGACATGGGCGGCAACAAGATCACTCTGATGCGGTTCGATGTGCCGGTCGGCGAGCCCGATCCGGCGCGCCGGATCAAGTTGATCCACGAACGCGTCGGCGCGGTGCGCAACGAAAAGTCGCTGCCGCACACCCAGTTCATCGCCGGCGTGCTGAACTTGATGCCGCGCTGGTACATCGGCTCGGTGCTGCGCCATGTGGACTTCTTGACCAGCGATGTGCCCGGCATTCCCGTGCCGGTGTTCCTGGGTGGTGCCGCGGTACGCGGTCAGTACGCATTCGGCCCGACGATCGGCTCGTCCGTCAACGTCACCCTGCTGTCCTACGTGGACACCTGCGCACTGGGCATCAACGTCGACACGGCGGCGATTCCCGACTACGACGTGTTCCACGAAGCGCTGGTCGCCGGATTCGAAGAAGTGCTGGCGCTGGCCGACTGATCGGTATCAGCACCCTTACAGCTGCATATCGAAACGGGTTGTGCTCTGGCGCAATCGCTCAGAGCCGCAAATCATGGCACGGTGCGCCGATTTTGGCGCGCCTCTGGCGAGATGTCTTCACCTGCAAGAGTTTCGCCGGTGGATGTATCGGTAGGAGGTAGAAAGGTATGACGGCAAGCGGGGCTCCTACCCAGATCCCCTCCGATTCGAACTCGGGTCGCCTGCTGGACACCGCCCGCGGGATTCTGATCGGCGTGCGCCGGTGCCGCTCGGGCACGGCCTTCGACGAGTTGCACAGCGCCGCACGACGTCACCGGGTCCCGGTGTACGAGATGGCCTGGGCGCTGGTGCACCTGGCCGGGGAGGGGGAGGAGACCCCCAGTTTCATCGAAGCGCAGTCAGCGGCGCGGCATGAATGGGGCGACCTGTTCGCCGGTGCCGCCGTGTGCTCCTGCTGAATCCTTGACACCCCAAGGCCGCGGTAAAGGGAAGTACCGCGGCTTCTTCGGGGTTCAGCTCAGCGCGTCCACGCCGTGGATTCGGCCGCCGCGCGCAGTGCGGCGACGATCTGGTCCTGCTTTTCCGCGAAACGCTCGGTCGGGGTGGGCACCGAGATGGCAATCACGTTGTCTCCCACCGATCGCCGCGCGATAGCGGCTGCCGAGATGCCGGAGGTATGCTCATCACGGTCGAAAGCGATTCCAGTGGAACGGATTTCGGCGATTTCGGACCTCAGCGCGGCGGCCGCCTCCTGCGGCATCCGGGATAACGCCGCCTCCGCGTCGGCGTCGTCGAGGGCGGCAAGTGCCGCTTTTCCGTTGGCGGTGCCGGCCAGCGGGAAGCGGACCCCGACCGCCGAAACCGCCCGTAGCCGATGCGACGATTCGATCTGGTCGACGAACCACATTCGCTGCCCCCGCAGCACGGAAAGGTCCACCGTTTCACCGTCGGTGGCCGTGGCCACCCGCTCGATGGTCGGCCGGAAAATGGCGGCTATGTGCGCGCCGGTGGCGCTGCCGAAGCCGAGTAACCGATCCCCCAGGGAGAAGCGGCCGTTCGAGTCGACGCTGACCAGACCGACCTCGACCAGACCGACCAGCAGCCGCCGGACGGTCGACTTGGCCAGTCCCAGGCGCTCACCGAGATCGACCAGCCGCAGATGTCCGGGCTCGGCGGCTATTTCGTCCAGGGCGGCAGCGGCACGGCGCAGCACCTGAATTCCCTCGTCACGATTGGTCGTCGAAGTCCGTTCCGTTTGCCCCACACTTCCACTATAGTGTGCCGCATAGCGGACTGTGAAGAACCGAAATAGGGATCAAAGGAGTTCCAGATGAGCGCGCTACCTGCCGGGCGACACTACTTCCGTGGCGATGACGGCTACGAGCCCGCCCGGCGCGACAGCGTCTGGCATCAGCGGGTGCCCGACCGCTATCCCGACGTGATCGTGCAGGCCGCCGACACCGACGACATCAAAGCCGCGCTCGCCTACGCCAAGGCCCACGGACACAAGGTCAGCATCAAGTCCGGCGGGCACAGCTTCGCGGCCAGCCACCTGCGCGATGGCGCCCTGTTGCTGGACGTCAGCCGCCTCGACCACGCCTCGATCGATGCCGACAACATGACCGCCGTCGCCGGGCCCGGCAAGGGCGGCAGCCTGCTGATGGCCGACCTGCAGGCACAGAACCTCTTCTTCCCCGGTGGCCACTGCAAGGGTGTCTGCCTCGGCGGATACCTCCTGCAGGGCGGGTACGGCTGGAACAGCCGGGTCTACGGGCCGGCCTGCGAGAGTGTCACCGCACTCGACGTCATCACCGCCGAGGGCGAGCAGATCCATTGCGACGCAGAGAACCATCCCGAACTGTACTGGGCCGCACGCGGCGCCGGCCCGGGCTTCTTCGGCGTCGTCACCTCCTTTTACCTGAAGGTGTATCCGCGCCCGGCGGTCTGTGGCACCAGCGTGTATGTCTACCCGCTCGATCTCGCCGACGAGGTGTACACCTGGGCGCGCAACGTCAGCGCCGACGTGGACCGTCGCGTCGAGATGCAGATCATCGCGACGGCCAGCGTTCCCGAGATGGGGCTCGACATTCCGGCCATCGTGATGGCATCACCGGCGTTCGCCGACTCCGAGGAGGAGGCCAAAAAGGCCCTGGCGGTGTTCGACACATGTCCGGTCGTCGACCGGGCGCTCGTCAAGAATCCTTACATGCCGACGGATCTGCCTACCTGGTACGACGTCGTGATGACGCACTACCTGGAGGACCACCGTTACACCGCGGACAACATGTGGACGTCGGCGTCCGCCGAGGAGCTGCTGCCCGGCATCCGCAATATCGTCGACACGCTGCCACCGTCCCCGTCGCACTTCCTGTGGCTGAACTGGGGGCCGTCGCCGGCCCGCCAGGACATGGCCTACAGCGTCGAGGACGAGATCTACCTCGCGCTCTACGGCTCCTGGAAGGACCCCGCCGACGACGCGAAGTACGCCGATTGGGCTCAATCCAACATGGCCGCGATGTCACACCTGGCAACCGGAATTCAGCTGGCCGACGAGAATCTGGGACAGCGCCCTGCCCGTTTCGCCACCGACGAAGCCATGGCCAGGCTGGACAAAGCTCGCGCGACCTATGACCCCGATGGTTTGTTCAACAGCTGGATGGGACGACTCTGATGACCGGTGACCTCTACCTCGGCTACCGGGGCGACGACGCGGACACTCCGTTCGGCAAGTTCTTCAAACCCGAAATGGCCCCGTTGCCAGCGCATGTCGTGGAGGCGTTGCAGCACGGGCCGCAAGGAGGGATGGCGCTGCTGGCGCGCGACGACGCCGCCAGCGTGGCTGACGACGGCTACCAGCAGACCGAGAACGGTTACGGAGTTCTCGAAGACGGCAGCTATCAGGTGTCGGTGCGCACCGACATGCCCGGTGTCACGCCGGCGATGTGGTCGTGGTGGTTCGGTTGGCACGGATGCGACAGCCGCCGTTACAAGTTGTGGCACCCCAGAGCGCATTTGTCGGCCGCGTGGAAGGACGGTGACCAGAACGATGCGGCCGGCCGCCGGGGCGCACAGCGCTACATCGGGCGCTGGTCACTGATCAACGAATACATCGGATCGTCAATGCTCAGCGGCGCAATACAATTCGTCGAGCCGACGGCGATGGGCCTGCCTGCCGACAGCGAAGACGCGGTAGCCGTCTGTGCGCGACTGGGTTCCGCGGACGCGCCGGTGGATGTCGGCTGGTTCATTCACCACATCCGCACGACGCGGGACGGATCGGAGATGCGGTCCCGGTTCTGGATGGGTGGGCCGCACATCGCGGTGCGCAACGCCCCCGGTGTGGCGTCGAAGGCGGTGCGGCCCATCGCCTCCCGCATACTCGGCAACGCCGAAACCAGCGGGCGCAACCTGCTGGTGCATTGCGCCCAGGAGATGAACCACCTGGCCGGTTTTCTGCCCGAGCTCTACGACAGCTTCGGCAACGAATAGCTGATTTTCTCACGCGTGAGACGGATACCGTCATCCCTCTCACCGAATCAGCAGGTCCCGGCGCCCCGGTGAGACGACTCGCGCGGCGCCCGCACAGCAACGGATTTCGACTTCACCCGGTGCCATTGACCTGCGGGTATCGACTCAGCACGCTGGACACCATGATCGCCGTCCACGACTCCGTCGACCTGTTCGATGCCGGGTCGATCCAGGATCCCTACCCGCTCTACGAGCGCATGCGCAGCGCCGGACCGGTCCATCGGGTTGCCGACTCGGCCTTTTACGTGGTGTGCGGGTGGGATGCCGTCAACGAGGCCATCACCCGGACCCAGGATTTCTCCTCGAATCTGACCGCCACCATGACGTACACGCCCGAGGGCAGAGTTCAGGCGTTCACCATGGATGCCCTCGGCGGGCCCACGCAGGTGCTGGCGACCGCCGACGACCCGGTCCATGCGGTGCATCGCAAGTTGCTGGTTCGGCATCTGGCCGCCAAGCGCATCCGGGGCACCGAGCAGTTCACCGCGGCCGCCGCGGATCGGCTGTGGCGCCAGGGCCTGCGGGACGGCCGAATCGAATGGATGGAAGCCGTGGCCAACCGACTGCCGATGATGGTGGTGGCCGAGCTCATCGGCGTTCCCGACGCGGACATCGCCCAGCTGGTGCAGTGGGGTTACGCCGCCACTCAGCTGCTCGAAGGATTGGTGAGTCGCGAGCAGCTCGATGCGGCCGGCGTCGCGCTGCTGGAACTCAACGGCTACATCACCGACTGTTTCCGCCGGGCGGTGGCCGAGCCGCAGGCGAACCTGCTCGGTGAGCTTTCGGCGGCCTGCGCCTCGGGGGAGATCGACACGATCGCGGCACAGGTCATGATGGTGACCCTGTTCGCCGCGGGCGGAGAGTCCACCGCGTCGCTGCTGGGCAGCGCGGCGTGGATCCTGGCGACCCGCCCCGACGTTCAACGGCGGTTGCGCGAAAACCCGGCTCTGCTCACCCCTTTCATCGAAGAGACGCTGCGCTACGAACCGCCGTTTCGCGGCCATTACCGGCACGTGCGCACCGACACCAGCCTGGCCGGGGTAGATCTGCCTGCCGATTCACACCTGCTGCTGATGTGGGGCGCCGCCAACCGCGATCCCGCGCACTTCGAAGACCCCGCACAGTTCCGGCTCGACCGCTCGGGGTCGAGGGGACACCTCAGCTTCGGCAGGGGAGTGCACTTTTGCGTCGGCGCCGCACTCGCACGGCTGGAAGCGCAGCTCACGCTGCGGTTATTGCTGGACCGCACCACCTGGATCGAGGCGGCCGACGTTGGGCCGTGGTTACCCAGCTTGCTGGTACGACGCCTGGAACACCTGGAATTGGTGATCAAATAGCCTGAGGCGCAGGCGATTAGGCCTGCGGGATCAGGCCGGCGTCGGCGCTATGCCGCCCGGGGACACGATGAAAGCCTCGACGGCGGTGGCCTGCTCGAAGCCGTCGACCTCGACCCGCCATTCATAGATGCCCGGTTCCAAGGGGATTCCGCCCGGAATGTTCAGGGTCAGCGGCATCCGGACCGCGGTGCCGTGAATCGCACCCGGCAGGCGGCCCGCCTCGGCGGCCGCCTCGAACAGGATGCGCTGCGGCCCCTGTGGCCCCTGCACCACCACCGGTTGGCCGTCAGTGTCCAGCAACTGGCAGGTGAGCTTGTGCTGTTTGTTCGTCTCGTCCCAGTCGATGTCCAGAAACATCACCAATGCGAATGGGGGCGTGGGTGTTTGACACTGACGCCAGCCCAGCCCGAGGGTGTGGACCTTGCCCGATTGAACATCGGCCTGCGCCGCGTCCGCCAGAAAGAGGCTGACTTTCATGCGAGTTGCTGCCTTACGATTGCCGCCGTCACGAGATCCATAGATCCACGTCCTGTTCCCAATCCGTATGCAATTACCCGTCGCTGCCGACCCCGAAAGATACTACGCCGCGACCGACTCGCCCCGTTTGCCGCTATGCCGCCCTATGGAGCCGGCGGCAGTTGGCGCGGACCCTCGGGCCCACGCAACTCGCGCGGCCCCTGACGCTCGACCAGTTCCCGCCGGGCCTCTGCGCCCGACGCCCCGACCGCTAACCGGGCCAGGTCTGCCGGCGCCTGACTCAATTCACTCAGCGCCGGTTCTGCAACGCCGCCCAGCTGGCCATAGTCGCGGTAGTTGGGCTGAGCCGCCTGGCCGCGCGACGAATCGATCCGCTGGACGCCGGGACCGGTGGCAGCCGGGTCCGGGCCCTGCAGCGGGGACTGCGGCTGCGGCGGTTGCTGCGGGCCGGCCCCCTCGGAGGTCTCGGTGTTCATCGTCACTTTGCGGGTCCGCTTGAGCGAGAAGGCAATCTCTTCGACCTCCTCGAACACCTGCCGGGCGGACCGCAGCGGCTGCGTGGTGTTGTCGATGACCCGCGCCACGAACGGCGGCACCAGCGGGCGGATCCAACGGGCCGCGGCCTTGGTGGCGTCCGGGATCGACGGAATCAGCGGGGCGCGGTGCTCGTCGTTGACCTCGGCGGCCGGTTCCTCGTAGTGCTCGACGGCAGCCACCACGGGTTCGGCGGGCGCCGGCAGGTTCGCGGTGACAGGTGGCCGCACGTCCCGTTCCGCGGCGGGCAACTCGGCCACCGCCCGGCTTGCGGCCTCAGCTTCGGCTGCGATCGGCAGGTACATGTCTTCCTCCACTGGCTCGAACGTACGTTCCGACGACGCGTGCACCGGGGCGTCGAGCGCCTCGACGACTCGGCGGCGGTGGTGTTCCCGATCGATCTCGGCCTGTGCCTCGATGGCAAGGCGAGTCTGGGTGAGTTGATGCTCGGCCCACATGATTTCGGCCGCTCGGCGGACCTCCGCCCGCTTGATCGCGATCGCGGTATCGGCCTCGAGCTCGGCACGTTCCTGTTCTGCACGCGCGGTGGCATGGCGATCGTGGGTGGTCTCGCCCCGCCACATCCGCAGGATCAGCGGCAGCAGATACAACAACGTGAAGAACGCGATCGTCAGAATGCGCAGCACCAGGGCACCGGCGGCGGCCAGGGTCAGGTCGTTCATCGCGACCCACCGCGCACCCAGGCCACGGCCGCCGTCGGCCACCACGGCCTGTCGCGCTTCGGCCAGTGCCTGTTCGTCGCGGGAAACGGTGGCGTCCAGTGCGGGCGCCTGCCGGTCGCGTGCGGCCAGCGCGCCGTCCAGCTCGCGCTGTGCGTCGCCGAGAAGCTCGTTCGCCGTCCGGCTCTCGGGACCACGGCCCGGAACGCCGGTGATCCGCGTTTGCGGGCAGGCCGGTGTCGGGTTGTATTCGCAGCGGGCGATCACCAGGGCGTTGTCCAGTTGCCCGCGGGCCTGGTCGACGGCGCCGTCCAGCGCGCTCCGGGCCGCACGCGCCTGCTGCAGGGATGCCGAGGCCTGCGCCACCGGCGGTGCCGAATCCGCCGTACGCACCGCCCGCTCATCGAGGCGGCGGTCGACCGAACCGGAGAAAAGCACGAGTGCGGCGAGCTCGCCGACGACCACTCCGAGGGCGACCGCGACGGCGGCCCGCCCCGCGATCCCGGACCGGCCGCGGGCCGGAACACCGGCGATGGCGCGGGTGACCGCCCCGACCAGCAGGCCGAACACGAGCGTCGCCGTCACCACTGCCCACACCGGGGCCGAGGCGACCGCCGGTCTGACGGCCAGGGCAGCGACCAGCCAGGCCAGCAGGGCGCCGAGCACCACGACCGCTCCGGCGACGGCGTGCGTGGAGCGCTCGTGCCGTTCCGCGAGCTCGCGTGCGTGTCCGCCGCCGAGCCAGGTCAGCAGCGCCTCGATCCGCGTGACGGCCGAGCGCTGCTCCGAGATTTCTTGCGCGCGCATAGGATCCAAACACCTCCAGTTACGTCAAGCGTGGCAGGCCGCCGGCCGACACACCGAATCGAAGCGCCCGCTTGTGGCGTTCTTCACAGCCGGCTCCGCGGTGACGCAGATCACAACAGCTATGCCCGAGCCAGGCCGAATTTTCGGCGACTCGATCGGATCAGCGGCCCATCGGCCGGGCGGCATGAGACGGTATAAATCTTATGGAAAACCACGACTTCCTCAGCTACGAAGAGTTCGGCCGCAAATTTTTCGAGGTCGCCGTAACGCCGGACCGGGTCGCCGCCGCCCTGAGTGACATCGCCGGCAGTGAGTTTGCCATGGAGCCGATCGCCCAGGGTCCCGGCGGAATCGCCAAGGTCAGCGCGAACGTCAAGATCCAGGAGCCGCGGGTCACGCGCAAGCTCGGTGACCTCATCACCTTTGTCATTCACATCCCGCTGTCCATCGACCTGCTGCTGGATCTGCGGCTGGATAAGCAGCGATTCAAGGTGACCGGCGACATCGCGCTGCGCGCCACGGCCCGGGCGGCCGAGCCGCTGCTGCTCATCGTGGACGTCTCCAAGCCGCGGCCGTCGGACATCACGGTCAATGTCTCGTCCAAGTCCATCCGCGGCGAAGTGCTGCGCATCCTCGCCGGGGTCGACGGGGAGATCCGGCGATTCATCGCCCAGTACGTCCGCGAAGAAATCGACTCGCCGCAGTCCCAGTCGGCTCAGGTCATCGACGTAGCGACGCAGGTGGCCGCCGCCTGGGGCAGTTAACCGCGCCCCCGCAAATCTCCCGCGTCCAGGCAGCTCGAAAGTGACCTGAGCCACAGCCGGTGCGCTACCCTACGGCGGTGCAACCGCCGTCGGGAGCGGTTGGCGTACCCAGCCAGGAGGATTTGATGGGAAAGCGGTGGTGGATCGCGGCCGTAGCGATTGCGGCGACGGTGCTGACGGGTTGCTCATCGGGCAAGACCACGGTGGTGCACTCCTCAGGCGCCAGCAGCCCCGGCAAGTCGACGTCGCCGGCGGCGTCGTCGTCGAGCGAAGCCACCACCACCGAGTCGGCACCGGTCAGCACCCTGGACTCCAGCCAGTGCGTTGACGTCACCGGGGCCAACCTGGATCTGCTGACCGCGTCGGACAAGGACGCCGCCCGCAAAGCAGCCGACACCCTCGAGCGCTACAACCCGCCGTCCTCGGTCAAATCCGCGATCGAACACTTCGTGAGCACCGGTGGCGCCCACTTCGACGACCCGGACTACACCAAGAACAACCAGATCGTGAAGTCGTGGGTCGACCAGGTGTGCCCGACCTGACAGGTCGCTACAGCGTCTGGTGCCGGCCGAAGAACTTGTGATCTTCGCTGTAACCCCCGTAGCCACTGCCGATTTCGGAGTAGTGCGCGACGAACTCGATACCCTTGATCCACTTGACCTGCTTGAATCCGTGTTGCAACTCGTTGCGCAGCCGCAGCGGTCTGCCATGCAGGTAGGGGAGCGGCTCGCCGTTCATGTCGTAGGCGAGCATGCTCATGTGGTGCGTCATCTGCTCGATCGGATGCGCGTTGTAATAGATGCCTCCCGTCGCGCCAAGGCCCATCGAATAGAAGACGACCCACTTCGCTTCCGGCAGCGGCTTGACGATCTCCATGATGGTCCGCATCGACACACCACCCCATTTGGCCACCCCTGACCAGGCCTGAATGCAGAAGTGTTGGGTGATCTGGTCGTGGTACGGCAGTGCGCGCAGGTCATCGAGCGAAAACGCCGTCGGGTTCTCGACCAGCCCGTAGACCCGCAGCCGCCAGTCGGCGAAGTCGTTCTTCTCCAGCTCCTTGTACTCGACGGTCTCCGGCAACCGGCCGTTGCGCCAGTGGTACGGCGAGATGTCCTTTTCGGTGAAAGCCCCGGGCTTGGGATTCAGGCGTTCCAGCGCCCGCTGGAAAGGACCGACCAGCGCATATCCTACCCGCTGCACCACGCGCGGGTGGCGAATGGTGAACGGAGTGGCGGCGACCCATCCGATCGCCACGATCACCATTGCGACGCAGAAGACAGCAAAGCCGGCCCACCCGGTGTCGTCACGCGCCGCGAACATGTGGTTGAGGTTGCGCAGGGCCTCGGTGGCGAAAACCATCGTGACATGGGTGAGGACGAAGAACAGGAAGTACACCAGCACCAGGAAGTGCAGCGACCGGGCGTGCTGGATGCTCAATCGCTTGCTGAGCCAGTGCACCCGCTGGGACAGCGCCGGTGACATGCCGAGTCCGGTGATCACCGCGGCCGGGGCCGCGACGAACACGGTCGTGAAGTAGGCCAGCAACTGCAGCCCGTTGTATGCGACCCAGCCGTTGTCGGTGGGCCAGTGCAGTGACGCGTACTGAATGGCCACCGACGCGGCGTTGGGGAAGACGTCCCAGCTCGTCGGAACCAGGTGCCGCCACTGCCCCGTGGCGAATAGCAATACGTAGAAGACCGCGCCGTTGACCAACCACAACACGTCGACACCGAGGTGCCACCAGCGCGCCAGCCCGATGGAGTGGCGGAATCCCGGCAGCCCGAATTGCGCTGGGAGAGCCACGGTGTCGGAGTTGGCCGTCCATAACGGGTCGTCCGGGACGGGCGGTCCGACGCGCAACCACTCGTCTTTGCCGGGCGTGGCGTTGCGGCTGAAGTAAAGCCGTGGGTGATCGCACAGGATCTGGATTCCGGAACGGACGATGAACGTCATCATGAAAAGATTGAAGAAGTGGGTCCAGCCGATCCACGCGGGCCGTCCCACCACACCGGAGTGTTCCTCGGTGCCGGGATAGCGCTCGATGAACGACTGCACCGCCGGCATGTTGTGCAGTCCTTTGCCGATCGCGACGCCGGCCAGCATCAGCACGAATCCGATCGGGATCAGCCACAGCAGGTTGAACCACTTGTCGCGACCGACACGCAGGCGCGGGGCCGTGGCACGCCGCGTGAGGTCGAACCCGCCGCCGTACGACTCGACGTCGATCACGTCCTCGGCGGCGTGCACCTCGCTCGCGTAGTCCACACCCAACTGTCCGTCCGACCCTCCCGTACGGGAGCCCGCCCCCGCGTCAATGGATCTACTCACGCTGAGCAAATTTACACTATGCGGACTGTATAAATTAGAAACAATGACAAACTGATGTGTTCGCGGATGTCGGGGTTGTTTACCCGCCTATGACACCCGGGTATGTAACCGCACTGACCCCGAGGTGCAGAGGAGCGGATTGCGTTGGCGAAGGTAGAGGTTTCGACCACATCCGAGGTGGAGCCGGAAGCCGCGTGGAAGCTCGCGTCGGATCTGGGGCGGTTCGACGAGTGGATGACGATTTTCGGAGGCTGGCGCAGCGAAGTGCCGTCCACGATCGAAGAAGGCACCTGCGTCGCGTCCCTGATCAAGGTGAAGGGGTTCCGCAACGTCATCTACTGGGAAGTCACCCATTACGACGAGCCTAACGCGATTGAACTGCAGGGCCGCGGCCGCGGCGGTGTCCGCATCACGGTGGCGATGGCCGTCGCGCCCAAAGACCCCGGCTCGGACTTCCGGCTCACCGCCGACCTCTCGGGCGGAGTACTCGGCGGACCGGTGGGACGCCTGGTAGCCCGCGTGCTGCGCTCCGATGTGAAGAAATCGGTGCAGAACCTGGCCGAGCTGCGCTGAGCTCAACTACGCGAATTACGCAGCAGCGCTTCGCGTTCCGCTTCCCTGACCCGCCTGCGCTCCATGCTGAGCCAGCACAGCCCGGCACCGAACACCAGCATCCCGCCGCTGGCCACCGACACGCCCACACCGGCCTGCCCAAAGGCGAACGCCGCCACCGAAACAACGAAGGCGAGCAGCGCTCCCGCCATCACCATCAGGACGGGCCTGCGCTCCGCGGCATCTTCGAATTCCCCCAGTTCACGCTCCGCGCGAGCCAGGTGCGCGATCTCGGCCATCAGCGTCTCCCTCTACAGTCGATCGCAGCCTGCCGTCCCGAACGGCCATTTCGAGCCCCTCAAGGCCTACCCGAAATGCCATATGAACAAACGGGGTTCGGCTATTCGGGCGGCCGAAGCCGGCGCGCCGGACGGGTTTCGATGGCATTCACGGTCAGCGCCCGGCGGCTGATTCGCCAACCTGCGTCGGTCAGTCGGTACTCGTCGTCGTAGCGCAGATGCCATACGCCGTCGACGATTTCGGTCCCGCCACCCTCGGACGAACGTTGACTCCAGTGGTGGGCGATACCGGTGATGCGGCCACGGGCAAGGCCGGGACCCCCTGCCTCGTCGTACACCTCGCCGACGATCGCGTGCTCGGTGCGGACCAGGCTCGCCACCGCCCCCACCGCGTCAACGATGGCATCGCGGCCCCGATGGGTATGAACCGGTGTCAGCGCGGCCGGTGGATCGGCGACCACCAGCTCCGCGTCGTCAGTGAACAGCGTTGCCACCGAAGCGAATTGACGATCGTCGACGAGAGCGGCGTACCGGTGCACCAGATCGCTCAGGGCGACCCGGTCGCTCAGCATGGTTGTGCGGGGATGGTCACGGCGCGCACCGCCTCGAGCAACTCGGCGGCACGGCGATCGGTGAACAGCTCTTCCAGCAGCACCGGCCTGCCGTCCGGGCCGGTCAGCGGGACCCGCCAGTTCGGATACTCATCGGTGGTGCCCGGCTGGTTCTGGGTGCGTCGGTCGCCGACGGCATCGGTCAGTGCCACGCCGAGCAGCCGCGACGGCGTCCGGCCGAGGTAGCGGTAGAGGGCGAGGATCAGCTGTTCGGCACTCTCGTCGCCGTCGGTCAGCAGGCCCACCCGGCGCAACTCGGCCAACCAGGCCGTCCGTTCGCAGGCGGCCGCCTCCTGCTCAACCTCGGCAGGCCGGGTCAGCAGGCCCAGTGCGTCCCGTAGCCGGACGTGATCGCCTGCCAGGTAACCGGCTGTGGGCGGCAGGTCGTGCGTGGTGACCGACGACAGGCAGTACTCGCGCCAGCGTTCGGCGGGCAGCGGCGCGCCGGTTGCGTCATCCTTCTCGAACCACAGGATCGAGGTGCCCAGCAGGCCGCGCAGGAGTAAGTAGTCACGCACCCAGGGTTCGACGGTGCCCAGGTCCTCACCGACCACGACCGCTCCCGCCCGGCGGGCCTCCAGCGCGACGATCCCGATCATCGCCTCGTGGTCGTAGCGGACATAGGTGCCTTCGGTGGGCGGCCGCCCCTCGGGAATCCACCACAACCGGAACAGGCCGATGATGTGGTCGATCCGAACTCCGCCGGCATGCCGCAGCACGGCCTGGATCAGCGCGCGAAACGGGCGGTACTCCAGCTCGTCCAGCCGGTCGGGCCGCCACGGAGGCTGGGACCAGTCCTGGCCAAGCTGATTGAACTCGTCCGGTGGCGCACCTGCGGTCACCCCCAGCGCGAGCGCGTCCTGCAGGGCCCACGCGTCGGCGCCGGTGGGATGCACGCCGACGGCCAGGTCATGCATGATGCCCAGCGCCATGCCGGCCCGGAGGGCCTGCGACTGCGCCGCGGCGAGCTGCTCATCCAGTTGCCACTGCAGCCACCGGTGGAAATCGACGGCTGCCGCGTTCTTGGCGGCGAATGCCGCGACACCGGGGGCATCGGGGTGCCGCACCGACTTGGGCCACTGATACCAATCGGTGCCGTGTTTGTCGGCCAGGGCGCACCAGGTGGCGAAGTCGTCCAGGGCACGGCCCTCGCGGGCTCGGAAGGCGGCGTAGGCCATCTCCCGCCCGGCCGATCGCGGCACGTCGTGGATGAGCTGCAGCGCCGCGCATTTGGCGGCCCAGGCGCTGTTGCGGTCGATGGCGTCCGAGCGTGCGGCCCGCCGCTGGACCCGCCCACGCAGATCCCGGACCCGGCCGCGCTTGGGCAGGTCGGCGTACTCGGGGATGGCCTCGATCCGGAGGTAGAGCGGGTTGACGAACCGCCGCGAGGTCGGCAGGTACGGCGACGGCTCAATGCGGCCACCGCGCCCGCGTGGACCCGGCAGACAAGCGGCGTGCAACGGGTTGACCAGCAGATAGTCAGCGCCGTGCGCCCAGGCTGACCACAGCGCGAGGTCGCCCAGGTCGTGCAGGTCGCCGATGCCCCAGGACTGCCGCGACCGCACGCTGTAGAGCTGGGTGGCCAGCCCCCAGGCGCGGCGGGCGCCCAGCCGCTCCGGCAGGCCCAGCCAGTCGGGCGTGATGATCAGCGCGGTGCTGGCCCGGTGCTCGCCGGAGCGCAGCTGCACGCGGTGGTAGCCCAGCGGCAGGTCGCCCGGCAGCAGGAAACTGGCCTCGCCGACCTGGCGTCCGTCCAGATCGAACGGCGGAGTGAAGTTGTCGACCTGCACGATGCGACTTTCCGGGCCGCGGACTTCCGTTCCGTCCTCGAGCTGCAGCCACACCTCGGCGGGCTCGCCGTGTGTCACGTGCGCCCAGAATCGCAGTTGGGCGCCCGCGCGTCCGACGATGGTGGGCGGCAGCGACCGGGCCCAGTAGGAGCGTTGGTGCGTGCTGAGCGCGGCATTGCGTTCGTGCTCGGTGCTCGCGGGAACACCGAGCGCGGCCAGGACAGCTACCAGCGTCGCTTCCGGTACGAACACCTGCTGTCCGCTCCAGTCCTGGTAGCTGGTGGCGATGCCGAGCCGGCGGGCGAGTTCGACAAGCGACGGCGCTAGCTCAGTCATGGACAAACATTCTCATGTCCCGCTTCCGCGCACCGAGCTCAGCGGGGCGAGCGAACGCCGATGTGAACAGTCAGCTACTTAGCGCGCCGAGTTCGTCATTCGCAGCTAACATGCCCAGTGAAGTCACGACGACTCCACGGGGGATGGAGCACGCGGATCCGGGCGGCTCTGGCCGCCTGGCGAGGTTTGCGCAGGTGCCCTACGGTTGTCGATGTGATTTGGCGCTTACCTATCAGCGGGCGTTTCATATCCGGGCGTTATGACCGAAAGGTGATCAAGCGTGGCTGAACATAGCCGCGGACAGCGGGGGTCGGGCTACGGCCTCGGGTTGTCGACGCGCACCCAGGTGACGGGCTATCAGTTCCTGGCCCGCCGTACCGCGATGGCGCTGACCCGCTGGCGGGTGCGCATGGAGATCGAGCCGGGCCGCCGCCAGACCCTGGCGGTCGTCGCGTCGGTGTCAGCCGCCCTGGTGATCTGCCTGGGCGCACTGCTGTACTCCTTCCTGAGCCCCGCCGGCCAGATCAACGAGTCGCCGATCATCGCCGACCGTGATTCGGGCGCGCTGTACGTCAAGGTGGGGGACCGCCTCTACCCGGCGCTGAACCTGGCGTCCGCGCGGCTGATCACCCGGCGGCCCGACAACCCGCACCTGGTCAAGGGAAGCCAGATCGCCAACATGCCGCACGGCCCGCTGGTCGGCATCCCGGGTGCGCCGACGGAATTCGCGCCGAAGAGTCCCAGCACGTCGTCCTGGCTGGTCTGCGACACGGTGGGCGGCACCTCGGGTCCCTCGGGCATGCCGTCGCCGGCAGGTGTCACGGTGACCGTGATCGACGGCACACCTGACATGAGCGGTCACCGCCGGATCCTCAACGGATCAGACGCCGTGGTGCTGAGCTATGGCGGGAACACCTGGGTGATCCGCGAGGGCCGCCGGTCGAAGATCGACGCCACCGACCGTTCGGTGCTGCTGCCCCTGGGCCTGACCCCGGAGCAGGTCAGCCAGGCGCGTCCGATGAGCCATGCACTGTACGACGCGCTGCCGGTCGGACCGGAGCTGCTGGTTCCCGACGTGCCGAAATCCGGCGCGCCGGCGACCTTCCAGGGTGCGCCCGACCCCGTCGGAACGATCCTGGTCACCCCACAGATCAGCGGCCCGCAACAGTATTCGCTGGTGCTGGAAGACGGTGTCCAGACGCTGCCGCCGTTGGTGGCTCAGATCCTGCAGAACGCGGGACGGCCGGGCAACACCAAACCGGTGACGGTGGAACCGTCCGCGCTGGCCAAGATGCCGGTGGTCAACCGGCTGGACTTGTCGGCGTACCCGAACGACCCGTTGAACGTGCTGGACATCCGGGAGAACCCGTCCACGTGCTGGTGGTGGGAACGAACCAACGGAGAGAATCGGGCCCGCGTCCAGGTGGTCTCCGGGCCGACCATCCCGATCAAGAGCAGCGAGATGAAGAATGTGGTCAGCCTGGTGAAGTCCGACCTGTCCGGTCGTGAGGCCGACCAGGTCTACTTCGGCCCGAATTACGCGAATTTCGTGGCAGTCACGGGCAACAACCCGGGCGCTCAGACGGCCGAGTCACTGTGGTGGCTCACCAACGCCGGCGCGCGGTTCGGGGTGGACGACACCAAGGAAGCCCGCGACGCGCTGGGTCTGACCGGGCAGCCCAGTCTGGCGCCGTGGGTGGCGCTGCGGTTGCTGCCGCAAGGTCCCACCTTGTCTCGCGCCGACGCCCTGGTGGAGCACGACACCCTACCGATGGACATGACCCCTGCAGAGTTGGTGGTACCGAAGTGAAACGTGGATTTGCACGGCCCACACCGGAGCGGCCGCCGGTAATCAAGCCGGAGAACATCGTCCTGCCGACGCCGTTGAGCATTCCGCCGCCGGAGGGCAAGCCCTGGTGGCTGATCGTGGTCGGCGTCGTGGTGATCGGACTGCTGGGCGGCATGGTCGCCATGACCTTCGCCAGCGGTTCGCACGTGTTCGGCGGCGTCGGCTCGATCTTCCCGATCTTCATGGTCGGCGGCATGATGCTGATGATGTTCCGCGGCGTCGGCGGCGGTCAGCAGCAGATGAGCCGTCCGAAGCTGGATGCCATGCGCGCCCAGTTCATGCTGATGCTGGACATGCTGCGGGAGACCGCGCAGGAGTCCGCCGACAGCATGGACGCCAACTACCGCTGGTTCCACCCGGCACCCAACACGCTTGCGGCTGCGGTGGGTTCGCAGCGGATGTGGGAACGCAAGCCGGACGGCAAAGACCTCAACTTCGGCGTCGTTCGCGTCGGCGTGGGCATGACTCGCCCCGAGGTGACCTGGGGCGAGCCGCAGAACATGCCCACCGACATCGAGCTGGAGCCGGTGACCGGTAAGGCCCTGCAGGAGTTCGGCCGTTACCAGAGTGTCGTCTACAACCTGCCCAAGATGATCTCCGTGCTGGTGGAGCCCTGGTACGCACTCGTCGGGGAGCGTCCGCAGGTACTGGCCCTGATGCGCTCGATCATCTGTCAGCTGGCGTTCTCGCACGGCCCCGACCACATCCGGCTGATCGTCGTCAGTTCCGACCTCGACGAATGGGACTGGGTGAAGTGGTTGCCGCACTTCGGCGACTCACGGCGCACCGACGCCGCGGGCAGCGCGCGGATGGTCTACAGCTCGGTCCGCGAATTTGCGGCGGAGCAGGCCGAACTGTTCGCCGGTCGCGGGTCGTTCACGCCCCGGCACGCGAGCTCGTCGGCGCAGACCCCGACCCCGCACCACGTGATCATCGCCGACGTCGACGACCCCCAGTGGGAGTACGTGATCAGCGCCGAGGGCGTCGACGGCGTGACGTTCTTCGATCTGACCGGCTCCGAGATGTGGACGAATGTCCCCGAACGCAAGCTGTCGTTCGACAAGATCGGCGTGATCGAGGCGCTGCCCCGCGACCGCGACACCTGGATGGTGATCGACGAGAAGGCGTGGTTCTTCGCCCTGACCGACCAGATGAGCACCGCCGAGGCCGAAGAGTTCGCGCAGAAGCTGGCGCAATGGCGTCTGGCCGAGGCGTACGAGGAGATCGGTCAGCGGGTCGCGCACATCGGCGCCCGGGACATCCTGTCCTACTACGGCATCAGCGATCCGTCCGCGATCGATTTCGAGGACCTGTGGGGGAGCCGTACCGACACCATGGGGCGCTCCCGGTTGCGTGTCCCGTTCGGTAACCGCTCCGACAACGGTGAGTTGCTGTTCCTCGACATGAAGTCGCTGGACGAGGGCGGCGATGGCCCGCACGGCGTCATGTCGGGCACCACCGGTTCCGGTAAGTCGACGCTGGTGCGAACCGTGATCGAGTCCTTGATGCTGGGCCACCCGCCCGAGGAGTTGCAGTTCGTGCTGGCTGACCTCAAGGGTGGGTCGGCGGTCAAGCCGTTCGCCGGGGTGCCGCACGTCTCGCGCATCATCACCGACCTCGAAGAGGACCAGGCGCTCATGGAGCGCTTCCTGGACGCTCTGTGGGGTGAGATCGCGCGCCGCAAGGCGATCTGTGACAGCGCCGGTGTCGACGACGCCAAGGAGTACAACTCCGTGCGGGCCCGGATGCGGGCCCGGGGCCAGGACATGGCGCCGCTGCCGATGCTCGTGGTCGTCATCGACGAGTTCTACGAGTGGTTCCGGATCATGCCGACGGCGGTCGACGTGCTCGACTCGATCGGTCGTCAGGGCCGCGCCTACTGGATCCACCTGATGATGGCGTCGCAGACCATCGAAAGCCGCGCCGAGAAGCTCATGGAGAACATGGGTTACCGCCTGGTGCTGAAGGCCCGGACGGCCGGCGCCGCGCAGGCGGCCGGTGTGCCCAACGCGGTGAACCTGCCGGCTCAGGCCGGACTGGGCTACTTCCGGAAGAGCCTCGAGGACATCATCCGGTTCCAGGCCGAGTTCCTCTGGCGGGACTACCTGCGCATCTCCACCGTCGACGGTGAGGAAGCGCCGGTGCTGGTGAACACCATCGACTACGTGCGACCGCAACTGTTCACCAACTCCTTCACCCCCATGGAGGTGAGCGTGGGAGGCCCCAGTGTCGACGTGATCGCGAGCTACGCGAACGGCGAGGTCGTCGACGCCGGCGAAGAGGTCGAGGAGGAAGAGGAAGCGATCCGGACGCCGAAGGTCGGTACCGTGATCATCGACCAGTTGCGCAAGATCAATTTCGAGCCGTACCGGTTGTGGCAACCGCCGCTGACCGAGCCGGTCGCCATCGACGAGCTGGTCAACCGTCTGCTCGGACGTCCCTGGAACAAGGATTATGGAACGGCGCGCAACCTGGTGTTCCCGATCGGGATCATCGACCGTCCGTTCAAGCACGACCAGCCACCGTGGACGGTGGATGCCTCCGGGCCCGGTGCCAACGTTCTGATCCTGGGCGCGGGTGGGTCGGGCAAGACCACCGCGTTGCAGACGCTGATCTGCTCCGCGGCGCTGACCCACACCCCCGAGCAGGTCCAGTTCTACTGCCTGGCCTACAGCAGCACCGCCCTGACCACGGTGGCCCAACTGCCGCACGTCGGCGAGGTGGCCGGTCCCACCGATCCCTACGGTGTGCGCCGTACGGTGGCCGAGCTGCTGGCGTTGGTGCGCGAGCGCAAGCGCAGCTTCCTCGAATACGGCATCGCATCGATGGAGATGTTCCGCCGGCGCAAGTTCGGTGGGGAAGCGGGCCCGGTGCCCAACGACGGGTTCGGCGACGTCTTCCTGGTGATCGACAACTACCGGGCGCTGGCTGAGGAGAACGAGGTGTTGATCGATCAGGTCAACCTGATCATCAACCAGGGTCCCTCGTTCGGTGTGCACGTCATCGTCACCGCCGACCGTGAGTCGGAGCTGCGCCCGCCGGTACGGAGCGGATTCGGCTCCCGCGTCGAATTGCGTTTGGCCGCAGTCGAAGACGCCAAACTGGTGCGCTCGCGTTTCGCCAAGGACGTTCCGGTGAAGCCCGGACGCGGCATGGTGGCGGTCAACTACGTGCGGTTGGACAGCGACCCGCAGGCCGGCCTGCACACCCTGGTGGCCCGGCCGGCTCTGGCCAGCACTCCGAACAACGTCTTCGAGTGTGACAGCGTTGTCGCGGCCGTCAGCCGGCTCACCACCGCGGCGGCCCCGCCGGTGCGTCGCCTGCCGGCCCGCTTCGGCGTGGAACAGGTGCGCGAACTGGCGGCACGCGACACCCGCCAGGGTGTCGGCGCCGGCGGAATCGCCTGGGCCATCTCGGAATTGGACCTGCAGCCGGTCTATCTCAACTTCGCCGAGAACTCGCACCTGATGGTCACCGGCCGCCGCGAGTGCGGTCGCACCACGACGCTGGCCACAATCATGTCCGAGATCGAGCGGTTGTATGCGCCCGGCTCCAGCAGTGCTCCGACACCTCCGCCCGGACGGCCGTCGGCGCAGGTGTGGCTGATCGACCCGCGCCGTCAGCTACTCACCGCGCTGGGCTCGGACTACGTGGAGAAGTTCGCCTACAACCTCGACGGCGTGGTCGCGATGATGGGCGAGCTGGCGGCGGCTCTGGCCGGACGCGAACCTCCGCCCGGCCTGTCCGCCGAAGAGCTGCTGTCCCGGTCGTGGTGGAGCGGTCCGGAGATCTTCCTGATCGTCGACGACATCCAGCAGCTCCCGCCGGGCTTCGATTCGCCGCTGCACAAGGTGGTTCCGTTCGTGAACCGGGCCGCCGACGTCGGGCTGCACGTGATTGTCACGCGCACCTTCGGTGGTTGGTCGTCCGCGGGCAGCGACCCGATGTTGCGTGCCCTGCATCAGGCCAACGCGCCACTGCTGGTGATGGACGCCGACCCGGACGAGGGCTTCATCCGCGGCAAGATGAAGGGCGGTCCGCTGCCCCGCGGTCGAGGCCTGCTGATGGCCGAGGACACCGGCGTATTCGTTCAGGTCGCCGCGACCGAGGTGCGCAAGTAGCCCGCGCCACGTCATAACCGAAGCAAAGCCGCCGCGTCGGTGACCGGCTCCCTTACGGGGAGCGGCCCGACGCGGCGGCTTTTGTTTGTCGGGCGGCGCCGGGCGACATCTCGGTGAACATTGCCCTCGGAAACAGTGTCGCTCGCTTATTCGCTGCCCGATCCGCGCTGCCGTTGGCCCAGGTCAGGCGAGTGCGCTGACTCAATTGTTTAACGCCGACTGAACAGCAGTTTGCCGGGAATGAATAGTCGGTGTCATCGGTATCCCGGGCCGATCTCGGGTTCTAATGTGTTTTCTATGTGCCGGTGCGAAAACGAACCGAACATCGACTGACGATGCTACTATCTTCAACCTTTTCGCGGGTTGAAGGTCCGTTTCGTTCGGTGGCTGTCTGCTATCACCGCGCCGGCGCAATATGACCGACCCGCCCTGTGAACAGGCCGGGTCGACCGGGGGAGCAATTGCAGCAAAGCAGCTGCGTGGGCCGGGTACGGCCCGATCAATGCCAATGCCAACACGGGGATCGCCGTTGCGGTCTCGGCTGGCCGAGGAGGGGTGGTGTTGGACTTCGGAGCTTTACCGCCCGAAATCAACTCGGGACGGATCTATGCCGGCCCCGGCGCGGGGCCGATGCTGGCCGCCGCGGCAGGCTGGGATGGCCTCGCGGCCGAAATGAGCACGGCTGCAACGGGATACGGCTCGGTGATCACCGAGCTGGCCGGCTCACCGTGGGTGGGACCGGCATCTCAGTCGATGGTGGCCGCCGCCGCGCCGTATGTGGCATGGATGACCGCCACCGCGGAGCAGGCCGAGCAGGCCGCGATGCAGGCGCGGGCGGCCGCCGCCGCCTACGACGCCGCGTTCGCCATGACGGTGCCGCCGCCGGTGGTCGCGGCCAACCGGGCCTTGTTGGCCACACTGATCGCCACTAACTTCTTCGGTCAGAACACACCGGCGATCGCGGCGACCGAGGCGCACTACGCAGAGATGTGGGCTCAGGACGCCGTGGCGATGTACGGCTATGCGGCTTCCTCTGCGACCGCGTTGCAACTGAGTCCGTTCACTGCGCCGCCGCTGACCACCAACGCCGGCGCGGAGGCCGGGCAGGCGGCCGCCGTCGGCCAGGCTGCAGCAACCCCGGCCGGCAACGCCGCGGCACCGTGGCGCCGGCCCTGGCAGCGGGCTCCACGTTGAGCGGGCTGGAATCGTCGGTGTCCACCGCGGCGCCGTTGAGCGGCATCGAGGAGATCCTGACGGGTTTGGGATTCTCCTTCACGCCCGACTCCGTCGCGCTCCCATCGTGGTTCCTGGGACCGAACGGGCTGATCGCGACGGCATTCGGAAACTCCACGAACATCTGGAACTCGGTCACCAACTACCCGTACTTCGCACTGGGCTCGGTGAACTCACTCGTCGCATGGGGCGGCGGCCTGCTTCCCGGCGCACCCGCTCCCAACCCGGCACTAGGTGGGGCCCTGCCACCCCCGGGTGCCATCGGCGCCTGGGGGACTCCGGTATCCGCGGGCTGGGGCCAGGCCGGCGCGATCGGCAAGCTGTCGGTCCCGCCGACCTGGGCCGCGAACACCGTCTCGCAAGTCACGCCGCTGCCGCCGGGTTCCGCAGGTTTCGACGGCCTCGGCGCCACGGCAGCCAAATCCACCACCAACGGCATGCTCAGCGGATTGCCGGGCAGCGGAATCGGCCGTCGCGCCGCCGGCGGCTACACCAACAAGTACGGGTTCAAATACAACGTGCTGACCCGCTCGCCGTCGGCCGGATAACCCGAAGGAGTCCGAGGAACCGTTCAACTGCAACGAAACCTGTTCATTCGCAGTCTTACTCGAGGAGGAAACAGATGTCATACGTAACCACGCAACCAGAAGCACTGTCGTCGGCCGCGGCGAGTTTGCAAGGTATCGGCTCGTCCGTCAGCGCTCAGAACGCGGCGGCCGCCGCCGCGACGACCGGAGTGGTTCCGGCCGCCGCGGATGAGGTATCGGCGCTGACGGCAGCACAATTCGCCGCGCATGCCCAGATGTACCAGGCGGTCAGCGCCCAGGCCGCGGCCATCCACGAGATGTTCGTGAAGACCCTGGGTACCAGCGCCGGATCATATGCAGCCACCGAGGCCGCCAACGCGGCCGCGAGCAGATAGGACCACACCATGGATTTCGGGGCATTGCCGCCGGAAGTCAATTCGGCACTGATGTATTCGGGCCCTGGCTCGGGGCCGATGGTGGCCGCCGCGTCCGCCTGGAACGGGCTGGCCGCGGAATTGAATGCCTCCGCCCTTGCCTACGACAAGGTGGTCACCGGGCTCGCCGGCGAGGAGTGGATGGGGCCGGCATCCGCCTCGATGACAGAAGCGATCACGCCCTACGTCGCATGGATGAGCACCACCGCGACACAGGCCGAACAGGCCGCCGGGCAGGCCACCGCCGCGGCTGCCGCCTATGAGAATGCCTTCGTCGCCACGGTTCCGCCGCAACTCGTGGCGCTCAACCGCGCCGAGTTGGCGCAGGCCATGGCCACCAACGTCTTCGGGCAGAACAACAACGTGATTGCGGCCCTGGAAGCGCAGTACGGCGAGATGTGGGCGCAGGACTCCGCCGCCATGTACCAGTACGCGGGATCGTCGGCCTCCGCAGCCAAGGTGACCCCGTTCGCCGCGCCCCCGGAGACGGCCAACCCGGCCGCATCGGCCGTCCAGGGTGCCGCGGTGTCCCAGGCCACCGCGACCGCGGCCGGGTCGGCGCAGCAGACGTTGTCGGACCTGCTCGGTGGAATCCAGAGTCAGCTGAACAATCTGGCGTCGCCGGGAAACATGGCCCTGCTCGGCCTGAATCCGACCAGCGAGTCGCTGACCGGCATCACGTTCAACCCGAACTCCGTGCTGGGATCCGCGCTCACCGGGATCGGCGGCAACAGCACGCTGAACCCCCAGTGGCTCATCACCGCGTTCCGGAACTTCGCCGGGCCCGTCTACAACATCGAGGGTTTGCCGTACTTCTCCACCGGTATGGCCAACACGCTGCTGTCCTTGAGCAAGGGGCTGGCGCCGGCAGCTTCGTCGGCCGCCGCCGGCGCCGCGCACGGGCTCGGGGGACTGGGCAGCCTGCTGGGCGGCGGTGGCGGACAGGTCGCTGCCAGCCTCGGGCAGGCCGCATCCGTCGGCAAGCTGTCGGTGCCGCCGGCAATCGCGACGCTCGGTCCGGCCGTCAGTCACGCGGCGCCGATCCCGATCAACACCGTCAGCGCTGCCCCGGAAGCTACGGGAAACCTGCTGGGCGGCATGCCGTTAGGCGGTCTCGGGGCCGGCGCGGCCGCCGCCGGTGGACAGAAGTACGGCTTCCGCCCGACCGTCATGGCGCGACCGCCGTTCGCCGGTTAGCTGAAGATCAGCGGCAGTGAGGTGAGGGCGAATGTCTTGGATGGGAAGGCGATTTCGGGCCGATAAGAGTCCGGAAGCCCGAATTCGGGGATCTGGCGCAGCCATTCGGCGACGACCACGGTCAGTTCCATCCTGGCCAGATGCGAACCCAGGCAGCGGTGCGGTCCACCTCCGAAACCCCAGTGGCGGTGCACCTTTCCGTCCACCAGCAGCTCGTCGGTAGATGTCGCGTCGCTGCCGTCGCGGTTGATGGCAGCAAGGCACAGCCGCACCTGCGACCCGGGGGGCAAGGTCATTCCGCCGACGGTGACGAATTCGGTGGTGACCCGCGGGGCCACTGGCGCCGACGGCTCCAGCCGCACCACTTCTTCGATGAAGACTCTGATCTGGCGGGGGTCGTCGCGAAGCTCAGCGCGTAACTGCGGCCTGCGGGCCAGTTCCAGCAAGGCGAATCCGATGGCCGCGGTCACCGTGTCGAGACCTGCCAGAACCAGCAGGTGGCTCATGCCCAGCAGTTCGAGATCGGACAGGTCTCCCGGCCCGGTCATGATCGCGGACAACATGTCTGGGCCCGGCTGCCGCCGGCGCTGCTGAATCGCGTCGGTCAGATATTCGAACAACTCGACCTGACCCTCCTGGGCCTCGGCCAGGGTGAGAAAGGGTTTGTCACCGACGATCGAGTCCTTCCACGCGATCAGCCGATCACGATCGCGCAGTGGTAGCCCGTAGAGGTCCAGGAACACCTGGAAGGGATACAAGCGCGCGAAATCCGCCATCGCGTCGCACTGTCCCTGTTCGGCGAGCTCAGCGATCATCGCGGCCGCGTGGCGCTGCAACACCGGCCGCGACCTGCTCAGGGCATGCGGGCTGAAATAGGGCTGCAAGATCTTGCGGTAGCGGGTGTGCTCGGGGGGGTCGAACGAAAGCGGAAGCACCGGAAGCGGATTGGTAGGCGGCTGCAACAGGCGCGAGGAGAACACCTGGGGGTTGCGCAAGGCGGTGAGCACGTCCTCGCGCCGCGTCAGGTAGTAGGAACCGTTCATGAACACCACCGGTCCGGCGTCTCGCAGCTGCCGCCAGCCGACCCCCCGGTCATCGGTCAGCGGCAGCGACGAGTATTCGAGCCTGGGCAGGTGGAAAGACCCTGACCGGTTACCACCCGGAGCGCTCATGAGGCGAAGTCTCCCATGCGCCTCCCTGACGTGCCTGACGACTAAGCTTCCCCCGGTGAAGGTGCGTCTGGACCGGTCGAAATGCGTTGGACACGCACAGTGTTACGCCGTGGACCCGGAGCTGTTCCCGATCGACGAGTCGGGGTATTCGACCCTCGAAGAACACACGGTGGCACCCGGGGACGAGGAACGGACCCGCGACGGGGCCGCCTCCTGCCCGGAGATGGCGATCATCCTGGAAGCGGACTGAGATCTGAACTGTCGATTAACAGACATCGACGGGCAGTGAATAGTTGGCATTGGCCGATCCAAATCCCGAACCCCCCCTCTAAATTCCAATCAGCCCAGATTCGCGAGGCTGCTCCGCGCGATAGCGACGCCGATCGTCAGGAGGGGTGTTGTTCGACTTCGGGGCGCTGCCGCCTGAGATCAATTCCGGCCGCATGTACAGCGGCCCGGGACCCGGTCCGATGCTGGCCGCGGCCACCGCCTGGGATGGCATCGCCAGCGAGTTATTCTCGGCTGCAACAGGTTACGAGTCCGTCATTACCGAATTGACCAGTTCGCCCTGGGTCGGTCCGGCGTCGCGCTCCATGCTCTCCGCGGTGACCCCCTATGTGGGCTGGCTCAACGCCGCCGCGGGTCAGGCGGAGAGCGCGGCCACCCAGGCCCGGGCAGCGGTGGCGGCCTACGAGACCGCGTTCACCCTCACGGTGCCGCCGCCGGTGATCGCGGCCAACCGGGTCCTGTTGATGACGCTGATCGCAACCAACTTCTTCGGTCAGAACACCCCGGCGATCGCGGCGACCGAAGCCGATTATCTGGAGATGTGGGCCCGGGACGCCGCCGCCATGTACGGGTATGCGGCGGCATCCGCGCTGGCCACCGAACTGCGCAGGTTCTCGGTGCCCCCGAACACCACAAATCCGGCGGCGGCCGACGCTTCCGCGCAGAGCACCGCGCCGACGATTCCGCAGCTGCTGTCCTCGGCTGCGCTCCCGCAGGCGGCGCATCTGGCAACGGCCGAGGCCGCCGGCACTCCCGATGTGGTGATCATCGCCGACACTCCGATCAGCACCGTTCCACTGCTCGGCTGGCTTCCGACCCCGGAGAACAACTGGGCCGGACTGTACCCGGGCATGTACACCGCTATCAGGCAGACGTTGCAGGCCTACTTCGGAGTGGGCATCGGCAACTTCGGCTGGTCCATTGCACAACAGCTGCAGCCCGGCCTCGGCACGACCGCGGGTTCGGGTGGCGCCTGGTACCCGACACCGCAGTTCGCCGCTCTGGGTGCCGGTGGCTGGAACTTTCACAGCGGGGCAAATCTGTCCGCAAGCGTCGCGTCGTCCAGCAAGATCGGCGGGCTTTCGGTCCCGGCGAGCTGGGCCGGTGCGCCCGGCGCCGAACACGTGGCACCGAGCGTGACGAGCACCCAGTTCACGGCGTCCCCCGGCGAGCCGGGCCACGTCAACGGCGTGAACGCCGCACTGCGCGGATTCCCTTCCGGAGCGCGCGGCGGCCAGCGCGCGGGCAACATGGGCGTCCGCTACGGACTTCGTTACACCGTACTCACCCGACCACCGTCAGCCGGATGAATTGTCCTGATTCGCAACGTTATTGAGGAGTCGCAAGATGGCAACCGATTTTGGGGTGCTGCCGCCCGAGGTCACCTCGGCGATGATGTATTCCGGTCCGGGAGCGGCAACCTTCGTGTCCGCGGCGTCCGCCTGGAATGCGCTGGCAGCCGAGCTCGCGTCGACAGCGCAGGCCTACGAAGCCGTGCTCAGTGGGCTGGTCGGCGAAGAGTGGCTGGGACCGGCTTCGGCGACGATGGCGCAGGCCACCCAGCCGTATGTGGACTGGCTGACGGCTACCGCCGCGCAGGCCGAACGTGCCGCTGGCCAGTCACAGTCAGCGGCGGCCGCCTTCGAGACCGCGTTCGCCTCGATCGTGCCGCCGCCCCTGGTAGCGGCCAACCGTGCCGAACTGGCGGAAGCGCTGCAGACCAACATCTTTGGTCTGAACAACGGCGTGATCGCCCAACTGGAAGCCCAGTACGCGGAAATGTGGGCGCAGAACGCTCTGACGATGTACGGGTACGCGTCGTCCTCCGCGCTCGCGTCGAAGCTGGAATCGTTCACGTCGGCTCCGCCGATCGCCGCGGGTACCACCACGCAGGCCGCAGCGGTAGCCGCGGCGCAGGCCGCGCCGGCGGCTTCCGTCCAGGAGGCACTGCAGAGCTTCTTCAGTCAGGTCACCGGCCGGCTGGGCCTGCTGGCCACCCCAGCCGGCACCCAGCAACTGCTGACCGAGACGGCGACCCAATTCCCGATTCTCACCGAGATCTGGTTCCTGCTGACCGGTCAGACCACACTGCCGAACAACCTGGGCACCTTCATGCAGGGCTACTCGAACTACGCGAGCTTCTTCTACAACACCGAAGGCCTGCCGTACTTCAGCGTCGGCATGGGCAACTTCGGTGTTCAGATGGCCAAATCGGCGGGCTTGCTCGGCGGCGCGGCTCCCGCCGCCGCGGCCGCGGTACCGGTGCCCCCGCTCACCGCGGGACTCGGTGCCGGCGGGCAGGTGGCAGCCGGCCTGGGCAACGGCGCCCACATCGGCCACCTCGCCGTACCCTCGTCGTGGCCGGGCGCGTCGGCGGCTCCGGCCGTCCGCCCGGCCGTACAGATGATCAGCGAACCCATCACCGCCGCCGAGTCCGCGGGAAGCGGAAATGTGTTGGGCGGCATGCCGGTCGGCGGCGGAGGCAACACTCGTGGAGCGGGGGCGGCCCCGCGCTACGGGATCAAACCCACCGTCATGCCCCGCCAGCTGCCGGTCGGCTGAAACGTCTTCGTTCTCAGGAGATGGCGTTGACCGCAGCCGACAGTCGAGACTTCAACGCGTCCGGGATCGGGATGTAGCCGTTGTCCGCCAACCCGTTCTGACCCGATCCGATGGTGCTCTGCAGGAATGCCCGGACCCCCGCACCGACCTGGGCATCGGGGTACTTCGAGCACACGATCTCGTACGTCGCCAGCACGATCGGATAGGAACCGGGCTGGGTGGGCCGGTAGAACGAGATGGTGTCGAGAACCAGGTCGTTGTTCTTGTTGACGATGCCGGCCGAGGCGATCGTCTTCGCCACCGAGTCGGCGCTGATTTCGACCGGCTCGGGACCGGCGGAGGTGACGATCCTGGCCATGTCCAGCTTCTGCTCCTGGGCGAACGACCATTCGTTGTAGCTGATCGCACCTTCGGTGCGTTTGACGACCGTCGCGGTGCCCTCGTTGCCCACGGCCGCCTCTCCGACCCCACCCCTGAACTGTTTGCCGGCACCTTTACCCCAGGCGCTGCCGCCCGCCGTGTCGAGGTAGCGCTGGAAGTTGTCCGACGTTCCTGAGTCGTCGCCGCGGAACACCACGTGAATCGGTTCGCTGGGCAGCTTGGCGGCGGGATTCAGCGCCACGATCGCGGGATCGTTCCAGGTGACGATGGATCCGTTGAAAATCTTCGCGGCTGTCGGACCATCCAGGGTCAGCGCCGGCACCCCGTCCACGCGATAGGTGATGGCGACCGGTCCGAACACCACCGGCAGGTTCCACGCCGGCGCACCGCAACGCCGCTGGGCATCGGCATACTCGCGCGGGCTCAGCGGCGAGTCCGAGCCGCTGAAGTCGGTTTGATTGTCCAGGAATGCGCGGATCCCCGCTCCGGACCCATCCGGGGTGTAATCCGTCGTCTGCCCGGGACATGCCCCCTCGAAAGCCTTGACGAACCGGGTCATCGCGTTCGCCTGCGCCGTTGACCCGCTGGCCTTCAGGGTCTTTTTCCCGCCGCAATTCACCGCGCTTTCGCCGCTCCCGGGTTCCGGCGCGGTCCGATTCTGACCACCACATCCGGAGGCCAGCAGAACGGTGGCAGCAAACGCCGCCCAGAAAGGGCCGATTCGATTGATGAGCAATTCATTTCCTCGTATTCAGAAATAGAAACTCGGTATTCTGCGGTGCTCGCTATAGCGCAGGATGAAACCCTACTGGTACTGCCTCGGTCGCAAATTAATGGCGAGTGGCGTCGCCGCGACTCGAATGTGAACGGCAGGTCACAGGCACCGCCTCCCGCCGCCACGTCCACACGGCGTGCCACCGAAGTGGCCGGCGGGTAAACAGGCTCTTCGCAATTGAGGGTGTAGGGCGGTCAGCTGTTTTCGACTGGTGATCGGGGGGTCTGGTTGGCTGGGGGTGT